>NZ_JBQKLQ010000004.1:0-283153 GCF_052116145.1 Fundicoccus sp. Sow4_F4 | reverse complement strand
TGGTCATCCAGTGTCTCGAAATTTATTCGGTTGTGTTTATCAGCCGTAGCCAATAAACTCTTACACATCTTGGTGTTTATCTTTGTTTAGTTTTCAATGAGCTTTGTGTCACTTTGGAAACGCTTCGTTTCTTACCGCGACAACTTCTATATCATAACACGAATCTCTTTACGTTGTCAACACTTTTTAAAAAATGTTTTCGTCTTAATGTTTCATGTTTTTTGTTTACTTGTTGTGTTGCTTCTTCAACAAGGTCTTAATCTTAACATTTACTTAACATTTAAGTCAAGTCTTTTTTAAAATTATTTTTCGTCGTGAGTTGCTTTGTTTTTCTATGTCCTCGTGACGACAAGGAATAATATAACATGGGATTGTTCCTTCTGTCAAACATATTTTTGATATTTTATTAATATTATTATTGCTTTGGAGGCAAAGCTACTATAATCAAGCTTTCCTATAACATTTCTTTAGTAAATTCATTATTAAAATGGTTTGTTTGTTCTCTATTATCAGTTATACTATGATTCAGTAATAATATCTCACCATGAAGCAACAATTCATGCGTGTAGTTGGAGGCATTTATGGAACTTAATCACCCAATGTTTCAACTAAAAGATTTAAGTAGTCTATGGCAAAGTACAATTGGCTTAGAGAAAGAATCATTACGTTTGAAACAAGATGGCAACTTATCCGATTACCCACATTCTGCTGAGTGGGGTACTCGCACGCAACAACCTTATATTCAAACTGATTTCGCTGATAGTCAATTAGAGTTAATTACTCCCCCAGTGAAGACAGCAAAAGAAGCAATCAAATGGCTAGCAGCAAGTCATCAAATTGTGCAGACTACTATGACAGAACAGCACGACGATGAACTACTCTGGCCTTTCAGTGGTCCTGGTCTTTTACCTGATGACCCAGACGTCATCAAAATTGCTCAGTTAGAAAATCCAGATGAGTATAAGTATCGTGCTTATCTTGCAGAAGTATATGGTAAGCCCGTTCAACTATTATGTGGCATTCACTATAACTTCCAGATTAACCCCGCTCTTATAGAAGCAAAAGTTTCTGAATTGAATCAAAACTTGTCTATTAAAGAAGTTACGAACGACCTTTACTTAACTTTAGGACGCAACTACTTACGTTATCGTTGGTTACTGACTTACTTCTTGGGGGCTACACCATATTTGGCAGATAACTATTCAACCAATTTATTCGGAGCACCAAAAGAATCAACCATGCGTTCATTCAGACAGAGTCAATACGGCTACCAAAATGATCCCGATTTATCTATTTCATATGCTTCATTAGAAGCATTTGTAACAGATGTAGAAAAAGCTGTTACAAGCGGACAACTCTCTTTAGAAAAAGAACTATACCGTGATGTACGTTTTAGAGGTCAAGAACAATACCGTAAGTTAATTACAGATGGTATTAAGTACATCGAGTTTCGTAACTTTGATTTAAACCCACTTGACCCTTATGGAATAACACGTGAGGATATTATCTTTACCAAACTATTTATCCTTACAATGTTGTATATTCCACAGATTGAGCGAGATGAAGAGGTTGAATTAGGCAACATAATGAATCATGTCGTCGCCGCTACAGACTCTTTGGCACCTTTGGCATATAAAGAAGAAGGTCTAGAATTATTAACTGCAATGCAAACGATCGCTCGCACATTAGATGAACAACAATTGACTGACGGCTTCTTCGAAAAGATTGTAGCTGATAGAATCCCATTACTTGAAACACCAGAATTAACTCTTGGTGGTAAAATCATCTTAGAGATAGAAGAAAAAGCGAAAGCTAAAGGCGTCAAAGCGCAAGATTACTTCTTAGAGTACGGCTTAGACTTAGCCCGTCAACATAAAAAAACTTATCTAGATCGACCATACAATTTACACGGTTTCGAAATTTATGAAATTTCGACACAACATCTTTTAACTTATGCCATGAAAGCAGGTATCGAAATTGAAGAATTAGATGCGTCTGAAAACTTAGTCAGATTATCGTATAACGGTCATTCTGAATTAGTCAAGAATGCTAACATGACGTCCTTCGATACACAAATCAGTTATTTCGTTATGGAGAACAAAGTCGCTACTAAGAAAATCTTAGCAGAAAACGGGATTCATGTCCCTGCTGGGGATAGCTTCACGAGCTTTGAAGAAGCTTCTCAATATTTTCCATTGATAGGATTTGAACAATTTGTTGTGAAACCTAAGAATACGAATTATGGTATTGGCATCAGCATTTTCAAAGCTCATCCTAGTCGTGAAAACTATGAGGAAGCATTACAAATTGCATTCGCTGAAGATGAGACTGTTCTTATAGAAGCATTTGTCCCTGGAACCGAACTTCGCTTCTATGTCCAAAACGGCGAAGTCCATGCAATTTGCGAACGCCAACCCGCTCAAGTCAAAGGAGACGGCCACTCGAGCGTTTCAGAATTAATCGAGCGTGTGAACACCGATCCACTACGTGGTTCGAATCACCGTGCGCCTTTAGTAGAAATTGGCAAAGGCCGTTTGGAGCAATTACAATTAAAAGCTCAGCAGTTATCGCTTGATTCGATTCCCGACAAAGATCAAGTTGTTTACTTACGTGAGAATAGTAATATTTCAACAGGCGGACTTGCCATTGATCGTACTGATGAAGTTCATCAAGATTACAAAGACCTAGCAATCAAAAGTGCCAAGGCATTAGGCGCTAACTTCTGCGGGATCGACTTAATCATCAAGGACTTCTCACACCCTATTCAATCGGAGAATGACTACGCGGCTATTGAAGCCAACTTTAACCCAGCAATCATGATTCATTTATTCCCAGAACAAGGCAAACCACGTTTGTTAGGAATCCCAGTTTTACAACAACTGTTTCCTGAAGCACCTGTTAGATAAATCACCTCCTAACTTTCTTGATGTATTATAGAAGGAAAGTCTAACTATCTAGTATATACAAAAAGCTGTGACTCAAATTGAGCCACAGCTTTTTGTATATACTAGAAGATTAAATCGACCAATTCATCTTGAGTCACATTACCGAAATATTTATTAATATCAATTCCATTGAACACTTCGTTAACAGATGCTCGGTCATACTTAGTGTCTACTAACACCTTCTCAACGTCAGCAATATCTCCTAAACCGAAAAAGTCTCCGAAAATTTTAGCTTCAGTGAACTTACCTGCTTTAACATTAAAGCGGAAATCAACTAAACCAAATGGAAACTTATGACTTTTCTGGATATCGAAACTTGGTGATTGTCCATAGTTCCAATCCCAGTTACCAAAGCGTTCTTCCCGAATTTCATAGATTTTCTTCCAGTCTTCTTCCGTTAAATGGTATTCTTTCACGTCTTCACGTTTCTCAACACCAAAGATTTCTAATAAAATAATGTCTCTGAAAGCTTCAGTCGATAGTTCTTTATACTGTTCATCGACATATGGCAGTATATTCGTCACACGAGAACGAACGGACTTAATGCCTTTAGATTCAATCTTTGCTTTGTTAGGTTTCAAGGCATTATTCACTTCATCTAGTTCTGACTTGAACATAACCGTTCCATGCGCAGTCATACGGCCATTCTTGGCATACATCGCATTTCCTGAGAATTTACGTCCATCAACTAACAAATCATTACGCCCTTTTAATTCGGCACTTGTCGCTCCCATCTTACGAAGGGCTTCGATCATTGGTTGAGTAAAACTTGCGAAGTCTCTAAAGGAGCCATCGTCATCTTTAATTAAACAAAAACAGAAGTTTCCTAAATCGTGATAGACTGCTCCTCCCCCTGACATGCGGCGAACAACCGTAATATCATTGGCTTCAACATAAGATTGATTAACTTCTTCAATGGTATTCTGGTTGCGGCCGATAATAATTGATGGGGCATTAATATAAAACAACAGAATCGGCTCATCCACTAAACGGTTCTCTACTAAATAGGTTTCAATTGCGATGTTGACACTCGCATCATAATTATTCTGATTATCTACAAAATACATCTATTCCAATCCTCTCCGTTGACTACTTCTAGCCTCTGTCCAAAAAAATGGTTTTGCTTTCTATCCGAAAGTCGCGCTTACACTTCGTATAAAGCGCCTGGATAAGCTTCTAAAAGTGAAATGCTAGCGTTCAAATCCTCCATTACTTGACCAATAATTAAACCTTTATCAGCCTGTGGTGGTAAATGAGTGGGAACTAGCGCTTTAACTTTCGCTTCATTAGCCAGTCGAGCTACTTCCTCCGCAGTAAAGTGTTTATCGTTTTGGCCGACTTCATTTGAGAAGTTGCAATCAGCCACTAACAAATCTGCTTCATTCGCAAAAGCGATCATTGCTTCTAACCAACCACTATCTGCCGTATAGACAATGACTTTACCCGTTTCTCTTTCTAATATTCTCATCGCATAACATTCCAAGGGATGAACCGTCTTAATGAAAGTGAAATCAAAGGGTCCTAATTTCAAGACACCATTTGGTTGATAAGGTTTCGCTAAACTTGAGCCATCATCAACTAATAATGGGGCAAATGTTGACTCCGGGAAATGATAAATGGGAATAGGTGTCGTTTGAGGGGCGGGTTTTTTCAATAAAAATAAATGTTGAAAAATCCCGACGTCTGCCACATGATCCGGATGATCATGTGAAAGCACAACTGCGTCTAGGCTATTAACATCGAGGTATTTTTCAATTGCTAAAGCAGAGCCGCTTCCGGCGTCTAATAAGACGTGATAATCTCCTTCGCTCGAGCTGAGCAAATAAGAAGACGTCCCATTTTCTCCTAATGGGTAACCACCGGCACAACCGATTATTCGTAGTTTCATTCAATTAGCTCCTTTTGAAATGTTCGTCTAATCTGACGTATGACTTGATGTATCAGAGACGGCTGTTTAAACATTCTCACGAATTTGCTTTAATGCCTGCTTGTTCATTTTACGAACAATCGCATTCACTAATTTCACAGTGTTTTTAAAGTCATCTTCATGAATAACAGAGGTATGTGAATGTAAGTAACGCACAGGCACCGTAATCGCAATTGATGGAATACCGCTTAACGCTTGATGTTGTGCTCCAGCATCTGTTCCACCGCCAGGAATGAATGTATATTGGAATGGAATGCCTTCTGCTTCAGCCACATCTACCACAAATTCACGAAAACCTTTGTGACCAATCATTGACGCATCATAAACAATCACTTGTGGGCCTTTACCTAAAACCGAGTCAGCTTCTTTAGCTGTCATCCCTGGTGTATCACCTGCCGTACCTGTATCTAATGCAATGGTTAGATCTGGTTCGATTAAATAAGTCGCCCCTTTAGCGCCACGTAGACCAACTTCTTCTTGAACGTTTGCGCCTGAATAAAGTACCGTCTCATGACCATTAATTGCTGCTTCTTTTAAAACTTCTAAAGCGACAGCCACACCAATACGGTTGTCCCATGCTTTAGATAATAAGAAGGGGGTCTCGTTTAAACGAGTGTATTCAATATAAGGGGTAATCATATCCCCAGGACGAATGCCCCAGCTTTCAACTTCTTCTTTTGAGCTTGCTCCTAAGTCGATGAAAACATCTTTGATATCAATTGGTTTTTGACGCGCTTCTGCTGTTAGAACGTGCGGTGGTTTTGAACCTGTAATCCCACGGAATTCTTTTCCTTCGCGAGTAGTTAGTGTGACTTGTTGCGCGAGTACTACTTGACTCCACCAACCACCAATGGTTACGAAATGTATAAAACCTTTGTCTGTGATTTGGCTGACCATAAAACCAACTTCATCCATATGGGCCGCTAACATTAAGCGTGGACCGTCCGCATTTCCTGTATGCTTTGCAAAGATACCTCCTAAACCATCTTGAACAAATTCTTGCGCATGGTCGCTTGCTTCTTTTTTGAATAGTGCTCTTACTTTACCTTCGTTACCAGCGATACCGTTAACTTCAGTTAGTTCTTTTAATAATGTCTCGTTAATTTCCATTAAAAATACTCCTCACATTGATACAGTTTTAAATCATTTATTAAGACAGACTAAATAGATTGAGTCTGAATCTTTCATAGTACCAATATAACAGTTCAATTCGCATAATTCAATTTACAAAAACGTGTCTGAAGTGATTTCAGCGTTTGGATATTAGTCATTTTCTGTCTAAAAGAATTCACTAACGTTTATTTATAGGTTTCGCCTGAGCTTTGGCGCCATAAGATGACTTCATCCCGCCAAAGGCTACTTTTAACATCAATAATTCTCTGATTTGAACTTCCTCGAAATTGTAAGCTTAAATCCTTCTTACTTAATTCAAACCGCCCATCGACTAACACATCAATTAAACTGAGCAATTCCAGCTTATCTGGTGATTCTTGCATCATCTCTTCCCAATAATAACCCGTCCAAGACCAAATATCTTTACTGTTTCCAAATTCCTGACGAATCGCTCGACATAAAGGAATAAGTATTTGAGTATTCAAAAAAGGTTCGCCCCCCAACAGTGTCAAGCCTTGACAATAAGGTGCTGCCAAATCTTTTAGTATTTGCTGTTCTAAAGCTTCAGTATAGACCGTGCCGTAGTTAAAATTTTGCGCTACTCGGTTATAACACCCTTCACATGCAAATAAACAGCCACTGACATAGAGACTACATCTCACACCTTCTCCGTCTACAAAATTATAAGGCTTATAGTCCGCTATTTTACCTTGACTCCACTCTTGGGCTAACCATTCTTGCGCCCTAGGATGCCTCATGTCTGTCTCTCCTTTTTTTGACTAAATATGTTTCTTGCGAGCACTAATTTCTTTATGACGTCCATGGACCATAGGTCTTTGTTGAGGATTGCCTAAATAACCACAGGTCCTTTTAACAACATCGCATGTTGCTGGATTGCGATTGCCACACTGCGGACATTGGAAGCCTCGAGCTGTTGCTTCAAAATCACCATCATAGTCACATTCATAACAATGGTCAATTGGCGTATTCGTTCCTAAGTAACCAATTCGATCATAAGCATAGTCCCAAACGGCTTCTAAGGCCTTAGGATTTTGTCGCATATTTGGATACTCACAGTAGTGAATGAAGCCACCACTACAATATTGAGGATAGTCTTTTTCAAAAGATATTTTCTCAAAGGGTGTGGGAGTCTTGCGAACATCATAATGGAAGGAATTCGTATAATACTCTTTATCTGTAATGTCCTCTACCACACCAAATAACTCTCGGTCCATTTGGCAAAATCGATCAGTTAAACTTTCTGATGGCGTACTGTACACGCTAAAATGATAGCCATGTCGTTCACTTAAGACATCAACTTTTGCTTTTAACGTCTTCAAAATATCAATCGTAAAGTTTTTGGCAATCGAATTTTCTTCCCAAGCTGCTCCATAGAAACAAGTGGCGACTTCATACAAGCCAATATAACCCAAAGATACCGTTGCTCGTTTATTCTTAAACAGGTCATCCACCGCTTGATTTGGCTTAAGCCTCTCTCCAAACGCTCCATGCATATATAAGATAGGTGCATTTTCTGGCTTTGCTTCCTTCACCCGGTTCACACGGTAAACTAAGGCATCCTCTACAATTTCAAGACGTTCATTTAATAGTTGCCAAAATGTTTCTTGATTACCATTAGCCTCTAAGGCCAGTCTAGGTAAATTCAAGGTCACCACTCCGAGGTTCATACGCCCATCATTAACTTCTTGCCCATCTTCATTTCGCCAGCCTTGTAAAAAAGAACGACAGCCCATCGGCACTTTAAAACTTCCCGTCAATTCAACAATTTTATCGTACATTAAAACATCCGGGTACATTCTTTTGGTTGCACACTCAATCGCTAATTGTTTGATGTCGTAATTGGGATCAACTTGCTGCAAATTCACACCACGTTTTATAGTAAAAACCAATTTGGGAAAAATAGCTGTTCTGTTCTCTGTCCCTAATCCTGTAATTCTAACTCTTAAAATTGCTTTTTGAATTTCGCGTTCAATCCAATTTGTTCCTAACCCAAAGCCCAATGTTGTAAAAGGCGTTTGTCCTTGAGAGGTATACAAAGTATTAATTTCATATTCTAAACTTTGCATTGCGTCATAGATATCTTTCTTCGTTCGCTCTACTGCATAGGCCATTTGTTTTTTTGAATCTTCCATCCAGTGACTTGCTATTTCCAAGTGCTTTTGTAAATTAAGTTCTGCATAAGGGGCTAACACTTCATCCACTCGATTCGCACTAGTGCCGCCATATTGGCTACTTGCAACATTGGCAATAATTTGTGCCATTTGCGCTGCGGCCGTTTGAATTGATTTAGGCGATTCAACCTCGGCATTGCCTATTTTGAATCCCTTTTCGAACATTGATTTGAAATCAATTAAACTACAATTGCTCATTGGCGCATAAGGATGATAGTCTAAATCATGATAATGTAGTTGACCTTTTTGGTGTGCATTGGCTACATGTGGTGGTAGCATAGTCAGTCCTATAGATTTTGCGACTATTCCGGCTGTTAAATCTCTTTGAGTATTGAACACGCGACTATCCTTATTCGCATTTTCGTTCACAACCTTTTGTTCATTCGCTTGAAGCGCTTGAATGCGAACATTTATATTGGAAGCTTCTGCTCTTTCTAAGTCACGTTCTGTACGATAACGAATATAGGCCTTGGCTACCTCAATGAGTCCACTTTCTAATAAGTGATGTTCAACAATGCTTTGAATTTCATAAATTTTTATATCCCTTGTATAACGGCTAGCGATATCTTGTTGGATTTGTTTCGTCATTGCGGTCAAAAGCTCTTCATGTTCTTCTGTCACTGTTGAATAAACCTCAACCACTGCATTCATCATCGCTCGCTTTATTTTATCTTGATTAAATAGCACACGACGCCCATCTCTTTTGATCACCTGAATACTTAGTTCTTGCGAAATACTCGCTTTATTCTCTTTAATTAAACTTGACATTGAGTCATCCACCTTTCTCACAACACAACATATGGTGTCATGACACCTTTATGTTAGCATACATATTGTGTTTTAAACAGAGTTTTTCTCAAGCTATTCTAAAGTATCATTCAATAATTTTATAATGACAGCTTTGAATAATTGCGTCAGCGTCTTTATGAGCAAACTTTAAATTGATATTTTTTATAAAGTGTTTATTCTGAATATATTACACAGCAGTAAATTTTAGAACGATAATTTCCCTACCAAGCCTCTCGACAGAATAGCTCTTTGAGCAGTTCGCTGTCGGAATTTGTATTGACTATCGATAGCCAATTTGTTTGTTCTGGAAGATCCACTGCTTGTTTAAAATTCGAACCCGTTCTTATGTGCTAATTACGAGGTTTGGGAAAAGATGAAAGGGTCAGTCACTACGTTTTTAACGGTTATTTAAGACTATCAGCTGGCTTTAATCGGGGCTGTGTCGTGACGAAGGACACCATTTTCTTTTAAGATTTTATATTGAAGGAATATCTTTGACTAGACTCTGGTGCACGAGTCGTGTGATGACACGCCGTTTAAGGTGGTGGAAAGCACGTGTCATGTGGTGACACGCCGTTAAAGGTAGTGGAAAGCACGTGTCGTATAGGTGACACGGCGACTTTGGATAATTAAGCTTAATTTAGCAGTTATTTCTGCCTGAAATGTTATAAAACTACTCAGGATACGAAGAATAATAGTATAAGAGCACGTGTCATGTGGTGACACGCCGTTAAAGGTGGTGGAAAGAACGTGTCGTATAGGTGACACGGCGACTTTGCCTTGTATTGCTTGTAGACTCTAAACTCCTTTGTGATGCTCGGATTTCTTATAATTTTAGTCCCAACCATGACAAGTAATCTGAAGCATGATAAATCAAACTTCCGTCCATTAATCCTTATAATATAAAAAAAGCGACTCACATGACGTGAGCCGCTTTTATGAATTTAAATGCTGTAAAATTACTCAGCACTTTCCTCTTCAGTTGTTTCCTCTTCAGTTGTTTCTTCTTCAGTTGTTTCTTCAGTTGTTTCTTCTTCAGCTGGTACTTCATCGCTTGTTTCTTCAGTTGTTTCTTCTTCAGCTGGTGCTTCTTCTTCCGAGAAGCCAAAGAAGTTACTGAATAAGTTTAACATGGTTGTTTGAGGACTTTCGATTGCTTCCTCAATACCTAATGGGTAGCTGTCATAAACAGCGTCTTCAGAAATAATCATGTAGTCACCAAAGATTTCATCTTCACCACTGATTGTTGGTAAGAAGACCATGTGGTAAGTCACACCTTCGTAAACCATTTCAGACAATCCCATGATACGTGTTTGTCTATCCGCAACGGTTTGAACATTTACTTGATCAGCAATCCATGTTTCAATTTCATCTTCAGCTAAAACATCTTCTGGATAGATTTCCATATCTAATGTCGCGATACCAATATACATTAAGGTGTCATTGCTAAAGTATAAGATTAACTCTGAGGCCTTGTTTTCGCCTGTCGCCTCACTTACTTCATCAATCTCAAATGTATAACTTAAATACTTTTCAGTTTCACTTAATTCAAACTCTTCCCCTTCAACGCTTGTTTCAAAACTGTCGACTACTTCTTGGTAAGAAGTGCCGTTCACATCACCAACAGCGACATCTTGAACTGTAAATTGGCTTAAAGCTTGTTGGTAAGCATCATATGCATCTAATAAAGCTAAGTTTTCTGCCGAGGCTTCTGTTAATACGCCTGCTAAGGGATGCCCAGCTTCTGCTTGTGCATCTTCCGTCGTTTCTTCGGAAACCTCTTCCGTCGTCTCCTCTGCATCTTGTGCCCAAACTGAAGCAACTGGTAAAGCGACAAGTGCCATATTGGTTGCTAATGCAGTCACTACTAATTTTTTCAATGTCTTTTTCATAAATGATTCTCCTTTAAATTAAGCTTTTTATGCCTCTATGTCTAACTTACTAATTCAATTATAAAGGACAATTGTGGATAGTTACACCAAAACGATTGAATGAAAATAATAGACAAGTTTGTGATTACGATGATAACACTAATTCAAAGCCTGTTTTTTCATAAAAAAGCCCCTGCATTTCTGCTACTTTTTTCTCACACATGTAAGGTAATTTGGCTAATAACCACCAATCGAACAGTTCCAATTCTTCATAAAAATATACCTGTTGATTGAGTAAAAATTGTTGGCAGTCAGCATTCAAGCGAAAGCCCGCATAATAACCAGATAATTGATGAGAATTGACTATTGGTGCAGAACTTAAATAAGTCAATGACGTTACGCGCGTCAACCGATTGATTTGTTCTTTAAACTCCCTGAAGCTGATTCCAACTAAAAACTGGTGGATACATTGTAAAGGCATTAACGAAAAAAAGTCATTACTGCGCCCTTCGACTAGGCGCCGAACAGGCGAGCGCTTCGGAATGTAATCAACCAGTAGCTGACTTATCGTCTGGCTATTATCATTATCTGCTTCGATATACAGCCAATGATCTATCACCGCCAAGTCAGCTTTTAAAACTAGGCAACCTCGCATCCGCAACTCATAATACTCTGGCTTGGAATAGATCGTAAAATTTCTAAACGCTTTTTGATAATACAAGGGATGTGCCTCAAGATAGAAACACTTCTCCAAGGTGGCAAAGGACCTTAAACATGTTGACTGATGATATTGATTAGGAATCAACAACTGATAACCGTGAAATTTCTGAAGCAATAACATACAAGGCTCCTTAAATCATATTTTGTCCATATAATACGATTTTTGAATGAAGCCAACTATCTATTTAATATTAACACTAGATGAATAGTTTGTTACATAATGAGCATTAAACCGCAATGGCTCCATAAAAACCACTCCGAAAGGCCGTTGAAATCGACTTTATCCCACTTTCGATAATTACTCATTAAGAAGTCCAGTCAATTCAACAAAGAGATCTTTCATCGCACCTTGAGGAGAATCGAGTATCTCTTCTAACTCAATTTGATAACCGAAAATCGCATGATCTTGGTAAATATATATAAATTGTGCATACATCTGTTCTGTCGTTTCACCTTGCGGTAGCAAGACTTGATAGTAGTCCTCGCCTTGATAAACCATTTGAGATAAGCCAAACACGCGTGGACCAAACTCAACCATTAGATGATAAGAGTTTTTCGTATCCAACCACTCTTGGTCTAATCCCATCGGCAACAACTGATCATTGTTAATCACTAAATCTAGGGAGCCAATGCCTGTATAGTATAATTCTTCATCAATAAAATAAAATAACAACTCACCCAACACTGGTTGATCGTCGTTGGGATTATTTGTCGTTTCACTCTCATACATATAACTTAAGTAACTTTCCGTTTCGCTCAGATGATGAAAAGTAGGTTCAACGGCTGCCTCAAATTCTTCTACTTCACTTAAAGAGGTACCCGTCACTTCCTCTGATGCCATATCGTGCAAGTTAAATTGCTCAATTCCTCGTTTATAATCTTGATAAGCAGCCCAAATCGCATCATTTTCTATTGTTTCCTCTGTGATTAGCGGATCCAGATAATGCTCTGTTTCAGCAGCCACGATTGGCGCTGTATGTCCAAAGACTAATAAACCAACTAACACAGACTGACTAATTAACGGTCTCAATCTTTTGTTCATTTTATTGCCTCCTTATGAATGTGTTGAGGGGCGGACGACTATAGCTTTCAATATTTTCACTTTGTTCCGTGCCCAAAGGTAGACAAATTTAGCAGAAACTTCCTTCACAGCTCTCGCTACTTGTTAGTTATAGTATATCAATTGCTTTCAATCAAATCACTTAAATGCACTTATCGCTTTGAATTACCTTGTAAGGATGCCTTTTCTTTTGTGAAGTTTTCGGCTTGCAAAGGCGCCTAACAGGCCATAGTGGCTTAGCCGACGAGCTTGCCCCACCGAAGTCGCCCCTTCAAAAGACCAGTCTTGCGCTTATTCGACCAAACAAAAAAAACACTTTCTCCTTCGCTGCTGGGCGTGGGTGGAAAGTGCAAGCAATCTGTCGTAGTTATTCTAAATAAATTAGTGTGTGTTGTTTTGTTTTCGGTCCCAGAGCGGGATGTAAAAGTAACTCAATAAAGCGGCGGTCGCTAACCACGTGCCGGCGACCAGTAACCACGTGAAGTTAAAGCCTTGGATGAAACTCCAGACCAGGGCATAGAAGGCGGTTTGAATGATAAATATGATCATCATCGTTGGCTGGAAGGCTTGATACTGCTTGGCGATTTGTACTGGGTATAGTTGTTGGAATGGGTGTGCGTCATAGTAGTGAATCAGCGGCACCAATTGGACGACGGTTAGTAAGTGGCCGATTGCTCCTAAAATCATGGCCATGTATAATTGGTCGACTAAAAGGAGCATAACAGCGATAAATAACATCACACGTAGCCAAACGCCGCTATAGGCATTGTTGCGAAACAGCATACGTAAGTACATATAACTGCCTCGGTTGGCTAGGCGTTTGCTTAGGTTCTCCAATAGGCCGTCGAGAAAGGCGCGTCGTTTGACAGAGGGGACCAAATGTGGCACGTCTGCAAAAATGGCGATCCATTTGTAGAAGGTCGATTCGCGGGCCGTTTCTTGTTCGATGACATATTCAAATTGGATTAAACGTTGCTCACGCTGAGTCAACGCCCACAAAACGTAAGCGCTTAGGCCAATTAGCACGATACCAAACATTAAGATATGCCAAGGTCTTGATGGTAATAAAAAGCTACTTGTCAAGACTAGCACAAAAGCCAAGGTGTGGTGCCATTGGTTCAAGGGTTGTTGGATTTTCCCTAGGCCTAAGGTAAAGATATTTAAGTAAATTAACACAAAGCTGAGAACTTTAGCCAGCGCTAAGTAAACGCATAGAAGTAACAATTGCTCGCTAGACCACGAGGTCACCAAACTGATAAATGGTGACAGTAGTACGACTGCTGCCAGTAAAATAATGACAGGCAGAATAACTGCCAAGAGTGTGCCCTTCAGCCAATAGGCATGCCACTCTTTGCCGCGAGCAAATAAGTAACTTTTATCCGAGTCCTTCGTTAGCCACATCGGTTTACCTAATTGAAAACAGACGGCCAAAATGATGACGGCAATCACAATAATCGGCAAACGAATACTTCCTGTGTCCATGGCTTGCAAACGAACGAGTTGTTCGCGGTAAAAGAATGCACCAAAGCCTAATATGACAAACAGTATAATTGAGAAATGATCGTTAAAAATTAAGCGGCCGTATTTGCCTAACTCTTTGGCAAACTGCGCGAAACGCTTTTGCCAAAGTTGCGCTAAACTTGTCATACGCTGCCACCCGCCTCAGCCGCTAAGCCCTCTTCAGCAATCATGACATACAATTCGTCTAAGCTAGCATCTGGTCGTTTAAGCTGCGCCTGCATCTGTGTGAGGTCACCGCTGGCAATTAACTCGCCTGCTTGCAACATTAGAAAATGGTCGCATAAAGATTCCGCAATACTTAGGACGTGGGTTGTAAATAGAATCGCGCTGCCAGCTTCGGCCCGCTCTTTTAATAATTGCGTGAAATGTTTGATCGCTAATGGATCGAGTCCTAAGAAAGGTTCGTCGATAATCAAAACGCGTGCGTCCGTCACTAAGGCACAAATAACCATCACTTTCTGCTTCATCCCTTTAGAAAAATATGCCGGGAACCAGCTCAAATGTTTATCTAAACGAAATAATGTTAACAAAGGCTCGGCCCTTTCCATCACTGTCTCTATCGGTATGCCGTACCCTAAAGCAGTCATTTCTAAATGTTCTTTTAGAGTCAACGCTTCATATAAGATAGGTGTTTCAGGGATATAGGCCAACTGTTTGGCATAAGCCGCATGATCCGCTTGTAAGCTCTTGCCGTCAATCGAGACCGAGCCTTTTTGTGGTGTCAATAAACCTAAAATTGTTTTTAAAAGAGTTGATTTTCCGGCACCGTTCAAACCAATTAGTCCAACGATTTCGCCAAATTCAATGTCAAAATCTACATTTTTCAAGACGGGTACCTGACGGTAACCACTAGATAGCTCTGTAACTTTCAGCGTCATAACTTCCTCCTGTGTTCAGTGCGTTTGCCACAAGATCTTGGCACGTTCACTTTTTCAATAGTCACATTATATCACAGAAAGCCATTGCAAGAACTCCATATGATTATTTTTTGCTTAGGAAGTCAAGCACTTGATCAAATCCGCGATTTGCCAAGGACTCAAACCATCCGTTTCAATCTTCACATCAGCCACTTCCTCGTATAACACCAGCCGCTGCTGATATAAAGCCTCTAACTCCTGGCGACTTTTCTGCTTAACAATCGGCCGACACACCAATGGATCATTGACGATGCGTCCGTACAACAAGTCAAAACTACTAGCCAAACACACAACATTCGCCTGCTCTTTCAACAAAGCACGCACCAACTCAGTCTCCACACAGCCACCACCTGTCGACAGAACGCCTGCCTGGCCCAAATGCTTCTGCAAAATTTCCAATTCCAACTGACGAAAACCGGCTTCGCCCCTTTCTTTGAAAAGATTTGGAATAGTCATCTCGGCTTCGTCAGAGATTGCCGAATCCAAATCAAGAAAGGCTAATCCTAGCTTCTTCCCCAGTAAGCGTCCAATGGTCGTCTTACCGGCACCCATAAAGCCAACTAAAATCATTTGCTCCTTCTCCTTTCTAGTGTTTGCTTATGAAGCGGTCTTTAGAATTTGTTGGAACAGGGCCGCTTCATTAATTGCCTGTGCTGCGTGCGAAAGTCTACTATTTCTCTGTCGTATGAATAAATCACACATCAATGGAACTCTTACGTAAGGGTGGTTCTAGTCCACCTTCGCAGTCTTTTACTTTATCCCCTCGCTCGGCTTCTCCAGACTTTCAATCGTGTCAAAAAAACTAGGATAGCTAATGTTGACGCAAGAAGCATCTGCTAGATGAACCGTTCCTTCCTTAACTAAAAGAGCCGCAATTTGTAACATCATGCCGATACGGTGATCGCCAAAACTGTTCACATCTGCCGCTTGCAAGTCAGTCTGACCGCGAATTAACCAACCATCTTCGGTAGGTATAATGTTGGCCCCCATCGCATTCAGTTGAGAAGCAACTGCTTGAATGCGGTCCGTCTCTTTGACCTTCAACTCTTCGGCATCACGAATCATCGTGACACCATTGGCTTGGGTCGCCATTAAAGCAATCACTGGCAATTCATCAATCAAGCGTGGAATGATGCTGCCTTCAATCACCGTGTTCTTCAATTGGCTACTGCGAACGGTTAAGTCAACACTAATGCCATTATCACGCGGCTCAATTTTCAAATCGCCTCCCATCGCCTGTATGACGTCCAATATACCCGAGCGCGTCTCATTGAAGCCGACATTTTCAATCTTAATTTCCGTCTCTGGAAGCAACAAGCCTAAAGCTAAAAAGTAAGCAGCTGACGAAATATCTCCCGGCACCTCAACCCTTTGCCCGGTGAGTTTCTGACCGCCACGAATGCGAATCGCTTTACGCTTAACCTCCACATCGACTCCAAATAAACGCAACATTTCTTCCGTATGATTACGGGATAAAACTTTCTCGATAATGGTCGTTTCGCCTTCTGCTTGCAAAGCGCCTAACATGATGGCTGACTTCACTTGGGCGCTCGCGACCGTCATTTCATAGTCAATCGCCGTCAACTTGTCGACCGGCTGAATTACTAAAGGCGGTAGCTCGGTTTCAAGATAACCCGATAGTGAAGCACCCATTGCTCCTAAAGGCTCCATCACGCGTCCCATCGGTCGTTGATTCAAGGAGGCGTCTCCAATTAATTGACTTTCAAAAGGTTGCCCAGCCAAAAGGCCCGTTAATAAACGCATGGTCGTACCGGAATTACCACAATCTAATGGCTGCTTGGAGGCTGTCAAACCAGACCAACCACGCCCTTCAATCACAATCTCATCACTTTCAAGATCTTCGTTTATCTCCACTCCCAATTGGCGCATAACCGCAATCGTTGCCAGACAATCTTCCGCTTTTAAAAAACCTGTCACACGTGTTTGCCCTTCAGCTATTGAACCTAATATAATACTGCGATGTGAAATTGATTTATCGCCTGGTACCGTCAAACGGGTTTGGATACCTGCCAAATGTGTTCTTAATTTTCTGCCCTTTGTATTGGGGGCATCCATCGTAATCGAAGTCTTAGTGAGATTGACTCGTTTACCCGTTTTTCCAGAAGCGCCACTACTTGCTTGATTAGTTTCCTGGCTGGTAGTCGACCCATTCCCCATATTTTCTAGTTTTCTTGTCATCGCTCAAGACTCCTTGTCTTCAGTGTTTTCCTCTAATACCATTTGACTAGTTTCAGCTTTGTTTGCTGGCTTCGCTTGGCTTTGCGCCTGGGTTTTATTGTGAACCTTGGCACTTCTTGTGGCACGCTGAGTTTCTTTATCAGCCTTGGCATCTGCGTGAGCGGCCCAATCCGTATTTACTACATCCCCTTCACCAATTTGTTGCCACATATCCGGATTCTTGCTGTATGCTCGGTGAGCTGCCACCGCGCGTTTCAACTCCCCATAGCTATCATGTGGAAATTTCTCCAGTACTGCTTGGGCGAGCTCTAGCGCCACCACTGCTTCAGCCACCACACTGGCTGCAGGAACCGCCGTCGTATCACTACGCTCAATACTCGCGTCATAAGTTTCTTTCGTATAAATATCCACACTTTGCAGCGGACGATATAAAGTCGGAATCGGCTTCTTGACACCACGCACAATCACCGGCATGCCATTCGTCATTCCGCCCTCAATCCCACCTAAGTGGTTACTCAAACGATAAAAACCTCGCTCTGGACTATAAGCAATCTCATCCATCACTTCACTACCAAAACGACGGGCTAACTCAAAACCATCGCCAATCTCAGCCCCCTTAAAGGCATTAATACTGACCATCGCTTGGACTAAACGACCGTCCAACTTCTTATCCCATTGTGTATAGCTTCCTAACCCAACCGGAAGTCCCGTCGCAATCACTTCCACAACACCGCCCAGTGTATTACCCGCTTTCTTGGTCTCATCAATCTTCGCCATCACTGCCGCTTCTTGAGCCGAATCCACCATCATCACAGGTGATTTCGATACACGTTCACGCAAGTCAATCAAACTCAACTCAGCCACATCCGCCTCGCAGACGATGCCACCAAGCTCACGTACATAAGCTGCCACTTCAACGCCCAAGCCTTCCAACAATTGACTTGCTACCGAGCCTAATGCCACCCGCATCGCCGTCTCGCGTGCAGACGAACGTTCCAAGACATTCCGTAAATCCGCATGGTGGTACTTTATCCCACCCACTAAATCCGCATGTCCCGGACGCGGACGATGAACCGCTCGACGTAACTTCGCACGTGGATCCTCTAAAGGTTCAATCCCCATCACACTCTGCCAATTCTTAAAATCTTTATTGGGTAAACTCATCGTCACCGGCGAGCCTAAAGTCAAACCATGACGCACACCAGACGTAATCTGAATTCGATCTGTCTCAATCTTCATACGATTGCCACGCCCATAACCACCCTGGCGACGCGCCATTGCCACATTAATCTTCTCCACACTGATCGGTAACCCCGCAGGTAAACCCTCGATAATCGTTGTCAACACAGGGCCATGAGACTCACCCGCTGTAATAAAACGTAACATACTACTCCCCCTAATCTAAAAGTTCACCCAGCACCCACTCAACATCCAACTCTCCAGACGTGAATAAAGCATAATTCACCGCCGCCTGTCCCACCAACATATGTAAACCATGCAAAGTCACACAGCCTTGCTCTTGGGCCACACGCAAAAACTCCGTCTGCAAAGGATTATAAACAATGTCACACACCAAAGCCCCTTTTTTAAACAACAGACCTTTAGGTAGAATAGTCTGCTGGCAATTTGGCGCCATACCAACACTCGTAGCCTGTACCACAATATCACTAGCTAAAAGCACCCTCTCAAGAAAGTGCCGGTTCGATAAATCAACCAGCTTTATTTGCACACCGTAATCTTTCACCAATCTATTTATCAGCTCTTTAATTACCAATGGCCGTTCCAGATCACGGCCAACAATTACCAATTCTTGAACCCCTTCTAGAACTGCCTGCACCATCAGAACGCCTGCCGTATTACCTGAACCAAAAATCAACACCTTTTCTTTAACTAACTGATAACCTTTCGCTTTGACTGCCGACCAAAAGCCAATCCCATCCGTGTTATAACCTTTCCAACGCCCATTATCTAAAACCAGCGTATTGACCGCTTGAACATAATTGGCCGTTTCATCCAATTCATCCGCACAGGCTAAGGCTTCATCTTTACAGGGCATTGTGATATTCAAGCCCTTAACGCCTAACTGTTTAAGCGAAGCTATACTGGCTTGTGTGTCTTCTTTAGTCACTTCAAAAGCGAGATAGACACTATTGATTTTAAAGCGACTAAAGGCCTGATTGTATATCGAAGGGGACTGAGAATGCTTAATCGGTGAGCCGATTACCGCATAGAGGCTCGTTTCACCATTAATTCTTTGTTGACACATCCGCATTCCACTCCTTTTCAAACCACTGACTAAATTCCACAACTGGCAACTCGATCAATTCACAGCGGCCAAAGTCGCTTGGTAAGACTATTGTCATTGTATGCCTGCGCCTTTTTTTATCATTCAACATGGCTTGATTTAAGTCTTTTGCCGAATAAACATACGGCCCTTCCAATAAATGATAATCATCTAGTAACTGTGTGAAGTTAGTCAAGTAATCCGGTGGCAATTCTCTTCTTTGCATCGCCATTTGCAAAAACAGCTGCATGCCCGTCGCAATTGCTCGCCCATGACTAATTTCATACTGGCTGACTTGTTCCAATGCATGACCTAGAGTATGACCGTAATTTAATAATTGCCTTAAGCCTTGATCAAATTCATCTTCTACAACGACAGAGCTTTTCATTTCAACACAAGTTTTTACTAAGCGCACTAGTTCTGGATCTTGTGCTGTCAGTGGTTGCTCTCTAGACATCAGCTCTTGTAATAAACTTGGCTTCATAATCATTCCATATTTAATCAGTTCGCTACAACCCTCTTCAAAAATTGCTGCAGGCAAGGTTTCAAACGTAGCAACATCACATAAAACAACACTTGGGTGATGAAAGGCCCCTACCAAGTTTTTACCTTGCGGTAAATCGACGGCCGTTTTACCGCCAACAGACGAATCAATCGCCGCTAATAAAGTCGTAGGTATTTGTATAAAATCAATGCCACGCAAATAGATACTTGCGACAAACCCAACTAAATCTCCAATCACACCACCGCCTAAGGCTATCAGACAATCTTGCCTTGAAAAGTTTAAGCTAGCCAACATCTCCACTAATTCTTCTACATTCGACAGCGACTTTTGCCTTTCTCCAGGAGGGAAGACTTTAACGTGACTAACCTCAGCCACACTTTTGATAGCATGAGTGACTCTGGATGCATAGCCTTGTTCAGCTACATGCTCATCTGTCACGAGCAATACTTTTCGATTTTGCACTTGGTTTTTAATTAAGTCCCCCGCTCTATCTAGTAAGCCGTGACCAATTAAGACGTCATAACCTTGTTCAATCGGGATACGAATTTTCTCCAAGGTGTGACCCTCCTTCATTTTTGGGCCAATCATCGATTGGCTATCCTCGTCTTATAAAGTCTTCATGAATTGATGTAACTTCCAAACCTTTTCAGTCAAGGCGGTAAATTGGTCTGGGTACAATGACTGTTCCCCATCCGACACAGCCTCTTCGGGATGTGGATGAGTTTCAATAATTAAACCATCTGCACCTGCTGCTACCGCTGCTAAGGCAAGTGACTCAATCATATCGCGTTTACCAGCCGCATGACTTGGGTCAATCACAATTGGTAGATGACTTAACTTCTTAATCGCTGCAATGGCTGATATATCTTGAGTGTTACGAGTCATCGTTTCAAACGTTCGAATCCCCCGCTCACATAAAATCACATGTTCATTTCCTTCGGACATGATGTATTCGGCACTCATTAACCACTCTTGAATGGTTGCTGACAAACCACGTTTCAGCAGTATAGGCTTACTTGTTTTTCCTAACTCTTTTAATAAGTCGAAGTTTTGCATATTACGTGCCCCTACTTGAAACATATCGACATTGTCGAACAGATCAATTTGATCAATCGACATCACTTCCGATACCACTGGCATTCCTAAATCCTCGCCAACTTCACTCAATAACTCTAAACCAGATTGACCCATTCCTTGAAAAGAGTAGGGCGATGTTCTCGGTTTGAAGGCTCCGCCTCGAATCATGTTGGCTCCGGCTGCATGTACATAATTAGCCGTTTCTTGTAACTGCATTGGACTCTCGATTGAACAAGGCCCACCAATCATGGCGAAATGTCCACCCCCAACTTTCACATTCCCAACTTGGATAATGCTTGCTTCAGGATGCAACTGTTTACTCGCACGATGGTAAGGCATTTGAATTTTTTCTGTGCGAACCACTCTTGGCAAGCGTCGAATAATTTCTAACTTGTCTTCCGTAATCACACCATACAACAATAAAGAAATATCCGGACGGTGCGGTAATTCATTGACCTCGATTTCTAAATGCTTCAATTGGCTACAGATCTGTTCAACTTCGATTTTTTTAGTTAATGGGTTTAATGTAATAATCATTATTTTTTCCTCCTCAAATTTAGAACATCGTCAGCGACCGATTGATTAATGGATACAAAAAAACCTAGCCCCACTAATCACGGTGTGTGACTAGCGTTGCTAGGCTTTTAAAGTAACATTCGATAAGTGCCTCTTATACTGCAGGGGCTAGTTAGTCAGAAATGTTTAGTTAAAAGGTCCTATTTGAGTGCAACACAAATCACTTTTACTGTTATAAAAATAAAAGTAAAAGTAGTTAAAATATGTAAAGAAAGCTGCACTCGTCATAGACTTCATAATCATTTCCTCCTAACTTTTTTTGATAATTAGAATTTATCATTAAATTCTAATGGTGTCAACCATTTATACTCATTAACTTTTAATCCAAAACAAAAAGCGCTTCGCAGCGCCTTTTACTTTGTCATTTTTTATATTTTCTATCTGTTAGAAATTAAGCTTTGGTTAGACCCGTAATTGTTTTCCAGACTTCAAGGGCTGTTTCTAGTTTCGATAATTGTTCCAAAGCTCGCTTTTCATTGTGCTTGCCAAGGATTGTCACGCGATTCGTGTCGACATTGAAGCCAGCGCCTGCTTGCGACACGTCATTGGCAATAATCCAATCAGCGTTTTTCTTTTCCAGTTTGGCACTCGCATATTCCAACAAATTCTGAGTTTCAGCCGCAAAGCCGATCAAAGTTTGATGTGTTTTTCTCGCACCCAAGCCAGCCAGTATGTCCGGATTCTCAACCAATTCGATGGTCCTTTCGTCACCGGTGTCCGATTTTTTCATCTTTTCCTGATGGGAATTCGCGACGCGGTAATCACTGACAGCCGCCGCCTTGACCACAAAATCTAGTCCCTCGAAAGCCGCCTCAACCGCCGTTTGCATATCCTTGGCACTTTCAACATAAGTCACACCAATCCCTAAAGGTAGTGTTAAATTTTTATTGGTCGACACCAACTGGACCTGAGCACCGAGCCAAGTCGCCGCACGCGCCATCGCATATCCCATCTTGCCAGAGGAGTCATTCGAAATATAGCGAACCGGATCGATGCGCTCAATCGTGCCGCCAGCCGTAACGAGTACTTTTTTTCCTGCTAAAACTTGTGGCAATTCTGTTTGCGCCAAGACCATCTCGGCTTTCTCAAGGATTCTTTCCAGTTCTGGCAGACGCCCTTTACCGACATAGCCTTCCGCTAAAAAGCCCGTATCAGGTTCCATCACCGTGTAACCGTCCGCAGCCAACTGAGTAAGATTACGCTGTGTTGCTGGATTATGGTACATATTCGTATTCATCGCCGGCACAATTAAACGTGGACAATGCACTGCTAAGAGCACACTGCTGACAATGTCATCCGCCAAACCATTGGCCATTTTCGCAAAAATATTTGCTGTCGCCGGTGCTACAATCGCTAAATCACACCAATCGGCCAGCTCGATATGTTGCACACTCGTTGGATCGTGCTCATCAAATATATCTACAAGCACATGATGCTTCGTCAAGATTTGCAAAGTCAGGGGCGTAATAAATTCTTGTGCGCTCTGGCTCATCACCACACGCACTTGTGCACCTTTTCTTATCAGTTGTCTCGTAAACTCGGCCATCTTGTAACTCGCAATGCCACCAGTAATAAACAAACCAATTTTCTTATTTTCTAACATCTTTTACACCTACTTATGTATTGTTCCCTCCATTGTACCCCACTTAAGAAGTCCGACGCAATGCCAACCCCCTTGGACACAATAGGACGGATAATCCGCCAACAGATCAAGCATGAACCGATTGGCTATTGTAGTGTGCCAGTAGGTTCATTTGGCACCCGATTTTGGATTGTCTAACTAAAAAAAAAAGCGACTTGCTTACATTAAAGGGCGAGTCGCTTGAAAGCATGTATAATAAATTATTCTTCATCCGAAGAAGCTGATTCGGTCATATCGTTCATTGACCTTTCTTCTTTTTCGACCGTCTGATTGTGAAATTATTGGCTGAGATTAAACAAGTAAGAAGACGGTTGATCACTGCAGCTTGAACTATTCACAATGAAATGATAAACGACTTCCTGTTGTTGATTGAATAGCGAAAATTCATACATCATGTCATCAAATCCTGCAAAACTTCGGAAGGATAAACTCGTATAAGTTTCGCCTTTAAAGCGACTGTGACTGATGCCGGCGAAAACTGGTGCTAAAGACACTAGCTGCTCAAGGCGTTTGCCAGGTTCGCTATAGCTGATCGCATCTTCTTCTGATAAAACATTTTTCGCATTGAAATTCATTGTGACACTCGATAAGCCTACATATTCTAAATGGTCATCTCTAAAGTAGACAATAATTTCTGCCAAATGGTGTTGGCTCGTGTTGTCGCCGGCCGGTCCATCAAAGACATAGAATAAATAACTGACCTGTTCGACTTAAGTAGATTATTCTAGCATAACTTCCGTTTCAATACTTTCTAAAACATCCTCCATCTAATTCAATTATACGGTTCTCAGACCTATGAAGACAATGTTATGAATAGTAATAAACTTGAAGAACTTGCCGGCTTGCTTATGTTTTCTGCTGGTTTAATTACATTAAACCAGCAGATTAATGCCGGTCGTTTCGAATAAAAAAAGAACGTCGCAACGAAGAAAATAAAAAATAAGCTAGGAAAGAAAAAGGTGCCGGTCGTGGGTGCATCATAACAATTTATTTAGGGGCAATCTTGTGTTGAGTAGAGGATCGAGACCGTTATTGTTGAAGTTGAAGCTTGCTTTCTCAAAGAACGAGCCGCCTCTTCTCGCAAGGTTGGCACGATTGAACAACTTACAGGTCAGACGCTTAGAGTACCCCACCCCACTTTCTAACCAAGCCAGTAATTAAACACACGAATAAGGATTCTAAAGTCTAGGTAAATCAACCTTTAGTTGCTCATTTGTTTTATTATAAAAAAAGCTCCTGAGCAAAGTCAGGAGTGAGTTTGTTTACTTAAGCTTCAAAATCAACGCGTTTACTTAGTGGATACATGACGAATGCTGTGACTAACATAGCAGCTGCTTCAGAAATTGCTAGGGAAAGATAAGCGGGCCAAAAGGCAGCTTCCGCGCCAACAAATAATAACATGGCAGCAATCGGTAGCATTTGAATAACAAAGGCAATTGCCATCACAATGTATTTAATAATCATAGGATCAGCTTTCAAGCGACCAGTTTTTTGCAGTAACTTAACGAGCCATTCGGCAGTCCAACGGCCTAGCCATAGGAAGACAAAGGTTGCGGCACTTCCGACAACCATATCAATTGGCCCAAATTGGAAATAATTCACGAGGAACACTCCGGCTGTGACCGCATAAATATAGCGACGATTGTAAAGGCCTAGGTAATTCAAACCTTCTGATATTCGAAATTGAACGGGACCAAATGCGACTGGGGCAACGAGCAGCGTCAAGACGATGTATAAAGCGGCCACTAAACCAGCTTTCACCAAACTTTGCGCATTAGAGCTCGCGTAACTACTCTTTTGATGATGACTTGTCATATTTATCATTCTCCTTTGTAGGTGTTTACACCTATTACTAACCACGACCAAAGGAAGAGAGTAAGTACTCTGCTGAAGTGTCGTGGTGCCGTTCGATCATCACTCGAACAACGCACTTTAGTTTACCACTCACACAGATTTTTGCAAGGTGCTTGTTACCCAGTGGTGGACTGCTTGTGCGAGGTTTATGGAATCAAGAGGTGGCATGTCTCGACAAGTGAGTTTCGAAACTCCATCAGCCAAACACTACATAAGCCACTCCTTCACGCCCCTTTTCCTCACAAGGTCGCAGCCCATTAATATTCTCCAGAAAAACAAAAAAAAACGCCCAAATGGGCGGAACAATCATTGACCCGACTAAAATAAAAGGTTGGTATTCGAAATTTTGTCGGGAGTTTAGTGATTGGGAAATTTTGGTCGAATACCAACCGAGTGCTGCTGTAAATCTTTAGAACCTACGAGAGAGATTTACAAATCAGTAGAATGACTTCTAACTGACTATAACCCTATTATAACTGTTTGTGAATTATTTGTCAAACTTATTCTGAATATATTCTGTTTTAATTATAATGTTCTAATCATCTTTACAATGACGATTACCGATTAGTTTTAACGTCATACACATATAAATAGCCTTACTAGCCAGACTGTAATAAGGCTATCTTGTGATTTAATCATCATGTTCAATGCTGAGAATATCTCCTGTCAACGCAGCAATTTCTAAAGCAACTTCGCGATTAGAATCTTTATCTTCTATTTTAATATCCCAACATACAAGGGCTTGGCCCTCATCATCGTCCTCATCATTATCCCAATCTAATGTCCATTCGGTTATTTCGCCAAAGCCTGCTTCAGTTAAGGCAATCTCGTTAATTTCATCGATACTTAATAAGTCGTCTAATGGTAAGGCTCGTTCGTTGTCATTCTCTCGGTCCGTTTCACGTTCGATTACTTTTTCTTTTTCTGTGTCATAATCTAATTCATATTCATGTTGACTATCTTGACCAGTCAATTGAATGTCATAGTGACCCTCTTTTTCTAACTCGATGTCTATTTCAATTAATTCTGCGTCTGGAAATTCTTCAGTGAATAAATCCATGGCAGTGTTTAAGTATTCAGCTAAAGGGCTCAAATGTTCTTCATCCTTTATGACAGTTTCTGTTTCTGTACTCTCTTTTGATGAGTCAGTTTGTGCCATAACTACCGTGCCAAAGACACCGACAAATAAACTCGCAGATAAACTCAAGGACACCAATTGTTTGAAGTTACTTTTTTTCATACAAAATTCCTCCTATTTCGTTTCCATACACAGATTGAAAGCAAGCGCCTTGCTTTCATTACGTCTAATTAAAGTATAGAGAAAATATTTTTTGCTTGCAATTTCCTTGCTTGGTTAGACAACTGTTTTTCCTTCGTGCGGCGGGTCTGTAACCTGTTTCAATATTTCTTCCTTGAATGGCACCGTAGGATTAACAGCGCTTTTTTGGTAAAGAGATTATTATCGAAATTTGCATTTTTAATGCATTTTCCCTGCTTTTAATCTATAATAATAGGATAGTTACAATATTTAAGTAAACCTTAAGATGAGACGTATTATAAATGCTTATAGCTAGCTAAAGAAATCACTAGCAATCAGAACTTGCAACCATCTCGCGTCTTATTGTTTAATAGATGTAATATAAATATTAAATCATTCACTAATGGCACGAGGGGGACATTACAATGCTTACTAAGAAACAGAAACAACAAAGCGCTATGATTCTTGATCAGATCTATGCGAATGGCCCGATTGCTAGGGTTGAGTTATCACGCAAGCTTGGCATCACTCCCGCTACCTTGACAGAAATCACTCATTATCTGCTTGATCGTAAAGTTATTTATGAAGTTGGCGAAGATACAGATGACTATCATGTTGGACGAAAGAAAATTCTTTTGGATATCACACCTCAATACGCCTATTTTTTAGGTATCGAATTTTATCATAATTTTTTCAGCATGTGTATTACTGATAATAAAGGAACTGTCTTTGCACAGCAGGTGGTTGAATTTTCACCAGAGGAACTGAACGTGAATTTCACTTGGACGAGGATTTTAAATACCTTAGCAAGCTTCCGTGAACAACACGCTCAATTTACACTCACCTCTATTGGCTTTTCATTACCGGGTTTTCTGGACAGTGAAAATAAAGTGCTTGTTACAGATCACCCTTTCTGGAATTCACTTAATCTGACTGACTTTGAAAATGCGGTTGATTTGCCAGTCTACTTCGCACCCTTAACGAATTCACTGGCGATTGCACAGCGCATTTTTTCAACTGAGACTGCTATAGATGATTTTATTTTCTTACATATCCGCAATAAAATTGTGACGGCTTATATGAAAGATGGCCAGTTAGTTGAAAACCAAACACCTTACGTCGCTGAATTAGGCCATACGACGTCCAATCCACAAGGTGAGGTCTGTTCGTGCGGCAAGAGGGGGTGCTTGCATACTTATTCGAGCGAGGAAGCAATTCTTCGCAAATCAAAAATGATTTATGAAGTGTCCGCCAATTCTTTCTTTCATAACATTGTAAAAGATCAATCGCAAATTGATATGAATGCCTTCATTAAAGCTTACCGTTTAGGTGATGATGCGACCATGACGATTATCAAGAATGCGATGAAATATCTGGCGATCACCTTGGAAAATTTGACCATGATGATTGATATTAATCATATTTATGTTCATGGCACACTCTTTAACACACCAGAATTTACTGATATTCTGAATAATAGTCTTGCAGAAAATTCTTCACCTTATCGCAAGCTTCACCGTTTGAATTATACACTCGTTCCCTACAAGCAAATTAACGGTGCCATCAGTGCTTGTGCTCACAGTGTGAGAGAAACAATTATTCACGGCTTTTAATTACAGCCATATAAATAACCGTTTCGAAAACATGATGTTTTCGAAACGGTTATTTTTTAGTTAATTATTTAGGATCACGAATCTCATCGAAGGTTTGTTGAACATCAGTTGGAGTGATATTCTCACGCGGATGACGTAAATTATTAAAATCTCGCGTATTACGCTCCACTTCTTCCTGATGAATCGTCGGATCGCCATAATGGTCTGTTGGTTCATCTACCACCCTATCTGTATCGATTGCTTCAGCTTCTAACGCCTCACGTTCGACACGTGTTTCGGTGAATGTTTCATTACCGGCTTCACTCAGACCAAGCTCTTCAGCCTCTGTTTCAATTGAATTTTCTGGCATTCTATCCAGTTGATCGACTTCTGCTTCCGTTAAGTTTTCGAACTCTTCAATATTAACACCAGGCTCATCTGCCATACTCGCTCCTGATAATGGATTATAAAGATTGTTTGGTAAATCTGTGTCGACTTCACCAGTTGTTTGTGTTTCATCAGACGTCACATCCGCTGGAGAATCTGGCAATGGTGTTTCTGGTGGTTGTGTGACCCAAGCCTCTGGCGAGTCCGTTAAAGGTTCATCTGATGTCACGATAAGTACATCATCGGTTGAGTCCTCCTCAATCGTAGTTTCGACAGATTCTTCAGAAAAATCGCGCGGCTGATGGTCCACGGTGTCGCTTGTGACTGTGGTATCTGTCTTTGTAGGTGTTGCCCCTAAGTTGACATGATAAGCCGCATCTTCGAACGTACCATCAACAACCACTAGCACTTCGCCTGCCTCAATGTTGTCTTTGTAACCTGAAAAATCAATCTTGCGCTCTGCTTCACCTCTGTTGACATCTTGTGAATCAAAGCTAAAGAAATCCAATAAGCCTTCCCACCAATGACTTGTTTTTTCCACCAAATTATCAATCGACTCAATATGTGTCATCGTCTGTGCATGATTAACCACATCTTCGCTCGCCAATAATTTAATTCCGCTACGACTGACCCCTTTGCCAGTCAATTCATCCACTACCGCCTCCGCTTCATTCAACGAACGATAAACGCCATAAACAAATTCTTGAACCATTTTACTCCACTCCTTTTCTAATCGAATATTGTGTCTGTCTTTCTTATTTTAATCCTATAAGAAATCAAGAAGTGATACAAAAGTTACGACTCTACTTTGTAAAATTTAAGGAATTTTTAAGCGCTTTCTTTTAACAAAAGAGGACCAGTATCAGACATACTTAACGCAGTGCTAGTAGACAGGTGACGTGCTTTTTAGAATTAGTGTAGTGGCCCGACCAGAAAGAAGCAGCCATTCTGCCAGAAATTGTCATTCACGCGCTATAACTCTCACTGACGTTCCTCACGATTTAGAAAGTGTTAAACATTTGGCAATTCGTCTCGAAGGGCTGTGAGTAACAGCAGCTTGTCTTTATACTTTTGTGGGCGTAAATCATGTGTTTTCAAACGGGTGGTCACTCAAACTTAGGCTTCTATGTCCTGATAGCACAAAAAACTGCACCCCTTTTTAAAGAGTGCAGCCTGTTTGCCGATTAATTGAATTCTAAACGTGTGAATAAATCATCAAAATAAGCTTCTGACTCTGGATGATCCGTAATGTCTAAACCTTCATATCCGTAATCACTCATTTGTTCGCTGTCATACTTTTGGAGCGCGTAAGCGGCAAAGGCTTGTCCGAATGAGTGGAAAGGATTATTGAGAATCGCATCCTCATCTTCTTCATTGAGCCATTCTGTGTCATGGATAGCCATCCAATCGTCAGCCAGTGAGTAACTTGTATAATTTTCATAATTCGTATCTTCGGGCATGTAAGTACTTAAGTCTAGGATATGTCCAATTAGATAGTAGACAATACTTGGATCGTCTTCCATTTCTTCACTGAAATATAATATACGTTCTGAGTAAGCTTTCATTAACAAATCATCTCTTTGAGTTCGCTCATTCAATTGATCTTGACGGATGATTCGAATATCAAATAAGCGTTCTTGTAAATCAAGTGGCACTTTTTTCAAACTAGCATCGATAAAGTCAACTAATTCACTGGCTCTTTCTGAATCCTCGACATCGTCATAAATGAAGTAGTCATAGTATAAATCAGCCCCACAAGCGTTATTGTAGCGCCCTTCCAGAATAAAGTATTTGAATCGAATTTGTTCTAGCAATTTTGTCGCTTCTTCATAATCAGGATCATCTTCCGATAAGTCAGCGTATAAAGACTCTGCTCGCAAGAGGTTCGCCTTTCCATCAGCAAAAACAGCTGTAGGAAATCCTTTAGACAGGCGGTAAATTTCATCTAAGTCATCAGAAAAAGCATGCATGTAATCACTGATTAACTTATGATATAAGTCTTCGTTTTGAGCCGTTAAAAAATCAACAATTGTGTAAAACTCGGATAAAGCGTTTGACATATTCATCGGTGCTAATAAGGCCAACTCGCCACTGTCATAAGTCAGAATATACATCGGCCATACAGAATAGTCACGATAAGTTTCTAAGTCTGTAAAGTTCTGATAGTAAGTTTCTTCTTGTGATCCGTCTTCTACAATGACCCACTCCTGAGAGAATAAGGTCGACTCGTCAATACTGACACGGTCTGCCGGCAAATTTGCATCAAGTAATTCATAAGAACTTGTCGGAAACATCGTCGCTTCTGTATCAATTTCTTCACCATCCACAAGCAATGGACAGGCTTCCATCGCTGCCTCATCTGTTTGGGCATAGGTCATAGCTGAAGGTAAGGCTAAATTAGCGCCTAATAAGCTCATCGCTAAAGTTAACGTCAACTTCTTACTAGCTATCAATTTTTTCATCATAATCTCCTCCCATATTTTAAAGTATCTAAACTTAAGCCATCCCAACATAAAGTCGTCTATTCATTTTTATCCTATCATATCTTTATTATAATTTGCGACTATTAAGTCCTCTAGAAGGTTATTTGTATCAAACTTGTTTGAAACCTTCGGAACAAACAAAAGTGATAGACACAAAATGCGTCTATCACTTGTCTAGTTTTTAGAATTTAATGCGTACTTTAAAATTTACTCATTATAGTTATGTCGTTCAAAAAAAGCGTCGAAGTAAGCTTTTGATAAAGGACGATCGGCAATGTCATCATCTTGATAACCCAGTTCGCTCATCTGCTTATCTTGGTATTTCTCCAATGTATAACCAGCGAAAGCTTGGGCAAAAGATTCAATTGGGTCATTGTAGTAATAGTCTGCTTGATCTGGTTTGCCCCATTCTGCTTCATGAATTTCTAGCCACTCTGGATTCGTAGAGAAACGAGTAAAGGATTCATATTCTAGAGACGTTGGCGCATAAGCATCAAAGTCGACAATATGGGCGATTTCATGATAGACCAAGCCAATATCATTGGTCGTGATATCATCTCCAAAATAGATGACTCCCGTTGGTTGAGCGTAAGCATCGATAAAGGAATCTTCCATAACAGCCGTTATTTCTCCCTTAGGCACGAAATAAAAATCGGACAAACGTCTTTGGATATCGTCTGGTAATGTCCTAATCACGTCCTCGACCATAACAATTAAATCGTCCGCTAGCGCTTCATCCATTAACTCTTCTGATTTATAGAAATTAAAAGCCGGCGTCTGACTGTAACGGTTATTATAGCGTTGCATCAAGGCACTATAACCAATGCGCATCTGTTCGATAATTTCCGTTGCGCCATTATAATTCACATCCTCTTCGCCAATCGTCGCATACACTTCTTCCGCACGCATCATTGCTGCCTTTGCATCTGCAATCAGCTGCGGTGCAAACTGTCCCTGTAATTCATACAAATGATCAATGTCATCTGCAAATGGCCATACAAAGTCGTTAGTTACCTTATGGAGTAGTTCTTCTTTATGGGCATTCATGAAAGCAAGCTCATCATAAAACTCATAAATTTCTTCGGTGAAGTTAATCGAATGCAACATTTCCATGTCACCATTAGTATAGACAATGTAATACATCAGCCAAGTTGAATAATCTCGGTAGGTCGTCGGATCTGTAAAATTATGGTAATAAGTTTCTTCACGGCCTGGCGCTTCAATAAACAGTCGCTCATCACTATATAAACTCGCTTCATCCACTACAATTCGATCCGCTGGTAACTCTGCGTCTACAATGTCAAAGCTGACGCTTGGATACATCGTAGCTTCTGTATCGATGGCCTCCCCATTGACTAAAAATTCTGCTACTTCATTTGTAGAAAGCGCCTCTTCAGCGACTACTGTATTCATCGCAAATGACGGAGTAAACGGCAGACTCATCCCAAGTAGACCAGTGACTAAACTCCACTTTATGAGTTGTTGCTTGATAGACTTTTTCATCTCAAAACTCCTCTCTCCTATTTACTAAACCTTTATAAAATTCTTAAATTTATCCTAGCATATTCAATTTTAAGATGCGAATAAAAGCACTTCATTCGATTGCATTGCCTTCAAACACTAGCAGTAAACTCTTTCTTTTTCAGGACATTTTTGACCGTAAGAATTAACGTCCTATTTTTTTAAAAAGGCGGTTCAACATCTCTCGATTTAAGATATTTCCACTTCACTTTTATTACGCTATAAGCTATACTTGAATGTGCTGAGTCTTTAAGTGCTCAGATAATTTTATTTTTTTATATCACAGGAGGATTTTATTTATGTTAAAAATCGGTATTATTACTGGTAGTATTCGTGACGTTCGTGTCAATGACCAAGTGGCACAACACTTCAAAGAAGTTGCTGACAGCAAGAACTTAGAGAACGTATCTTTTGAAATTGTCGACATCAAAGATTATCAATTACCTATCTTCGACGACGCACTACCACCTGCAATGGCTAATAAGCAATATAACAATCCTGACGTTCAAAAATGGTCAGCTAAGATTGATGAATTGGATGGCTACATTTTCGTAACGCCAGAATACAATAAAACAATCACTTCAGCATTAAAAAATAATATCGATCATATCGGACCAGAATTTGCACATAAATCAGCCGGTATTGTTGCTTACGGTTCTACTTTAGGAATCGCAGCCGTTATGTCATTACGTGGTATCTTAGCAAACTTCCGTTTAGCAACAGTTACACCACATGGTGCATTCAACTACTTCACTGATTTCGTGGATATGAAAGAATTCCAACCCTCAGAAGTTCACACACCAACTGTTCACGCAGTCATCGACGAAGTCGTTGCTTGGGGCTGGGGTATGAAAGATGTTCGCGAGAACCACTTAAACAAATAAATCCATTCGTTAATCAAGCGGTAAAAAAAGAGCAGCCTAAGGCTGTAGTGATCCCCTAAATCTGTGTTCGGATTTAAGGGACACTACACAAGGCTGCTCTTTTTATATGTCATGATGGCATTTATTAGTTTAGAGGTCACTGAAGCTTTCTGGATGTTGATCAAATAGTCGTCCGTCTTCTTTAGATAAGTTGCTAACTCTTTCCATCTCTTCGTTAGATAGTTCGAAGTCAAAGATAGTTAAGTTGTCTTGTTGGCGACCAGCGTGACGTGATTTAGGTAGCGGTAAGGCACCGAGTTGGACTAAATAACGTAAGACTATCTGTCCAGTTGAGCGTTGATGCGTGTGAGCAAGTTCGCTAAGCAAAGGATCGTCCATACTGCCTTGCCCAGCACCTAAAGGACTCCATGCTTGCGTGATAATCTTTTTCGATTGATGGAAGGCTCGGCTATCGACTTGTTGGAAATAAGGATGCAACTCAATTTGCTTGACAACTGGTAAGACACTCGCCTCCTTTATGCTAGTGTATGCGTGACTAGACATTCATTGCCATTATTCAGCACAAAAGTTATAATAACTGTAAACACTTCCAAAAGGAGCTTACCATGCGTATAAAACCATTTTTCTCTAAAAATTTAATCCGATTGACTACCTCGGCTTTGGCTTTAAGTATCGCTGCCCCCTTGTCGACAGGTCTTCCCAATCAGACACTCTATGCTAACGACCAAGTCTTAGTCACCAACGATAAGCAAATACTCAATCAAGTATATCCCGACCAACACTTTCTAGTGGAACTCAAGGGTTTTGATGATCCAGCCATCAGCCGTATCACGCTTGATGCCTCCCAAATTGGTGCGAGCAACAAAATTGATATCCCACTTGAATTAATGGTTGTTTCTATTTCAGCCAATCAAGCAATTGAAGCTGGCGATTACTTTCTACCCGTTGTGGCCACCGACGAAGACGGAGGAATCATTAAGGAAATCGACTATCCGGTCACGATTCTAGCCAATGAACTGCCAGACCACGAGCGACGCGACTGGGAGGAAGAAGTCATTTACTTCCTATTAACTGACCGGTTTTATGACGGTCAAGCTGATAACAACAACCCTTACGACCTAGCTTATGCTGAAGCTGACAACCCACGCGGGACTTACCAAGGAGGCGACTTTGCAGGTGTAACCGAAAAACTCGATTACTTAGCCGAGCTCGGTGTGACCACTATTTGGCTATCACCGATTGTCGCCAATATTCAATATGATGTGTCTGCGGGCACAACGGATGGCGCCTTCTATGGCTACCACGGCTACTGGGCTGAAAATTTTGAAGAGTTGAATCCACACTTCGGTAGCTTAGAGGACTTTCATAAATTAATTGATGCGGCCGCTGAACAAGACATAAAGATTATGGTGGACGTTGTCTTAAATCATACAGGTTATGGCCTACATCCTGATGACGGCAAAGGCGAGTCACAAGTAGAAGGCTATCCAACTGACGAAGATCGCGCGGTCTTTAGTGACATGATTAGGCTAACGCCTGGTAATGATTCCGTGAGCGAATCCCTCTCTGGCCTACCCGATTTACTAACGGAAGATCCTGACGTTCGCGAGCAAATCGTTGCTTGGCAAACGGCCTGGCTAGATATGGCAACCACAGAAAACGGTCATTCCATCGCCAGTTTCCGTGTCGATACCGCAATTCATGTGGATACGGTGACTTTGAAACACTTTCGTAATCAATTAACAGAAAAAAATCCCGATTTTAAATTAATCGCAGAAGCTTGGGGCGCTGACCCTATCAACCATAAACACTATCTAACTAATGGCATGATGGACTCTGTACTCGATTTTAAATTTAAAGAAACGGCTCGTAATTTTATCAATGGCAATTTAGTCGGCGCTAATGAGCAACTAATTAAACGTAACGAAGCCATGACAAGCAACGCGACTGGCGGCCAGTTTCTCAGTAGCCACGATGAGACCGGCTTCTTGTATATGTTGAACAACCATCTTGGCAAGTACCAATTGGCCGCCAGCTTACAGTTGACAGCCAAAGGTCAACCCGTCATTTATTACGGCGAGGAGCTCGCTCAAACCGGCGCCAACAACTGGCCGATTTATGACAACCGCTATGACCTGGATTGGGAAGTTGCAACAGCTAGAGACAACGCCACACTAACTCACTACCAAACAGTCTTAGATTTCCGCCACCAGTTTTCTGATAGCCTTTCTAAAGGCGAGCGTCAATTGCTGGCCGGATCAAACGCCGAGAATTATATTCTAGTTGCGCGTAACTACCAAGACGAGTCGGTCTACCTGCTCTTTAGTAAGGCCGAAGAAGCCACCGACATCACACTCGAACTTAGCGAAGCCGACGCGCTCGTCACCGACCACTACACAGGTGAAACCTACCAGGCCCAAGGAACGCGCATCCGTTTGCCCCTGCCACTTTTGGAAAACGGCGGCACCGGCCTCCTCACTTTAGACAAAGGCCACTTCATCAACCAAACCGACAATTAAGGAACAATAAGCCCACACTCAGTTACAGAAAAACTCCGCCTCGCGATTCCAGTCGCTAAGCGGAGTTTTCTTCTTTATAAATTCTGAGCGCTTCCCTCCAGAAGCAAACCTTCCTTAGCTAAAGCTGTTGGAGAAAGGTCTAATCACTTATTTCTTTTAGAGCAACAAGAAATAAGTGAGCTGAAAAAACACAGCTTGTATATCACGACATGAGTTTGCGCCGTTTTATAAAAAAGCCGTGTATTGGAATGTAATAGGTATTTATGATAATTTCAGTAAATCTTGTAAGTCCCGCATCGTTCGTAAAGGTAGCTGTCCAGGAGCGGACGTGTCTTCTAGTGAGGCGAAAGTGGCTGCTGAACCAAAAAGTTCACCTGTAAAACGAGACACCTTCCCTAAATCCCCCATCGCAATCGTCACCAGTGGGATATCAAATTCTTTGCTCGCTCTCAATGTCGTCGACAATACAGTTAATACATCGTCAGCTGATGTTGGCATGACGGCAAGTTTGGCAATGTCCGCTCCTTTTTGCTGCATCTGCTTCAACTTCTGCAAGAGAATGTTTTTAGTTGGCGTCCCATTAAAATCATGAAAACTCATGATGACTTTCACATTATTTAAATATGCAATATTTTTCAAGCCTAGTACAATATAGTCTGGCATAGCTAACTCAAGATCAATTAAATCCACACTACCATTCAACATGATCGTTCGGTAAAGAATATAATACTCTTCCACTGGTAACTCGACATTGCCGCCTTCAGCCACACTACGAAAGGTAATCAATAATGGCTTTTGAATTAAGTCACGAATTTGGTGCGATAAGTGGGCAACTGCCCCGTCCTGTTTGAGCGCTTCAAACAAATCGATGCGCCATTCTACTAAATCACACGGTGATTTGCGCGCTTGATGAGCTTCCAACAAGACATCTTCTTGCGTTCGTCCGGTTAGAGGGACAATAATTTTAGGTCTACCTTCTCCAATTGTGACACTATCGACTTTCACATACTTCATAAAAACCCTCCTTATCGCTAATTTTTGTTCCTACAATTAACCCAGCATCTCGATATCAGGACACAGTGTGACTTTATCTTTCAGATTTTGAGACACTATTACTTGTTTTTCTTTCGTGACAAGGATTCCTTCAATCCCTTGCGCTTGATTCAACCATTGCAGAGCCTTTTGGGGCGCTAGACTGAACAAGACCGTCGACCAAATCTCGCCATCTATCGCCTGATCACTGACAATCGTCACGCTAGCAATTTGGCTAGCAATCGGATAACCCGTTCGTGCATCGAACAAATGGTGATAATATTTGTCGCCGACTTTTAATTTCTGCTCATTAATTGATGATATAACCACTGCTTGATTTTGCGTCTTCAATTCACCTAAAAACTGACCATCATAAGTCAGGGGATCTGGGATTTTGACTGACCAGTTGCCATCGATGCCCTCATTTGCTTGGCCAAGAGTAATTAAGTTGTTGCCTAAATTAATCATGCCTGAGTGGACACCTTTTTCAAAGAAAAAACGTTTTAAACGATCTGCAAAATAGCCCTTTGAGATGACTCCCAAATCCAAAGCCATACCTACTTTTGATAAATAAACGGAATGTTGAAAATCATCTAAAATAATCTCTGCTGGATTTAAACAATCTAACTTTGTTTCGATTTGTCGTTGGTCAGGTAATTGTGCCTCACTAAAGCCGACATGCCATAAGTTTGTAATCGGTCCAATCGCAATATTGAAAATCCCATTAGTCGCCAGCCCGATATCGCGTCCAATTTTAATCAAATCATATAGGTCTTTTGAAACTCGAACTGCTTTTTGACCGGCTGATTGATTGATAGCCACTACTTCTGAAGCTGGGTCAATGCTGCTATAGCGCATTTCATAATCACGAATCATCGCCTCCGCTTCACTGAAAATATGGTCTGCATCTGGATGATCAATCGATAATTCGATGTCCTCTCCCATCAAAATAAAACCATGTAAATATTCTGCCATTTTTTAACTCCCCCTTAGACAAACAATTCTGATTCACTTGTTAACCTTCACCTTATTTTTTTACTTCTAAGCTTATTCTAATACAATTGAGAGCAATTGCAACGCCCATGCTCTATTTAATGTTATTTTTGTGATGGGAGGCCTAGCTTGCGTGAGGAAAGTTTAGATAGTGATGTGGGAGATTCTTTCGTTTGCCTATTTTCCCTAAAAAAATAGACTCCCTGATGTGGGAGTCTTTGGGTATTTATTCTTCGTCTTCTGTTTCTTCTAGTTCAAAGGCTGCTTCAAGGTGCCCGTTTTCCGCTAGTTCTTCTAGGAAGTCATAAACTTCTGGCGAGGCAAAGGCGGCTTGGAGTGCTTTCGTTGCGTCTGTGTCTAAGTTGCCTTCACGGATAATGACTTGGATCGCGAATTTAAATTCTTCGTCATCTTCTCGTAAAACGGCGTCCGCTGGTGTTAGGCCTACGCTAGTGATATAAGTTGGGTAGTTGAATACGAGTTCAACGCCGTCTTCATAGGCGCCTGTCAGGTTCAGTAAGTCGATGTGTAGAAACTCCAAGTTGTGTGGGTTTTCTGTGATGTTGTCGACTGTTGGGAACATGCCAGCTTCTTCGTCTAATTCAATGAGGTCGTAGCTTTCTAAGATTAATAGTGCACGGGCTTCGTTTGTAATATCCGATGGGATTGCTACTTCTGCACCGTCTTCTAGCTCTTCAATTGAGTCATAAACTGGTGAGTAAAAGCCAAGAATCGCATTGTATACTGGTTGGATAGCAACTAAGTCGCCGTCTCTTTCTTGGTTAAAAATTTCCGCAAAGGGTTCGTGTTGTGCAAAGTTAGCATACACTTCGTCATTTAACAAAGCTTCGTTATATTGGATGTTATCCGATACTTCGACCAATTCGATTGTATAGGGTTCAGCAATAACCTCTGCTGCAATTTCAACGATGTCTGTCATCGGTGGTAAGTGTGAGGCGACTTTCAAGACATTATCCTCTTGGGCTGTAACGGTCGTGCTTAGAGTGGCACCAAACATTAAAGCTGCGATACTTGCGACTAATCCTTTTTTAAACATTTTATCTAACTCCCTTTTTTATTTTTTTGTTACCTTTTTTTAGCGTTTATCGAGTTTGCTGGCTAGTTTGAAACCAAGCCATTGAATGAGTTGGACAAACACGATGATAATCACGATTGCTGTGTACATGATATCTGTTTCATATCTTTGGTAGCCGTAGCGAATCGCAAAATCTCCGATTCCGCCACCACCGACAACTCCCATGATGGTTGAATAAGACAAAAAGCTGACAAATGCTGATGTAAAGCCAATCACCAATGAGCTTCTAGCTTCGACAAAGAGAAATTTTATAATTAATTGTGTTAGGTTGGCTCCCATGGAATCCGCTGCTTCGATAACACCTTTGGGTAAATCAAGCAGGGATTGTTCGACAAAACGTGCATATAGCGCAATCGCTATTAACATTATTGGGAATGAAGCTGCAATGGGATCGCCTGTGGCTCGTCCGTAAAAAGTTCTAATGGCCGGTTGCATAGCGACGACCAACAACAAAAATGGAAACGATCTGACAATATTCACGAAAACATTCGTGAGAGTATAGAGTCCTTTATTTTCGGCCGGTCTACCTTTAGCAGATAGAAATAAAAGTGTACCTAGGGGTAAGCCCAGTAGAATCGCTGCGGCAGAGCCAAGTCCCATCATTATGCTCGTTTCTTGTAATGATTCCCAGATTTTCGGTGCGAAATCGATGAGTCTTTCAAGATATAAATCTAAAGTAAGTGGTTCATTAGGCATCTTTTGCTAGCACCTCCAACACACGTTCATGATACGTTATGCGAGCTTTGACCTGATTCGTTTGTTCGATGTTTAGTAAATCCATCAGTTTACCAGCTTCCAATATAGCTGCGCGGTGGCAAAGGTTTTGGATGACTTCCAATTCATGGGTCACGATTACAATCGTCATCCCAAATTTCTGATGGGCTCTTTTTAGCACAGCTACAATTTCATCGGTCATAGTCGCATCTAAAGCAGAGGTGGGCTCATCGCAAAGTAGAATACTTGGTTTCGTAATCAATGCTCTGGCAATCCCGACTCTTTGTTTTTGTCCACCGGACAATTGACTCGGATAGTGATTAGCTTTATCTGCTAACCCCACAAATTCCAACACATCATTGACGTTTAGGTGTTCTTTGTAATGGTGCAACTCTAATGGTAGGAGCACATTTTCGCGAACCGTTTTATTATTGAGTAAATTAAATTGTTGAAAAACCATGCTGATATGTTTGCGATGTTGACGCAGTTGTCTTTTGGATAGTTTAGCAATGTTGAGACCATCGACGAAAACTTCGCCTTGATCGACTGCTTCCAGGGCATTGATAAAGCGCAGCAAAGTCGACTTCCCCGCTCCACTTTCTCCAATTACTCCGAAGATTTCTTGTTTTTGAATGGTTAAACTAACATCATCGACTGCATGAAAAGCTCCCGAAAAGCCCTCGTATTTCTTTGAAACATGTTTGAGTTCAATCAAATTGTCACCACCTGATGTTTAATAGAAGTTTGGTCGTTCGTTTTTTAGTGAGTCTTGGCTGGATAGCTGGTTAGCTGGATGGATAGCTGGTTAGCCGGATGATAACTGCAGCTGATTCCATTTAAATTGCTTGAAAACTGTTAAATATGAATGGTGCTTATGCTGTGCGTTCCTGGAAGTCTTCTTGTGAATACAGTAACAGACTAGCGGATTTTATATAACAGTTATTACCTACTAAAGATAGCATTGGATTTCATAGTTGTCAACATCCATTCTATTCTTATCCAACTTAAGTATAACAGTTATCAGATTGTGCATGACACAGTTTGTGACACAGAAATAAAGCCTTTTCATTCGACTACCATTCCCAAGCGAGTTGGGTGTTATACATCAGACAATTTTTAACCTTATTTTCATCAGAAATTAAAACGAACGTTCAGGAGGTTTCTGGGCACTAATGAACGAAGGCAACTCATGAGCAAGAAGCTAATTTTTCTAGGTATATTGAGTAATTTCCGGCTGAAACGTATAAGCTATCAGCCACCGCTTATATGATTAGTCTATAAAAGAGGTTGTCTCTTAATTTAAATCGTCGTGAGTTGTAAACGAACGACTCCTTTCGGTTTTTTTATTGGGGGTGGGGATGGGGATGTATGCAGGGGCTGAGTTTGAGGGGAAAGTTAGACTTAGATTCCCGTTCTATGGGTGTCACTTCTCTCTTTGGTCGGCACAAACATCATGGCGATGGGACCCACGATGTGGAAAGCCCTCCTGAATCCGTCGCTCGAGCAGCGATGATGTGAGAAGCTAATTTTACATGCTTTCTGATGAAAATACACCTTAATTTGACTCATTTCAGGTTGCTTTTGAGGCGATTGGCGCTTTCCACACACTCCACACAAAAACACTAACCTCTGTAATGTTCTCACAGAGGTTAGTGTTAAATTTAAGCAAGCTCTTGAATAAACCGCACGACGCGTGTCATATCTTCCACTTTATCCGTCACAATAAAGTAGCCCACGTCACCGAAAACACCTTCTGTTATAACAGAACTAACAATAAACTCCCCGTACCAAGCATAAATATCATCCTGCGTATACAGATAATTATTGTAACGTTTACGCGAAACATACCCACAATTTTTACGTTGACTCAAATCAGCCGTAAATTTCTGATGCAGAATGACTTGCGCATATTGATCATAAATATCAATACTATTGCCGAAATTAAACATCTCCACCATCGGACCACCCGGTGGGCGACAATTAATCTCCAAAGCCACTAAGGATTTATCAGTCTTCAAACGGAAGAATTCAAAATGGAAAAAGCGCTCCTTTACGTCGAAAGCCGCCACACACTGACGCCCTAATTCAATAATATCCTCAGGAATCTCACTGGGATAATGCACAAAACTATCGATGTTTTGAGAAATAATATCTAAAGCCGGCTTGTCATACAACATCTGTTGATAAAATACGATGCGCCCTTCATGATCAGTCAGACCATCAAAGGTTACGATGTCTCCATCGATAAACTCTTCCATAATAAAAGTCGTCGCCGTATTACGTTCAACAAAAAACGCCGACAACTCCTCATCACTCGTAATCCGCCAAGTATCGCTCGCACCTACACCAATATTCGGCTTCACAATGACCGGATAACCAAGCTCATCGACAATCTGTTTCGCATCATCCCAATCATCAAAGACACGCCCCTCAGCCACCGGAACACCAATCGAACGGAAAATCTCCTTCATCTTACTCTTCTGCTTAATCCGATCCATATCCTTTGCCTTAAGACCCGCAACATTAAAATCAGTCCGCAAACGCGCATCCGTCTCCATCCAATACTCATTATGAGACTCAATCCGATCAATCTTCCCATAACGATGTGCAAAATAAGCAACCGCCTGATACATCTGCTGATAATCCTCCATATTATCGACTCGATAATACTCAGTCAAGGCTTCACGCGTTCTCAGCGACAAATTCTCATAAGGCTCATCCGAGATTCCTAGAACAGTCGCCCCATTGGCACGCAACGCCGACGCAAACAACTGAAAATTCTCCGGATGATGCGGCGAAACAACGACAAAATTCAGTGCCCTTTCCATCAACTTCCTCCTTCACCACGAGTAATTAAAAAACGCTTACTTTTTATAAGAATAAGATAGACCGCCATCTAGCTTTACACGAGACTAGCTGACTATCTTATCGATGCTTGGTTGACACTCTAATAAAGTGACAAGTGAAAAGCCACTTAGTCGCTCTATTACAAACCTAAGCTAATTTGCCTTGCTTTTCGAGAACAGACAAGAAATACGGCCATTGCTTACGCCACCAAGGCCAATCATGAGCCACATCAGACCCCCAAAAATCAAACCAACCTGGAATGTTTTTTGCGACAAAGACTTCTTGTAGACGACTCGTATCATAAATATGTGGACTTTCCCAAGCCCCCTGACCTACACAGACAATAAAATCATTTTGACGGTACTGATCCAAAAACCAAGGATCTGACATATTCCATAAGTAATCAATCGGTGAATTTTGATAGACAGCCAGGTCATCGCCAAAGTCGCCGGTAAAGAAACGTGTATCATACACCCCACTCAGGGCAATACAGGCACCAAAGACATCCGGATGACGCAAGGCAAAATTGACCGCATGAAAAGCGCCCATTGAAGCACCCATCGACATTAAGGAGCCGCCCCATTGAGATTCATGACGAATCAAAGGCACCATTTCCTGCACAATATACGCATCATAAGCATTATGCGCTTCTGCCTTATCATGGGCATTCTTCCAATCAGCCAGCCAAGACTCCCCATCAAAGCTCGACACCGTGTAAACCGTGATCTTACCACGATTAATAAAATCAGCCGCTGCTTCAATCATGCCAAAATCTCCAAACTCGTGTTGGCTGCCGCCTGACGAAGGAAAAACAACTACCGGTCGGCCAGCATGCCCATACTTATTAAAATACATTTCGCGTCCTAACGCCCCACTGTAATGACTTCTTCTTTCAAAATTCATCATAATCCCCCTTAGAATTAAAGCAAAACACCTAGACCATTAAGCATCAATATAAGCTAAAGTATCTAACAGAGTCTCTTTATCACTGGCTCGAACGACATAACCATTGCTACCTAAGACCGGTACAAAAGCTTTTGGCACCTCAATCAGCTTCATTAAATGCTCACCACAGTAAGCTTTGATTGCCTCGTTGTTATGGGCAAAGGTCCGTCCAGCCTTGCGTGACATATAGGCACAATAATAAGGACGACTGATCTCTGCCTCAAAACGATTGTGTTTGACAATATTGGCATACTCCGCAAAAATATCCATATCATTGGCATAATTAAACATCTCAACTCCAGCGCCACCCGGCGGTCTAAAATTAATTTCTAAAGCCATATAGCTGCCATCCACTCTTTCAAAGAATTCGATGTGGAAAAAGCGTTCCTTTAATTCAAAGGCTGCGACAATTTTTCGACCATAATCTTCAAGTGCTTGAGGAATCGCACGATCAATATAATAGAAGAAACTACTATTAGTCGTCACCGCATCCAGGACGCCCTGGTTATACACATAAGAAGACGTAAAGACAATCTTACCATCTTTGTCAGTCAGTCCATCAAAGGAATGAATCGTTCCTTCAATATATTCCTCCATAATATAGGCCTGCTGTTCATCCTTCTCACGGTAAAAGCGCGCTAAATCATCCGCATCATTCAACTTCCAGGTATCATTGGCGCCCACCCCACTATCCGGTTTAACAACCACGGGATAAGCCAATTCCTCGATCAAACGCTTTGCATCAACCAAATCCGAAATGACACGACCTCTAGCAGCCGGAACATTGACTGAACGAAACACTTTCTTCATCGAAGATTTGCGTTTGACCCGCTCCATATCACTTGCCTTAAAACCAAAGACATTAAAATCACTTCTCAAACGTGCATCCGTTTCTAACCAATGTTCATTATGCGATTCAATCCGGTCAATCTTGCCATACTTAAAGGCAAAATAGGCCACTGCCCGATACATTTGTTCATAATCATCCATACTATCGACACGGTAATATTCCGTCAGCGACTGCTTCGATGCTTCGGGCAATGACTCATAAGAACCATCGCCAATGCCTAAAACGTTAATTCCGACATCTTTTAAACGGTGGGCAAAATATTGATAATTTTTAGGAAAATGGGCGGAAACAAGAATAAAATTCATCACATGACTCATCACAATCACCTCAATCATAATAGTTGTCTTATTATAACACAGACACTCATCATTCTCTAATCAAATTTTCATTTTAAAAACAGTGAATTCGCCCATAAAAAAAACAACATTCTCCTCTTCAGAAAATGTTGTTCAGTCTCATTGTGATGGTTCGCGCTAGCTCACATGCTCAGTCCTTGCAGCTAGACAGCCTGTTTCGCCGTCAAGTTTAGGTGCCTATTTTGAAAGTGACTTGGTTTGCTTTTAATTGTTTCATGGTTTGAGGGCCAATGCCTCGTAGCTTAGCGACCTCAGCTTCGGTGACTTTTTCAAAAGCAGCAAATGTGGTCAGACCGATGTTTTCCAGAATCTCACGCGGTGATACAGCAATGCCAGCCAAAGGATCCGTCGCCGGCTTTGTTTGAGCGTTGGGAAATTCGATGACGTTCGTTGCCGACTTTGTCTGTGGCAACCTCTTGGCCTTACTTTTATAGGCATGCTTCAACCATGGATAAAGGTAGGCAGCCCCAACTAGGAGCGGAATCAGCGGGTACAAGGCCACACACAAGGATTCAAGACTATACAAATTATAGCTACCTGGATGACCTAACTTCACAATCATTTCGATTGGAGCCGCCTCATGCCTGAACAATTTACCCAACTCAGGATTTAGCTCCTTTAACGTTTGCATTAAATCATAGGCGTAATCCGTATGTTGCGTTAAAACCGACACACAAATCAGTGGCACAAGCAACATATCATCGTGCGCATCTTCCGGCACTTGCTCCAATAACCGCTTGGCTTTATCCCATTGATAGGTTCTAGCATAGATAGACATTAAACCATAACGTGCGCCCAGATTATCCATATCATTGTAATCAAATAAGTCCTGAAACTGCTCTTGTGCTGCTGACAATAAACCGACCTCTAATAGAAATTCGGCATAGATTCCCTTGAATTTCCAATAATGTCTTTCTTCCCAATTAATCCAGCCTGCCTGATCGGTCTTTAACCATTTGGCCCGTTCACGTTTTTCAATGGTTACATAGGTCTTTAATTGTTCAAGTAAATCATCATCCATTAATAATAATTCAGCTTCATAGTTATCCGGCCATAATTTCAATGCTTGTTTCAGCATCTTTTTTTGCTTCGTGCGATTCGACTCTCGACTTGCCTTGCGAACTAACAGCATAGATTCTTCCTCGGCTAATAATGGTTCAGTCTCATCCCACTGATCTTCTGCCTCGGGTGAAATGTTTTGTTGGTCCATAAAAGCTTCAACCGTTTCTTCAATTGACGAAAACTGATCTTGGTTGGCATCGATAAATTCCTGCAATAATCTGAAAATGTCATCATTAAAATGCATGTAGGCTACCCCCTATTTCCCCAATTATATCATGTTAAGAAAAGCATAACACTATCAATCTGGCAGAATAAATAAGAACATCCCATGGCCTTTACCTAAAATTTACCTATTCTTTACACGCTAAAAAGCTTTACGCGAAATTTACGCGTCATTTACAGGAAATTAATAATCTCTCGCTATACTTTAAGACGTCAGTCCAAACACATTTGTGTCAAAAATCATGACTGAAGCTTGTCAATTTATTTATAAAAAATCCGTCGACATCGACAGAAAGGAATCGATATGGCATCACATAGTGTTAAAAGAAAGCCCCGAATAGAGCCTTACCTTTATTTGGTTCCTGCTGGGATTATTTTATTAATTTTTACCTACTGGCCATTTTTCCGCACAATTTATCGTAGTTTCTTCATTACGGATAACCGTGGCGTGGAAAAAGTCTTTTACGGCGTAAAGAACTACACAGACTTATTCAGCTCAAGTTCCTTCCAGAATAGTATTTGGGTGACTGTTCAGTTTGTCGTCTTAGTTTTACTCGTCGGCATGTCGATTGGTTTTATTACAGCTCTCCTTTGTAGCAAAGCTTTTCCAGGCTTGCAAGTCTTCTCGACAATTTATGCCTTACCAATGGCCATTGCTTCAAGTGGTATTGCGATGGTGTTTAAAATTATGTTGAATCAACAAACTGGTGCCTTGAACCAAATCCTTGGGACAGACATTAACTGGTTAGTTGATCCACAATACGCCCTTTTCAGTCTAGCTTTCATTACTGGTTGGTTGAATAGTGGCCTCAACTTTCTTTACTTCAGTGCTGCCTTAGCCAATGTGGACGAAAGTCTGTATGAGAGTGCCTCCGTTGATGGAGCAGACGCTTGGAACAAGTTTCTCTATGTTACCTTGCCGAGTATTCGCAACATCACATTTTACGTGTTTGTCATCAATATTATTGGTGCTTTCCAATCCTTTGCACAAATCCGTATCTTGACGGCTGGTGGTCCTGGAGAATCAACCAACGTCATCGTGCATGATATTTACCGCAATGCCTTTCAAAACTTCCGTTATGGCTTAGCATCTGCTGAATCAATTATTTTATTCGTGATAATCGCAGTCCTCACAGCCATTATGTTTACTATTCAAGCAAGGGGGGCCCGTTCATGACACAAGAAGCACCGGTTGAAATAAACAAAGTCGCGATACCAGCTGATTTACAACTTGAACAAGAACGCTTAGAAAGACGAGCCTCGTTTAAAAATCTCTTGATCAAAATCAGCCTTTTAATCGTGAATACACTTTTAGCGATTGTGACTTTGTTTCCTTTGATATACGCCGTGGCCATGTCACTCAAATCGCCCGGCGAAATTTACACAACTGACTTCCAATTGTTACCAAACAGCCCACAATTTTCAAACTACGAAGCAGCCTTTAATACTGCACCACTTGGTCGCTTCATTTGGAATTCCTTTCTAGTGGCTAGCTGCATAACCATCGGGCAATTAATCTCTGGATCACTCGCTGCTTTTTCCTTCGAGTTTTTAGATTCCAGGTTCAAAGAAGTCATATTCGCTTTAGTTTTGGCAACCATGATGGTGCCAGGTGAAGCGACCATCGTTTCGAATTACTTACAGGTCGCTCGTTGGGGTTGGCTAGATAGTTACCATGTTTTAATTATCCCTTACCTGACATCGGCTTCGACGATTTTCTTATTCAGACAATTTTATAAGAGTTTTCCTTTTACTCTCTATGAAGCAGCCAAGATAGATGGCTGTAGTAATCTCAGATTTGTGTTTACAATTCTGCTACCATTATCAAAACCTGCACTAGGCGCGACTGCCGTTAACGCCTTTATCAATGCATGGAATATGTATATGTGGCCATTAATGGTCTCAGGTTCTGATAATTATCGAACGGTCCAAATTGGGGTTTCAATGATGCAAAGTGTGGATAGTCAGTCAATCGTCTTGATGTTTGCCGGAGTTGTCTTCTGTTTACTGCCCTCTCTACTGATTTTCTTAGTCGGTCGCAAAACGTTGGTCAAAGGATTGTTCTCTGGTTCAGTTAAAGGTTAACCAGCTTAGCTGGTGATACAGTCAATGTATCTAGCTTTTGTTTAGCAATATCATAAAGCAAGGTTTGGTCAATTTAGACCATCATTACTTATATAATAAGGAGCAAGCAAAAAAATGAAAAAATTTAACCTATTAAAAACAGTTACAGCGGCAGCAGTTGCTTTAACTGCATTCGTCAACATTGGTGCAACAACACACGTCCAAGCACAAACCGGTGAAAACCAAGACATCGTTTTCTGGCATGGTATGGGTGGTAACGCTGGAACTGCTTTAGAAGCTTTAGTGGAACAATTTAACGAAGAAAACGAATTAGGCATTACAGTTACTTCTGAATATCAAGGCTCTTATGATGACACAATCACTAAATTAAGAAACTCTTCATTAGGAAACTTAGAAGCTGATTTAGTTCAAATCTACGATATCGGTTCTCGTTACATGATCGACTCAGGTTTAGTAACGCCAATGCAAAGTTTTATTGATGCAGAAGAGTATGACCTTTCACAAATCGAACCAAACATTGCGGCTTATTATTCAGTCAATGATGAATTAATTTCGATGCCATTCAACTCTTCAACACCAATCCTTTACTATAATGTGGATTTATTTGAAGCAGCTGGCATCGAAAATGCGCCAACAACTCTTGCAGAAATCATCGAGATTCAACCTGCTTTAGTAGAAGCTGGTGCAACAATGCCAATCTCTTTACAAATTTACGGATGGTTTGTTGAACAATTTATCGCAAAAGAAGGCGAACACTTTGTTAACAATGGTAATGGACGTGAAGACGTTGCAAGTGAAGTTGCCTTTATCGACTCAGGCGTAATGGTAGAAGTATTAACTGCTTGGAACGATTTATTTGTTGCAGATGCTGCTCCAAACGTTGGTCGTCAAGGTGGACAACCGGAATTCGTTTCGGGCCAATCAGCGATGACATTAGGTTCAACCGCTTCATTGGCAGGAATCCTTGCTGAAGTAGACGGTAAATTCGAAGTAGGAACAGCTTATTTACCAGCCGTCACTGAAGATGGCTTAGAAGGTGGCGTTTCGATCGGTGGTGCTTCTGTCTGGGCATTAGATAGCCAAGATCCAGAAAAATCACAAGCTACTTGGGAATTTGTTAAATTCTTAGTTTCACCATCAGTTCAAGCTGAATGGGCTGCAGCAACTGGTTACTTCCCAATTTCAACTGCTGCTCACGATGAGCCAGTATTCCAAGAAAACGTTGCTAACTTCCCACAATTCCAAACAGCGATTGACCAATTACATGCCTCATCACCTGAATCACAAGGTGCTTTAGTTTCTGTATTCCCTGAAGCACGTCAAATCGTTGAAACAGAAATCGAAAACATGTTAAATGGTAATTCAACACCAGAAGAAGCTGCCCAAGCAATGGCAGACCAAATCAACACAGCAATCGAACAATACAACTTAGTTAACTACTAATTTTTATCGTCGACACTGCATCATGTTGAAACGATAAAGAGAAAGCTTCTTGCGGTTTACAACGTAAGAAGCTTTCTTCTATTAGCAGCATTTAAATACTCTGAAAGCGAGGCATAAATATGGCGAATGTTGAATTACGCGAAGTAACTAAATCTTATGGTAATCAAGGCACTTTGGCTGTCAAACCCTTAACTATTGAAATTAAAGATAAAGAATTTGTTGTCATCGTTGGGCCTTCCGGCTGTGGTAAATCGACGACTTTACGAATGATCGCTGGCCTGGAATCTATTTCTGGAGGCGGCATGTATATTGATAATGAACTGGTCAATTATGTAGATTCAAAAGACCGTGACATCGCCATGGTGTTTCAAAACTATGCCCTTTACCCTTATATGACCATTGCAGAAAATATCGGTTTCCCCTTAAAGATGCAAAAAGCACCCAAGGCCTTGATCAAAGAGCGTGTGAAAGAAGTGGCTGAAATCCTTCAGCTTACCCCCTTTTTAAAACGTAAACCAGATGCCTTGTCTGGTGGGCAAAGACAAAGGGTTGCTCTAGGACGAGCCATGGTTCGACAACCAAAAGTCTTCCTCTTAGATGAGCCTTTATCAAATTTAGATGCGAAACTGAGAGTCGAAATGCGTGCTGAAATTGTTAAATTGCACCATGAACTCGAAACAACCTTTATTTACGTCACGCATGACCAAACGGAAGCCATGACCATGGGCGACCGGATTGTTGTGTTACGCGACGGCCATTTAGAACAAATGGATACACCTATAAACTTATACGAATCACCCAAAACAAAATTTGTGGCTGAATTTATTGGGAGCCCTCAAATGAATGTCTTCCCCACTCAATTGTTGTATGAAAACCTAGATGTTGTGGCGGTTTCCTTCAACGGTAAAGGGGTTGAGCTAGGGCAAGCCTGTAAAGATCGTTTAAAAACGGATGTCATGGCAGAACAAATTTATGCCGGCATTCGCCCTGAACATCTGATTTTAACAGATGAAACAGATCCAGCTGCAATTCGTGTCCAAGTTGAAAGCATTGAGCACTTAGGTCATAACGTCAATGTCTTTTTCACAACCAGCGATTGTCCAGAGGCTTTGGCAGCGACCATCGCTGTTGAAGATACACCAGAAGTCGGTGACTTGATCTACTTAAAGGCTGATGCAAACCGTTGGCATCTCTTCGATCGCCATAGTGAACTCTCCCTACTTGAACCGCTTAGCCTCTAATATTAACAAATAGCCATCCTATTCCGTTTTCCGAATAGGATGGCTATTTGTGTGTTTGAAAACTCAATTGCTTCTAGCTTTTTCAGCAACTAAATTTAATTTAGTTGGCGGCCCTGTCACTTTGCATTAAAGATGGACTCATTTTGGGCGATACTTATGCTTCCTTAAGCGTCTTGACTCGTTTTCTTCTGTCTTGGCGGCTGGACATGTGCTTCCCCTGAGATCAATTGCTTACCATCTTGATTGGTCAATGACGTATCCAAGGTTATTCGGCCACGTCGGTCAATTTCTTTAATAGTCACAGTTGCGGTAACCGTATCATTAAAATAGATTGGCTTCAAAAATTTTAAGTCTTGCGACAAGTAGATTGAACCAGGTCCAGGCAACTGCATGCCAAGAACAGATGAAATAAAAGAGGCCCCCAATATACCATGGGCCACTCGCCCTTTAAACATTGATTGTTTGGCAGATACTTCATCGACATGAGCGGGGTTCAAATCGCCACTGATACCTGCAAATAGGACCACATCTGTTTCAGTAACTGTCTTTGTAAAACTTGCGCTTTGTCCAACTGTGAATGGTGAGTGCGTCATTTTTTTCGTCTCCTTTTATAATTTTAACTAAGTTCCTTTAACTAAGAGTGAAAGACACCCTTCAAAAAGGCCACTGTTTCTGCTAAGCATTGTTGTCCGGCTTCTGTATCGTAAGAAAATTGGTATTCGTGAATCAATTCCTCTTCTGTTTCAGTAAAGAATAAAGAGCTGACTGGCACTTCTAATGCCTCAAGTCGTTCGACAAAAGCTAGGCCCTGGGGCTCAAAGGAGTGGGTATTGCCATCCGTAATAAAGCTGGCTGGAAAAGAGGCTTGTAGGTGATCAGCTAAAGACGCTTCGAATAATTCAGCGCGTTCATTCCATTGACGGCTACCGATCATTGAACGCGACACAGTATTATAAAAAAAGCGTAACAAAGGACTTTCAGGACGAACCGTCGCCATCTGACTCATCGCAAGTGGTCCGCAATATGAAATAAAGCCTTTGATTTGCTTGTCAGCAAGGGTTTGCTCATAGCCGAGTGACTGACGATAGGCAGTCGCTGTTTGAAGTAAGACATATTGCCCGGCAATTTGAGCGCCTGCCGAATCACCTCCAAAAACTAGTTGCTCAAAATCAATCACTTCTGATAATGATTCGTCATGGATCACATGATTGACCGCTTCGTTCAATTGATCCAATTGACTGGGATACTTTTCATCTGGAGCTAGCGCATAATTAAAGGCAATAAAAGCGACACGCGTCTCAGCTACCAGATAAGTCGCCAATTCCAACATTTGTGATTTATTCCCTCCAACAAACCCACCACCATGCATCCATAGTACAACAGGAACTTTTTCATCTTCTGCTAAATCTGCAGGTAAGTAGACATCATATTGATTCCGAGCAAGTGTTGACGGGTAGGTTAAGTCTGTCGTGACGGTAACAGTATCAAGGACTCGATCATAGTGTTCCGGATGGGTGATGCCATAAGGTCTGTCGAATAATTGTTTGATTAAAAAAGCCCCGGGTCTTGGCGATAAATGCATGGCAGTCCCGGTTGCTATTGCCAATCCACCAATGGTTCCAACTGACCACAGGAAAACTTTGCGTATTTTTTTCAACTAGAGTGCCTCTCTTTCATTTCGCAGCTAAGACTGCTTGTGTGTGCGAGTGTCATTTCGACAAGCTTTATAAAAGATATGTTTTAAATAAATCTCGTTTGTGCATCTCATCTTTAAATAAGCTGTAATTTTCAGCCGCATCTTTAAAATATTGCTTGTAAAAAATACCATAGGCGATCATCGCATAAAATTGACTATCCTGATAGCTCTCAAGTTTGCGGTAAATATTCATAACTTGCCGATCGTTTAGATTGCCAGTCTGCAAATTATTGCGGTCTACTTTCATCTGTTTTTGGTTTTTCGAGCGTGTAATAACACTCAACACAATAGCAGCCGCAAAGATCAGCAATAAATATAGTAACATATAGACTCTTGACCCCTTTCAACTCTTTAGCAACTAGTTTAGTTTCATCGCTTCATAGTCACTTTTCAGCATGACATACTGGTGCATATCCCGGAAACTATCATATAGTTTGACTTGAGCTGGTTGCACAGCCACATGAGTGAAGCCGGCTCGTTTAGCTACCGCATTACTTGCATGATTTTCAATATCAGCATACAAATCTATCCGATTAAAGTCCAGTGTTTCGAAACCTATTGCCAGCATTGCTTTAACACTACGAGTCATAATCCCTTGACCATTATAAGCTGAATGAAGCCAATAGCCGATTTCAGCCCGTTGATTGCTTGCACTAACAAAGTGATAATTGATGGTGCCGACTAATTGCTTGCGGTAAGTAATTAACAAGAGGTAGTCTGTCCCTTCCGCCTGGCCATTCAGTTGAGACTTGATAAAAGCTAGTTCATCCTCAACAGTCTGTGTCGTATCCACGAAGGACAAAAATGGACGTAAATGTTCCCGGTCGCTATCCAGTAGGCGAAACAATTCCTCCGCTACAGATTGAACATGCGTCGGTGCTACCAAAGCCAGCTCCTCATCGATTGAATATTTAAATGGAAATCGATCCATCATACCACTCCTTCGTCCTTGTTTCACATTATTTTATCATGATTTAATGGACAATGCCTCTATAATTTAAGATGAGTGAAGCCGATTGGATACATTAACCATAGAGTAGACATCTGGCGCTCAACACTTGGAGCGATTGGCACGCTATCGGGCCGACTCTACGGGGACACTTGGTCCGATGCCCCCCATTGTGCCAACTCCACTGGGACACTTGGTCCAATGGACATTCCATCGGGCCTACTATACCGGGACACTTGGTCCGTTGAACCCTCCATCGTGCCAGACTAAAAAACTCCTAGCAGAGGATACCCGGCAGGCACCTTTCCACTAAGAGTTTAATTTAAGTCGTGTTTAGCTAGCATAAAAAAACGCGAACGACTATTTTCTTGCTGCTTATAATGCAGCAACTTCAGCCATTTCTTCTGCTGTTAATTCAAAATCAAATAATTCAAGATTATCTTTTTGACGACCTGCATCATGCGATTTAGGGATCACTACTACGCCGCTTTGAATTTGATAACGTAAGCTAACTTGAGCCCATGATTTATTATAAGACTTACCAATTTCAGTTAACTTCACTCGTGCTTCGTCGGATACGCCTGATAAAGGCCCCCAAGCTTCAGAGACAATCCCGTGCTGTTTGCCAAAAGCAATCACTTCATGATTCCAATGGCCGACATGCGACTGAATTTGGTTAACCGCTGGTTCAATGCGTGCATTATCTAACAGATACTGCAACTGTCTCTCATCAAAGTTTGACACACCAATGGCTTTAAAGACACCTTTATCCACATACTCTTCTAGAACTTTCCAGACTGAAACTATCTCATCTAAATCGTCCCAAGGATGATGAATCAAATACAAATCAATATAATCTGTTTGAAGTTGTTCTAAACTGAACGCAATACCTGCCTCAACAGCCTCACGTGACGCCGTATACTCTTCTTTACCCGGTAATTTAGAAGTTAAGAAAAATTCTGAACGGTCTAATCCACTCTTTTTAACGGCAGCTCCAATTACAGCTTCGTTACGGTAACCGATAGCTGTATCAATTAAACGATAGCCTGATGCAATCGCAGCATCTAATTCCGTAGTATCTCCAGTTATGTCACCATTATAATTATGGTCTTGTTTTCCGTACGTATTTGTCCCAGTTCCGATCATAGGGATTTCCACGCCAGTATTCAGTGTTACAAATTCCATTTAATCATCTCCAATCCACTGTATTATAACATAATTGTCTAAGGTGAACTAATGAAGGCAATCAGTAAGGCTTAGTATATTTTTCAAGAAATTTACCTTAAACTTAAGTAAGCACTTACAAAATAGGAATAGTAATCGTTCACACTCAGATTGCTTTCAATAGGTGTTTGTGATAACGTTATCATGAGGATTAAAGTAACATAACAAAAATATCGAGGAGGATTTTATGGATCAGTTTAAAGCATTAGTAGTGAAGGAAAGTGATGACAATATTGTTCATGGAATTGAAGAGATTACATTGGATCAATTAGACGAAGGCAATGTCTTAATTAAGGTTGCTTATTCATCATTAAATTATAAAGATATGCTGGCAGTACAACCTAAGGGTGGCGTTATTCGCCGTTACCCAATGATTCCAGGTATCGACTTAAGTGGGACAGTCGTTACTTCAGAAGACGATCGTTTTACAGAAGGTCAAGAAGTGTTAATCACAGGATACGACTTAGGAGTGAGTCATACAGGTGGACTTTCTGAGTATGCACGCGTAAATGCTGATTGGATCATTCCATTACCTGAAGGATTGAGCCTGAAAGACGCTATGGTTTATGGAACAGCTGGCTTTACAGCCGCTCAATCCGTTTATGCCTTAGAACAACACGGTCTTGCAGACAACAAGGATGCCCGTGTCATTATCACTGGTGCAACAGGTGGTGTGGGTAGTGTTGCCTTGCAACTCTTAAGTAAAGCAGGCTACACAAACTTAACGGCACTCGTTCGTAAAGACTATCAAGTTGAGGTTGCTAAAAACTTAGGCGCTCACCATATTGTCTTTCCAGATGACTTAGGTGATAAACGCATGTTAAGTCGTGCGAGCTATGACTTCGCTTTAGATACTGTTGGTGGCGATGTGGCTGCAACAATTATTCCACAGCTGGCTGACAATGGCAGCATCTCAATGTGTGGGAATGCCGCAGGCGTTAAATTAGAAACCAACGTTTTACCATTTATTTTACGAGGCGTGAACATTTTAGGGATTAATTCAGTGACAGAAACGAACGAGCGTCGTCTCCTATTATGGGATCACCTAGCAACTGACTGGAATATCAGTTCAGATGCGTTAAGTAATGAAATTACTTTGGATGAAGTTCCTTCAGTACTTGCTAAAATCAAAGACGGTCAACACCTAGGTCGAACAATCGTCAAATTCTAATTCTAATTAACAGACTGCCTCTTCTTCAGTGAGTGAGGCAGTTTTTATTTGAAAGAAAATAAGCCAAAAGACACTCCCTATGAAAAATAGAAGTCAGAAATTTATTAATTGTGCACTAGCCTCTGTTGCCGCAGAGTTAGTGCTTTTTTGGCTTAATACCTTAAAAAATTCAATGCAATTAACCAGCTGACAATGGGTCTTCTAGCTTGAACTGGCGTAGTCGTCCCAATTTTGCCAACGATTCCTATTTCCTTTGGCCCTTCATTCACTCATCCAAAACAAGCCTGCGCTGTCTTAAACTTAGACAGTGCAGGCTTGTTTTTTGAAAAAGGGACATCTTTTATCTTTTCTTCATTGTTTTGCGGATGTCTAAAGCAACAGCTGCGACAATCACAATTCCTTGGAAGACGTTGGTCATCTCAGGGGTAATTCCTAAGAATTGCAGACAGGTTTTTAATAATTCGAACACGAGTACACCAACCAGAATACCCGGCACAGTTCCGACTCCCCCGGCAGTTGAAACTCCACCGATAGTTGCGGCGGCGATGGCTTCTAATTCATAACCTTGTCCTGCAGTGACAGCTGCCGAACCCGTTTTTGCTGTTAATAGGAAACCGGCAACTCCGTATAACAATCCAGCTAAAGCATAGATGATAATCTTAGATTTGTGGGTGTTTACGCCTGACACTTCTGCTGCGACTTCGTTACCACCGATCGCATACATGTGTTTACCATAAACAGTGTAGCGGTATAAGACAAACATAATAATCCCCACTAGTAAGGCGATAATAGTCAAATAAGGTATTTGTAATTCGCCTAATCTGAAACCTTGTGCCCCAAAACGACTGTAGCCTGTATCTAATGAACCAATAGGAGTATTCTTAGACAGAATCATATTCAATCCGTAAATCGCAATTTGGGTTCCTAATGTCGCAATAAAAGGTGGCACAGATAGTTTCGCAATTACAATACCATTGATTAAACCAAAGAATAAACCAACGCCAATGGCCGCAACCAGTGCAACTGGAATCGAACTCCCTGCGATATTACCATAAAGAATCCCTGGCGCATCCGCTCTTTGGAGGAAGACAGCTGACGTGACGGCTGTTATTCCGACAATTCGCCCTGCTGACAAGTCAGTTCCACGGATAATCAAGGCACCGGAAACCCCTAGTGCAATAATAAAGCGGACTGAAACGTTGGATAGAATGTTTTTTAAGTTATTGAAACTGATGAAATTATTCGCACTAAATGATGTATAGATAACCATTAAGATGATAACCACTATTAACGCATTTTCAATTAGCCATTCCTTGATTTTTACTGTATGATTCGTTACTTTATTTGAATTTTCACTCACGATGATACCTCCAATTTAATCGATGTGCTTTAACTCGTCATGAAACGAGTCGCAAGGGACATAATTTTTTCTTGCGTCGCATCTTCTTGATTAACGAAGCCTGAAATTTCACCTTCGCACATCACCATGATGCGATTTGACATCCCGATAATTTCACTCATTTCAGATGAGATTAAAATGATTGATTTTCCTTGTTTAGCTAGAGCATTGATAATTTCATAAATTTCATATTTTGCCCCTACGTCAATTCCTCTGGTTGGTTCATCCAGTATGAATACTTCTGGACTTGTAACTAGCCAACGAGACAAAATAACTTTCTGTTGGTTCCCACCTGAGAGGTTTTGAATGAGTGTATCGCGACTAGGTGTTCTGACATTCAATGCTTTTATTTCTTGATCAACCATTGCTTTAACTTTAGATTCTTGAAGTAAGCCAATCGCATTCGTATAATTTCTGAGCGAAGCAACCGATACATTATCTGTGATCGATAGCACACTAAAAATACCTGAGTGACGACGGTCCTCTGTCACAAGTGCCAAGCCATTTTTAATCGCATCTTTTGAATCTTTAATTTTAATTTCTTTTCCATGGAGGAATAATTGACTGCCAGCTTCAATCGCCCGGATGCCAAAAATAGCTTCCATTAATTCGGTCCTTTGTGCACCAACCAAACCCGCCACTCCCAAAATTTCTCCTTTTTTTAGTTCAAAGGAACAATCTTTAAACGAGTTCATTCTCGGTGATGTAAAGTGTCTCACTTCAAGTATATTTTCTTCTTGAGGCGAGAAATCTCGTTCAGGAAACTGTTTATTTAATTCACGCCCAACCATGTGGCGAATAATTTCTTGTGTCGTAATTTTCTGTGCATCATAAGTGCCAACATATTGGCCGTCTCGCATGATCGTAATCTCATCAGAAATTTTCAAAATCTCATCCATTTTATGAGAAATATACACGATACCTAAGCCATCATCTCTCAGTTTATTAATGACTCTAAACAGATTAGCGACTTCGGTAGAGGTGAGAGACGATGTCGGTTCATCCATAATAATAATTTTTGCATCGTGAGAAATAGCTTTCGCAATTTCAACCGATTGTTGTTGCGAAATCGTTAAATCACCTAACTCTGTGTCAGGTTTAACTTTTAAGCCAATAATATCTAAATAACGCTGAGTCTCTTTGTTCATCTGGTCATGATCAACAAACAAGCCTTTCATTGGATAGTTTCCCAGAAAGATATTCTCGGCCACCGTCATTTTAGGAATCGGCTGTAATTCTTGATGAATCATCGCTACCCCATGATCCAAGGCTTCTTTTGAGTTAACAAAATTGATTTCTTTTCCATCTAATTCAATTGTTCCACTATCTCTGAAATAAATGCCATACAAACATTTCATCAAAGTTGATTTCCCTGCACCGTTTTCCCCCATCAAGGCGTGTACGCTGCCTCTTTTTACTGTCAGCTGGGCTTGGTCTAATGCTTTTACTCCGGGAAAGGTTTTATCAATGTCTGTCATGGTTAAAAGTACATTTTCATTCAATAGTTTTCACATCCTTCTATTAAAAATAAGGCGTCTGATGTTTGACAGTCAGACGCCTTAAAAGCTTCTAAAGATTAATTATTCACCATAAGTGTCAACTAGACGTTGTTGGTATTCTTCAACCGTTTCTTCACGATAATCTAAGCGTTGTAATTCAGCATCTTCTGCTGTCATTACTTTAATATAGTCATGCCAGAAGTAAGCAGCCACATCTTCACCTGTTAATAATTTAACTGCAACTTCAGCAGCTGTATGTGATTGGTTAAAGTGGTCATTTAAGACAGTCCCTGTAAATTGACCTTCACCTAATAACTCAACTACTTCTGGTAAAGCATCAACCCCAACGATATAAATATCTTCGTTGATGACTCGGCCTGCACCGTTAATCGCTTGAACTGCTCCTAAAGCCATACCGTCGTTGTTAGAGAAAATAACTTCTAAGTCTTCACCATACTGGCTCAAAGCATTGGCAGCAATTTCTTGACCTTTTGCTTGATCCCAGTTACCACGTTGGTGTTCACCTAAAGTTTCTGTTGGGATAGTTTGTTCTAACGTTTCGATAGAATACTGTGTTCTTTGTTCAGCATCTACGTTACCAGCATCCCCCATAATCATTAAGTAGCTAACTTTACCATCGCCGTTTAAATCACCCATGTCATCTAATTCAGCGATCATTTCACCTTGATAGATACCAGATTGACGAGCGTCAACACCGACATAAGTTGTTTTGCCTGGCCATAATTCTAGTGTTGAAGCATTTGGTTCACGGTTAATTAATACAACCGGAATCTCTGCACTTTGAGCACTTAAAATAATTTGGTCAGCTCCTGTTGGGTCTACTAAGTTTGCAATTAATAGGTCTTTACCTTGAGCAATAAAGTTATTTAATTGTTCCGTTTGTGTGGCTTGGTCGTTTTTACCATCTTGGAATTCAAGATTGTAGGTATTGCCATCAGCTTCACCTAATTCAGCAAAATAAACTTCCAATTCGTTTCTGAACAATGTCATAAAGTTATCGTTGTACTGATAAATGGCTACCCCAATGTCATAAGTTTCCCCTTCCGCATGAACGGGTGTTAAGCTGGCAAAAGGTCCCACTGCTAAGACGAATACGAATAGAGCGACCAGATATTTTCTAATTTTTTTCAACATTGAATGCTCTCCTTTATTTTGTAAGTATTATGACTATAAAATAAAACTTTCTAAATCTTGCATTACTAGTAATCGCTTTAAAACTCGACAGAATCAAGTATTATCTGTCATTGATTCTCGTTTTATTGCTTAGTAAAAAAATGGCGCATTTCACACGCCCTTCTCCTTTCATTGCGTCCAAAAAAATAATCAATGCCAACGAACTCTTGATAAATTGCTTTAAAACAACCTCCTTTGACACTTAAATTGCAAACCCTTACATTTGTAATTATATGCTTTTTGAAAATTGAATGTCTATGATATTTCATAACAAATGCATAGCCTTTTGTTTATTATATGATATGATTATAGTAATGAATAGAAAGTGGTGAAAAAATGATTATGAAAAGTTTTTGGAAACACTTAGCCTTGGATAATGGCGAGTTAACTTTGATTGAAGCCGGCTTACAAAAATTTGTTCCTCACCAAATGAATAACTACCGCGTCCGTCATGAGGCTGTCCTCCATGTAGTCTTGGATGGTGCAGGAATTTACAAGGTTAATCATCAGACCTATGAATTAAAAGCGCGTGATGGCTTTATCTTGAAGAAAAATCAACAAGTTTTCTATACCCCTAAAGCCGACCAACCTTGGACGATTGCCTGGATTGGTTTAGGTGGCAAAAATTTGCATCACTATTTGCGCAATACAACACTTGCCAACCAGGATGTCTACAAGTTCGAGGAAGACAGTCTAGCTTGGGTGGAGATGCTTAATTTTATTGCTTTACTCTCTAATAGTGATCCAACCAGTCAACTCGATTATTTACGAGCCTTTAGTCACCTCTATCAACTACTTTTAACGATTAATCATGAGTTTGCGGTCTACCAAACTCGGCAAAATTCTTACACGATTCCCGAAGCAAACCTTGCTGAAAAAATATATGAGTTTATTTACGAAAACTTTCTTACCAACTTATCGATTACACAAATTGCGGATCACTTCGATATCAGTCGTAACTATTTATTCAAACTATGCAAAGAGTATTACGGTCAATCGCCGAAGAATATGATTCAAGAACTTAGGATGAACCAGGCAGTTCAGCTCTTACGTGGCTCAACAATGCAAGTCAAAGAAATCGCCAGCATTGTAGGCTATAAAGATGCTTTCAGTTTTTCAAAAATGTTCTCCAAATATTATCACTATAGTCCCACACAATTTCGTCAATTGAGTGAAGACATTTATGATGAAATGTTATTTACCATCGATGAGACACTGCGTAAAAAATCATTCAAAAAATACTATTAATCAACTCGTGTCGGATGGTATAGTGATTAAGTCGGAATAAAAAAAAGACTGCAGAAAAAGACTGACTGGACGCTTAAAGGTTTCACGATAATACTGACGGTACTATTGTCTAAAAAGGGTCGGTTGGGTCTTTTTTTTGCAGCTTTTAATTAAAATGTTTGGTAAATATTAAGGACGGATATGAACATCAAGACGATCATTAAGGCGTTGTATAGGTTTTCGATGCGTTGGTTAGTGAGTTTTTGGTTAATTAGCGTGCCCATGTAACCCCCGATAATGGCGGCGACTATGATAAATGGCAAGAGACTAAAGTCAAATTCAAACAGTTCGCCGCTCAAGGCCATGCTGCCGAGTTTGGATAGTTGCGAAAAGAAGATGGTCGCAATTGAGTAAACGGCAGCGTTTTTCATGCTGAAGGACATCAGCCACATTAATAAAGACACGTTCAATGGGCCACCTCCGATTCCTAGGAAAACTGAAATCGTACCTAGAAAGACGCCGACACCAACGGCTAATAGCCAATGGTTGACTTGATAGTGCTTGATGCGATGTTTATTGAAGGCGTAAATCAAGATTATCATCAAGGTCGCAAGTAATAAGCTCGCTTGAATGCGTTGAACCATCGCATCACTGAGGGACTGAGTTGCTATCGAAAAGAGGCTTTCTCCTAAATAGCCACCTACTAGTGAACCGGCCGAAACCCCAATGAGAATCGGACCATTAAATTGAAACCCTTTTCTGATTTGCTTGTAAATGGACACTAAGCACATCGTAAAAACAGCGACTGAAGAATAAAAACCGATGACTGTTGGGGTGTCTGCGCCCAATAAGTCAAATAATGGTTTAATAATAACGCCGCCACCTAAGCCGGTCACGGCGCCAATGGTTGTTGCAAGCAAAACAATTACAGTGTAAATAAATGTCAGTGTCATGAAACGCTCCTTTAATAAATTTAATCTTAGTTAATCCTGTCATAAGGGCTCGGGCGAGCACTTGGCTCGGCACTTGAGCGAGCAGTTGGCGCGGCGTAAGTCCGAGCGCTTAATCTGGCTGATTTTATCAAGTCCGCTACCTGTCAAAATCGCCAATCTGCCTTGGCAATACGCTGAATCTTATCTGTGTTGCCCACTTCTTCAGCCTCTTCTTCGATTCTTTCTTCCTGCAATTTCATATAGGCTTCATAGCGGTCCTGAAAAGAAATTTCCTTGAGCAATTGATTGATTGTCCAAGTGTAACCAAAAGGATCGGTGAACTGCGCATGATACATGCCCATAAACTCGCTGGGAGGTTGAATCTCAGTCGCCCCATGATGTCGGGCCTTTGCTAAAGTAGCATCGACATCGTCTACCATCAATTGTAGCCAAATGGAAGCTGTTTCACCTGCTTTCGGCGCAAAACACTCATGGTCAGGATTTTCATCAATTAAACGCAAAGCGACATTGCCAATCAACACATTGACTTCATTTTTCTCACGACGGTTTGGAAATTCAAAAACATCTCCACGCTTAGCCTCTAAAACTTTTTCATAGAAAGTCAGCGCCATTAGAGCATTCGAGACCACAAGATTCAGTGTTAAACGGTTTTGGTTAGGCATCCATTACAACCCCTTTCATTCATAGAATAAGTATAACATATCTGGTTGAAATTCAGAGGGAGTAAACGTGTTCATACCCTACCCTAGTTGCTTTAAACGCACATATAGATTAGAATGATTCTAGTTAACTTAAATCAGAATAAGCATTTCTAGGAGGAAATTAGATGGCACATACACAGCCGATTATTAGCCTGAAACGAGTAGGCTTTCAAATTAATAGCAAATCTATCTTGTCGGATATTACATTGGATATTTATGAAGGTGACAGCATTGCCCTTGTCGGCCCTTCTGGAAGTGGTAAAAGCACCTTATTAAAATTGATTGGAAGTTTACTCTCGCCGACTGAAGGTCGCATTCAATTTAAAGGCGCTGATTTAAGCCAGCAGAATCCAATCGATTACCGTCAAGAAGTCTCTTACTTCTTCCAGAATGCCGTCTTATTTGATGAAACGGTCCGCGATAACTTAGCTTTTCCAGCTGAAATTCGCCAAGAGACCTTCGACGAAAAGCGTGCCATTGAAGGCTTGGAAAAAGTCCGTTTGAATGCCACTTATCTAACAAAAGAAATTCATGAATTGTCTGGTGGCGAAAAGCAGCGAATCGCTTTAGTCCGTAATTTAATGTATATGCCACGTGTTCTCTTATTGGACGAAGTGACAAGTTCACTCGATCAAATCAACCGTGATATTATATTAAATTATGTCCGTCAACTCAACGAAGCGCAAGGCACCACCCTTCTTTGGATAACTCATAACAATGATGATCTCCAATACTTTAATCGTGTGTTAAAAGTTGAAAACGGCCTAATGGAGGAAATTAAATAAAATGACTCAAAACTTAGAAATCAGCAATTTATCCCTAATGCTATCGACTCTTTTAATCATGTTGGCCGTTTCGGTCGACTTCAAAGAGAAAATCGGCCTCAGTAAAGACATTATCATCGCTTCTGTGCGCTCGGTGATTCAATTATTTATTATCGGTTACGTCTTATCGTTCGTGTTTAAAGTGGATAACTTTTGGCTCACGCTTGTCATGGTTGCCTTCATGATATTCAACGCTAGCTACCATGCTCATAAAACAAGTAATGGCATCAAACATTCCTTCCGCACCTCTTTTTTATCTATCGGCATCGGAACAAGCCTAGCTTTAATCATTCTTGTTTTGTCCGGCACGCTCGACTGGGTACCATCACAAATCGTTCCGATTACTGGGATGATTTCCTCAAGCGCCATGACAACCATTGGCGTCATTTATCGTACATTGCTTACACAGTTCAATGACCGTCGCCAACAAATCCAAGAAAAATTAGCCTTGGGAGCCACGAGTAAACAAGCGTCGCATGCCATTTTACGCGACAGTATCCGCATCGGAATGACACCTTCGATTTCAAGCACGAAAACCGTTGGCCTAGTCAGTTTGCCAGGCATGATGTCTGGGTTAATCTTTGCTGGGATCGACCCAACCCACGCAATCCGCTATCAAATCGTTGTGATGTTCACGATGATTTCCGTCGCAACTCTCTCATCTTTTATCGCCAGCTATTTAACTTACCAAACCTTCTACAACGACCAACTACAATTAAAACTTCCGATGACCAAATAGACTAAACGTCATCTAACAAAACAGCCACTACTGTCAGCCCATTAAAAAGGCTAGCATAGTGGCTGTTTCATTGAGTCGTTTTATTAGGGCTTAGCCTCTAATAGTAGCTCATGTGGATGAGTGTTTCTATTTTTTTCAAGTATTTCTTCTGCTGGCAATTCCAAATCAAGATAAGCTTGTTCAAAAGACGGTTCTAAAATAACTGGCATCCGGTCATGAATAAGCGCCATTTGTTGACTCGGTTCGGTCGTTAATATCGCAAAAGTCAAATAACTGCCGCCCTTGCCATCTGAATACCGTTCACAGATTCCAGCCATTGAAAATATAGCTTGATCTTTAACCGCGATACTATACATCGTTTTAGATTGCTCGTCACCAGCATTTGCTACTTGCCACTCATAAAAACAAGTCGCTGGTACAATGCAGCGCTTTTTCATAAAGGGTTCGCGAAACGTCTTCTTTTCCAAGATTGTTTCAATTCGGGCATTAATCAAGGGACGCTTCGCAAAACTTGGCGTCAATCCCCATTGGATATGATAAATTTTCTGATTGGGAAGCAGAATCGGATGATGCCCACTTGGATAAAAAATGTTGGGTGTGTCTTCTTTTTGTTCGGCTTCTTCTATCGCATAATCTAATACAAAGGAATCAATATCAGCAGGATTTAATTGGTAGCGTTCGAGTAATGCTTTCTTTGATGCTAGATAACTATATTGACCACACATGACTGACCGCTTCCTTTCTAGGATAGCTTTAATTGTTTTTGGATTAATAATAAGATAGCTTGTACCGCTTCGTCAGGTGCCTTCTCGCTCAAGTCACTCAGTAGTCTTTCAATCACATGACTATCCGTTTCTTTGCCTAAGTCAGCTTGAATGTGTTTAGCCGACTTGATGATTTTCTTTAACGTTTGCTCCGTCGATCTTTTTAATAAGCTAGCCGCATAGCGTAATTTCTTCGCTTTTTTGCGTGTATCATGGAGTGCTTCATAAGGCATTTCATCGACATGCTTACTTAAATTCTCTAACTTATCTTGTTTCTTCGCGAGACGCTTATCGATATATTGGGGCCAATGTTTGGTCTGGAGTATTTGCTTGTCGGATAACAGAATATCAATCGACTTGAGCATATTGTCAAAGTGTTGGCTATTGGTTTTATTAAAGGTCTTGCGTTGTTCGCGCCGGCGCAAGATGCCCAGATAATTGAACAGTGCTTGGTAATTGTCACTCAAATCCGGTTCCTTTACCGCAAAATCTTGACAAAAAACATGTAGCACATCCAAGTCTCGTAAGGGACTGAGCCCTCGCCCTGCTTCACGCAAATGCGACTGTAATTCTTGATAGAGTGCGGGATCGATGGTTGGCTTAAGGAAATTCAACAGTGCGCGCAGCTTCCGGATATTCGCGCGCAAAACATGAACGTGTTTAGCTTCAAAGGGATTATTCAGATAATCTTGGTAACTGCGTTTGACGGCCTCTGTTTGTTTGCGGACGGCATCGATGGGTTCACTCAAGGTTTCTTTTGTCGTCATAACCACTTTCTCCTCTCACTTTCCTTAATATAAGTATATCAGGTCAAGAAGCAAATCAGAAACCATACGAAAAACAGCCCCTAGAAAAGCGGCCGTTAGTGTGTTTAGGTGATGTCTGTTTGTTTAATCATTAGTTTGGGCGCAAAGTGATGGCATAAGGCCTCCGATAATTCAATTCGGCCTAGCGTCACAGGTAAATTAACGACGAGACACTCTTGTAAGTAATGATTAATCGCAAAATTCTCCGTTAAACTTAAATGCTGTCGCGCATAAGGTTGGAAGTTTGGGGCCTCTTGACCAACTTCCTGTGCCGTTTTCAAATCCATGCCTAATTCATAGGTCGCAATCGCTCGACGTAAACCAGAAGCGGGCGTACTGTTCGAATGTAAATTTAGAGAGTGTAAGAGATTATTGCTGTGGTTGATATACAATAATTCATTATCTTTAAATACCATATAAATACCCGCTGTCGCTTCGGCTTGGCGAGCCATCCATTCACGAGGTCTCACATATTCCAATTGTTGAAAGCCTTGACTCAATAGTTCAAGGGATTCAGCTTGTAATTCTTCCCAAGAAAATTGGGTCGACTGATAGTCTGTCAAATATTTATCGAATGTCCCCTGAGTTTCTTCTAATTCCTTGCGACCAAAATCCGTATAAGACACTTGAATTAATGGTGTTGACATGTTGTTTGAGTCGGATATTTCAGCTTTTAATAAGCGCTTAGCTCGCTTTCGAAGATTGTTTGTTTCGCCAATCAAGGCAACTTTTTCTGGATTGGTCAATCGATAATTGCCGGTTCGTTTTTCTAATCGTTTATGGTCCTTGTACAGTGGACTTACCTCGAGTACTTGCCGCCCAGCTTCTAACCAAGCCTGTGCATCGCTTTGTACCTCATTCCAGCGCATTATATCCCCCTTCTTCCTTGCTTCTCTATTGGAAATTAGTTTATCTTACTCAAGCATCACTTTCAAATATTGCCTATAATCTTAACACCTTTTTTAAATTTCATGCGACTGATCGAAAATTCTAAGACGGTACACGATAGAATAAACCCTCTAACGAAGGGGTTTGATTTTTATAGGAAAGCCGAGTGTTGCTCGTGATGGATATGAGCCAGCAACCTCGCTTTTTTGTTATTTTTTTTGAGCCAGAGGCCTTTTGTCCTTTTGACTAACGGTGGATGAAAAGATGCTTACTTAATCCATCATATCCTATCCACCCAATAAAAAAGACGACCAGACCGGCCGTCTCTAGTATTTTTATAAGAATATGTCGCCGTCCCAATGCCAAGTATCAAGGTAAGCTAAGTCTTCTGCTTCTAATGAAAAGTCAAAAATTTGTGCATTCTCTGTAATACGATCCGCATGAACGGACTTCGTTAATGGAATATAATTTTTCTCAATGCCATAACGTAAAAGAAGTTGGGCGATAGACTTGTTATATTTTTCAGTCATCTTAAGAACTTGTGCATCTTCTTTCATTTGCGAAATAGGTGATAATGGCGACCAAGCTTGAATTGCCATACCAGCTTCGCGACTTAAAGCAACGGTTTCTGCTTGTAAGACTCCTGGGTGTAAGCGCAGTTGGTTGATAACTGGTTTGACACGGCAATGGGGTAATAAGTTTTCTAAATGTTCTACTTTAAAGTTACTTAAACCAATAGAACGGATTTTCCCTGCTTCATGTGCGTCTTCTAGTGCACGCCATGTTTGAATGTTTGACTCACGCCAATCTTCTTCATGACCTGAAACGACTGGCCAGTGAATTAACATTAAGTCTAAATAATCTGTCCCTAAGGCTCTCAATGATTCATCAACTGATTTTAATGTATCTTCGTAAGCATGATTGACGTTGTCGATTTTCGTTGTTAAGAAAATCTCTTCACGAGGCACACCACTTTTACGAATTCCTTCGCCAACAAGCGTTTCGTTACCATACATTTGTGCTGTATCTATGTGACGGTAGCCCGCTTTCAACGCATTGACAACGCCATCGACACACTCACTTGGATCCACATTCTGCCAAGTACCATAACCCAATACTGGGATTTCTTTGCCATTCAATAAAGTTAATTGTTCCATTTAAACTCTCCTATTTACTAAAATTTGTTAATAATATTTTGCCGATATTACGATTTTCTGTCATGTAAGTTTGGGCAGATTCAGCGTCCGCCAAAGCAAATGTCCGGTCGATGATTGGATAAATACTGCCATTATCCAAATAAGGTTTTACGCGAGCTTGAAACTCACTCGTTAATTTGGCCTTATAAGTAGCTGAACGTGGCGTCAATAAAGTACCTGTCAGAGTGACAAATTTCTTCATCAAATCAAACAGCTGAACTTGCGAAATCACAGACCCTCCCAAGGCTCCGATTAAGACCCAGCGCCCACTTTCCGCAATGCTCCTTAGGTTTTTCTGCCAGTAGCTAGCACCAACGAAATCTAAAATCACATCAACACCGCGGTTGTCAGTGGCTTCTAAAACGGCTTGACTGAAGTCTGTTTCCTTATAGTTAATGGCTACATCTGCACCAAGAGCTAGACAGGTATCTAATTTTTCTTGCGAACCAGCTGTCACAATCACACGTGCTCCGACGAGTTGCTTCGCTAATTGGATGGCGGCAGTTCCGACGCCACTTGCCCCTGCATGAATTAAGACTGTTTCACCTTCTTGTAATTTACCATGCCAGAAAAGTGTTTGGTAGGCGGTTAGAAATACTTCAGGTATTGCGGCTGCCTCTTTTAGACTAATCCCTTCAGGAAGCAACATGGCACGATTTGCTGGCATGACCACATATTCTGCATAGCCGCCACCATCAACAAGCCCCATGACATGCTCACCCACACTGATCCCAGCGCTATCGCCAGCCACTTGGACCACCACGCCGGCTACTTCAACACCCAATTCCACTATGTCTTCTGACGTTTCATTGGCACCATCGGCATAGCCCGCCTGACGCTCGCGGGTCATAATATCCGTTCGGTTCACTCCAACTGATACAACCTCAATCAATAGGTCACCCTCCTTTAGAATTGGTGCTTTGACGTCGCGTAATTCTAAGGTCGAGCCTTCTTCCAGACATTTTACTACAATCCCCTTCATTGAAATCCTCCTCGTTTCTACTTTATCTATTATACACGAAGATAAGCTTTATCGCTCGCAGAACCGCTCGGCCCAAATAGGGCTAAACAGTTTGAGGGCATTACAAAAGTAATGACTAAAAGTTAGCCTTGTTGACAAAAATAAGCGTATAATAATGAAGATGAATTAATTTTGCCACAAGATAATTTTTGTGGCTTGACGGCTAATCGTCATATTTGGTGAAAGGGAGTTTTAATATGAATTTACAGGCAGTGGAATTTGATTTTATTGTAAATAATGTGAAGCAAACGAAGGAAGTTTATGAAGCAGTGTTCGGTTTGGAAATTATTGAAGAAACAAATTTCCCCGTCGGCAGCAATGAATTGGTATTTAATTTGGCTGGCACGCGTTTCCATTTATTGGACGCGAATCCCGACTACGGTATGGAAGCACCGGCAGTCGATGAGGATTTTCCTTTCTGGTTTAATGTCAGCACAGAGGATATTCAGGGGCTTTGGCAAAAGGCCATCGCGGCAGGTTGTAGCGAGTTAGTCGAACCAACAAAGTCGGCTGATTCAGGTTCAATGACCGCGATGTTCCGCGATCCAGATGGCTATATTTGGATGCTAAACGACTTTTCCAAAAGCGACATTGACGCTTTTGAAGGCCTGGCAATTGCTTATGTTGTTCAAGACGTGGCCTTGAGCTTAGAAACCTATGCGGCCATCTTCCCGATTGATATCCTGTCGCAAGCGGCTGATCACAGTGAAGCAGTTTTCACCTTGTTCAGTACACGTTTCCAAATATTTGCTGAGAACGAAATCGAAGGCTTGATGGGACCTGGTGAAGGGGAAGGTATGCCTTTTTGGTTCAACTTAGTTGTTCCCGATTTGCACGCCGTTTGGGAAAAAGCGATGGCTTTGGATTGCCAAGCAATTCAAACGCCGATTCATATGGAGCAAATGGGGATCACGAACGCGATGTTTGCTGATTTGGAAGGCTATGTATGGATGCTACATGAAATTCACGAAGTGGTTTCTTTTGAAGACCGTGTAGATTACTTCGAGCAAGAGATGGGCTTGAAAGAAAAAGATTAACTTTTGAAATTTAACATTTAAGTGTGTGCTTGTCCCGTGTGGATCAAGCGCATTCTTGTGTTGGTGAAAGCGCTGACTGTTGTGATCAGTTTATCGTCACGGCCAGGGCCAAAACTGCTACTCGCCGCGACGCCCAGGGCCAAAACTGCTACTCGCCGCGACGCCCAGGGCCAAAACTGCTACTCGCCGTAACGGCCAGGGCCAAAACTGCTACTCGCCGTAACGGCCAGGGCCAAAACTGCTACTCGCCGTAACGGCCAGGGCCAAAACTGCTACTCGCCGCGACGGCCAGGGCCAAAACTGCTACTCGCCGTAACGCCCAGTTTATGGGATTGGATGAGCGTCCTAGGTGCCTCCTCCCAAGCAGACTGTCGCCTTATGAACGTCGCTCATATTTTGTAAAAAGATGGTTTAAGTACTAAAACAACGCAAATGATGAGAAATATGTTAAAATTAGTTTTAGTTTTAGAGGAGGAGTGCGTGTGAATAATTTGAAAAAATCGCCGATTAAGAAAGCGGATTGGTTGGCGATTCCGAATTTATTATCGATTGTGCGGATTCTGTTGATTCCACTTTTTGTTTATGTTTATCTGAATGAGTCTCTTCGCCATAATTATCTGTGGGCGGCTTTTATTGTGATGGTGTCGGGGGCGACGGATTATCTCGATGGTGTAATTGCGCGCAAGTTTGATATGATTACTGACCTTGGGAAGCTGCTGGATCCCTTTGCGGATAAGCTGACGCAATTGGCGATTATCATTTGTCTGGTATTTACTTGGCCGGGAATGGTGATTGTGATTGCAGTCTTTGTCATCAAGGAAATCGCCTTGTTAGTTTGTCAAATTGTCTTGTTTAGAAATGGCAAAGTCATGGATGGCGCTTTGTGGTACGGCAAAGTGTCGACCTTCGTTTTCTATGCATGCGCTTTGATTCTGGTCGCTTTTCCAAATTTGAACCAGACCCTAGCCAACCTGTTAATGAGTCTAACCGCTATCGGTTTGCTGTTGGCATTTATTTTATATACGCGCTGGTTTGTTCGCCAACTGCGAACTAATTCGAGAAAATAAATACACAAGGATTAGCGAGTGCAATTATCTTAGGATAGTTGCTCGCTTTTTTTAATAGGGACTATTCAATTATCCTAAACCGTGTTATGATAAAAAGTAAGCGGATACACCTATAGATTAATAAAGCTCTACGCTAAGCGAGCCCCCAAAAAAATGCTTTGCGTCAGCCAACTATTGTCCGCCTATTTATCTTTTTTTATCCCCTTATCCAAGCAATTGTTAGCCAAAGGCCAAACGATTGCTTGGTTTCATATACCAATAAACAAACACTCGCAAACCATTTGGGCTTGCGAGTGTTTGCCTTTAATTTTCGGGTTCAATGGTGTCAAATCTCAAGTAGGCTGTGAACATTAGGGCTGCTTGAATAATGACGAACATCATATAATCTGGAATCAAAGCCACCGCTAAGCCGTAAAGGCCGGCTGACAATAGAAGTAGTCCTTTCTTTTCCCAGAATAAGCAGGCAAAAGTGGTGGCTGTCGCTAACCAGGTGGCTGCTAGATGGGGCCAGACGATAGCAATTGCAGCGCTATAATTTGTATCGTTCACAATGGCCGGGTTCAAAAACCAATGCCAGATATAATATATGGAGGCGATTAGACCTAATACTAGAGCTGTTTTGACATAAGTGTTTGTTCGCATGATGTTAGTCCCTTTCTATCGTCTCGCTTACTTGTTTGTACTTAGTATAGCGGATGACACTATGAGTGACTAGTCGAAAAACACTAAAAGAACGTCGAGAAACGTTAGTTTCTCAAGTTATTGGAGTTAACGTCTACACGACGCCAGCGTATAAAACTTGAAGTGCTTTATGACCTAATGGTGATTTCATCCCTTTCGCTTTGAATGACGCAGTCTTGGACTTGGCCGATTCGTTTAGGCACTAAGCTCATTTCCATATGATGACATAAAGTCTGAGTGACTTCATCGCCTTCAAAACGTCCAGTATAAGCATGCTATGCATTGGCGGCTTGAGCTGTACCTGTGTGTAAATCACCAGTATTTGAATAATTTAAAGCTGAACGGCTGGCTCTTGATAAGGTCGCCGATAAATAACCATCTGGCGTATACATTAAATAAACAGTCGCTTCTGTACCCAAGAAATAGTAGCGCTCCCTCTCTTTAGTTTCACGTGTATTCTCTAATAGCGTCCAGTCACCAATGACTGTTTCAAGAAATGTTTGAGTAATGAGCCTACTTCATTTCTAAATGTATAATTTTTTCATCTGTTACTTGATTATGCAGAAGCGGTCTTAAAATTTCTGGCTATGGGTTTAGGGCGGGGTGTTATCGCACCTATATTCCCGGGTTGTAGTGGTTTGGAAGCAGTGTAGAGTTATTTTTGAGGCAGATTAAATGCTTTATGTCCTATTTTTCTTTAAGGTGTATGTGTAGTGTCTCTCTTGTGTTTTCCGAAGGAGGATTTTCGATGGCTGTGAAAGTAGCGATTAATGGGTTTGGTCGGATTGGGCGTTTGGTATTAAAGCGGATTTTAGAGACGGATAGTGATCTTGAGGTAGTGGCAATTAATGATTTGACGGATAATAAGGATTTAATTTATTTGTTGAAGTATGATACGGCTCAGGGGCGTTTTCCTTATAATGTCTCTTTGGATGGCGATAAGATGGTAGTTGGGGATTATGCGATTCAGACGTTTGAAGAGAAGGATGCGGCGAATTTACCTTGGGGCGATTTAGATATTGACATTGTACTTGAGTGTACGGGTTTTTATACGTCGAAAGAAAAGTCAGCTGCTCATATTCAAGCAGGCGCTAAGCGGGTGTTAATTTCTGCGCCGGCTAAGGATGATGTGACCAAGACGATTGTGTTTGGTGTCAATGAAGAGTCGATTGCGCAGGATGATACGATTGTATCGGCTGCGTCTTGTACGACCAATGCCTTGGCGCCTTTAGTGTTTTCATTAAACAATCATTTTGGTGTCAAGCGTGCTTTGATGTCGACGATTCATGGTTACACAGCTTCTCAGCGTCTACAGGACTCTCCTGGTGGGCGTAAGAATCGTGCCGCTGCTCAAAATGCGATTCCATACACGACCGGGGCCGCTAAGGCAATTGGTAAGGTAATTCCTGAGTTGAATGGGAAGATTGATGGCAGTGCGATTCGTATTCCGGTTGTGACAGGTTCGATGGTAGAATTGTACACTGTCCTAGAACGCGATGTCACAATTGATGAGGTCAATGCGGCAATGAAAGCTGATGCGTCGGATTCTTATGTTTACGTGGAAGACGAAATTGTGTCTTCAGATGTGATTGGTTTCCCAGCTGGTTCTTTATTTGATTCGACTCAAACGAAATTGATGGATGCGGATGGCGGTCAACTTGTCAAAACAGTGACTTGGTATGACAATGAATATGGTTTCGTCTCAAATATGGTACGGACTTTAGAGCACTTTGCAAATTTAGCGGCTGAGTAATTGGCTGGTTCTTTGCCGGCGATTTTCTGACTAGTAAGTGAAGCAATTTGAATGCTTTATCACCCCTGGCACAGTTTGTGTCGGGGGTGATTTGTCGAGACGACGTCTCTTGTCTAGTCTTTGTGGCCAGATGATGGAAGGTGGCAGACCGAAGCAAATCTTCCAAACTTCCCCACTCACCTATCACGCTTACCAACCACACAAAGAACATCTTTTCCAAATAGGTCTTCTGACTGATGCACATCACCAATCAGTTGAGGTACACTAAGAAAAAGAGTATTGAAAGGAGTGGCTGTATGAGCCAATGGTGGAAAGATTTGAAGCGCCTGCTGATTTGGGGCGGTGTGATTTTGGGCATCTTGCTGACGATGTTTATCATCAATCAGTTTTGGACGCTCTATCAATTGCTGGCCCAATTGCACCCCATCCTAGCAGCCGTTGTGATTACCGGGCTAGTGCTTGGCCTCGCCTTTATTTGTTACAAGGTGGCGCGTCAATTACTTAGAAATCAACCTTTATTGGAATTACCGCCGAATCCGACAGAAGAAGAATACACGACATACCTGGACAGCTGGCTGGGCATACTAGCGAAAAATCCGCACCTAGACCCCGCCGAGTTTCAAGCTGCGCTAGCAACTAGCGAGCCTGCCCTCGATAATCAAAGCAAGGCCGCCATGGTCAATGAAGGCCTGGCAATTTTAAGGGAGCGTTCTTTACCGCTAATCAAGGAAAATGCGAATGCGATTTTCCTGAGCACCGCCATTTCTCAAAACGGCTCGCTCGATAGTTTTATGGTGCTCTTCACCCTGATGCGGATGGTCTGGCAGTTGGCCATGTTTTACGAGACCCGCCCTTCGCTGATGTCCCTCTTGAAATTGTATCTGCAGGTAGCGAGTGTCGTTTTGATGGCCCGCACCCTGGAGGACACGGATTTAATTGAAGATCAGATGGAGCCGCTGATTGCCTCGATTATTGGCGAAAGTCTGGCCTCGGCCATTCCCGGCATGGTGCCCGTCACAAATCTGATTGTCAGCTCCCTGATGGAAGGCACGGTCAACGCCTTTCTCACCCTGCGTGTCGGCTTAATTGCCCAAAATTATTTAGGCAGCGCCCAGGACCTTGAGAAAAGTAGTCTGCGCCGCAAGACATCGACCCAGGCCCTGCGTTACATGGGCAGCATCATCAAAGCCAACAGCGCGGTCGTATTGAAAACCGTCGGCAATGCCGCCAAGAATGCTAGCTTTGGCAAAGCCAAACGCTGGTTAAAGTTCGATAAAACCACAGGCAAAATATGACAGAAAAAGCGTCAGGTAAACCATTGAATCAATGGTTTACCTGACGCTTTTTACTTGCTTGTTTTCTAATCCACTAATGCCATGAAATTCATGACTGGAATCTCATACGGATGGGCTAGTCGAATCAGACTGTCTACTTCCGTACGGTGCTTGGCCCGAATGCGACATTCAAGTTTGACTTCATCGACTTCCGTCAACTCACCGACTTGCCCAATATAAGCTTGTGACTCGTCGAGTGGCCGAAAGTGACCTTTGACTAAACTTGTCGCATAACAATAATCGTAATTGCCCTCTTGTAAAAAACCGCCTGAATTTAAGGCTTCAATTACCGATTCCTCGTGCCCAAGTGGGATAAATACTTCTAGTTTTAAAAACTCCATGCTTGCTTCAGCCTCCTATAGCCACTCTTTGTCTAGGTGTCGCCTTCATAGAGTAAGTGTACTAAATATCTCGCCAAATATCCCACGGAAAGCTTGCGGGAGGTCTCGAAGTAACTTCCAGCCAGTCTTTTTTAACCGGATGTTCCAGGCCTAAAGTCTGCGCCCACAGGGCTATTTGCTGGCCAACTTTGTTGACGCCTTGCCCATATTTCTGATCACCCCAGATGGGGGTCTGCATGCCGGCTAATTGCACCCGAATTTGATGGGGACGTCCGGTTTCTAATTGAACAGCTAATAGACTCAAGCCAGCCTGGCTGTCTAAGACTTGATAAGTCAGGATGGCTTTTTTGCCTTGAGGGTGATGACTTGGCACGATCGAGACGATGTTTTTCTGCGTATCTTTGTATAGATAGTCCGTCAACTGGCCCTTCGCTTGAGCCGGACGACCGTGAACGACCGCATAATAGAGACGCGTCATCGCATGACGGCGCACTTGGTTCGATAAACGCGAGGCGGCTTTCGAGGTTTTCGCAAAGACCATCGCCCCACCCACGGGACGGTCGAGTCGGTGAACCAAGCCTAAATAAACATTGCCAGGTTTTTGATAACGGACTTTGATGTCCTCTTTTAATAGTGTCAGTAAATCTTGGTCGCCACTTCTGTCGGCTTGAACCGGTAGATTGACTGGTTTTTCTACCAATAATAGATGATTGTCCTCATACAATATTGGGACTTTCATGACATCCTTCTCCCTTTAAACATAGTCTCTCTATCATACCATGAATAAATTTTAAGTCATCCTTAAAAATGGCTAAGCTTGAAGCTGTTTGGGGAGTAATAGCTCCGACAATTGCCGAACAAAAAAGGATCCAATTCGGGCCTAAAAAAATCACCCCACTCTTTAAAAGAGCAAGGTGATTGGTGTTTAGTCTGTGCTGAGTTGTGTCAGTACTTTATGTAGGGACCAGGCGTTCAGGTTGGCCAAACCTACGAAGCCTCCGAATAGGTAAAAATAGACGGCTATCAATAGACCGGCATAGCTGGTCACGCTTAGGAATACGATCAGTGTATTTATGATAATCATGAGGCTTGTTTGGATGGGAAAGCTCATGAATAGGTAGCCGCAATTTCTGAGGGTGTCCTTGAACTTCATCTCATACAGGCCAGTTAAAATAAATTGATAGGTCAATAAAACTAAGGTAGTGATGATGCCGATTAATTGAATTGGCAGTAATAAGGTTATGTTTAATCGTGAGGGTAATACAACTAAGCACAGAAAAACGGTTAATGTAAAGCTTCCTGTTTTTAAGGATGTGATCCATTTTTCTTTAACTAGCTTCCAGAATACTGTGTAAATAGCTAAATCAGGGAATGTTTGTTGTTTGTATTTGGTCGTTAGTAAGGCCCCCCACGCAGCGGGTATCGTAATGATGGGTAAACAGCAGGCCATAAAAAGGACGTTTAAACCGACTAAATCAAATAGTTTATTGAGAAATTGAATTATTTTACTGTCTAGACTGAGTAGTTGTCTCATGTTTATGGCCTCCTAATGTTTGTCGTGATTATTGAGCACTTTCCTCGTATCGTGTATAGGCTGCATCCATGATACTTAAAAAGTTTTCTAAGCCCATTTGGTTTAGTGTATCTAAGTAAGTATCCCATTCGTCTTGGACGCCGCCTTCAACAACCCATCGCGTAGCTGCTTGACTAGCGTATGAACTGATGTCGATGGTTAGAGTAGTTAATTGGCCGATTTCTTCTTGTGTGTAACTTACACGTGGGAAGGCTGGTAAGGCAAATTCTGCTAAATCATTGTCTAAGATTAATTTCAGTCCGTCCCCTTCTGTTTCGTCAATCTCAACTTTGTCATTAAAACCATCGGTAACATATTTCGGTCCGAAGTCTCTTAATGAGTTAACCCAAGCTGAAATATCTGCTGTTTCTCCGCCAACTGGTGGTAGAACCGTATAAGTTCCATCGTCATTCTTCTGAGTAGCGATGCCAAATGATCCGTAGAAAGTTTGAATCGATGCATCCTCTGTATACCAAGTATCTAGCCATTGTAATAATTTTTCAGGGTTTTCTGTATCACGTAAAATTAAAAATTCATTTCGGTTATAATTTAAATGGTCAGGGTCAGAAATAACATAGCGATTGCCATCTGGACCTTCTAAAGCTGGTAAAGCAACATATTGATCAGAGTTTTGACCAAATAAAGCATCGGCCGTCCAACCTGCTGCCACACCGACACGAGCGCCTGCTGTATCTTGACGTTTCGCTTCTCCCATTGATGTGTCTTGAGTAAAGATTTCAGAATCAATTAAGCCTTCTGCATAAGCTGCGGCCATCGCTTCGATTCCTTGTTTATATTCTTCAGTGATGCGATTGTAGATTGGCTCACCATCTTGTAAGGCCATGTCATACTCGTAACCGTTTCTAACATTGAATGGTAAGATGTAGGCGAAAATCGCATCATAGTTACCGGCACCATATGGAATTTCGTCGGTAGCATCCCCGTTACCGTTGGCATCTTCTTCTTTAAAGGCACGCAATACTTCAACAAATTCATCATAAGTCTGCGGCATCTCTAAACCAAGATTATCTAGCCAGGTCTGGTTAATGAAAAGTTGGTTTCCTACTACAGGTCTCATTGGTAATTTCGTCGGTAAACCATAAATATGGCCATCTGCCGCCGTCGCAATTTGTTTCAGTAAAGGTTCTTTCTCCATGGCAGCTGTTAAATTAGGCATGTGTTCTGCAATTAAATCTTCCAATGGTAAGAATAGAGCAGCATTCTGCATAATTTCAGAATCACTTAAAGCGTTCGACCCTAGAAAAGCATCCGGCAAATCACCACTTGCCATAATAACGGCCTTTTGATCAGCCCAGTCAGAGTTCACGTAAGTATCCCATGTGACATTGATGCCAAATTCAGCTTGACTATCAGTCACGAAACCATTCTGATAATCCGTTCCCCAATCAGACCAACGAACGGTTGCGATTTCATATTCACTCACGTCTTGAGCACTCACTGCTAAACTTGGTAGAATTCCGCTTGTCATTGCTAATAAAGAACTCACTGTTAATAGTTTTCTAATAGATTTTTTCATATAATGTTCTCCTCTATTCTTTTAAGGCGCCAATCATAACGCCTTGGTTGAAGTATTTTTGTAAAAATGGATACAAAATCATAATAGGTGCTGTTGAGACAACAATTGACGCATACTTCATCATATCAGCCAACTGTCTGAGTTCGGCAGCTAGGTTTCCTGCTGATGATGATTCCATTAACACTTGATTATTAATTAACATCCTACGTAAGATGAGCTGCAAAGGTTGTAAATTCTCATCTCGTAAATAAATTAACGCATTGAACCATGAGTTCCAAATACCAACGGCTGTCCACAGTCCAATTACTGCAAGAATCGCTTTGGCAAGCGGTAAAACAATTTGAATGAAATATCGAATGGTTCCAGCGCCATCAATTTGGGCCGCTTCCCATAAGCCTGCTGGAATACTATTCTGGAAGAATGTGCGAATAACAATAATGTTGAAACTCGAAACTGCAAAAGGCACAATCATGACCCAGATGGTATCAACTAATCCTAGTTTATTAACGACTAAATAAGTCGGGATCAAACCTCCTCCAAAAAACATTGGAATAATATAGAGCCAAACAAACCACTTATGTCCAACCATATCCTTACGTGTCAGTACAAAACCAGCGGGCACATTAACAAAAAGTGCAAACAGCGTTCCTGCAACCGTATAGAAGATAGTATTAAAGTAACTACGCCAGATTAATCTTTGTTCAAATAGCTTTAAGTAACCATCCAACCTCCATTCTTTTGGCCAAAACCAAACATTTCCATTGGCGACATCCGCGGGATTACTGAATGACGCGATAATGACAAACCACAAGGGATACACAATCACTAGCATCAAAGCGATAGCAAATGTGTAGATGAAGAAAGTAAATACCTTTTCCGATAAGGTCTTCTTCCTTTTATTGGTTCGTTTTTTTGATAATTGCATGTCTTTTCCTCCTAAAACAAACCAGTTTTGGTCATACGTTTTGATAGCCAGTTAGCAAAAATAAGTAGCGCTAAGTTGATGACGGTATTAAATAAACCAATAGCTGTTGACAAACTATATTGCATGCTTTGCAGACCTATTTTATAAACATAGGTAGAAATGATTTCACTTCCTGCCAAGTTCAATGGGTTTTGTAATAAGAGAGCTTTTTCAAAGCCGACTCCTAACAGACTACCCATACGTAAAATTAATAGAATCATGGCTGTCGGTAAAATTAAAGGAATATCAATATTTTTAATCTTCTGGAAGGTATTCGCCCCATCCATGGTGGCTGCTTCATAGTAAGTCGGATCAATCGCTGATAAAGCAGCGAGATAAATGATGCTATCCCAACCAATGTGTTGCCACACATCACTCCAGACATACACATCCGCAAAACGATCTGGACTTGATAATAGGTTAGGCATTGACATACCAAACTGATCCAGAATGTTAGCCACTAAACCTGATGTTGGCGATAGGAACATAATGATCATCCCACAAATAACCATTACTGAGATAAAATGCGGTAAGTAAGTAACCACCTGAAACACTTTCTTAAAGTAGCCCTCTCGCATTTGGTTAACCATTAATGCTAAAGCAATTGGTAATGGAAAGCCGATTAAAATACTGTATAAAGAAATTTTAATCGTATTGCCGACTGTTATTGGAAACTGGTAAGAATTGAAAAACTGTTTAAAGTGCTTGAGTCCAACCCAAGGACTTTCTAAAATACCTAAAGCAGGTAGATAATCTTTGAAAGCAATTACAATACCACCCATTGGGACATAAGCAAAAATAAACAAAAGAATTAAAGAAGGAAATGCTAAGATATATAAAGGGACACTCGCCTTCAATCGAGCTTTAAAACGTTTTCTTTTCTGTTCACGACTAGGCGGAACTAAAACTTCTTGTGCCATGATTGACCTCCAATCAAATTTAACTCGTCATTATGTAAATGAGCTCGAATAGACTTTCTTCCAACACCTTATTCTGAATCCGTTGGGTATTTGAAAGAATCTTAGTGACATTGTCTTGTTGAAAATTCTGCCAAATTTCTTCTTTAATCACGTAAGCAATTTTAGCTTCATTCACTAGTGAAAAGAGTTCGGCTTTAATATCTTGTTTAACTATCGGAGCGAAGCCTTGAATTGCTAGTTGTAGGCTTGTTTCAACTTTTATCCCTTTAATACTGACTTCTTTTCTCTGTGCTTGATAGTCACTGTCGTAACCTTCCACCGAAAAAGCTTGCGTCCCACAGAATATAAAATCGTGTTGGCGATTGGCTGGTAATACATCAGATTGACCATTGATTGTTAGCTGCAAAGTGTGTGTGTCATTATTTAGGTCAAGAATGGTTTCGACTCGTTGATTATCTTTCTCCTCGACTAAGCGATACTGATTAGAAGCGCCCGGGTAAATTTTCCATGTGATGACTTCAGGTAACTCTTCGAAGCCAGTGGCCATTGGCGAATAATCAAGTGGGATAATGGCGCCTGCTTTCGCAAAGACGGGCATACGATCTAATTTTCGATACACTCTCAAGGAAGCGCCTCCTTGATAACGTAAATTCGTCCAAAAGTCATACCATTGACCGTCTGGGAAATAAATTTCTTCTACTGCACGATAGAGCATCGAATTAATTGGACTCGTAATTGGTAAAACTAATAGCTCACTACCAAAATAGAATTCATTTGGATAGTTGTAAGAGATAGGTTTATCCGCTTCTCCATAATAGAGTGGGCGAACTAATGGAATGCCTTTTTCGTGCGTCTCAATATTTGCAGTATACAAGTAAGGAAGTAACTGATGACGTAGTCTTAAGAAATGCGTCATAATGACTTCAATTTCCATCGAATAATTCCAAGGTTCCTTGCCCATAAAAATGCTATTAGAACTATGGATGCGGTTGATTGGGCTAAAAACACCTAATTGCAACCACCTTAACACTAATTCCTCGTCTTTATAGCCATACATATGTCCACCAATATCATGACTCCACCAGCTATAACCAATGTTTGCTGCCGTCGAGGTCATGTAAGGCTGAAACTTCAATGAGTCCCAAGTATTTATCGTATCTCCCGAAAAACCTAATGGATACCTGTGACTACCGGGCCCGGCATACCTAGATAAGATAAGCGCATTTTTACCCCGCTTTTCTAAATCAAGGTAATGATAATGATTGAGTAACCATAAAGGATCCAAACCCGATACTCCACTATCCGTCCCTTGTTGCCAATCGATCCACCAGAAATCGACACCGTCTACCTCGTTAGGATGTAAAACTTCTTCAAAATAGGCCTTTCTGAAATCTGAATCTGAAAAATCCAAGACCGCTGGTTCATTCAATTTGACATCGAGTCCCAGTCTTTGGGCCATTGCTGGATAGGCATCTTCAAAAGCTCTGACGCCATCCGCAGGATGTAAGTTTAACGTAACCGCCAAACCTTCTTCATGTAACCAGTTCATAAAATCGGCTGGATCTGGAAACAGTTCTTTATTCCAACTATAACCTGTCCAGCCACTTCCGAAGCCTTCTGGAATATCTGTTATATGCCAATCCATATCAATCACAGCCACTGATAAAGGGATTTCTTTAGTCTTGAATTTAGTGATTAAGTTACGGTATTCTGGGTCTGAATACCTCCAAAATCTACTCCACCAATTGCCTAAGGCGTAACGTGGTAATTTAGGTGTGAAGCCTGTCAGTTGATAATAAGTTGTTAACGCTTTTTGATACTCATGACCATAGGCAAAGACGTAGACATCTGTTGTCTTTAAGTTCTTTAGTGTAAAATCGCCAGCCGCATTTAAATAATGTGACTGAGAATCATCCAGTACGGTAAAACCAGTAAAGCTGATAATGCCTGAATCAAGTGGTGTTTCCCCATCGACCCAATCGAGTGTGCGAGTCGTTCCTTTTAAGTCTTTGATTGGATCGCCATAATACCAACGATTCCCATAGGGTTGGTAAGCAAAAAAGAAATCAATGAATAACGTTAAATTGGAAAATGGTTGATTCTTTTTATAGTATAAATGAAAATATTTCGTGATAATTTCTAAGTCGTCAGCAGTCTCAATCGTATTAAACTCAATCGCCACTTCATCAGTAATTTTACGGTTCACAACGACTTGTGTCGTTTCATCGACAAACTCGCCTGTTTCTGAGTACTCCATTCTCAGAAGCTGATTACTTAAAATAGTAAAGCGATAACGTTCTCCAACTAATATGTTATTGATCATACTCTACCCTTTAGCGTGCCGCGACACACTATCCCTTTCTATCAATTCTCCTTCGATAATCGTTACCTTAGGAATATCTGATTGTTTTTCTACAATTTGAATAATTCTTTCTATGGCTACTGACCCTTTATAAACCTGATTTAATCGAATCGTGGTTAAAGGCGGATTGTTTAATTCCGCATACCTAATGTCATCAACACTGATAATTGAAAGTCTGTTGACATCGTAAAGCCCTTTATTTCTTAAATATTTAATAAAGTTCATGGCTAGGAAATCTGCCGTGACAAACAAGGCAGTAAATTGTTTTAAGTTTTCGATTAGTTTATCAAAGTCGCTATCATTGAAAATTAAGTCTTTATCAAAGCTCAATCCTTTTTCCAGCAGACTGTCTTTATAACCATTGAAACGCTGTTCAATAACACCGACGATTTCTAAGTCGAAATTATAGGATAGAAAACCAATTTTTTCATGCCCCTGGCTATATAAGAAATCAACTGCTTTTTTGGCTTGTAAGTAGTCATCTGATTTAACAAAATAAACGTTAGAATTATTCAGTGCTTCGCCTTCATTATCAAGATGGGTATCTACAAAAACGATCGGCACACTGACTGCTTCCACCATTTTTAAATAGATTTCCTGATAAAAACCAACTGCGATAAAACCAGAAAACGCCCAATTTGACTGAATTTCTTGAATATCTTCTAAAGAATTCACATTATGAATTAAAATAAAGTAATTCTCTTTCTTCGCAATCGATTCAATCCCACTTAAGACCTCTGTCGCAAAAGGATCTGAAAAATCATAGCCTGGTCCATCACTGTAATAAAGTAAACCAATTAATCTCGATGAGGCGTTGACCAATGCTTTCGCATTCATATTAGGTGAGTAATTATACTTTTTAATTATTTTTTCAATTTCTATTCTTTTGTCTATTGAAACTTTACCGCCCTTACCATTGATTACGTTAGAGACTGTCATTACACTGACGCCTGCTTCTTGGGCAATATGTTTCATTGTTATACGCATCTTGGCTCCTCCTTTTCAAACTATGATGTTTATCCGGTTAAGTTTAACGTTAAACTTATTATAGTTTAATAAATTTATTCTTCTTATGCCCTACTTGTGCCCTACTTGCCTGGCTTTAGTCTCTCTAAAAGTTTAACGTTAAACTCATACCGTAAAAAAAATACCTCTCTAAGGTTTAACGTTCAACTTGCTTCTTCACAGAGAAGTATATAATGACTTGAAATGATTGTCAACGCTTTCAATCATTTTATTTAAAATTACTTTTAAAATTTATAAAATCACTCGCCTTTTTTAGACGAGTGATTGATACTTTTTTTACGGGAATGTTGTTTCATCAGGCTTCTTATATGTATTAACTAATTACCTTTGTATGACCTCTTAAGAGATTATAGGCAATATTTTCTATTTCTAAACTTATGAGCAGGTTGCTCCTTAAGATCCATTTTTCCATTTTTTGTTAACTTTGTTTTTCACGAAAAACTAAGTTGGACTCCTCAATGACCATACAAAAAAAGTCACCCGTCTTTATGAGCGAGTGACTTGATTATTTTATTGAGCATTTACTGCTTTCAACTCACGGTAGCGCGCAATGAACTTCGCTGCTGTTTCCGTGATATCGGCTGAAGTTGCGCCTTCAAAAGGATGCGTTAAGTTCGAACCAGCACCAACCGCAACTGCACCAGCTTTAATCCATTCGCCCAAGTTGTCATAGCTGACACCGCCTGTTGGCATGATGTTCGCATGAGGAAGTGGGCCTTTGACTGCTTTAATATATGAAGGACCAACCGCTGAACCTGGGAATAATTTAACGATATCAGCGCCTGCTTTCATAGCAGTCGTCATTTCAGTGATCGTTAAGGTACCTGGTAAGTAAGGGATTTGATACAAGTTACATAATTGCGCTGCAGCTGCATCAAAACTTGGGCTGACAATATATTCAGCACCTGCTTCAATTGCTAGCTTAGCTGTCGTCGCATCTAAAACCGTTCCTGCACCTACCACAACGTTCGCATTATCCTTGAATTCAGCTTTCAACTCTTGAATTGCTTGAGCCGCTTCCGGGACAGTGAACGTTAATTCGATGCCGTGAATGCCACCAGCCACTAATGCTTTTGAAATTTCAACCGCTTCTTGACGAGACTTACCGCGCACCACACCGATGACACCTGATTCGATCAATTTACCTAACACATTCATTTTTTTCACATTATCTCTCCTCATCAATATACTCTGCTTTACTTGGCGATGATTTAGTCTATTTTCTAGCCAAAGTTTCGATTTCTTTATGGACTGCTTCGGGATATATTGGCAGCAAGGCTATTTTATCCAGAATAGCCGGATAATAAGCAAAACCCGTGTAATATTGTGCAAAATAGTTCGCCACGACTTCTATCAAAACTGTAACAGGTGATTTCTTTTTAAAGCCAGCAAATTGCCATAAATCAATCTCAAATGCTGATAAATCTAGCGCTTCTTTTTCTTGAATAGCATGAAAGGCTTCATGTGCAATAATGACCGGTGACCATTGTTCAAATAACCATTCAGGCTGTTGATGCGCTAACCAAAATTCATTATTTTCACGATACAAGTCATTGACGACAATGCGATTCGTACTTTCAAAGAAACCAATCATCGCAAAATAATCCTCAATTTTTTCTTGTCTAAAATCAACTGTAAGCTGTAAATGCTTGACTAACTCTTCGACACTATTCACCTTTAATGTTTCTTTATAAAAAGTGACTAGATTTTCCGCCATAGTTCTAGCTAATTCAATTTTACTCTTAATTTCCTGTTCAGACAAACGTTGTCCTATACGATCTTGTCGAACCGTATCAAAAATGTACTGGTCCACATCGATACTTTTCAAATGGTGTAAAGAAGTCTCTAGTCTTGTTGGACTGTGTGTCATTAGATGTTATTACGTGCGCCCATCACAATGACTTCTTCGCGTCCTCCATGTTGCATTAACTCTGTATCCATTACCATGTTTAATTGGGCTAGATCTAACATTCCAGTATAGTCCACTACCTTTGCACCAATACATAAGTAAATATCTGGAGCCAATTTGATATCGCTCTTGTAGACAGCTAAATCTTCCCAGTACTCATCAACCGTTGAACGAACGCCTCCAACAGTCGTTACTACCGCTTCTCCGTCTCCACGTTGAACTTTAATAAAGCCTTTGTTGTCAACCACACGTACTTCATTCTTCTCACCCTTCATTGCTGTGAATACGAAGAAGTAGTTGTTTGACGCGGCTAATGTTAATTTGTCTCCAGGTAATTGCATTGATTTTGCGGCAATTTTACGCGCTTCAGCCTCTTCAACTTTGGCTGATAAGTCAGTCGTTCTAACTTCTGTCGATCCAGTAGCGATCGCACGGACTTTATTCGTTTGCGAATCGATTTCCATTTGTACTTCAATTGTTTCTGGAGATGCTCCCGATTTAGTGGCTGATTGAATCGCTTCATTACGAATATCGTCTAAATCACTTGGTGTCGGACTCGGAATTACGCGTTCCACAACATCTCGAACCATCGCTAAAGCGACACCAATTGAAGAAATAACTTCTGCATTTTCAGCAATGTCATACGTTAAGCCCATTCTTTTAGCTGTATAAGGAAGTAAAGAACTTGCTCCACCACCGCCACCTACTAATGAAATTTGATCGCGCTCTACTTTATGTTTTTCAGCTAAATAAGTGATTACTTTAATCACCACATCCGACGCTCGATCCATAATTTCTGTTGCCACTTGTTCAACGCTCTTACCTAACTCATCGGCTAAAGCTTTGATTGCCTTGTAAGATGAGTCATAATTCCCATAAGAATAGTCACTTTCCTTAACTATTTTCAATGCATTGGCTGCACAAGTCACTGTGATCGCGAATCGTTTACCGTTAGCTGATTCAATGGCAATGTAATCATTGGGATCATCTTGCATTGGTTGGATACGAACCACTTTCGGATTTTGAATATCTGCTGGATCTGCGAATGCCGCATAATCCAAATGAGCGATATGGGCTGATCGAGGGCCAACTGCGACCACTTCTTTAGTATTTGCACGAACCATTGAGCCTCCTGCAACACCAGAAACATGCACGTCTAAAGAACTAATCAATGTTTTATGTCCGCCAACGATTGAATAGTCAATCATCGGGCGCCCATTTTTAATGACACCGATATCTGTACTTGTTCCGCCTACTTCAAAGAAGATTGCATTTGATGCACGTAAATACATTAATGCACCAACTGTCGAAGCGGCTGGACCAGATAACATGGTTAAGACTGGTCTTTTTCTCATCTCATCAATATCCATTACACCACCGTCACCACGCATAATCATCAATGGTACTTTAATTCCAGCTTGACGCACACTTGCTTCGGTACTATCAGCTGTTTCAAACATTTTTGGTAAAATCGAGGCATTGATTACGGCTGTACGAGTCCGTTTAGATAAACCGTACATTTTACTTATATCACTTGCTTGTGAGACTTCAATTCCTAATTCTTCACCCAGCCTCGCGATATCTTTTTCTTCAGTGCCATCATCCACACCAAAAGCTTTAGACGCCACAATTACTTCTGCACCTTTGTTACGTAAGGAGCTAATCGCTTGTTTGGCTTGCTCACTATCATAGTGTTTTAAGGGGATATAAGTATTGTGAGTAGATATTTTTCTTTTTCCTGTCTCATCCAAAATAATGTCATCAATTTTTGCTTGACGTTTCGCTAAAAAGCTACTTCCCATCCCGATAACACCTGTTACAGCCACGTCACCTTCTAATAAAGCATTCGTTGCTTGTGTTGTACTATGTGCAATAAAACTCACTTCTTCTGGTTCAATATTATTATCTGTTAGACACTTCTTAAAAGCTTCTACTACACCAGCCGATACACCTTCAGCGTGGTCATGGGTTGTTTTAACTGAGCCAATCCCAATAATTTCATATGTTTCATTATCGATGGCCACTGCCTTAGTATGTGTTCCACCAACGTCAATCCCTACTCGAACTTGTCTATTCATTATAATCATAAGCTCCTTTCTCTTTTATCCGAACATGAAGTAAACAATGGCAATATTAATTGCACCTGCTAACCATGCCCAAGGAACACCAGTTTTCATAAACTCTTTCGCGCCCACTTTTGAATAATTTAATGCCCATAAGTTCCAAGATTGAGTTGGACACGTCGATAAGTTCATCGCAATCGTTGGGACATAAATCAACGGGAACATCAGCGTCATTGGGAAAATACCCATTCCTTGTAAGATTCCAACCGTCGCACTACCCGCACCGAAAATTGTTAACGGACCACGGAATAGACCTAAAGGTAAGAGAATTGCAAAAGCAATACATAAAACTAATGAACTACTTGGCATCACACCGCCTAATATTGCTTCGAAGAAAGGAGCCGCAATTCCAGAAATTCTATTAAACATTGGTAGAATAAATAGGAAACCTAGTAATGATGACACATCTACAACACCTTCTTGGAAGGTTCTAGTAATCGTACGTGTTCCTTCTTTATAGTTAGGAAGTTTGCCACATGTCCATAAAGCATAAATACTTGCGACAATAAAAGAAGGAATCGACTGCCAGCCAAAACCGATTGCTAAAGCGACGGGAATAACTGGTGCTAGTAACGCATAAGTTGGTACATCCTTTTTAACATCAGCTACTTTTGCTTTGGCTGCCCAGTTGTATGTGCGCTTTTTACGTAAATGGAAAATCAGCATTAGAATCACAATAGAGGATTGAATAGCCATCGCTGAAAAACCAAATCTTAAATAATTCCAGTCATACTCATAACCTACGAAAATCCCTTGCATTTGTCTAAATAAGACAATGTTAACGTACATTCCACTACCAACACTCATCAAGTAAGCAGTCACTGCTAACGGTTTAGGAACACCTAAAGACATTAGGATAGGCAATACAATAATACCGATTGCTACTACCGCACCCGCTCCAAATGTTGACGTAAAGATAATGGTCGTTACAATTGAAATCAATGCTGTTGTAAATAATGGATTCTCCCCACTTAGTTCAACCGTTTTCTTAATCAATGTAGACGCAATTTCCGTTTCAATTAGAATACGTCCGAACCAACTACCGAAGATAACCACAACTGCGGTTGCCCCCCAACTTTCAGGACCTCCTTGTAGAATATCAACCATCGCTGTATCCCATGTGAGTTGCCCACCAACAATTGATAAGCCAGTCCATAACACTGCCATAATGAAGAAACCAATCATTAAGTTTCCACCAGTGGCTGCAAACTTAATTAACCAAAAATAGCTTATTAGTAAAATTATACCGATAACAATTTCCATTTTTTAAGACTCCTTTTCTCATCCTTTTGTACACTTTGTGTTGCTTTACTGACTCTTTAAGAGTTAGGCGATTGCCCTTTAATCCTATTGTTTATGAATGCTGCTTAATAAACTCTGCTAATTCTTGACGAGTGGGTAAGCCTTCATTGTCTGAAATATGACTGACTTGAATCGCGCCAATCGCATTGGCTCTTTGAAGTGTTTCTTCTAGACTTAAGCCTTCGATTAAGCCAGTAACAATTCCTACTGCGAAACCATCGCCAGCTCCCACCGTATCAACTAATTCTTTCAACTTGAAACCTTGCGCGATGGTCATTTGGGTCGTTCCTGCTTGAGATTGATACGCGTAACAACCCTTTGCACCATCTTTAATGATGACGCCTTTCACTCCTTTAGCTAAATAAAATTTTGCGATGTCATCTGGTTTACTTGAGCCAGTTAATAGTTCACCTTCGCCAAGACCTGGTAACACATAGTCAGCTTGAAAAGCCATCTCATTAATTCCCTTAATCATTTTCTCTGTCGATCCCCATAGAACGGGACGTAAGTTTGGATCAAAAACGATTGTAATCCCTTTGGCTTTTGCCCGTGTAACTAAATTTTGTACAAAACGATACGTTTCATCATTAACTGCCAGAAAGACACCTGAAACATGTAACACATCGACATCTTCCAAGGAAACCTCATCACTTAAGCAATACGGTATTTTTGATGCTGCTGAGTTTTTTCTAAAGTAAAAGACTTCCGGATCATTCACTGTATCTTTTCCTTTAAGTTGAAAACCCGTAGACGCCCCCTCATAAAATTTACTATATGTCGTTCCAATTCCTTCATCTTCTAAAAAACGAGAGATATATTTACCAAAAGGATCTTGTCCTAACTGAGTCACATATTCAATCGAATGCCCTAAGCGTGTCACCCCCACCGAAACATTAATCTCTGCACCAGCAATATATTTAGTAAAAGACTTTACCTTATCCAGTTCACCTTCTTCATTGGCTACAAACAAAGCCATTGGTTCTCCTACTGTTACTATTTTGCCCATTAATAAAACGCCTCCTTAAACATATTAAGTTCATTTTCGATTTCACTCATTGCCATTGGATACTCCAAAACATATGGCACATCTAGCTCTAAAAAGTATTGCCAATTCATTTTTCCCTTATTTAATAAGGTTGCTTGTCCTTCTTCATCGATATTCTTCACGTGAAAAATGCTCGTCGCTTCTTTTAAAACAGTAAATGCTTGTCTGGCATCTTCTTTAAGAACAGCATAATTCCCCGCGTCAAACGTATAGCTAATCGGTAAACCGGTTTCTCGAATTAGTGTGATTGCTTCAGAAACTACTTGGTAAGTCCCATTAGCTTCAGTTTGATCATTTTCAATATTCAAGTCCATCTGATAGCGAGTCAATAAGTCAGTAAGTTCTTTAGGTGACGTCTTGCTAATACCGCTTAGTTGGCCGATATTCATTTTTATGCGCTGAGCACCTAGTAGGCTGGCCTCTTGTAAATAATACTCAAGTTTTGGACTCAGTCCTTCTGATACAAATAAGCTATCCGGAATGGATAAGAGTAAATCCCAGCTTTTTAGTTTACCGGTTTCCAAAAACTTTAAACATTCACTTTGCCGTTTTTTATTATCTTCTGAAAACATCTCGTAACGATACTCAATGCCATCGACTGCTATTTCATGTGTTAACAGAAAGTCTGTAAACTCACTTTGAGTTAGACCTTCTGCCAGAGCAATGATTGTATTTAAATATACTTTTTTCAATTAATTCCTCCGTTTTATAATGATTCTCTTAAGTGTAAGGTTGCTGGTATATCAATATTTTCATTGGTGATATTCCCATTAATAATCTCTAACAAAACTTCTGTTGATCTTTTCCCAATCAATTCAGGTCGTTGACTAATTGCAGTTAACGTTGGCATCAATACTTCGCCAATCAATAAATCATCATAACCACAAATTCCGCAATCTTCTGGAAAACTCAATTTATTTCTTCTTAATGCCTTAATAATTTGGTTGAGGACCGTTCCGTTCGCACCGAAAAATGCCGTACGTTTGGCTTGATAATCAATTTTTTGTACAAATTGATCGACAAGTTCTTGAGAACCATCTACCTCTAATGTCAATAATTCTAATTGATATTCATGTGCGACCAACTTCATCGCATCATAGCGTTCTGATCTTGGACTCACGTCCTTTATTGGTTCACTTACATGAACAATCCGTTCATAGCCATTCGCTACAATTTCTTGTGCTAGCTGTTTAGTTATTTGAAAGTTGTTTGATTGAATGGTTGGCCAAAAATTTGCTCTAAGGGTCCGATCAATTAAAACGACTGGTAACTTTGATTCATATAAGAAACGATACTTTTCAGCATCCATCGTCACTGGCTGTAACATCATGCCATCAATATTCTGATCCAATAATTTACGAATATTATGCAGTTCTTGTTCTTCAGAATTATTAGACGTCATGATCATTAATTGATAGTCCGTTCCCGCAAGCTTTTCTTGCATCGCTTTAATCCAATAGCCAGAATAAGTATTCTCGATATCCGCTACCATCAAGCCAAGCAGATGACTTTTTTTAGTTTTCAAAGATTGCGCTTGACGATTTGGACGGTAGTTTAACTCTTCAATGACTTCTTTAATATTCTGTCGAGTCTCATGACTCATATTGCCAAAGCGTCCGTTTAAATAACGAGATACTGTGGTTTTAGAAACGCCTACTTTTGTTGCGACATCTTGAATAGTGACATCTTTCGCCATAAGTTCTTACCTCCTTGGAAACCGGTTAACACGATTGTAAACGTTTGAATTTTGTTTGTCAACGCTTTCTGCAAAGGGTTTCATTGACACACTCTATAAATACTGTTGCATTATTACTTGCGAAGTTAATGACACAGTCGGATGTTTGTTATAATATTTTTCTGATTTTCTTTTAAATAATTCAATAGAGTTCGCTTAACACACACTGAAAGAATGTCGTTTTATAAATTTCAGAAATTGCCAAGTCACCTTCATCACCTAGAAAATTCAATATTTTTGCATCATGACGATCTGAGTGCTTCCTGCAAGAGTGTCTTCCATAGTGAGACGCAAGTAATGAAAGAACTCAGTTTTATTATTTAGGCTATCAACTAGTTTTGTTATCCCTTAAACCACAAAAAAAAAGCACCTCCTGCTGTAAGAGATGCTTCTTTGTGTTTCCTTATGGCTTACTGTAACTTTTTATAAAAATAAATCCGCCTCTCGCCCACGCGAGGCATATCATCAAGTTTACCGTAAACTGTGTAACCTTGTTCCTCGTAAAAACTTGTCCCTTGGAAATCTTGCGTCGTCAACGTCACATTGACCACCCCTTTTTCCTTGCCTAATCGTTCTATTTCATTCAATAGCTGACTACCAATTCCCTGTTTGCGATAATCCTTTTGAACCGCAAGTTGCGTAATTTCCATCGCGTCATATTCAAAACGAGCCACTATCACCCCAATCACTTCACGGTCCTCAAAAGCTGCAATCGATACTGTATCAGCATTTCTCGCTATATGTTGGCCGAACACCTCAAATTGTTGCTCCTCAAAAATCCGATGACAAATCGGCTCAGCCACTCTCGAATCGACTGTTTGATAATAGATCATGACATACCTCCTCCAACTTTAATTTAATCGCTTAACAAAATAGTGCATAGATACACCACGCATTGGCATATCATCCAATGTTGCGTAACAAGTATAACCACATTTTTTATAGAAACCTGCTGCTTGATAACTGCGGGTTCTCAATGTAATGTTAATAATATTTCTTTCCTTAGATAAATTTTCGATCGCATTCATCAACTTACTGCCTATTTTTCGTCCCTGAAAGGCCGAGTCGACTGTTATAAATTCAATATAGATGTGATCATATTGACGCTTAGCCACAACAGCACCGGCCAAGTGTTCTCCCTCATAAGCCGCCAAGGTTAATCTTTCTTCTTCCTTGTCACGCAACTCATCAAAATAAGTTTCCGCTTGTTCTTTAAATACGTCTTGAACAAAAACTTCAACGTGCTCAAATTGACTCTGTTTAATTGTCAGCATAATTTCCCCTCGATAGGTCATTGGATTGTTTATACGTTTGACTACTCTATACGCCTAAATTCTGTTCAGCAGCAAGATTGATGACTCTGAAGAAGAATGAAGATAGCGGGTAATCTTTAATAGTTTTGCTTCTTTGCGGTGCCCTTCAAACTGATAAAATTCCGCAAAATGAATCTGATGTCCAGACTGCAGTGTGAGGCTCGCATGAGCGGCTCCTTCTTTACCATGAGACACTAGTTGGTGAATGATTATGCTACTTATTGGAGTGGCCGTTTGATAAGCAGTTAATATCTTTTCTATCCCCATTAATGGCTGGGCTTGAGTAGCTTCAGCAAATTGCGCCTTTGATGATAAATAGTTTGATGTCAGTGTGACATCTTGCATCCAAGCTGCCAGTAAGAAATCTCGAATACCACGCCTTTTGGGGGCATTATCACAATTCAAATCACCTATCGCCAGAAAGTCCGTTTCAAAAGCTAGCTCTTGATCCGGCCCAAAAGCCAAGCCTTCCACTTTTAGAGCCTCTTCTAGACGAATAATTGCTTTAGGTCCAACTCCATGGAGTTTCGCTACTGATTGAGCACTCACCTGACTCAACGCTTCCAAATGCGTGAGTCCAACATTATTTAATGCTCGAGTCGCTGGTTTTCCAATATTAGGTAGTGCTTTCACGATTAAACGCTCCCTTTCTAACTTGTCAGACTTTAATAAATCCACAGTGACTCTTAGTCATTGCAGTGTTTCTTGAGTAGTGCCTGAATTCATTAAAACATTCTCATTAAGATTATACACGGTGTATCGTGAAACGTATAGCAAAAAGGACCTAAACTCAATAAGCGCCTAGCTTTTGCTAACCAACTCATGGCGACATTGACGACTCGATGTCCATCGGAACTTGTCATTCAAAGATTATGTGTGCTAAACGCTTATCCTCCTAGCTAAGGATATCAACATCGTACGAGGTCACTCATCACACACAAAGCCCCTTCTCATTACACCTAAACGCAAAGAAATTTCTCAGCCCTGACACTGAGAAATTTTTTGCGTTTAATTATAACCAGCGAGGGGACTCGACTAGTTTCGGGGATAGCAAATATAGTTTAATAACTTTCTTTAGTTAAGCTGCGGAATCTGCTTCTTCATCTGTCTCTTCGTCTGTCTCTTCTTCTGTCTCTTCTTCAGTTTCACTTTCCGTTGGCTCGCCTTCAGTATCAGCGCTGTCGTCTAGACTTCCGGTTTCTTCGTTTTCTACAGAGTCTTCAGGTTCAGTTTCTTCTTCACTTGCGTCTTCTGAATTAACTTCTTCCTCTTCTTCTTCCGGAGTCACGTCTTCAGTTGCATCTTCTGTACCTTCTTCTGTCCCTTCCTCAAGAACAGCTTCTAAATCAGTTGCTGCCATTTGACCAGCGATACGACCAAAGACAATGATATCTAGAACGGCGTTACCACCGATGCGGTTACCACCATGAACGCCACCTACTACTTCACCTGCTGCAAATAAACCTGGAATGATTTCACCGTCTTCATTCAATACCTGCGTGTCATTATTAATTTTCAAGCCACCCATTGTATGGTGAATGGATGGTGTGACTGATAAGGCATAGTAAGGTCCTTTTGCTAATGACATCGTCATATTAAGACGGCCAAATTCTTCATCGACACCAGCCGCTTGGGCCTCGTTGTAAGTATCTAAAGTTGCTTGTAAAGTTGCCGCATCTAATTCTAAAGCCGTTGCTAATTCTTCCAGACTTTCACCATGAACGGCATGGCCTTTTTCAATATATCCAGCCATTGATGCATTTTGGTCCACTAATTCTTGATTGACAAGCAAGTAAGCTACACTATCTGTTTGGGCAATAATGTTGGCTGACACAACGTCTCGTGTTAATAATTCATCCGTAAAACGCAGGCCCTCTTTATTCACAAGAATCGCACCATCTCCACGTAAACCTTCTGTATAAAGGTAACCTGTTCCTGGTTGAGTTGTCGGGTGAATTTGGATTTCTTCCATTTGGTATAGTGCTGCCCCTATTTCAACGGCCATTTGAATACCAGATCCTGTTGCACCTGGATGGTTAGTTGTTTCAAAACCTACTTTACTTTCGTCGTATTGTTCAACCATTTCCATATTGGCACCGAAACCACCGGTTGCGAGAATCACTGCATCTGCATTTACAACAAAACTTGCACCGTCGGCTGTTACGACATTCACGCCTACAACATGACCTTCGTCATTTGTGATTAATGATTGAGCTTCTGACTCCAGATAGATTGGAACGTCTAATTCATCTAATTTCTCTTTCAATACACCTATAAGAACTGGTCCAACTGCTGATCCGTCTTTAGGTTTATGGATACGTGCATTTGTTTGACCTCCAGAAAATGATACGTCTGTTAATTCTGCACCTAAATCATTCACCCATTGTAGAGCATCTGCAGATTGTTCGACCATTGTTCTCAATAACTCTGGATCATTTAATTCATAGCCACCGGTAAAGGTGTCTTCGTAAAATTGTTCATTTGAATCTTCAACACCCAATTCAGCCTGAATGTAGGTTTGCGAAGCATTCATACCACCAGTTGCTCGGTTAGTATTTCCTCCGATTACTGCCATTTGTTCTAAAATAACCACGTCTTTACCAGCTAAAGCTGCTTCAATTGCTGCTGCCATCCCAGCACCACCCGCACCAATCACGACTACTTCTGTGTCGATGTCTGCTTGTTCAACTGCTTCGACTGATAACTTATTGGCTTCATCTTTTAAGTAATCTAAGTCCGCTCCCGCTTGTTTTAAAGCATCTTCGATAGCTGCTAGCACTGCATTACTTGAGACTGATGCTCCTGACACGACGTCAACGGCTAAACTTTGTGTTTGAATGATTGCTTCAGTAATTTCGCTAATAGCTGCTGTACCAATTTCACCCGTTTCTCCGTCGGCAATTACTTGAATGTTCTCAATACGTGTCTCAGTCACCGTTACGATTGCTTCCACCGAACCACCGAAACCATCTGCTACCCCAGAATACGTCCCAGCTTCAAAACTTAATCCGTCTTGCGCACTTGCTGATCCCAATGTAGTTAAACTCGTGACCAAGCCAGCACCTACTAGTACAACTACCAGTAACATGCCAATTATCTTTCTCATTCTTTCCATTCTAAACACTCCTTTGTGATGTTTTGTACATTTTATTTTATCACACTAACTAAACAATATCTATATCACGACAGTTGAACGAGTCTTTTTGGCTCTTGTGCATAATTATTGCATAAAGTTAGTGCATAACTGAACAATTCAGAGGTTAGCGTAAATATCCTGCTTAAGCCCTATGTCACACTCATCCTTTTGCTTTATTATATTAATAAGGAAGGTGATATCATGAGAAAGAATGTGCGATTAGGTACTTATGCGAAGTCTTTGTTTAAGAAAGAGACGCCTTGGTATATTAAAACGTTGGCAGGCATTGGTCTGGCATACACGTTTTTACCATTGGATGTCCTACCAGATTTCTTCGGACTAGTGGGAATCGTCGATGATGCCGCTGTGATGGGAATTCTAACAACAGCCGGTATGAGTTTATTAAACAATTATTACGATAGACACCCCGAATTAATTCAAGCTAGACAATAATAATTAAAACAACAGCATCTTGCTTTCAGCGGGGTGCTGTTTTCCTATTGTTTAGGCTATTATAGCTTCAAGCAAATTTCATACTTTATCCCTTTTTGTGTGTTAGGATAGGATGATAAATGATTTAGAGAGGAATAGTTATGCAATATTTACTTTTAGCAGTTGAAGGCGTTTTGACCTTCATTTCCCCTTGTTTGCTTCCAATGATTCCTATCTATCTAGCTTATTTGACAGGACAAACGGAAGAAACAGAGAGTACGCAACATAAAAAACTATTGTCACAATCAGTGCTCTTCGTGCTTGGCTTTACGATTGTCTTTGTTTCCATGAGTTTATTTGTCACAACAATCGGACGTTTCGTTTTAATCAATCGGACATTGATTCATATTATTGCAGGTGGCTTTATGATTTTGATGGGCATCGATTATTTATTAGGCAATCCATTGATGAGTCGCTTAAATAAGATGCCGCAGACGTCGCTTCGCAATACGAATGCTTTGGTATTCGGGATGGTCTTTTCGATTAGTTGGACACCTTGTGTGGGAACTTTTTTAGCAAGCGCGCTGTCCTATGCCGCTACGTCAACTTCTTATATTGAATCAGTCACTCTATTATTGAGTTTCTCGCTCGGCTTAGGTATTCCATTTGTTTTAAGTGCTTTATTAATTCAAGAAATGCAGTCAGTAATGATATGGATCAAACGTCATTACCGCATCATTCGCCTCGCATCAGGAATTTTATTAATTGTGATGGGACTTAGCTCGATGTTTGGTTGGTTAGAAACTTTATTAGTCTCACTAAGTTAGGAGCTTACAATGAAAAGAATCTACATAATTTTAGCTTTGATGGTACTTTTGTTCGCAGGGGCCTATGTCATTTATGATAATTACTTGGCCAGTGAGGAAGAAACCCTCATGGAAATGAGTTCGTCTATTGAAATCGCAGTGAAGGATGTGCCCGCAGAATCAACAGTTGACGCAGACTCAGACAAGAATGACACTGAATCTTCAACTGTTGTTACGGTCCAGAAACCAGAATCACCCTCAAGTACTGACTCAAGTGAAAAGGAAGATGAGTCCGAATCAAGTGCTGAATCGCAAACTGTCTCTCAAGAAGAGGGTTGGCAAGGCCCAGAGTCGAATTACCTGAATGCAGAAGGTGACTTACTAAATTTATCAGACAATTATGGTAAAGGTACATTAATAAACATTTGGGCTTCATGGTGTGAACCTTGTCGCGTGGAGATGCCTTATTTCGAGGAAGCTTACCAAACTTACGGCGACGACATCAACTTCATCATGATGGATGCCTTAGAGAGTAAACCAAGTGAAACTAAAGAAGCGGCTGAAGCCTTCTTTGAAGAAATGGCTCTGTCAATGCCAATTTACTTTGATCACCAAATGAACAATCAGTACTTATTTGGTGCGACCATCCTACCTCTGACTTTCATCTTAGATGATGAGGGTAAAGTTGTTGAAATCGTACGTGGCCAAGTCTCTCCAGCCAAGCTTAACCAAATGATCGAAAAGATTCGCTAAACAAAAAAAGCCAAGAACAATCGATGAATGATAAACACTGCATTCAATCGACGTTTATGGCTTTTTTGGTATCCTTATTCATCTTATTGTGACTAACGCTGATATAATCACTAATCAAAATCGCCTTCCGGCATATTATCCGTATCTGTTCGGATAATTAACACATCACACACGGCTCGGCGAATCACGAAATCTGAGACTGAACCAATAAAGAAACGCTCTACTGCATTTAAACCACGCGCTCCCATAATAATTAAATCAATAGACTCTCGTTCAGGTATCGTCGTGCTAATCATCGTCCGCGGTGAACCAATTTCCAACAGTACGCCCATATCCAATAAACCATTTTCTTGGGCATAATGTTGACACTTTTCTAATAACTCATGACCATTGCGCTCCGCAATTCTAACATATTCCTCGACATTAAAAGGTAGGCTTCCGGTATCATCCAATATATGTGTAATATACAATTTAGCATTGTTTCGCTTTGAAATGGCCACGCCTTTTCTCAAAGCTTTCAAGGACCCTTCTGACCCATCAACTGCAACTAAGATACGGCTGTATTCTTGTAACACAAAAGCACCTCCTCATTCTTAATTCCATTATATCAAATCACCTGACTACTTGTCTGCTTTTAAAAGACATCGCATCCTTATTTTAACTCCTCGAAAATCACGGTGCAATGCCCTTTTTCATCGGCATCACTAACTTTAACGATTCTCAAAGATTTTTTATTCGCATAGTCGGCAATCTCTTGATAAACCTTTGCCATTTGGCTCTTGAAAATACCAGATCGTGCTTCAAATTCTTCTACAATATACTGTCCCATTCGAACTGCACCTCGCTTCTTATTTTCTTTAGTTTATCATATCTAGGGTGTCATCCCCAAGGAAGACACTTGAATGGGATAGATGGAGTGGACTTAATCCACCTTCATCGGCTGCCAATAGCGACCGGTAAAGACAGAACAAAGTCAAAAACAAACCCTAATGAAACGGACGTCAAACTTGACACAATATCTTCCCAAAACACCCCTCGACTAATCATGGTACTGATTGAATCGATCACTAAACTTACATTCAGAAAACTCCGCGATGTTCTCGGATTGATTGATAATCAATAGCAATTGAAGTAGTCCTCAAGATTGTTACAACAGACTCAAAGGAGCGTCGTTCATCCTAAAAAAATAGAGCTGCACGCCGGATGGCGCAAACAGCTCTAGGGTGTTTTCACTAGCCTTCAATCTCCATGCCCCATTCAAAGGCTTATGTCTTTTGAATGGAATCTACTATTGAACAGACAAGTCTTATAAATAAGTTAGTCGCAAATTAACGAGATGGTTTTGGTGGCTGACAAACGTCACATTGACGTTGATACTTATCTTTAAATTTCGTGAAAGTTTTCTCAAATTTGTTGCCACATTCGCATTCTAATAACAACTTTTGAGAGAAACCATGATATTCAGTCGATAATACTTTAGTCGTTGAGTTCGTTTCAACAAACTTTTTAATTTCACCGATGGTCCAGCGTTTTTTCATATAATAACCTCCATTTTCATAACCAATGGAAGCGTGATACCCTTCCGTGATTAACATAATACTCTTGTGACCCTATCATACCACAGCTCTGCCTACTTTTATAGCGTTTATCTTGCGATCAGTTTGGTAATCCCTAGCCTCAATTCCTCCCATGAAATAGAAGAGATGTCAACCGCTCACGTTCTAGATGATAAATACAAACAGAGTCTGGCTTTAATAAAATCGTCTTGAGCCTTGGCTCAAGACACTGCTGGTTTTGGTGGTTCTAGTGGGGCGTAGTGCTTGAGGTGGTGATGGTAGGCTTCTTGGAACTGCGAGTAGGATTAACCTGATTCTAGGATAAGTCTCGGCACGATTTAACACGACTGTGCCGACTATAGACCATGAATCGGCAGGTTCTCGACATGAATGTGCCGACTATAGAACATGAATCGGCAGGTTCTCGACACGACTGTGCCGACTATAGACCATGAATCGGCAGGTTCTCGACATGAATGTGCCGACTATAGACCATGAATCGGCAGGTTCTCGACACGACTGTGCCGACTATAGATAAGACTCGGCAGGTTCTCGACACGACTGTGCCGACTATAGAACATGAATCGGCAGGTTCTCGATACGACTGTGCCGACTATAGAACATGAATCGGCAGGTTCTCGACACGACTGTGCCGACTATAGATAAGACTCGGCAGGATCTTGACGCGACTGTGCCGACTATAGACCATGAATCGGCAGGTTCTCGACACGACTGTGCCGACTATAGAACATGAATCGGCAGGTTCTCGACATGAATGTGCCGACTATAGAACATGAATCGGCAGGTTCTCGACATGAATGTGCCGACTATAGACCATGAATCGGCAGGATCTCGACACGACTGTGCCGACTATAGACCATGAATCGGCACAATAAGATGAGAATTCTAATTTAAGCTAGCCACCCCCAGACTTAGCCCTCATTCAGCTTAGATCAGCTAGCAAAAGCCTCTACCTAGCTATCGCGTGCTGCTAATCATCGAGATTCAGTATAATTTCAAGTCGCTTCTTATTATAATCGTCGCGAACCTCGGTGAGTGACACTTTTATCTTTCTTGCAAGAAAAAACAGCCGTGTCCCCTAAAGGTTCACGACTATCATTCTTTCTACACTTAAACTAAAAAGCCAACTTGAGCCGCCACTAAAAACAATTGCGCTAAGCCGATCACTTTACTAATTTCATTGATTCCCAGGGCTTCTGTAATAGTTTCAGCTTTCTTAATGCGCTTGATTCCGTCAAGATAATCAAACATCACCACCGCCGTCAGCAAAAAACTGGCTAACAAAGGGATAGGATTCCCGTAGAAGTAAATGATCGACACAATACAATAGGGAATGTACATGATACTGGTGATACTAGAAATTTTGCGCGCAAACTGCTTCTGTTCGCTCAACTTTTCCTTGCCCATCCTTTTGAATATGTCCTCAAATTCTGTTTTTTCGTCCTCGCTCATGTGCTTCATCATCGACAAAGACTGAGCACTCATCCAAGCAATAATAATCGCCTGGAGTAATAAATAAATTTTAACCATAATTGCCTCCTGTATGACTCTATTATACTCATTCAGGCGGAGAATAAACAGCTTACTTATAAAATGAAATATCTGTAGACAAACAAGCCCCATAAGGTAATGAGCAGTTTGACAAGTTGCTCAAATCATTTCATTGCAATACTCATTCCTTCATTGGTCAAAATAGGGCTTACCGCCAGCTGGCTAAGTGACCTATTTTGCCTGGTTTAAATTATAGGTCTTTAGCTAGGCGGATCATGTCACGACACTGGATGCCGTTCTCGAAAATCGGCATAGGATAATGGCGAATAAAGAACTCATGGTCTACGCTCGTTTGTGTGAAGCCCATCTTCTGATAGAGCCTTAACGGTCCAACACTTGAATTACCTGTCCCAACTTCCATTCGCTTGAAGCCGGCATTCTTGGCGATTTTCAATGCGTGACTGATTAATTGCTGGCCGAGTCCACGCCCTTGTGCTTCTGGAGCGACGGCCACATTTTTCAATTCTATTGTTTCTTGATCAAGTGGCAGCAAGACATACACACCAAGGTCCTGTGCTAGATAACATTCGCCTTGCCCCAGATAGCTCTGGATGCTTTCCAAAGACGGGTCCGCTAACAATAATAAAGCCATCGGCGCTGTTTCTTTTGCTTGCAATTTTCTTATATCCATAGAATATCTTCCTTTCAATCGGTCGCTTCTATTCATACTAATTGTAAAAAGTTCGTAGATAATAGTCAACAAAACCCCCTCTAAGCCAGAGGGAGGGCCTAAAGAGAGGTGATACTTATCTTAATATATCCACGACGTTTTTACGGGCCGCCGTGCGTGCTGGAAAGACGCTGAAAATCAGTCCAATAATCACGGACACACTAACGCTGACCAAAGCTGTTTGAAAATCGATGATGGCTGAAAAGGGAAGAAAGCCACTAATTAAAAAGGCTAAGCCGATTCCCATTAAATAGCCGATGACACCACCTAAAGCAGTGATGGCGATGCCTTCGAGTAGGAATTGCCAAGTAATGCTGCGGCGAGTGGCACCTAAGGAACGGCGGATACCAATTTCTTTGGTTCGTTCCGAAACGGAGATATACATCATATTCATAACGCCGACACCAGCGATGAATAAAGAAATACTGGCAACAGCAGATACAAATAAGGTAATCATGCTCAGAGTGCTACCAATTTGTTCCATCATTTCTGAACTATCGTAAAAGCGATAATCCCCCATATCAAAGGCTGATCCGTCGGTTATCAAGTAATCATAAATTTGTTGATTGATTGCTTTCATATTCGAGTCCGGTTCAAAGTAAACGATGATTTCCCATTCATTAGCTTCTTGCGGGTTATAGCGTTGATAAGTCGTTGAGGGAATTTCGATTTGACTCTTCGTGACAAAGAGGACACCTGAATTGCCGCCAAATGGGGCTTCTTGAACCGCCGATTCACTATCGTAAACACCGATAATTGTATAGTCTTGTTTATCTAACTGGATCGACTTATGCAATGCTAAACCGGGTTTTTCAAATAAATCGGTGGCTGCCGCGAGATCAATAATCGCATAGCGTTGATTATTCTGGAAATCTGCTAGCGACAAGTTTCGTCCACTAACCATCCTATATTGGCTAGCATCGACCAAACTGACATTGTAAGATTCGCTTTTGCCGCTAAAAGTAGCCTCCATATAACGCACTGTCTCGTCTTGTGCTTCAACAACTTCAACTTCATCTACACCCGGTATATTACTAATTGCCGCCAAATCCGCTTTAGTAAAAGGATTAAAGCGACTGTAATCAATGGCCTCACTTGTTGGATAAAAATAAAAAGCTTGATTGGAACGGCCTTGGGCATCTTTCGCTAGATCATTTAAGGTTTGTTGTTGGAAACCATTACCTAGACTCATAATCGTAATAACAGCTGAAATTCCGATAATAATCCCAATCATTGTCAAGAAGGTCCGACGGCCATTTAAACGCAAGGTGACCAGCGATGATTTTAATACTTCACTGATTCTCATACTAACCCCTACTTTCTTCTAGCTGCGTTTGTACTCGCTTGGTTAGTTCCGACTGGTTAATGACGTCGTCGACTGCCTCTTCGACTGGAGCCGCATTATTTTGGATTTGACCATCGACCATGCGAATGTGTCTGGTGGCGAAATGCTGCATGTTAGGGTCATGCGTAACCATGATTATCGTCACACCATCTTCAGCGTGTAACTTAGACAAGATTGCCATAATCGAGGCAGAAGTTTTCGTATCTAAAGCACCGGTCGGTTCATCCGCAATAATAAATTCCGGCTGATTGACCAAGGCTCGGGCAATGGCTACTCTTTGTTTTTGCCCCCCGGAAAGTTGCGACGGTTTTTGTTTCAGCTTGTCACCCAAGCCGACTCTATCTAAGGCCGTTTGAACAAGCTCTTTCGTTTCCTTTGCTCGCAGTCCTTTATAAATTAAAGGTAGTCGAACATTTTCTTCAACCGTCATATTGCTGATTAAGTTAAAGTCTTGAAACACAAAACCGACCACTTGATTACGTAAGTTGGAAATTTGTTGATCGGTTCTTTGTTCAATTGGTTGACCCTCGAAGAGATAATCACCTTCAAACTCATGATCCAGGAAGCCCAACACATTAATGAGCGTGGATTTTCCTGAACCAGACGGTCCCATAATTGAGACAAAATCATTACGATAAATCGTTAAATCAATCGAATTTAAAACATGTAATGGCTGATCACCCATTTGGTAATATTTATTGAGCTGTTTGATTTCAATCAAGGGAGCTCCCTCTGTTGTTCTAGTCTTTTCCACTAGACATCACCAACTATCCTGATTAGTTTCAGCCGATAAATCGGTTGTCACCATTTGTCCGTCGACTAATTCATACGGGTTTAAGAGAAGAATATCGCCCGCTGATAATTCACGCAAGACCACCCGCTGCGTCCCTTGACGTTCAATTGTCACGGCCACTTTCACAGCGACACCTTCGCGGTTAACAAAGACATATGTTTGATCATTTTCTTCGATTATCGCTTCGACTGGTAAAACGACGCCAGGTAATTTAATCCCTATTTTGACAGAGAAACCTGGTTGAATGGCTTCTGCTGCTGAAATCATAAAGTTGAAATTGGCTCCTTCGCTGCTCGTCGCGGCCGGCGTAAAACTAGCCTCTCCTATGGTATTACTGTCGCCACTCCCTGGAATTTGATCAAAACTAATAATTTCGCCAGCGATGTCGCGGTCTTCGGCATTGATATATAAGGAAACCGGACGGCCTTCTTCTAAGGTATAAAACTCATATTCACTAGCCGTTCCTGTGACAGACACTTCATCGCTGACGATGCGAATAAAGGCTACTTGAGTATTGTCCTTTCCTTCTTCATTTAAGACAATTGTCCCATCACTTTTAGCTAAGACACGCCCCTGTTGCTTTTCTTGCAGGCGAATCAACTTGATTTCGAGATCCTCAATCGCTTCATTCACTTGGCGAATTTGGTCCTTCATGCCTTCAACTGTCGGATCGCTGCTAGTATAAGCATTGGCTTCACCATCTGCAAGTGAATAGTTGCCAATTTCTTCCTCGATGTAATAGCCTTGTTTACCTGACGGGTCCCAATAACTTGATATGCGGTCGCCTTGATAATTATAGGCAGCGCCTGTGTAGTCGCTCAACTGTTTAATCAAGACTTCACGTTGGTTATAGGTACGCGTTTGTTCGCGCATCAAGTCTTCAATCTCATGTTGCGTTTCTACTGCTTTTTGTTCATAGGTATACAATAAATCATTCTTTTTCACGAATTGACCATCACGCACTTTAACCGTCGCGATATCACCTTTTTCTTTATCATAGAAATAGGCTTGATCGGTTTGTAATTGAGCTGTTCCGGTTAAGATCACCGGGTCTTGTTCGTATAAGGTAAAGGTCGAATAGACATGATTTCCTCCTGTTTGGCTACCATCTTCATTGGCTTGGTTGGCTTGCTCCTTGTCTCCTGAGACTTCCACCAAGGAAGCTGGGGCATCTTCCATCACTACGCCGCTGCTTGTGAGCGGCGACGTTCCTCGCCCGGCTCCGGCAAAAAAAACTGAGCGGATAAAGAATCCTAAAACCAGTAAGACCAGTAGTAAACTCGCGACAATCGCGATTAATTTTTTCTTTTCTTTCATACAGCACTCCTTTCAAAAAACGACCCCTCCGCTCAAAACAGAAGAACCGTATTTGGTAATAAATTGACTTTAATTATTCGACGATATCTAAGTAAACTTTTGAGGTGGCTTTATAAATTAGCCAGTAAATTGCCATAAAAACCAAGGCGACGCTCGCAATTGAAAGTAAAACAATAGTGATGTTGGCGACACCTAACAAAGCTAAAAGTTTATTTAGAATCGGAAAGGCGAAGATGGTATGAATGACTGCGACTACAATCGGTAAGAAAAATAACCATAACACTTGTGCATTCGTTGCTTTCTTAGTCATTTCACGACTCAAGCCAACTTTCTGCATAATCTGGATTCGCTCACGGTCTGCCATTCCTTCGGAAATTTGTTTAAAGTAAGTAATCAAAATCGTTCCAATTAGGAATAAACCACCTAAGAAAATGCCTAGGAATAAGAAACCACCGTTCATGATATACCATTCTTCACGCTGTTCAGCGCGGGCTCGGTAGTAGAAGTCATAGTCTGCTTCATAACGATCTAGGAAGGCATGCAGCTCCTGGCTATACTGCTTATCTTCAGCTTGACTGGCTTCATTTAAGTTAAAGGCTAAAGATGCATTGTAATTTAAAGGAAAATCATCTTCTTTAGTCAAGCTGTTCAAACGGTCAATCGCTTGGACTGTTGGCATCACAATCATATTTAATTCATATAAAGATTCATAGTTTTTCAAGCTTTCTGGAATCTCATCAATGACTTTGACCGCATAAGTTTGCCCCCAAACAGTTAAATTTTCTGGTGCAGCCTTGTCTTTTGAGCTATAAAAACCAAGTTCATGATCCGCAAGCTGCAAATTAGTCCCTGCTAATTGATTAAAATCCATCTGTGGCAGTAATCTAATATCCCAAGACTCGCTCGTAAAACTATAGTCACTTTGGAGTAATTCATTATTTTCAATACTCCCCATTAGATTAACCATTCGAACGAGTGTTAAATCTGTGACTTGACGCCCTCTTTCAGCCGAATAGTTTTGAACCGCTCCTTGCATATCGCCCAATTGTTCAGTCAATAACTCACCACTTTGACCCGAACTAATAATCGTCACGCTGTGTTCGGTTGGTGACAGTGCCTCTAGCGTTTTTTCAGTTCCGACATACATGCTGAGAGTCGTTGAAACAGCCACAATTACCATCGTTGATAGGATACTAATATTGGCTAAGCCGACCGCATGTGCTTTCATTCGATACAACATACCTGAAATCGAAATGAAGGGACCAGGCTTATAATACAATTTTTTATTGCGCTTCATTAGTTTTAAAATAATGATTGAACCGGCTGTAAATAAACCGTACGTTCCGATAATGACCAAGACAATCGCGAGTAATAAATTGACGAAAACTTTGATATCTTCCGTCGTCAGCGATAGCCAGTAGCCTGCGCCTACAAATAACAGGCCTGCTAAAAAGATTAACCATGAACCTTTGGGCTCACGTTCGCCGGCTGAACTTTCTTTCAATAAGTGAATCGGTTTGGCACGAACAATGCGCAGCACATTGAAAGAGAACAACAGGGTAAAGATGCCCGCAAAGACTAAGACTGTCAATAAGACTGATAGCGGCGCGAAAGCAAATTCCATCGGTACCGGCAATTGCATCAAGTAGTTAATAAACAAGAAGTTTAAATAACCAAACACAATCCCACCGACAATGCCTAACAGAATACTTCCACACGCCACCAAGCTATTTTCCAAAAACATCACACGAACTAAATGTTTCTTCTCTAAACCAAGGACACTATATAAGCCGAGTTCTTTCTGACGCGTTTTCTGAATCACACTATTGGTGTAAATCAGGAAGATGACAGAGAATAAACCAATCACCGTGCCACCAATCGTAATTAAAGCGGACAAGCTACTGTTGTTTTCAACAAAGCTAATTTCTAATAAGGAAATCATCATAAAGAACATCGCAGCCGTAATCGCCGCGGCTACCATAAAAGGACCATAAAACTTACGGTTTGATTTTAAATTTCGAACGGCCATCCGTAGAAAAAATTTAAAGCCCATCACTATTCACCTCGGTCCAAACTAACGAATAAAGCCTGACTGATTTGATTCGTGAATTGATCCGGATTTTGGTTACCACGGTATAATTCATGGTAAACCCGGCCATCACGGATGAATAAGACGCGGCTTGAATGGCTAGCCGCTTTGACACTATGCGTCACCATTAAAATGGTTTGACCCGCTTGGTGGATTCTTTCAAAGAGTTGTAATAACTCTTGACTCGACCTTGAGTCTAAAGCACCAGTTGGCTCATCGGCTAAAACAAGTTGTGGCTGTGTAATTAAAGCTCTCGCGACAGCTGCTCTTTGTTTTTGCCCCCCGGACACTTCATAAGGATAGTTATCCAATAATTGTTCAATCCCCAACTGTTGGGCAAGTGGTTGCAGTAGTTCTTCCATAATTTTATAAGGGGTATTAGCCAAAACTAAAGGCAATAGAATATTGTCTTTTAAACTAAAGTTATCTAATAAGTTGAAATCTTGAAACACAAAGCCTAATTGTTCACGGCGGAACCCGGATAAGTCCGACTGTTTTATGTTCGACAAAGCTTTACCTGCTAACAGAATTTCACCTTCACTTGGGACATCTAACGTCGATAGTAAATTCAGTAAAGTTGTTTTACCTGAGCCTGATTCACCCATAATGGAAACAAATTCACCTTTCATGACTGAAAAGTCGACATCTTTCAAAGCAATCGTTTCGTTTGTTCCTAAGCGGTTTTTATATACTTTCTTCAAATGTTGTACTTCTAATAAGGCCATCATTTATTCCTCCTCTTTAACTACCCTTATCTTATCCTGTTTAGAAGAATCGAGCATTTATTGATCCTTACAATATAAAAGAAAACCTTACATTCTTGTAAGGTTCCAAGTTAATCGAATATTTCAATGGCATCGCGACGCGTTTCTAAGTATACAAGGGTTCCTTTCCCAACCTCTGATTCAATCTGTAAACTGTAGTTGAGTCGCTGACAAATTTTACGCGCCAAGAATAAACCAAGACCAGTCGACTTATCTTGCATCCGACCATTCAAGCCGCTATAGCCTTTTTCAAAAATCTTCGGTAAGTCATTCGGATGAATGCCAATGCCGGTATCCTTAATAAGAATTTTAGTTGCGTCTTTAATTTCAATCGTAATTTCGCCACCGGCCGGCGTGTATTTGAGAGCATTGGATAGAATTTGTTCCAAGAGGATTTGCAACCATTTAGCATCGGACAAGACGGTTAGATTTAAGGGAGAATAATTGATTTGGATATGATTGTAAATAAATAAACTGGCATACTTCTTGAGGATGTTTCTGATTAAAGGGTCAACCGCAACTAAACTCAAATCGAGTTCATGACCGGTATCTGCTAACTTTAAATAGTTCAGTCCCATATGTGTATAATCGTTTAGGTAAATTAATTCATGTTTAATCGTTTGACGACTAGTTTCAAGACCTTCTTGTTGCAGAATCAAGCTAATACTCGAAATCGGTGTTTTAATTTGGTGCAACCATAAGGTGAAGTAATCTTTCTGTTCTTCAAGATGTTGTTGAAATTCTTGGCGCTCAAGCGCATGTTTTTTTAATAGGACTTCATATTGAGTGATGTAAGTTTGCATAATTAGGTCTTTGTCATCGACCTGTTTGCGAATCGTTAAGATAGAACTTTCATCCAATTGTCGCAATGCGAGATATTTTCGTTTTAAAAGATACCATTGTTTGATTAGCCAAACGCCCAACACCAGACCGGATAGGCCAATTGCATAGGCGCTGGCAATTAGTGGAAAGTCTAAGAATAATAATAGAATTGTAAAAATGGCACTCGTCAGAGCCCAGAAAATTAAAGGGTATTTGGCAAAATATATTAATGCACTAATTTTGTGTTTGTTACTAATCGATTCCCACGCCATAGCCGACTCCTTTTTTCGTTTTGATCATGTTCGTTTGACCGATTTCTGTGAATTTCTTGCGCAAACGAGTGATGTTGACAGCCAATGTATTATCGTCGATAAAACTTTCATCCTCCCAGAGGTGCATCATGATCGCCTCACGGGTCACGAAGGTGCCCTTGTGCTGAAAGAGAATCTCGATGATTCGTAGTTCGTTGCGGGTCAAATCGACAGCTTCCTCACCAACTGTCAGGCGCGATTCGTTAGCCCTGAGAACGACTTGGCCGACGCTCATAAATTGAAGGGGCTCGTTGAAATCATAAGTGCGGCGCAGGAGTGCTTGAACTTTGGCCGTCACAATCGACAGCTGAAATGGCTTTTGAATGTAATCATCTCCTCCGAGTTGGATGGCCATAACTAAATCCATCGTTTCATCACGCGACGTGATAAAAACAATGGGAATTTGTGAAATTTTTCGAATTTCTTGGCACCAGTGGTAACCATTAAAGGCGGGTAAATTAACGTCTAAGATGACCAGTTGTGGCTCGAATTCAAGGTAATCGGCCATCACATCGTGAAATTGTGAGACGCAGTGGACCTGATAACCCCATTTCTCCAATTCAGTTTTTAAAGCGTCTTGAATCACAAGGTCATCTTCAACAATCATCAGTTTAAACATGTAGCACCAACTTTCATTTATTCAGCGAGTACTTGTATAGTATAGTCAAAATTTAAAGGCATGACACCAAACTTAAGCCGCATGTTGAGTCCTTAAGCATTGGACAAAATAGTCTCGAGTTCATGCTTCACACTCATCGCGTAGCTGGCACCAAATTTGTCTAAATGAACTAGCAATAAATACAGGCGATAATAGTGGATTCGCTTTTGCCAACCCGTCGCAAGTGGATAGCTGCTCTGATAAGCATCGTAGAAGTCTTGATTGAAGCCACCGAAAACAGTCGTTATGCCAATATCAAATTCGCGATCGCCGTAAAAAGGTGAAGGATCAAAGAGTGCAGGGCTCCCGTCTGTTAAAAACATAAAATTACCACTCCATAAATCCCCATGCAACAATGTGGCCTTGCTTTCGTGTTGAGCTAGTTCTTGTAGTATATGTTGGCGCACGGCTTCATACAAATCGCCTTCGTAAGAAGTCCAGCGGCCTTTGGCAAGCAGCGCATCTCGCAATTTATCCAGCCTCCCTTCAACTAAAAATTCACTCCAGGATGATGTCCACTGATTATCAAAGCTGATGGCGCCACCGTGATGAGGTAAGTGAAAACCGAATTGACCATCAGCTTGATACTGCCGGTGTAATTTAGCAACAAGTTGCCCGAGGTCTTTTTGGCTACCATGGCCCTCTTCTAAAAACTCTAACAGCAAGTAGGCAGCTTGATCAAGCCTGCCACTAGCCAGCACTTTGGGAGCACGGATACCCGCGGAGGCGAAAGCATTTAATCCAGCTATTTCTGAAGCAAAAAAATCTTCTGTTCTGTTTGCTTGAAGCAACAAGAAATAATCTGCTGCCTCTCCTTTCAGACGATAGGCTTGATTGACGTCACCACCGCTGACTTCAATCACTTCACGAATTCCATCGATGGGTAAGTCCTCTAACCAGCTAGTATCCATCCCCACTCACGCTCCCTTTCCTATTTAGGTTATTATACCCAACTCTCCTTATAAACTTCAAAAAAAGGTGAGCTTCTTTTAGCTGAATTCCGTTAGATCTTCCGTGAATTGGGAGGACATGCCTTTTATTGCTCACAAAAACACAACTTTACTGATTAGATAATCTAATTATTACAAGCTCATAGTCAAGTGTTTTATTTCTAGTTGATAATAAGAATCTAGCTTAGAAACTAATTAACTATACACTCTTTACATACACGAGTGACTTATCATGCTGCATGATTTACTTGGTTAGGACAGAAGGATTTGGTGAACTATTTTGAAATTTTGGTTGTTTTGTGTATCTTTTCACTATACAATACAAATTGTAAGCGTTATTAATAAAGGAGAGATAAAATGGGTCAATATAAGTCGGGGATTTACGAAACAAGTGTCAAGGGGAATCACGGGCCAATTAATGTGAGAACGACGTTTTCTGATGAGGCAATTCTTGAGGTCCAGGTGTTTGATCATGGGGAAACGGCGGGATTGACTGCCCCGGTCTTTCAGAGAATTCCTCAGGCGATTGTTGCGCAACAATCACTGAATATCGATGCGATTTCTGGTGCGACCGTGACCAGTGAAGGGATTATTGCGGCAGTTACTTTGGCGGTTGAGGAAGCTGGCGGCGATGTGGAGGCTTTGAAGAATAAAGATCAAGCAAGTAACGACAAGCTTGAGGAGTGTCTTTCAACCGATATTCTTGTGGTCGGTTCGGGTGGTGCTGGCTTGGCGGCAGCAATTTCTGCTTATGAGCATGGTGCTAAAAATATTCTCGTTTTAGAAAAATTGGGGACCATTGGTGGATCGACTGGTTTGTCAGGCGGTGGCATAGCTGCGCCAGGGACTAAGTTCCAACGTGAAGCTGGGATTGAGGATACAAAGGTTTCTTGGATGAGCCTATGGAAAGAGCGTCAGGCATCTTCGAATCCTGAGGGACTCTATCCGAATTATGAAGTGGTTGATAAGTTTATGGATGAGGCGATTATTACAACTGAATGGCTTCATGATTATGCCGGTCATGCCTATCGACAAATTTATGGCTTTGGGGTTGACCCAGTGCGTCGTTTACATGATCCCATTGAACAAAAGGATGGCGCAACACTTGGTCAATCACTGATTCAAAATTTGGTGAAGTTCCTTGAAGACCATCACATTGAATTGAGAACTGAAACAGCTGTCAAAGAATTAATTTGGGAAGATGGCCAACTGGTGGGGGCCTTGGCAGAAGGACCTGAAGCGGCACTAACAATCCGGGCCAAGAAAGTCATCTTAGCGTCCGGTGGTTTTGCGAAAAATGAGGAAATGCTTCAACAATATGTTCCGCAAGCAGCGGGTACGTCCTTTACAAGTATGGCAACCCCTGGTGCTACCGGGGATGGTATTCTTATGGCTCTGGATGCTGGAGCGACATTGTACGAAGAACCATGGATTATTGGTTTGGGTATTACGAGTTATTTACAACATCCTGTGATGCAAAGTCTGATGATGGATTGGTCAAAAGTTTACGTGAACCAGATAGGTGAACGTTTTATGAATGAACAGTCTCATTATGCAATTGCTGCTAATCAATTGTTGGACCAGGACGCGACCTGGTTATTATTAGATAGTGCTGAGCAAAATCAAGCCTTAGTGGAGGCTTTAGAAACTTTACTACCTAGCGATCAAGCAGTGAAAGCTGAAACAATTGAAGCATTAGCTGAGGCAATGAACGTGCCACCGATAACTTTGAGCCAGACAATGCAGCAATATAACGAAGGTGCAGAGGCTGGACAAGATGCCTTTGGTAAAGACGCTGAATTTCTAGCACCAGTTCGCCAGTCGCCCTTCTATGCTATCAAAATGTATCCTTTAACAATGGGAACATTTGGTGGTGTCAAAACGGATGAGGCAATGCGGGTCTTGAAAGCGGATGGCTCTTCAATTGAGAACCTATACGCGGTCGGTGAAACTGCCAACAAAGTCTTATACAATCAAGTCTATATGTCAGGAAGTGCGGTTCAGTTCGCTCTAACAAGTGGGCGCTTAAGTGGTGAACATGCGGCCAAACATTTATAAGCTCTGACTATTTGGCTGACTAACTCAGCTGATTATGATTAGTTAACTGACTATTAGCCACAAATTTAGTCAAAGATAAAAAAATCAAACACACGTTTTCTCCTTGAGTCACTTGCTAATAGTAAGATGACTCAGTTAGCTACCGTGTGTTTTTTGCTGTGGTTCTGTGAGCTTTCTTTAGGACGGCGACAAATTTTTGAAAGTGGTATATATGAATGGCTTAAAGTAAGAGCGGCCTCGCAAATTCGCCATTATTAACAAACCACTCACACTTTCCAACAAGACTAAGCTACCCCACACACCAATCTCTTTTGATTATGACTGCCTTTCCATTAGAATAGAATAGAAGCAAGGACACAAGCTAGCTAGTCGCGGACTGACTAGATCGACCCCAAACCACTATCATGTACACAACTCAAACACTCACCAGTCAGGAGGATCCACATGAAAACAATCATACTCGCACCCGATTCTTTTAAAGAAAGCGCCTCTGCAATAGAGATTTGTCAGGCGATGGAAAAAGGCATCCGAAAAGTCTTTCCAACGGCCAACATCATCAAGTTGCCTATGGCAGATGGCGGCGAAGGAACGGTTCAAGCACTCGTCAATAGCCGACATGGTAGCATCCACCAGGCAGTCGTTCACAATCCAATCGGCCACTCTGTCACGGCGACCTACGGTATATTAGAGCAGCCCAAAACAGCTGTGATTGAAATGGCGAGTGCTAGCGGACTACACTTACTCACACAAGACGAGCGCGATCCTCGTATCACCTCTAGTTATGGAACAGGTGAATTAATCGCCCACTGCTTGGATCAAGGCATTGACCAGATCATTCTTGGCCTCGGAGGCAGCGCGACCAATGATGGCGGCAGCGGCATGGCCCAAGCTCTTGGCATTCGATTTCTGGACAAAGATGGCATGCCACTGCCACCCGGCGGAGCTGCCTTACGTTATTTACACACTATCGATTTAAGCAATTGCCACCCTAAACTTAGCCAAGTCAAGCTGACTGTCGCCTGTGATGTCAATAATCCTTTATGTGGTCCCCAAGGCGCTTCAGCCATCTTTGGCCCGCAAAAAGGTGCGACACCAGCGATGGTTGAAGAATTAGATCAAGCCCTAGCCCATTATGCCAGCGTCATTGAGCAACAGCTCAACAAATCTATCCGTGAAATCCCCGGCAGTGGTGCGGCAGGTGGTTTAGGAGCCGGCCTATTGGCTTTCACCCCCGCAGTCCTAGAAAGCGGAATCGATATTGTCATTCGAGAAACAAAATTGGCCGATGTTGCCAAGAAAGCGCATGTGATTTTTACGGGAGAAGGCCAAATGGATCATCAAACTCAATATGGAAAAACGCCTTTTGGTGTGGTCAAAGTGGCCAAGAAAGTCAATCCAAACATCACGGCGATCGCTCTGGCCGGTAGCCTCGGCAAAGATTATCAGGCACTATACAACGAAGGCTTCGATGCGATGTTTAGCATTGCACCCGGCCCAAGCGATCTCGAGAACCTGATGAAACACACCCTCACAAACATTGAAGCCACAAGCGAAGCCATTTGCAGACTGTTAAGCTAATCGCAAGACAAATAAGCCGGGAAGCACTCAAGAGTTCCCGGCTTATTTAAGCATTCTATATTTCTCTCAACAGCATTTCTAAAATTTCTGCATCATCGCCTGTCCTGCATCTCAAGACATCAGAACCCCAGAGCTTCACCAGTTCACCACTTCACCACCGAAATACCAACAACTCACCAAAGGCCTAATTTGGCACAATCGCAAAAACTTCTGCGGTAAAACCAGGCGCACCATGAATATGCGGCACCGTCACAAAAATAATACTCCCCACAGCCGGCACCTGATCCAAATTCGCCATCAACTCGACTTGAAACTTATCCTCAGCCAACCAATACAATTCAGCATCCAAGAAACCAGCCTCAGCCGCCTCTACCCCACTGTCTGTATTGAGGGTTTCATGACCAATCGCTGTGACACCACGTTTACGACTTAAATATTCAAGCGCTGGAATTGACCAACCAGGCGTATGTTCCGTGCCGCTCTCGTCCACATTTTTAAACACTGCTGAATCATAAAAACGCTTGTACCAACCACTCGAGAAAGCCACAAAACTCCCTGCAGGTAACTCGCCGAACTCTGATTCGAAGGCTTTGATATCTTCCACGGTAACCGCATAGCCCGGAGTTTCCTTGACCTTATCTTCTAAATGAATGACATATAAAGGTAACACCCGCTCTTCAAGGGGGATTTCTTCTAAACTCCGTGTCCCGGCTGCGAAGTGTTTCGGCGCATCAATGTGCGTTCCATGGGACGTCCCAATTGTATACTCACGTGAATCGACACGACCATCTTCTAAAGTTGAAATAATCCCTTGCGATAAAGGATTAAACGTATGATAAATTGGAATCTCCGCTGTCACATCATGCGTCAAGTTGACCCACTTATGCCCTCTTAACATTTTTAATACGTCATGCAAATTGGTCATAAAATCCCTCCTTCATTTCTTTACTACAGTATACGCATTTACCGAAATCTATTCTAGAGAAGCGCTCTTTTCAACTGCAGAATAGACAGACAAAGCTAAGTGATAAACGTCTTATCACCTAGCTGCTTAAAATACTAGTGTGTCTGATTATGCATTTTTACCTTTGAAGTAAGCAGCTCTGGCTGCTTGCCATTTTACCTTGTCTTCTTCACCGATTTCTCGCATCACGCGAGCGGGATTTCCTGCCACAATTGTATTGGCCGGCACACTTTTCGTCACCACAGCACCGGCTGCCACAATTGCGTTCTTGCCAATCGTCACGCCCGGAAGAATTGTACTGTTACCACCTATCCAGACATTATCCTCGACCACACTCGGTAGACCAAACTCGAGGTCTTGAATCCGAACCTCGGCATCGGTCGGATGCCCAGCCGTAAAAAAGCTCACGCGCGGGCCAACCATTACATGATCTTTGAATATAATTTTATTTACATCTAAGAAAATACAGTCCATGTTCGCATAGAAATGGTTACCAATCTCGATATGTCTGCCATAATCAACATACAGTGGTGGCGTAACGTAAACATTCTCGCCGGTTTTCCCAAATAATTCCTTCTCCAAGTCAATTATTTCCTCCCGATTTTCAATCGGTATTCGATTGATTTTATCGGCTAGCATTTTACTAGCTTGCGCCTATTTTCTGGTCGAAAACCGAAGGCAGAATACAGCTCACCAGCCAGCATTTGTTCATAGTCAAAGTCTTTTGTCATATTATCATCGCTCCAATATACTAATTATTCTAGGTCAGTCGTCAGTTCAATTAAATTGCCTTCAGGATCTTGAACCACTGCTTCATAATAGCCATCACCCGTCATGCGCGGTCCATTCAATAACGGATATTGTTTAGACACCATCTTCTCTACGAATGCATCAACATCGGCCTTGCCGCCCACAGCAATCGCTAAATGCGCATAACCAAAGATATCCACAGCACGACCAGCTAAAAACTTTTTCGTCATCAGCTCTAAGCGACTACCAGACTCGAAGGTCAAGAAGTACGATTGAAATTGTGTTTTCGGATTATAATATAATTCACTGCTACTGACATTAAAATAATCCACATAAAACGCTCTCATTTTCTCAAGGTCTTTTACCCAAATGGCTACGTGTTCAATATGCATGTTGTCATCTCCTAGTTTTTATCTGATTCATTTGTCTGCTTAATGATTAACTTATTTCAGTCAGTTAATACTCTCATTTAGTATACCTTTATATGCTGAATATACAATGAAAAAGATTGCTCCTCTGACCTTCTTCGACAAGTGACTAGAACGATTCCCACGGAAAGGCTTAACTTGCTCAAAGACTACCATAAATCCTTTGATTAAAGATGACGCCGCTATAGTGTTGTGACTTTTCATTTTTAAATTCTTCACTGAATAGTTGGTTACCTAAATCCTGCGATAGAATATCTTTCAGCTTAAGTCCTTGATTATTATAAACATTCTCTTCAATCATTTTTTGCTTGTGCAAGACAGAAAAGAAACCAGCTTTTTTATAGCCATCCTTTACTTCAATCAGAGCATTTGGATCATCCGTTACGTATAACCTTTCACTAAATGATAGGAGTGTGACATCATTGTTAAATAGCTCTCGCCAAGTTTCTGTTAATCTCATTATAAAATTATTGAATATTTCTGCTTGAAATTCTTCACTAGTTAGTGTTAATTCTTGACTAATATAAACAGCCTCGAACGTCGCCCACCGATTAATCCCAATACCAGTTTCCTCAATAAGTGCATCGTGAAAGGCAGAATCCTGTAATTGTTCGTACATTCCTTTAGCAAATGCATAATTCTCAATCGTACTCTCAGAAATTGCATCAGCAGTGTATAGGTAATCAGTGGCTAAATCAGCAGTATGACCAACAAGCGTCATTGCTGAAACGCTCTCCAAGTCATATTGATCGTCATCTAATTCTGTATTATATTCGTCGACGTAATTTTTTTTCCAGATGACAAACTCTGCTTCAAATCTGAATACCGGACCTTCCGTTTCTTGTGCTTCGGCTGGTAAATAAATCAAAAACTTTATAAAAGAATCGTCCAATTGATAAGATGAAAGTAGATTCATTTAAATGCTCCTTTTTAAAATGATCTTTAGAATAAATTTGTCCGCCCCTGTGTTATCATCAATTTTGCAACATTACAATATGAACTATTTAAACACATAATACCGAACTAACGTTCGTATGTCAATGGGGTTTTCCTTTTAGAAAATTTATTATATGCAAAAAAAACACCTCCAATTAATGAAAGTGTCTAGAAATTTGCATTATATTTAATGGATAATCACGAGGCCTAAGCCCCACAACATATCAAACCACCGATTATTTATTGAAAATCTTCGGTCCTTTTCGCATGTATTTAGCATCATTCTTAGGCTCGGTTTTGTTCTTAGATCGGCCACCCGACTGCTTGTTTTTGATAATTTCTAACATTTTTTCTTTTGCATTCATTCTTTCCACCACCTTCATTAACGGTCTACTTTAGTCTCGGCGGAATAAGTAGTTTCATCAATCACCACATTATACCGCAACACGACTCTTCAGTGTATTAAAATTACATAAAAATTAATGATAAATTAATTTTTAATTGATAGACAATCTGGACATCGACTACTTAAAGCGATAACTGAATTCCACCACGTTTAATTCAAGCAAAAACACTTCCTCGCAATGAGAAAGTGCTTGCCGTTAACATTTCTATTATAAATTTGCTGAACCTTTCAGAACACTTACCCGACGCCAAACAGCAAACTAGTCACTTTCTACATTTTTAGTCACTAGCCGTCAGATTAAATCTAACGTTCAGAAATTCTCTTCTCGTTTTCAACGGCTTGCATTGCTTCAGTTCTACTACCGGTTGTTGATCTAATTGAGTAGGCAACGTTAACCAAGTGATCCGAAATTCTCTGTAATGAGAATAGCGTCGAATACACACTCTTAGACACTTCAACTGGATAAAGCTCTGAACTTAAACGCGCCACATGTTCATCACGAGATGCAGCAATTAATTTCTTAGTTTTCAAGTGAAGTCTAGCGATTTTACTGAAGTTTTCAGTTTCACGATTAGAAAAGGCATCAAAACCTAATCCAAACATGTGACTAATACGCTCGTAAATTTCGTTCAGCTCTTCTTTAGTTTCTTCTAAGAACCTAATATTATTTTCCTTCATGTATTGAGTTTCATCTAACAAGAGGACCGCGTAGTCTCCTAGACGCTCAATATCGTTTGCCACGTGGTGTAAACCACCAATCAGCATTTCATCATCCGCATTCGAGTTAACTGATGATATTTTGATAAAGAAACTGGTTAATTTAGTGGTTAAAAAGTTAATTCGATATTCATTATCTTTAATTTTTTTACTGTCGGTCAAATCTTCATTGATTAAAGCCTCGTAGGCACAGTCAATGTTTTCTTTCGCAAGGATTGCCATTGCGTACATTTCTTTCAACGCTTGTTCAATCGCAACTGATGGCGTCTGTAAAGAACTTTCATCGATAAACGATAATTCTTCCAATTCTTGATCCTTATCCTTCACCATGCCTGTCACCATGTTAACTAATGGGTCTAGGAATAGCAGGAGAGGTAACGTATAAATGGTGTTATAAATCAAGTTAAACGTCGCTAAACTAAATGAAGGATTATTTGGAAACATGCCATTAAAAAAATCTACAATCGGCTGTCTAAATGCGATCGTAATAAATAAGAAGGCAATCGCACCAATCACACTTGTTATTAAGTGGAATAAAGCGATTCGTTTACCATAAGCATTTGTCGTCAATGAGGCCATGATACCATCACTACAAGTACCAATATTCGCACCCATTACTAAGAAAAAGGATTGATCAATATCAGTAATAACTCCCGTGGCTAAGAATGCTATGAAAACACCCGTTGCAGCTGAAGATGATTGGATAATGGATGTAAATAAAATTCCTAAAATCACTAACATAAAAGGGTTCTGCATAATGTCATATTGGAAGACTTTTGATAATTCAACACTTAATGTAGAATCCGCGCCCCCAATTGCCATTTCCATAACTTCCATCCCGATAAATAACATCCCAAAACCAATTAGGAAGGGGGCAGATTTATTCAACGTGATGTTACTGGTCGTGAAGATGATCATCACACCAATAAAAGCGAATGAAGCAAACAACGCACTAATTGAAAAGCCGCCCTTGCTAAGCCCTGACAAAGCAAAGATATAAGCCGATGCGGTTGTTCCGACTTTTGCTCCTAAGATGAAACCTGCACCTTGTTTTACAGAAATAATTTTCGCGTGAGCCAATCCAACTGACATAATTGACGTTGCTGATGACGATTGAACCAAAGCAGTTGCCCCAATTCCAATCCCATAGTTCATCATTCTATTTCGGTTCATCTTCTTAAAGATGCCACGGATTCTTGTGCCAGCCCCTTGTTCTAATCCTGAACTCATCTGTTTCATACCAAACATGAAAACAGCGACTCCACCTAACATCATTAGCAAATCCATTGCAATATTCATTTATTTTCTCCTTAAATCGCTTCACTATATTTTTCATTAAAATGCGACTGATTTTAAGCATTTATCTCCATACTGTTCAACTTTAAACGATAAAGTTCACAAAGGCAACGTATATTCTAATTTTTTATTAAGTCTTCACTTAGTGGCTTCTATTCTCATTTTTTATTAATAAAACGCGCATTTCCCCCCTGACAAAATACGATAACTAGCTCTCCCATCTTAATTTTTCTAGAATAAAGTAATCGAAGAAATAAAGATGTTTATCTTTTAATCAACTAGCAATAAACTTTAACCAAAATGATCACGCAAAAAAGAGGAGCAACAAAGCCCCTCTCTAACGTTTATCCTTTAATTTTTTGAATTAATTTCAGTACATTGAGTGCCGAGCGTTGAGCCTCTTTTAATGTCAGTCCATCAGGATGATCTAAGGATTGAATAAGTGACGAATCTGATTCCTCTATTTCAAATGATTGACCACCAGGCATTAAGATATCGACTTGAGCTCTCACACGGTAGGCATTGTTTTCAATCTGTGGACAGTTCGGATCGCTTGCCATACGCATCCACCAATCCGTCATAATACAACCTTGAAAGTCCCATTCTTTTCTTAAGACTTCGGTCACTAAGTCATAATGATAATGAGCCCATACACCATTAATCTTATTATAAGCGGTCATAATGGCATGAGGTTGAGATTCCTTGACACAAATTTCAAAAGGCTTCAAATAGATTTCCCTCAAGGCTCTTTCTGATATTCTAGAATCATTATAATTTCGGTTGGTCTCTTGATTATTGCATGCAAAATGTTTCGGACAAGTCGATACATTATGACTTTGTACTCCTTTGACATAACTCGCAGCCATTTTCCCTGTCAAATAAGGATCTTCAGAGAAATACTCAAAATTGCGTCCACCTAAGGGATTGCGATGAATATTCATACCTGGTGCAAGAATAATATCAGAGCCCAGTTCAACTAGTTCTTTTCCAAACTCTTCTCCAATTCGTTGAATTAAAGCCAAATCCCAAGTACTCGCCAAAGCGGTGCCGCACGGTAATAAGGACGCGTAATAATTGAGGCGAATGCCAGCAGGACCATCGGTCGTAATGACTGATGGAATGCCTTTATCTCGAAGAGACTCAATCGTTCCACCAAGCATGCCCGCATTCCCTTTCGGACCAAACGGACTATTCATCTTGCCTTCACCGCGGGTGATTGCATCTAATTCTATAGCGGATAATGATTGAATGATTTCTGACATTGTTTTACCAGTATCTAAAAAGACCTGCTGGTCTTCTACTTCAGATAGCGTTTCTAATTCTTGATCAATTCTTTCCTTAACCGAAATATGTTGCAGTGTGACCGGCTGGTAGCTTTCAACTAATTTTCCATCTTTTACTTCAGCCACTAAGCGATCAAATTTTTCAACTGGAGCTGAAATTTGACTTAAATTTTCCACAAGAACTAAATTTTCCAAGTAATAAGAGTCAACTGCTTCTAAGTTGTCCAAACCAGTCCCCACAAAGAAGTGATAATCCCCTGCTTCTAACACATAACTGAAGGGGTGACCGGTTATCCCCCGATCGTCGTAGGAAGCTAATTCATTCAAGTCAAAAGTAAATTCAATCTCTTGCGTCGTATTGGGGTCAAGTAAAATCGTTTTAGCAAAGCGAATTAAATTTCGACTTGGTTTACCCAATTGACCTTGTGGCGCTTGATAATACACTTGAACAACTTGCTTTCCAGCAACTTTTCCAATGTTTGTCACGCTAGTTTGAAGGGTGACCTGCGGCCCTTCTAGGCTGAAATTGGATTCTATTTCAAATTCCGTATAACTCAGTCCATAGCCAAAAGGATAGAGGATTTTTTCTGGATGGAAGGTTTCGAAATAACGATAACCAACATAAATATCCTCAACGTATTCCACAAATTCTTCATGACCAAATTGCTTGGCACTTGGATAATCTTCATAATGACGTGCGATGGTATCCGGTAATTTTGCAGACGGATTCACATCTCCTAGCAGAATGTCAGCAATTGCATGCCCGCTTTCCATGCCACCTTGCCACGCAAATAAAATAGCTGAAAAGTTATAGACTTGTGTCCAAGCTAGGTCGATCACATTCCCGCTGTTGATGATCAAGACCACTTTTTCAAATTGCGTCGTGACTTTCTTAATGAGTGCTTCCTCTTTTTCGGTTAAGTAATAACTTCCTGCTTCTAAAATGTTCTCTCTGTCTTCACCAGCAGCCCGACCAATTACCAAAATAGCGACATCAGAGTGCTCGCGTACTTGGGTGATTAATTCATCAGATACTGGCATTTCTTCTAAGAAACGTGGCCATTGTCCCCAAACACCATCATCAACTTGATGATGACGTGAATAGTCTTCATAGACTTCAACCAAGGGTTGATAGAGTTGAACGCTTTTTTGCTTAAGTCCTTCTAGCATATTAACAACGTAAGGAGGATTTACTTCCCCTCCAGAACCATAGCCTACATAAAAATAATCCAATTGACTCCGACCGAAAACCGAAACCTTACTGTCTGATTTCAAAGGTAATACACCGTTATTTTCTAGTAGAACGATGCTCTCTGCTGCCGCGGTTCTCAATAATTGAGACATTACTGGCCGCTGTCTTTTTTCACCAATGATACCGTCTTTTATATTAATCAGTTGAACTAACTCATTGACATTATTTGTATTTGTCATTTCCTTCCTCCACTTACTGATACATAAATCATCTAAAAAGATGATCTAGTCTATTTATTGTTCTAATGTCATATAGTATTTATCTCTAAATTTCTTAGGAGTAATCCCAACAAACTCTTTAAAATGTTTAATAAAATGGCTTTGTGAAGAAAAAGAAAATTTATTAGCAATATCCAACACTGTTTCATCTGAATACCTCAACAAATTCATCGCTAACCTGATTTTCTGTTGATTAATATACTTACTAATAGGTAGGCCCATCTCAGCTTTAAACAATCTCGAAAGATAACTTGCATTTATATTTAACTCCAACGCGATATCTTCCACTAGCATGCGCTCCTGGATATGTGCATAAATATAGTTTTTACTTTCAGTCACATGCTTTGATGCTGTATCACTAATTTTGATGATACGCATTTTATTCGTGAAATCCAACACCATTTCCTGATGGAGACGATGTACTTCCTCAAATGTATGCAAATGATCCAATTTTTGAATGTAGTAATCACTTAAGCGAAAAGCTCTTTCTATTTCCATTCCAGCACCACTGCAAAATCTGGTAATCAATGCTGTTGTAATCACAAAATGATATTTAATATTCACAACATGATTTTTGGATAGCTTGCCCACCCCTTTTGATTCAATAAACTTTTCCTCTTTGAAATTTTTATCAATCATACTAAGGTTGCCTTCAGCTACAGCTTTATAGAATAAATATTCTTCTGATAACTTGCGATGTTTCATACCCAATTCAGAAAAATCTGATTCAATGATCCAATTATCGTTTAATGGTCCCAATAATACACACCTCAATTTACGGCTTTAACCTAATTTGCTTATCCTTCTATATCATATCATCAATATATCCATAATACTTTGTTAAATTTATATTATTTGGTCAGTAAACTTTAGAATAGCCAGATAGCATCAGAATATTTCGATCCTTTATAATAGGTCATGCTGACTCAGTGACTTTCTTTACTCAACACGTTATTCTTTCACACTTCCGAGCGTCACACCCGCAATGATATATTTCGATAATAATAAATACACAACAACAATCGGAATGATAGCAACCACAATCATCATATAAACTTTCGCCATATCAAAATTCATAAAGTCAGCGCCACGCAGTGTAGCAATCAGAACAGGTACTGTCATTTTATCTTTCGAATTAATAATTAAAGCCGGAATAAAATAATTATTCCATGCGCCTACAAAGACGAATATGGCTTGTACTGCAATTGCCGGCTTCATAATTGGTAAGACAATTCGATTAAAAATCGCAAACTCGCCACAACCGTCAATCCGTGCTGCTTCGACAATCGAAAGCGATAAAGTCGCTCTTAAGTAACTAAACATAAAATAGAATACAGCAGGTGAAGCAATCGATGGGATGATTAGCGGCCATAAGGTGTCATCCATATTTAAATTGGTGACTAAACGTAAGAATCCCATAGCGGTGACTTGAGTTGGCATCACCAAAATTGCCATAATAAAAGTAAAAGCACCTTTTTTCAATCTAAAATCATACCGATAAATTCCGTAGGCAGTCAAAGCTGAGAAATAAGTACAAAGCACAGCTACAGCTGTAGAAACCCAAATACTGTTCGCAATTCCTCTAAACATTGGGAAGGTTCCGTCCGTTGCAACTTTGCGCAGGTTCTCTATAAAGTGTGTGCCGGGTAAAGCTGAGAAGCCTTTTTGTAACTCTGCATGAGAACGAGTTGAATTAATCAGGAGAATATAAAAGGAAAATAAACATAGAATCGACAAGAATATTAGCACAACATATTTAATAATAGTATAAAGTGATTGTTTAGATTTCATTTGTTTTCACTCCCTTTTTTCGACTTCTCTTTGCTTTCTCACGCATCATCCCTGTAGGATCGCGGTCTTCTAACATTTTATATACAAAATAACACAGAATACCACTTACAATAAATAGGTAGACAGATAAAGCTCCCGCCATTCCATAGTTACGACTCTTCAAATGACTATTAAGAAACATGATTAAAGTCATCGACGTTCTATTTGGTGAACCTTGTCCATTAGTTAATATTTGGGGCACGTCAAACATTTGCAAGCCACCAATAATTGAGGTAATTAATGTATAGGTAAGAATCGGACGAATCAAAGGTAAGGTAATGTTAGTAAACTTCTGTAATGGTGTACATCCATCCATTTCTGCGGATTCAAAGATTTCTTCATTGATTCCTAAAATTGCGGCCATTAGTAATATCGCCGTATTACCAAACCACATGAGGAAGTTCATAAAAGCAATCATTGCTCTTGTTCCAAAAGGCGTGCCTAAAAAATCAATCTTATCTGTAATCCAACCTAAATTTATCAAAATAGAGTTAACAGGACCATTCGTTGAAAATAAAGCAAAAAACATCATCGCGAATGCTGAAGCCATAATTAAGTTGGGTAAATACATCACTACTTTAAAAAATTGTAAGCCGGTGATTTTTGTACGTTTATCTGTAAACCATAATGCTAAAAGCATCGCTACCACCATTTGCGGGATGAAACCTAAAGACCAAAGCACCATCGTATTGCCCGCGTAGCGCAACATATCTGAGTCTAGTAACGCCTTATAGTTATCTAAACCAACAAAATTCGGACCAATTTGACGTAGGCCTGAACTAAAATACTCAAAAAAACTAAATCGAAAAGTATCTAAGAGTGGAATAAATGAAAAAATAAAATATATAATAAAGAATGGGATAATAAAAATATACCCCCATCTTGAATAGTCGACTGATCGCTTGCTTCGTTTCATATTTATTCTCCTTCAAGAAATAAAGCGAAGTGAAGCAAATAAATCACTGCTTACTTCGCTTTAATATTTTGGTTATTGGATTATACTATTCTGGCCAGGCAACTTCTGTAATTTCTGGATGGCGCTCTTTCACTGCCGTTTCAAAGTTGGCTTTTGCTTCATCAAACGTAACTTGTCCTTGGAAGTAATCGCCAAATGCATTCTGAATTAATTCTACACAAGCTTGATCATAAGCTGATAAAGGTGCCACTTTGATATTCTCTGCAACGGGTGTAAAGTATGTGAAGGGGTTTTGCCCACCTAAGAATTCAGAACCGAATGAATCATCAGCGCTGGCTTCTCGCATACCAGTGATAGTGTTTGTAAAGTCTAAGTACTCTTTAGAAATCGTCATTAAATTATCTTTATTAGCAGTTAACTCAAGAATGATTTCTTTGGCGTGCTCTAAATTATCTGTGCCTCTTGCAGCATGAATATATGATCCACCCCAGTTATATTCTTGAGGAGGTGTTGTAACTGCCCAAGAACCTTCATCTCCATCCCAGTTTGGTTTTAAGACAAAGTCAATTCCCCAAGCAGGGAATAGGAAACCAAATGATTTAGATTGAGATCCCATTGCTTTGTTCCAGTCATCATTCCATTGGCCTTTGACTGTTTCGTCGAAGTAACCTGCGTCCAACCACTCTTTAGAATCGTTGACCCAATCAACAATTTTCTGATCAACGGTAATCACTGTTGAATCTTTTTCTACCCATGGGTTTTCAATCGCATTTCCATAAAGTCGGAAGGTATCTGCATAAGATGAGAAGACGTGATAGCCTTTTTCTTTTAATTCTTCTGCTGTTTCTTTCAAGACTTCCCAGTTTTCAGTCTTTTTAGCGATTTCTGCTGGATCATCTGTTCCAAATACTTCTAAAGCAATATCACGACGATAAACTAAAAGACCTGGTGTACCTTGCCAAGTTGAACCTCTTTGGACACCACTTTGATCTGAAGGAGTCGTTTTTGCAAATTCGAATTGGTCTGCTAAGTCACTCTCAGGGTCAATTCCTAATTCTGTTAAAGGCACAGCAACATCGACGACTTCATCAATATATTTGTTAACATAGTCTGTTTCCGATAAGAAGATGTCTACTTTGTCGTCTCCAGAAGCATCCACTTGTCTGATTAATGCCTCATCTAGTTTTTGCTGATACACACCATCTTGATTCGGATTAATGATCCAATGAATTTCTGTTCCGTCCGTTAAGGTTGTAACAGTTCCATCACTTGAAGTACTCTCTACTTTAGAATAAACTGCTGTCACACGGTCTCTAAATTCTGTATTCCAAGAATAGATATTGATGACTTTCCCCTCTTCAGCACTAACTTTGACTAAAGAAGAAGCCGATGACACCATAGCAGCACTAAGTACTAATGCCAAACAACTTTTTGCCCAAAACTTTCTCATAAAAAACCCTCCTAAAATTTGACATTTTCCAATGCCATAAGATAGATTAATCTTAACAGAATGCGTATGTATCCGTTACCAATTCTATGACAATTATAGCACATTCATGACACTAAATGATACGCTTACATTTTACATAAAAATAATTACTTTAACGTTATTATAGTTAGTGTTCGATGAAATCACTAAATCACATTGGTAAGTCGCCATTTAGAGACTGAATATCAATTTGTTTGCCCACTATGCATCGCATTCTCTAAAATTTGTATATACTTTCGTAAAAATAAAGTGCTTTATTTGCACTAAAATGTTATTTTTTCTATCTCAACTCATGGTTTCAACTATAACCTCATTATTTCTCTCGATTCTGCTGAAAGTTTTATTGCCGTTTACTTGTTTTTAGACAACTTATTTTTATAACTTAAGCGATTTCTGTGGATGAGTAATTGAAACCGCCGGTGTTTAAAGATGTTTTTTTCTTAGTTAAACACGATTCAAATGGGTGTCTTTAAATTCCGTTGGATACTTTAAGCCAATGCCAAGCAGTCGATCGAGTCCAATATGGGCCGACCAGATTAAGGCGATTGCCAACAAAGTTTGATTTACTAAAACGATGGCTAACAATAGAAAGGCAAAAGAAAACAGATCAGTGTGAAATATGTTATAAATCCATGACCCCATCATATGATTAAACAAATAACCGACCATTCATTCTATATCTTTTCCTAATATTTTCGTAGTGACAAATTCACAATGAAAATGAACCTTCCCGTAAGTTTATTTTATACCAACTCCTGGCAAAGCGCAGCTATTCTAACTATAGATACGTTGTCCTTTCAGCCGATACGCTTGCCAAAATAAAAGCAAACAGTTTAACTCTTCCAACTAAAGACTAAGTTAATAATGTATAATTACATTTAAGATTAATAGTTAAATGGGAGGCGATATAAAATGATCAGAAGATTTTCAAGTGATGATCTTGATGCTGTTGCACAAATTTGGCTTGAAGTTAACACTGAAGCTCATCACTTTATTTCTGAAAATTATTGGATAGCACAGTTTGAGGCAGTAAAAAAAATGCTAGCCCAATCCGAGTTGTATGTTTTTGACCAAAACGGAGATATTATTGGCTTTGCTGGAATTATTGATAATTATATAGCAGGTCTTTTTGTTAAATCTACTTCACAATCTAAGGGAATTGGAAGAAAACTGTTGAATCATATCAAATCAATGAAAAACACCCTATCATTGAATGTTTATCAAAAAAATGAACGCGCGATAAAATTTTATAAAAGAGAAGGTTTTAGGTTGCTATCAGAAAACATCGATGGAACTACCGAAGAAATTGAATTTTCTATGCTATGGCAAAGATAGTATGACACATTACTTTCTAAATAAGTTAACGCTTTTCTACTGCTTAACACATGCCATCTTTGATAGCTAAACTTAAGTTTATTCTGATCAAGCATTGGTTTCCCAGTTTATAAATAATCTTCAAGCGACTTTTTTATTATCTGTTCGTGATCGAACGCCTAATTATTTATTTGTATTTGTTTTGTAATAGTAATCTTAATAACCTACACCTAAAGATAGCCGATGTAGGTTAAACAGTGTAGCAGTCACGGTATTTGAATAGAGCCTATTGAGTGACTGCCGATTCATGTCAGACTTTCTGCCTACTTCGAGCATGTTTTTCTATGGTGTAAAGTTATCCACTTCCCTCAAGATTCCACGTCATGTCTACTGAATAATTCTTTTTTGATAAATACTATAACGTAAATTAATAGTGTGAGTAACACTCTTACAGCAGCAACAGAGTGAGCAGGTTTATTGCATTTAAGGTATCTCATACAATAAAAATCTTAATCCCCCTTGATACAATATCAAGAGGGATTTCCCTACCATCATCAAATCAGCACATGGTCATTAATTTTTAATCATTTATTGTTTCTGATGTCATTGTTTAGCAGTCATTGTTGATTTAAGGTTTCTGCCAAACCTCATAGGTGTACATTAAAGCCTGTACGGGCTGTGTGCTCGCCTTTGATTCCCACCCAACAGCTTAGCTTATAGATCAACCAACCAATTTGTTTGTTGAATTTTTCCGTCTAGTTCCCGCAATTTCTTAGAGACTTCATTCATTTCTTTCGTTAATTTCTTTGTATCCACGGTTCGCACCATTCGAATTTCATTTCGTCCAAAACGTCGGATATCATTGGCAGCTTCAATCGTCTCGTTAAAAAGCCCATGCTGCCTTCTTAACGATTCTCTTTCTTCCAACGCCTCAACAATTAATTTATCTGCATCATACAAGGCAGCTGAGGAATTTCGTTGATTGATTTTTACAACTAATTGGGAAAATTCTTCATTAGTTTTTTGATAATCCTGAAGCAATTCTTCCAGACTGATATCCAATGAGTCCCCTTCTTGAATCAAAGCGTTTGATAAAACTTCTTGTTTCAATGCCGTTAACTTTGATTCCAGATCTCGCCTTAAGAGTAATGCTTCTGCAAGTTTCATAGAAAAGCCCCTTTCAGTTTAACAGTTTATTTAAGGTAAGGTTAATTAAAAAAGTAGTCTTTTGCAAGTAAAGTGTCCAAGAGATACTGTTAATTATTCCACATTCTATTTACCTTTATTCTCTTTTTAATATAGTAGCCCTTTACTTTTTTGCGTATATCTTCTGATTCATTGAACCCACTTAATTTAAGTCTCACAAACGGTATTAGTTTAATAGATGCTCTATATACACTACCCCCTTATCAATCGAAGTCTCAATATATCCAATTATCTGTTCTAAACTAAATACTTTCATTTTTTCGTTTATAGCATCTACTTCATAGTTCATATCTTCTAGAACATACGGAAGAAACTTTTGTATGTTTTCCTTCGGTACTTCCTCAATATCAGGAATACCTGGTGGAATAATCAATGATTTTCTAAACTCTTCTTTATAACCATAGTATGCTAATAATTTTCCGTTCAATAAACTGAAATCATTATAATAGGCTTCTGCTACTGCTTTATCTGACTCGATTCGATTCTTTAGCCAAGGCACATAAAATCCTTGTAACCAAAGATCATCAGCAATTAAGTGCGTATAGTATCCCAATATGTAAGGACTTTCCTTGATAGATTTATACTTAATAAGGAATTCTCGATAATCAATATATCTCGTGAAATCTAAGTGACTTCCTCTGAAAAAGTGGGATGAATCTTTAGAATTCCCTGCGTCAGGAGCGATTCCTCCTAGTAGAAACATTGTTCTGTCTTTAATCACTAATTTTTCGCAATTCTATCCGTAATGATTAAATGCATTATTCTTGACCCCAAACTACTCTCCCCTTTTAATACAATGGTACACTATTCAATTTAGCATACGATTAATATATACTTTTATAAAAAAAAGACACCTTCCAATAAAGGAAAGTGCCTTGTTTTTGAAAATGATTGGTACTCGATTTCTTCGTAATCTTCGTCCCATAGTGTCTTCGTAAGCGAATAAATTCGTAACGAATCCAATATTAACGTTTTGAGAATTGAGAAGCTTTACGAGCTTTCTTAAGACCTGGTTTTTTACGTTCCACCATACGTGGGTCACGAGTTAATAAACCAGCAGCTTTTAAAGCTGAACGGAAATCAGGATCAACGTTTAATAACGCACGTGCGATACCATGACGGATTGCACCTGATTGACCTGAGAAACCTCCACCGTTAACGTTAACGATCACATCGTATGATCCTAAAGTTTCAGTAGCGTTGAATGGTTGTTTGATTACTTCGTGTAAGTGAGGGAATGGTACGTATTCTTCTAATGTTTTACCATTAATTGTGAATGCGCCTGTTCCTGGCACTAAACGTACACGAGCAGTTGAGTTTTTACGACGACCTGTACCTAAGTATTGAGCTTTAGCCAAAATGATTTCCCTCCTTAAATTAATGAATTAATGTCTAATAATGTTGGTTGTTGAGCAGTATGATCATGCTCAGCTCCACCATAGACATGTAATTTAGTGAATTGTTTGCGACCTAAACGGTTCGCAGGTAACATACCTTTAACAGATAGTTCGATTAAGCGACGTGAATTTTTCTCTCTCATGTCACCAGCTTTAGTAGATTTTAGTCCACCTTGGTAGCCAGAGTAGCGGTAGTATAATTTATCTTCAGCTTTGTTACCTGTTAAGGCAATTTTATCAGCGTTGATTACAATTACGAAATCACCAGTATCGATATGAGGTGTGTAAGTAGGTTTATTTTTGCCACGTAGAATTGAAGCGACAACAGTTGAAAGACGACCCAATGGGATATCTGTCGCATCTAGGATTACCCAGTTACGTTCAACTTCGTTTTTCTTAGCCATATATGTTTGACGCACGTTAATTTCCTCCATTTAAAAATCTAGTTGTTTGACAATACTTTTGAGTTTCCGGGGCTCAACAGTGGGGCAAACAATACCGCTATTTATAATACGTCTAATCCCAAGATTTGTCAACTAGTTCTGAGAACTTTTTATATTAATAATTTATGAGACGCCTCTAAATAAACAGCATGGCCTATTATAGCATTTCCAGCTTCCTTTTCATACCAAAATATGACTCAACATCACCTGTTTTTCAAAAAGAAAAACGGGCTAAGTTTAGCGAAAGGTATTGCTGGCTTCCAGTGTCCACTCGGTCTCCAAATGAGAGACAAAGTCGAAAGCCTCTGTCAAAGTGGCCATATGTTCTTCTAAGCTGCTATACCATAGCGCGCCATCCGGGATTGCCATCGACTCATAGTCAGCCATCGGCACAGTTTCGTACTGCTTCTCTCCTTCAATTCCTAACATAAAGATTGGCATAAATTTAGGTTCAGTGACATAGACTTCGCCGTCTTCATTCCGCTTGAAGGTTACTTCAGTGATGCCACCTTGTTTATTATCCAGTTCTCTTTGGCCACTTAAAAAGCTAGCTTGAGAATAAATCGCGAACGTTTCTTGGTCATTGAACCAGGCAACTGGCTGCAAGACATGCGGGTGTCCGCCTAAAATTAACTTAACGCCAGCATCGGCCAAGGCTTGAAAGACGTATAATTGTTCATCATCTGGCATCGTGCCGTATTCTGGACCTAATTGTAGCGTCACGACCACCGCATCGACTTGGGGTTTGAGCCATTCGACTTCGGCTAACATCGTTGGCAGATCAACGAGGCTGATTAAATAGTCTTCACCGGTTGGCACCGGGATGCCGTTTGTACCATAAGAATAGGTCAGAAAGCCGAGTGAAATACCATTAGCTTCAATGATACGCGGCGTTTGGAAATCTTCCAAGCTATCGTAGGATCCGGTATACATCAAGTCGGCGGCTTTTAAATACTTGATCGAGGCATGCGCGCCTTCTCTCAACCAGTCAAGTGTATGGTTACTACCATTCGATACAATATCAACGCCTATCTTCTTGAGTGCTTCCAAAATACTGGCCGGCGCATTGAATTGAGGATAACCTGAGACCGGCAAGTCTGGATAGGCTGCAATGACTTCTAAGTTAGCGATCGTAACGTCCGCATAGCTCATGTAAGGCGCGATTCTTGCTAACATGGGTAGAAAGTCAAATTGGTCAGAATCCAGGTTAAAATCGATGCTTTCGCCCCCTAGGACGTCTCCGTCTTGAGTGATCAAGCCCTCTTTTTGCAAGTTAGCCAAAGATGCTTGATAAACGGGCGAATCAATGTCGGCTAACCAGCTGACGCGGTCATGGATTAAGACGTCGCCAACTGAGCGCAAGACGAGCTCCCCGTCTGTTCCTTGCCAAGGCGCTTGGGCTTCTCGGGCCGGTAGGCCCATAAGGCTGGGCGGTAGTGTGTCAACGGGTGTTTCTTCTTGAGCTGCTGCGATTGGGTGGTGGGAGGAGTTAATGTTGTGGCTGGTTAAGTTTTGGGCCCTATTTTGTCCGAATAGGCAGAATAAGGTGATGGCTGTCAATAGTTTTTTCATGTTTGGCCTCCTTTGGTGTATTTATTATACCTTTCTCGCTGATTTAATTAAAACATTATATTTTTTTGGGGTGTGTGCATGATATACTAATAGATAGAGTATATATTAGGAGACTGAATTATGAATGGAGATCAGAGGCGAGTCAAGATTTTGACGGTGCTTGAGAATTCGTTGGAAGCTGTGTCAGCTTCACGTTTGGCTGAGCGTTTTGGTGTCAGTCGTCAGGTTATTGTTGGTGATATTGCTTTATTACGTGCGAGTGAGCATGATATTGAAGCAACGAGTCGTGGGTATGTGTTGGCGGCTCATGATCAGGTGGTGAATGAGCGGTTTGTCAGTAAGGTAGTGAGTGTGCATGAGCCTGAGTTGTCTGAGACTGAGTTTAATGTGATTGTTCAGCATGGTGGCGAGGTGTTGGATGTTCAAGTGGAGCATCCGGTGTATGGCTTATTGACGGCTCCTTTGAATATCAAGTCCTATGCGGATGTTGAGTTTTATTGTGATCAGATGGCTGAGCATTCGGCACGGGATTTATCTGTGTTGTCTGATGGCGTTCATATCCATACGATTGAGTGTGATTCTGAGGCGCAGTTTGCGGGGATTTTGCGTGCTTTAAGGGCGGCTGGTTTTCGTTTGCGTCATTAGATAGGGGCGTGTTGTTTGATTGATGGTTTGGTGGCGTCTTGGCTGGGCTATGCGCTTGATTGGAAGTGGTGCGATTGCGGGAGTAGATGGTGGGAGGTCGGGTCGGGGCGGGGCGGGGCTGGTTTGATTTACTCCTTTCCACTTGTTTACTCATTTTAGGTCGTCACTATTTACAAGCGTCAAACAAATCGCTATAATTTTGTAAACAAGTTGAATTTTGTGTGAAAGAGGTGTTCTCTTGGTAAAATCTTATTCTAAATCGTCGTCGAGAACTTTACAGTTGACGAGTGCAGCCATTTTGACAGCTGTTGGGATTCTCATTCCTATGGTGATGCCGATTAAAATCGTGATTGGCCCGGCTTCCTATACATTAGGCAGTCATATTCCGATTGTGATGGCGATGTTTTTGTCACCTTTAGTGGCTTTAGCAGTTGCCTTCGGGACAACCCTTGGTTTTCTGATGGCTGGCTTCCCAATTATTATTGTCTTTCGTGCCCTTTCGCATACTCTATTCGCGACGGCGGGAGCCATTTATTTGGAGCGCTCACGCGGTATGTTAGGTAATCTTTGGAAACGTCAGATATTTAGTTTCTTCGTGAATGTGATTCACGGCCTAGCCGAAGTTGGCGTCGTCTATTTCATGACAGCTTTTGGTCAACAGAATCTCGATGGGAATTTCTTGTATACGTTATTCGTTTTAGTCGGTATTGGCACCATTATACACGGCATGGTCGATTTCGAACTGGGCTATCAATTTACACGGATGTTATCGTCTCGCACAAGTTTACATTTTGATAATTACGACCGCAATCAGTAAACGCTGTATTAAGTGTGTTGCTTGTTGTGGCTAGCGGCTTGGCTGGTGGAGTGTTAGATTGATGTAATTGCTGTGATTGCTGTAATTGATGCATGGCTTGAGTTAGACAGGCGTCGTTTAGAGAGCTTGCGTTGGTGGTAGGTGTTTGGGCGAGTTGGATGTAATTATTTAAGTTTATTTCGGTATGTTATGGCGCCGCCCAATTGCTGGGCCTGGCGCTTTTCTTATGTTTTGGTGAAGGCTTGCGGGGAGTATTGGGGATCGGAGCAGATTTTTATTAATAGAAAGGTGGAGACAGATGTCTACTACTCATGAATACAATTACGATGTGATCGTCGTTGGAGGCGGCTCGAGCGGTTTGATGGCGGCGATTAATGCGGCGGAACAAGGCGTTCGCGTCTTAGTCATCGACAAGAACCCTAAGTTGGGTCGCAAGTTATTATTATCCGGTGGCGGTCGCTGTAACGTGACGAACCGTACAAGCCGCGAGGAATTGATCAAACACATTCCCGGCAATGGCAAGTTTCTTTACAGTGCGTTGAATCAGTTCGATCAAGAGGATATTATTACCTTCTTCGAAGGACGCGGCATTGCGTTAAAGGAAGAGGACCATGGTCGTATGTTCCCTGTCACTGATTCTGCTCGTACGATTTTAGGAAGCTTGGTCGACGTGATGAATAAACTAGGCGTCACCGTTCGTTTAAAGGACCCGATCGATTCGGTCTTATATGAAGAAGGCCGTGTAATAGGCGTCCTAACGCGAGCGGGTGAAACAATTACCGCCCCTTCGGTGGTCTTGGCCGCAGGTGGTCGGGCTTACCCACGAACTGGCGCTGAAGGCGATGCCTACGCATGGTCACGTTCGGCTGGTCACACCATCGAGCGCCTCTACCCGACGGAAGCCCCTTTATTGTCGAGGGATGATTTCATCGTATCAAAGGCATTGCGCGGCGTTTCCTTACGCGATGTGGCGGTCACACTATGGGACACGCAGCTAAAAGGTTCGCCTGCTGAAAACGCCCACACCTTCCTCAATAGCAAAATAGTACCATTAACCATTCACCAAATGGACATGATTTTTACTCACTTCGGCTATTCTGGTCCGGCAATCCTACGCTGTAGTGGCCATGTCAACCAGTACTTGCACCGCACTGGTTTCAAGACGGCTTACTTGAGCATTAACTTTGTGCCTAACGAAACGCGTGACGCGATGAAAGCTGTCGCTGAAGAGATGCGCGAGAAACAATTGATGACGGTTCTGAAACAGTGGATGCCCGAAGCAATGGCGACCCAACTGTTAGTCTCCGCAGAATTAGAGCCAACAACACCATACAAGCAATTGGTGCATGCGGAAGTTGAGCGTCTGTTCGACTTCATCCAAGCCTTCCCTATCACGGCTTACGAGTCCCAACCGATTGAAAAAGGTTTTGTAACGGGAGGGGGCGTGTCTACTAAGGAAGTGAACCCGTCGACAATGGAATCACGTTTAATGACCGGCCTATACTTTTGTGGCGAGTTACTGGATATCAACGGCTATACTGGTGGTTACAATATTACAGCCGCTTTCGTTACCGGTACGATTGCAGGAAGAAACGCCGCATGGTCTAGTTTTGCTGGATAGATCTTTTAATTGGTCCCTCTCGTTTATGCGAGAGGGACCTTGTTTGGTTTGGTGGTGGATAGTGATGGTTGCATTGGTAGGGATGGTTTGGGATGGTGATAATTTGCGGTAGATCAAACGATGGTCAAGACGCCCAGGACAACAAGGACGACCAGGGGCAAAACTGATATTGGCCGTTACACCCAGGGGCAAAACTGATACTCGCCGTCACGACCAGGGGCAAAACTGATATTCGCCGCGACGGCCAGGGGCAAAACTGATACTCGCCGCGACGGCCAGGGACAAAACTGATACTCGCCGCGACGGCCAGGGGCAAAACTGATATTGGCCGTTACGGCCAGGGGCAAAACTGGTACTGGCCGTTACACCCAGGGGCAAAACTGCTACTCGCCGTCACGGCCAGGGGCAAAACTGATACTCGCCGTCACGGCCAGGGGCAAAACTGGTACTGGCCGTCACGCCCAGGGGCAAAACTGATACTCGCCGTCACGACCAGGGGCAAAACTGATACTCGTCGTCACGACCAGGGGCAAAACTGATACTCGCCGCGACGGCCAGGGGCAAAACTGATACTCGCCGCGACGGCCAGGGGCAAAACTGATACTCGCCGTCACGGCCAGGGGCAAAACTGATACTCGCCGTCACGGCCAGGGGCAAAACTGGTACTGGCCGCGACGCCCCAATACTATCTCTCCAAAAGTGCGAGCGGTGTCGTTCGACAGGTCTCACGACGATTTAAAGAGTCAGTGGTTTTATAAAATCGTCTGGCACGCAGTGACGGACACCTTTATCTTTTCAACAGAAAGCAAGAGGTGTAACACACAGGCACTTGCTTTCAGTTATCCCGGCTTTAACCGTGTTTGCGGGTCATTATTGCTCCCGACTTTTTGGTTAGCCAATTTATGGTAGAAAAAAACAGCGACGTGGTGTGATAACCGCTCGCTGTTTTTTGAAAGGCTTATTTAATTATTAGTCGTTTCTTCTGAAGATTCTTCTGAAGATTCTTCGCTAGATTCAGTTGTTTCTTCTGTTGTTTCTTCATCCTTGTCGCCTGTTGGATCTGATATATAAATTGTGCCGTTAACTAGGATCGCTTCGGCTGGTAATTCGTTCCAGTCGCGGAGGTTTTGAACTGTTACGCTATGTTTTTGCGCAATTTCGTTCAGCGTTTCGCCTGGAGTCACCTCGTAAGAGTTGGCTGTCGGATCTGAAACAATCAGTTCGTCGCCAATTACTAATTCATCAGTTTCTTTCAGGAAGTTCCACTCGCGAATATTCTTAACCGTCGTTTTATATTCTGTTGCTAAAGTGTCCAACGTGTCGCCTTCTGCGAAGACGTGAATGGTCGGCTCGATGTTAGGGTTGGTGATGAATAACTCATCTCCCGTCGCAATCGTTGCATCCGTTAATTCGTTCCATGTCAATAATTGCTCTTCGTCAATAAAGTTTTGACGGGCAATATTGACCGTGTCTTCCCCTTCGCGTACAACGTGAACGCGTGGTAAAATCACTTTTCTAGCATTCGGATTCGTTGCTTCCGATGGTGTCGTTGGTGTCGTTTCCGCTGGGGTTGACGGTTCGTCAGCCGCAACTAGGCGAATTTCTTGACCGATTTGCAGGAAGTTTGTTTCCAGGCCGTTAATCGCCATTAAGTACTCTTCTGTTGTACCATTCCATTGAGCGATATCCCACAGGTTGTCACCTTTTTGAACAACGTAAATATCGTCAGATGTAGGGGCCGTCGGCTCTGTTGGCGCCACTGGTTCAACTGGTTCAACTGGTGTCGTGTCTTCTGTTGGGCCGTAAACTGAAATGCGGTCACCAATTTGTAAGAAGTTCGTCGCTAAGCCGTTCCATGCCATCAACTGTTCTTCTGTCGTACCGTACCATTGAGCGATATCCCACAGGTTATCTCCCGCTACGACTACGTGTACGCCGTCGCTAACTGGTTGGTTAGGCGTTGTCGGCTCAGTTGGTGCGTTATCAACGGGACCATAAACTGAAATCAGATCACCAATTTGGAGTAAATTATTTGAAAGACCATTCCAGGCCATCAATTGTTCCTCAGTTGTTCCGTAACGTTGCGCAATATCCCACAGGTTGTCACCCGCGATGACCACGTGTACGCCATCTGTCACCGGTTGGTTAGGTGTCGGTGTAAAGTCAGACTCGTCGCCCGATAGAATAATTTTCTGTCCAATTTGAAGTAAATTTGATGATAAGCCGTTAATTGCCATCAAGTACTCTTCTGTTGTGCCATTTGCGTGTGCGATAGCCCACAGGTTTTCACCTGCTTGGACGATATGTACACCGTCCGTTTGTTCAGGCACTGGGTTCGGAGTTGAGCCGTCTTCGTTAGGCCCTTCTTGGGGTAAGACAATTTCTTGACCAATTTGTAGTAAATTGGTGGATAGCCCATTAATCGACATCAAGTGTTCCTCGGTTGTGCCGTAATCTACGGCGATGCGGTATAAGTTATCCCCCGCTACGACAGTGTAGATGTCTTTTGCATTGACTGCCAGTGGCGTCACTGTAGTTGCCATCATCCCAACCGTTCCTAAAATCGCGGCCGACTTCGTCATCCATCTATTCGATTTTTTATGTAATTGTTTTATATTCATTTCGATTGCTCCTTCATTTAAGAACCATGTTAATTCAATAGTTAAATCAATTATAACACGATTAGAAGATTGTCAAAAGTTTTTATACTCAATGTCACAAATCGGTAATCTAAAACCAACATTTATCATAAAATATGACTCATCGCATGACGGCTAAAAAAATAACTCTTTGAGCTTCTTAGTCAAAAAAAGCTGTCCGACGTCTTTGACAGTGTCGGACAGCTCATTATTCTGTTAGTCATTCACAATATCAATCAGACCATGCGAAATGTCTTTCGTCGCATCGTAAATTTTACGATATTGTTCGTAAATTTTTTGATATTTCTCTACATTTTCTTTGATTGGTTGTGTAACCAATCCATAATCAACAAAGGCTTTATTACAGTCTAACATTGTATCGTACCAGCCTAGACCAACAGCCGCTAACATCGCAGCTCCCATACCGGGTCCTTCATCCGCGATCAATGTTGTAATGGGTGTGTTAAAGATATCTGCTTGAATTTGTAACCAGTTTGGATTTTTAGATCCACCACCGACTGAAACGATTTTTTCAAAACGTTTATTAGCAACTGTTTCCATCAAGTGTTGTGAGTCCTTCAAGGAGAAAGTAATCCCCTCTAATACTGCACGCGCGAAGTGATCCAGCGTATGCGTCGTATCCATTCCTAAGAAACTACCACGTATTTTGCTATCGGAATAGGGTGTGCGCTCTCCGACAATATATGGTGCAAACAATAACCCCTTAGCTCCTGGCTCAATTTGATCAATGTTAGCTAACAACTCATTAAAGGTTTTGTCTGGCGCAAATGTGTTCTTGAACCAAGTCAAGCTGTGCCCCGCTGCCAAGGTGACACCCATTGAATAATACGCATCATCGGCGTGGTTGAACAAATGTAATTGACCTTGATAATCGACAGAGTCATCGGCTTCATAAGATAAGAAGACGCCTGAAGTCCCAATACTAACCATACCTGTTGTGTTATCCAGGATGCCTGAGCCAACAGCTGCGACAGCATTATCCGCACCACCTGCAAAGACTTGAACGTCTTTATCAAAACCAAATCGTTCTTTCAGCGCTTGGGTGACTGCGCCAACGTTACCATAAGACTCGATTAATGGGGGTAGCACAGTTGTGGCAATTTGATACTCAGCTAAGACTTCTGCTGACCACTCTTTCCCACGCACATCGAGCATTAATGTTCCAGCAGCATCAGAGTAATCCATATGATAGTTACCTGTTAACCAGTATCGTAAGTAATCTTTCGGTAGTAAAATTTGAGCGACCTGCGCCCAAAGCTCTGGTTCATGCTCTTGCACCCATAAAATTTTAGGCAAAGTAAACCCTTCACGCGCAATATTCTGTGTGATGTTTAAGATTTGTTCACCGAAATCAGTATTGATACGGTCACATTCTGCAGAGTTCCGCACGTCATTCCATAGAATAGCATGACGTAAAACTTCGCCAGCGGCATCGACCAACACTAAACCATGCATTTGACCAGAGAAAGAAATCCCTTCTAAGTTCGTTTGAAAATCAGCGACTTCTGCCGATAATTGCTCAAATACTTTCACACAAGCTTCTAACCATTCTTGTGGATTCTGTTCGCTGTAACCTGATTTTAAATGGATTAAAGGATAATCTGCCGAAGCTGACGCAATTACTTTCCCCTTTTTATCTACTAACAAGCCCTTTAAAGAGCTTGTGCCTAAATCTAGTCCTAATACATAACTCATAATTTATCCCCTTCTCGCAACTTTACACTTTTTACATTTTCACTCCACCAGCTGTTACTCCACCGATAATACGCTTAGATAAGAATAGGTAAGCGAAGATTAACGGGATAACTGATAAGGATACACCTAGGTATAAACTACCATATTCAGTTGTATACGTATCCGTTGTCAGTAATTGAACGAGCATTGGCAAGGTATATTTGGATCGGTCGTTGATTAAAATTAATGGCATTAAGAAGTTATTCCAAGACTGCACAAAGCTAAAGATTGACATGGTCGCAATCGCTGGCATCATCTGTGGCAGAATAATACTATGGAAAATCTTCATTTCGCCTGCGCCATCAATACGAGCTGAGTCGACAATTGATGGGTGGTAAATTGTTTCTAAATATTGCTTCATGAAAAACACTGTAGGTGCTGATGCAATCGCTGGAACAATTAATGGAATATAGCTATCCAACAAACCAACAGATGCCATGAAACGGTAGAAACCAATCATGTTCACTTGTGGCGGCAACATGATTAAGAGTAAAACAATCGAGAACAATGTCTTTTTCCCTTTAAAGTCGTAGACAGTAAAACCATACGCTGTTAAACATGAGAAATACATACTTAAAACAGTCGAACCACCTGCAATGGTTAAAGAGTTACGATAACCTTCAAAAATATTAAAGCCACGATCCTTCAGAATATTCCAGTTGGCCATAAAGCTACCACTTGGCACCAGTGACATCCCTTGTTGAATCTGCTCAGCAGTTCGAGTCGAATTGACCATAACAATCCAGAAAGGGATAATACTTAAGATGGTTAATAGCGCAAAGAAAACATAGATTAGTGTTCTTTGCATTTTAATTTTTTTCATTTCATCCATATTATCAATCCTTCTTAGGTTTTCTATCGCGTATCACCATAAAGATGACGATACTTAAGCCAACAGTCATTAGTAATAAGTAAATTGACGAAGCCGCAGCAATACTGATGTTACGTCCGCCTTGGAAAGCTTGCTTGTAAATATACGTCATAACGGTCTCAACGCTTCCGTTAGGTCCACCATTGGTTAATAACAATGGAATATCGAACATTTGTAAACCACCAACTAGCGAGGTAATTAGCACATAAAGTGTAATTGGCTTCAAAAGTGGTAGAGTGATTTTTCTAAAGGATTGCCATGGTGTTGCACCATCGACTTCAGCTGCTTCATATAGTGAGGCATCGATACTTAGTATTCCAGACACTAATACAATCGCTGTTTGTCCATACCACATCCAGAATTGGATGAAAGACACAAGCCCACGTGTAAAGGCAACGTTTCTAAAGAAATCATACGGTGCTTCTAAAACACCTAAATTCATTAAGAGTAAGTTGATCGGTCCTTTAGGATAACTAAATAATGCATAGAAAATTACGGCCACTGAAGCTGCAGTGATAATATTAGGTAGGTAAAAGGCACTCTTGAAAAATGTTTGGCCCTTTAATTTGAGACGCGCATTGGTAAACCAATAGGCTAAAATCATCGATATGAATAGTTGTGGAATAAAGTTCATTGTCCATAATACTAAAGTGTTTTTGACTGCTTGCAGAAACAAACTGTTTTTCAGTAAGTTTGTATAGTTCATTAAACCAACAAAAGTTCCTTCGGTTTGAAAACCTGCAATATTATAAAACGACAAGTAAATAGTGTTGAGTGTTGGATACAGATTAAATATGACAAAAACTAAAAAGAATGGCGCGATGAAATAATAGCCGAATTTATTCATGTCTTTTATTTTTGCATATTGTTCAGGTTTCTTGCTTGCATTTGCTTCCATAATTGATTGCTCCTTTAAAACTCCTTTAATAAAAAAACAGAAGAATAATAGTTCCCTATTATTCTTCTATAATTGTCTACTTAGCGATTACTCAATGATGAGATTTGGGAATGAGTTTTGAACTTGTGCTTTGAAATTGCTGATTGCAGTTTCTTTATCTACTTCACCTTTTGAGTAAGGAGTTAATGCGTGATCAACAAATAATACGTTAAGTGCTTGGTCGTATTCTGTAATGATGTCGCCATTGATGTTGCCTACTAAGTCAGCAAATGCTGCATAATGATTTTGTCCACCTAAGAATTCATCACTATACTCACCTTTGATTTCTTCAACAACGTTGACGTCAGATACAATATCCCCCGTATCTAAAGCCCATTGTGTTAAGAATTCAGGATCCGTTGTAATGTAAGTTAATAAGTCTGATGCTTCTGGTAGCATATCTGAGTTACCCATTGCACCTAACCATGTCCCCCCTCTAAAATAAGCACTTGGTCCTTCAACCATACGCCAGTCACCTTCTGTTGCTTCGCCACCGTTAGGTTTTAACCAGAAGTGTAAGCCCCATGATGGTAAGCTGTAACCAAAGATTTCATCTTGTGACATGCCACCGAAGTATGCTTCTGACTCTGGCGGAGCATCTAACATTAAACCTTCTTCGTTCATTAATAAAGCCGTATCTAATAACTCATCCATTTTTGGATCAATCACTAATGAGCCATCTACAACCCACCCTTGCTCACGCGTGCCTAAGTAAGCAAAACGTAAGTCATCGATTCCTGAGATCATGTATACTTCGCCATTTGAAGCTTCTTTAATTTCACGAGCAGTTTCGATAAAACCTTCCCAGTCTGACATTTTGGCTTGCATTTCTTCCGGATCAGTAATGCCTAATAAGTCTTCGGCAATACTTGCACGGTAGAAGAAGGCACCTGGTGCTGCTTGAAATGAGTTCGCATAATAAACGCCATCTCCACTTGTTCCGATTCCTTTAACATAGTCTAACGTATTTTCAGAACCAGCCGTTACATTCTCAAACTGAGATAAGTCTGCCATTAACCCTGATTCAACATACTTTTTAACGAAGTTCTGTTCTAATAAAATCACGTCAGGTGCGGCATCTGTCCCAACAATTGGATCCAGTTTCGCTTCGAATTCTGCCGTAGGAATGTTAACAATTTCAATTGTATAGTCTAAATCTGGATGATTAACCATGTAGTAATCTTCAATCATCGTATTGATTTCGTTCGTAAATGACCAAATTTCTAAAACGCGGTCACCAGATCCATACGTTTCGGTTTCTTCTTCTTGTGCATTAACCATTGGCCCACCCACACTGCTAAGTACTAAAGATCCAAGCAAAACATTTGTAAGTAAAGATTTAAGTCTCTTCATTTTTTCTTACTCCTCATTTTTTAGTTTTCTTCTTCGTAACGGAAATAATCAAAATCTGCAATCATTTTTCTCCCTGAAGTATCAATAGCATTTACGCCGATAAACGCGCCCGTGAAAAAGCCTCCTTCCTTCTGTTTGATGTACTCATCTGACAATTTACGCGAATCAAAGGTCACATCAATCTTCACCCATTCCTCGCCATCAAGAGAATAACTATAGTAGTATTCAGCTTGATCCACATTAATCCTAAAGTAAACGTATTCATTTTCATCTGGTACAACAATCGCTTCAGTAATCGGACGCGATAGTTCACGGTGATCACAAGCTAATAGGTCAATCACGCGACCTAATTCTGGGTCCCAAGTTAAATGGATGCTCGTCCAGTTATTTGTATTATAGAAAGCAACAAGACCAGCTTGTTGTTGATACGTTACTGGATTTGCGGATACTTTAGTTTCTGCTTCAAAGTTAAGTGCTTGCCAACGTCTTGCAACTAATGACTGTTGGAAAAGGTTATGGAAGCTTCCGCCACCATATAATCTTAAATGTCCTGGTTTTTCAGTTAAACTTCCCATCGTGTCATCAAACGGAATTCTTAATGTATTCCATTGGTGATTTAAGCTGGTTTCATCAAACTCATCCACAATCGGAAAATCTGCTGGCCAAGGAACTTCTTCTAAGTCAGGCATTTCAACTTCATCTTTCGGGAAGTTTCCGCCAACGATATAAGGCCAATCCTCTTTCCATTCAACTTTTTGAATCGCTGTTTCGCGTCCTAAAGGACTGTAACCACGATCTTCTAGAATACTGGCTGTTTCGTTTTCTAATGGACGTGACGTTAAATGGACGAAATACCATTCACCATTTTGTGTTTCAACAAATGACCCATGTCCAGCTCTTTGTAATCTAATTTCTGGATGTAAGAAAGATGAAATTAAAGGATTTTCCGGATGGACTTCGTAAGGGCCATCGATAGTCTTCGAACGAGCTACTGTTTGCTGGTGAGTAAATACTGTTCCACCCTCAGCCGTAATTAAATAGTAGTAGCCATCTTTCTTATATAAATGAGGCGCTTCAACCAATTTAACATTCGTTCCTTTAAAAATATTCTTGATTTCGCCCACTAAGGTTTCTTGTTCAGGATCATATTCTTGTAAGGCAATGCCTTCGAAATTGTGATAGCCCACACGGTGATCCCAAATCATGTTAACGAACCATTTACGGCCATCTTCATCATGGAATAGTGAAGGGTCAAAACCTGATTGGTTCATCACAACTGGCTTAGTCCACTCGCCATCTATCGTTTCACACGTTGTTAAGTAGTTCGTGACATCTTTATATGGACCATCAACCACTTTGACATCTGAGTAAATTAACCAGAATTTACCATCTGCATAAGATAATTGTGGCGCCCACACACCCCCACTGTTCGGATTACCTTTCATATCCAGTAATTCTACTCTGTTTAAAGGACGTGATATTTGACGCCAGTTCTTTAAATCTCTTGAGTGATGGATGACAACCCCTGGGAACCAATCAAACGTTGATACAGCAATATAGTAGTCGTCTCCAACACGCAAGATACTAGGATCTGGATGAAAGCCTTTCAGAATAGGGTTTTGGATCATCATTAATTATTTCCTCCGTTCATCTTCTTTATTTAATTGGATGCGCGTTGACAAAGCTCTAAGTTTAAACACAACGTAAAGCTTTGTAACGTCACCCTCTAACTATTTAATTTTAAACTAAGTAATCATTTAAGACTGATTTAACATACTCTAAACGGTTGGATTTGTTTACAATCTCTTGGTTTTTAAAAGCGTACTCAGATAATGATTCTAAGTCTTCTTTACCGGCAACGATACTTGCTCCGATACCTTCAGAGTAGCTTGCATAACGCTCTTCTAAAATGTCTTCAAAGAATTTATCTTCTTTTAATTTAGCGGCGCCTTTCAAGCCTCGAGCAAAGGTATCCATACCTGCGATATGTGCTAATACTAAGTCATCCATTTCGAATGATGTCCGACGTACCTTCGCATCAAAATTGATGCCACCTGGTGCAATCCCGCCATTTTCTAAGACTTCGTACATGGCTAACGTGATATCTAATACGTTTGTTGGGAACTCGTCCGTATCCCAGCCTAACATTGTTTCCGCATGGTTAGCATCTAAAGATCCTAAGGCATTATGTTCACGTGCGACACGAATTTCATGCTCAAAGGTATGACCCGCTAGTGTCGCGTGGTTACCTTCTAAGTTTAATTTAAAGTCATTTTCTAAACCGTGACGGTATAAGAATGCCATTGACGTTGCCGCATCAAAATCGTATTGGTGAGTCATTGGCTCTTTTGGTTTTGGTTCAATTAAGAATTGAACTTTATGATCAATCTTGTTTGTGTAAGCAATCGCCATTTTGAATAGACGTGCAATATTATCTTGTTCTAAGCCCATGTTAGTGTTTAATAATGACTCATAACCTTCACGGCCTCCCCAGAAGACATAGTTTTGTCCACCAAGTTTTTTACTCAAATCTAAACCTTTTTTAACTTGTGCGGCTGCGTAAGCAAACACATCTGCATTGTTTGAAGAAGCAGCACCGTTCACAAAACGTGGGTGAGTGAACATATTAGCTGTGTTCCATAATAATTTAATGCCTGTTTCTTTCATTTTCACTTGCATTAAGTCCGTAATTTCATCTAAGTTTTCAAAGAATTCTTCTAATGAGTCACCTGTAGGTGCAATATCCACATCGTGGAAACAGAAGTATTCAACATCTAATTTCACTAATAATTCGAAGAAGGCATCCACACGTTTGCGCGCAGTTTCCATTGGATCATCTGATAACCAGTCACGTTGATTAGTGGCTGCACCAAATGGATCCGAACCATCTTGTGTCATTGTGTGCCAATAAGCCATCGCAAAGCGTAAGTGCTCTTTCATCGATTTGCCTAACACAACTTCTTCTGCATTATAATGACGAAACGCGAATGGATTCTTAGTCGTTGTGCCTTCGTATTTGATTTTCTCTACATTTTTAAAATAACTCATTTAATAGCCCCCTAAAATTTTTAATCGGTTTGTCAACTTTATTAACTAACTACATGATAACGTTATCATTTCGGTTTGTCAATACTTTTTACAAACTGATTGCTATTCTTTTAAAAATGTTTTATGCTAACAACATGAAGAAAGTTAGGTGTAGATTATGGAGATGACAAACACAAGTAATCGCGACGCAAATGAGATTAGACTACTAAACTCGATTATTGAGCATCAACCAATCTCGCGTGCGAATTTAGCAAAACTAAATGCCTTAAACAAAACAACGACCTCAGCCGTAGTTAATAACTTAATAGAAGAACAGCTCGTCTTTGAATCTGGCATCGGCTCGTCTACTTTTACGGGAGGACGTAAACCAATTCTATTGGAATTTAACCCTAAAACAGCGGTTGCCATTTCAATCGAACTTGGTCAGAATTATATTCAATCTTGTTTGGCTTATTTAAATGGCGAGATAATCCACTATCAGGAAGAAAAAACGGCTTTAATTGAAAGTGATACTATAGTAGATACTTTAAAAGGTCTCATCAATCAACATTTGGGCCATCTGCCTGAAACGCCCAATGGCTTAGTTGGAATTACAGTCGGAATTCACGGAGTGACGTTAAATAATCAGATCACATTTTCCCCCTTCTATGATTTCACTGAGCTTGATATTCACGGCTGTCTACAGTCAACTTACCAATGTCCGGTCTACTTAGAGAATGAGGCGAACTTATCGGCAATTGGTGAATATACTTTTGTGACTGATCAAGATCGGATTATTAATGTCAACATTAAAAGTGGGATTGGTGCTGGTGTGATTCAGTTCGGAAAATTAATGACTGGTACGCATGGTCGCTTTGGAGAAATTGGCCATACGATTCTATTTCCAGGTGGTCGTCCGTGTCCTTGTGGCAATCTCGGCTGCCTCGAGCGTTATGCATCTTCGAAAGCTTTGTTTCGAAGTATCAAAGAAAGAATGGACATTGATTTCATTGAAGTGGATGAGCTGATTAAGTTGTGGCATCAAGGTGATCCGATTATTACCGAGGAAGTCACTCAATTCATCGACTATTTAAGTGTCGGCATCAATAATTTAATTTCATCTTATGATCCGGATGAAGTGATTATTAACGGAATGATTTTCAACCGCATTCCAGCTTTGTTGGACTTATTGACGGCCAAACTTAATCGTCGAATTGCACAAGATACCAAACTATCCGTCAGTCGTTTGACGGATATGGCGACTATCTACGGTGGGATTGCGGTTGTTGGTTCACGTTATTTAAATATTGAGGATTTGAAGTTACAGGGTGACCATTAGATTCTGGGGCTGGTTCTTGGCGCTGAGGCTTGGGCTTGTTTTGGAGCTGGGTCTCGGTAATCCGGGGTGTTTGGGACTTCGAGGTGTTGCTGGATTTAGCTAGGCTCTGTGAAACAGAACAGTTAAGGGATCATGAGCAGTTGTGAATTCTGACTTAGTCTGTCAGGCAGGCTAAGTCAATTTTCTAAGCTTGATCCATGCCGCGAAGAAGCATGGCCTCTCGCCGATGGTCTGATGATACCGGCTAGTGAGGCTCGACCACTAGCCGGTGTTTTGATAATATCGGCTAGTGAGGCTCGGTTAGATAGGGACTTTTCTTATAAGTAACAGGCGGTGTCATCTCCCTTTGGTCAACAACGATTATATTAGAGCAGTGAGACCATATAGTCGTACCGGCGTTCTAACCGGCTCACCTTACGGTTCTCTTAATACTCGTAACACATCAGCCTTCTAAAAGCTTATTGATTGCTCAGGCAGTCTCAATAACAATCTACCGACATGCTAGTCGTTTTTCGGAGATCAGCTCACATCAATCCCATTCCAATCAAGAAAATCAAAAGCAATCATATTCTCTGATCACTGTGAACACACATGAAAAAGCGCCCACTCTCCAAAAGGAGGTTGGGCGCTTTTTCTACTTAATTTATTTCGCGGAAGCTAAATATAATCGATCGACTGAACATTATTCTGAAACACTGGCGCTTGAAACAGCATCCGCGTTTTGTTTAGCTTCGACAGCTGTGACCGTTGCTGGTGCAGCTGGTTCGTCGTGGACTGAAGCACTTGATGTTGCGTCTGGAGCGGCTGCTGCTTGAGATGCACCTGAAACTGCATCAGCTTTTTTACCGCCAACTAATTCTTGACCAGTTTGTTTCAAGTACCATTCGATAGTTGGTTTCAAGTCCATGATGTATTCGTTGATTCCCATGTAGTTGCCGTCAGCGTCGCGCATTGCTTGGTAGTTGTGAACAACATATTTGTCAGGACCGTGTGTTGGTACGTGAACTTGTACGATGTCTTGTTTACCTGAACGTAATTGGCTGATTACCCAAGAAACGTTTTTAAATGTTCTTGGTGGATGGCATTTCGCTAGTGGGTTACCAACTTGTCCTGGTACACGTTTTGCTAACATTTCGTCTGAATCTTTATGACGATTGTAGTATAAGAATTGGTTGTTGTAGTCTGCGAATGTTAATTCCATTGGCATTGAGTTTAAGAAGTAGTTTAATTGATCAACTGTTAAAAGACCACGGTCTAATTTAACGTAGGTGCTACCTTCTGCTGCGCCAACTTGTTCAGCTGCTAATTCTAACCAATTGTCTGCTTGCATATCGATACCATCAACGGTTGTATCAATCGTTCCTGTTGCCCATAAATCTTCCACTGGTGCTGCCTCCTTAGGTATTGCGGGTTTTTCTAAGACTGAAACTACTTCAATAAAGCGTGTAAATTTGTCTAAACATAAGCCTAAGAAACCTTGGGTCCCTTGATCTTTTAAGTTACCTTCGTCGTCAAAGGCTTCTTTAACGTTACCTAATAAGAATTCGTTACCAGGTAAAACAATCGCGTTAACGCCTGGCGAATCCAGGATTTGGCGTAAGTCTAATTGTGCACGTGACGAACCTTGTTTAAAGTAAGAAGCACCAATGATCATAACCGGCTTATTTTCGAACGGATGTATTTTGAAAGAAAGCCATTCGATAACGCTTTTCAATGCTGCGGGAATTGTATGGTTGTGTTCTGGTGTCGCGATAATCACACCGTCGGCTGCTTTGATTTTAGCGGCTAAATCTTGAATCACAGGTGTATTGGTTTGGTCATCTGATTGATTAAATAATGGCACATCTTTAATTTCGACTACCTCTAATTCAAACTTACCATTAAATTGCTTCGCGATATATTGTAATAATGTGCGGTTATACGATTGTTCAGCGTTTGATCCTACTAGTCCTACTAATTTCATATGTGGTCGCTCCCTCTATTTATTGTCCCAAGAAAAGTTTTCAGCGTGTGCTTTATTAGCAGCATGTGCGTGGTTTAATTGCTTCATGATCTCGATAAATTGTAGGAAATCTGCGAATAAACCTTCAAGTAATTCAACGTTTTCAGCGTCAACTAAGTTGCCATTGGCGTCGAAAGCTTGTAAAGAATGGCTTAACAAGAATTCTGAACTTGGCATAATGCGTGCTTTTAATTCAGGTGAATCGAGCATTTGGCGTAAATGTTGTTGCGCACGAGACGAACCTAAAGTGCCGTATGAAGCACCTGTGATCATGACTGGTTTGTCGACGAAAGGTACCACGCCATATGATAACCAATTTAATGCGCTGATTAAAGCCGCTGGAGCTGAGTGGTCATATTCAGGAGTACTGATGATGACACCATCGGCAGCTTCAATTTTTTCTGCCAAGTCGCGCACACTTTGCGGTAAGACTTTATCGGCTGGTTTGTCGAACAGTGGCAAGTCTTTGATTTCCACCACTTCGATTTCTGCTTGAGTTGAAAAATGTGATGCCATGTATTGTAATAAGTTGCGGTTCGTTGATTTATCTGAGTTTGTTCCCACAAGTGCGATTAAATGTACCATTTATAATTCCTCCTGTTTAACTGTTTTTTCCATTTTCTTCAATTCGGTTAAAGCGACTGTATTGCGATTAATTTTCGAGTATGCTCTGGCATCGTAAATTAATTCAAGAATCTGACTGCGCTCTGCCTGCTGCTTGATCGCATTCTTGGCCAATTGAATCGCGGCCCGCGCTAAGTAATATGTCACGTGATTATCAGAACAAATGTTAATCGCGAAATGACAGAGTGCGTCACTTATCTCGATTTCATTGACTTCTGAGTAAAAGACAGAAGATTGGAAGACTACGTGTAAGACACGCCAAGTATCTTCGATTGTCTGGTGTGGATAGTTGTAAATTCGTTCCATAACTTTATGGAAGTAAAATTCTGCCTTATCTTGATCGTCCTCGCCCATATAAATCATGCCAATGCCCGTGTAAGCGAGCATGTGAAAAATTTCCGATTGCTCAGTCAAGGGCGCCGTAATAATTTGATCGAAAACGAACATGATATCCATCGTCGGCGCCTGATTATACATAAGTAGAAAGCCCTCAAGATAGTGATAGCGTAATTTCAATAATTGATCTTTTTCTAGCGCATGCACGTCCAATGTCTTCAGCAGCTGACTCGCTTGCTCGAATTCACTCGTGATTAGCCAAAACTCTATTTGGTTCATTTTTTCAATAGCTTCTGGATTCTTGACGCCAATTTTTGGAAACAAATCGCCTAGCGACAAGTTCAATCGATTGCAAAGCTTCATCAGAATTTTCAGATTAGGTACCTGGCCATTATTCTCAAAGCGACTCAAGGTGGCCTGCGTACAAATGCCTTCACAAAGCTCACTTTGGGCCAAACCCAGTTGCTTTCGCGCCTCTATAAAACGGTCAATATTCACCTTGCTCCCTCTCCCCCTGTCTTTCTCCTAGGTATCACGTCACCATTTGTGTTTGTTTTCACATTAGTTTATATTTAGAGTATACACTCGATATATAAAGCTGTCAAGACACTTATATAATTTATTATATATTATTTTATATAAAATTCCGGCCAAAATATTGCTGATAATCATTCGGTGTTTATTGCATGCTAGGCTGCTGATTAATATTATGAAAAATACTGGCTAAGTCACTTAAAATATCATGGTGGCTGGTGATCTACGATATCAGCTTTTAATGACAAGTCGTCTTAGCAATATCCCTTCCAAATTTCAAATCAGCACCTACTTGTCAACAGACAAAGCTAGCAGCCACTGGATTCCAGCCGATCAAATAAAATATTAGTCTTATTTAATTGCCGTGAACGACTAAAGAATGACTGCGCCGGTCTTAGTTGTTCAATAGTAGCAATCACCCTCTTTGCCGCGCCTAAGCTAGTCTCTCGCTCCGTCATCCCTACTTTTCCCCACTTCCTTCAATTAATATCTCCATAAGTTTTACTAATCGGTGTCAGCTTGTAATTTTCTAAATGGTATCTTACAATTAAATTGTGAAGTAATTAACAAACTAAATTTTGGAGGAGAAAGAATGATGATGAAACTAACTGAGTTATTGGGCATCGAGTATCCGATTTTCTGTGGAGCGATGGGTGGCGTGTCGCGGCCTGAATTAGTGGGGGCAGTTTCTGAAGCTGGCGGAATGGGTATCCTAGCAACGGCTGGTTCAAAACCTGAGCAAGTACGTGCGGATATCCGTCAAATCAGAGAATTAACCGACAAACCATTTGGCGCTAACGTAGCAATTATGACCGGGAATGCAGATGCCTTGATCGATGTGATGTTAGAAGAAGGAATTAAATTCTTTACCACTGGGGCAGGCGACCCCCTACCATATTTCGACAAAATTCATGCAGCTAGAGCCAAGGTTTTCCCAGTCGTACCTTCAGCGCGAGTCGCTAAAAAAATGGAAGATAACGGAGCTGACGGTGTTGTCGTAGAAGGGATGGAAGCTGGCGGGCATATTGGAACGGCAACAACCATGACCTTAACGCGTCAAGCAGCGGCAATTGTCACCACAATTCCGGTCATTGCAGCTGGTGGAATTGCGGATGGTCATGGGATTGTCGCAGCCTATGCGCTTGGAGCGGCTGGCGTTCAAGTTGGGACGGCTTTTGTGGCTTCAATTGAAGCACCCATTCATGATAATTACAAACAAGCTTTAGTCGATGCCAACGATACCGCAACGGTCGTTTCTGGTAGCAAAACGCGTGGTCCGATGCGGATGACGAAAAATGCAGCCACCATTAAACATGTCGAATTGGATGAGGATCCAAGCGTTGATTTAGATGCACTGGAAGCATACACAATTCCATCTTTAGTGAGAGCAGCTCGTGACGGCGATACAACCAATGAAATTGTAACTTTCGGCCAGATTGCTGGACTGATCACAGAAGTCCGACCAGTCAAAGAAATTATCGAAACGATGTTTGCTGAAGCGAATGACGTGATCGAATCGCTTGCCGCTTTTAGAAGATAAGCAATTATTTTTACGACGTTTGAGGCTAAAGACAAACCAGAGCAACTTATCATGCTAACTTTAGATAGCAATAAACACTCAAAAGTATTCAGTTTTTAGCCTGACTAAGAAACTAATGACAATAAAAAAGCCGCGACACTCAAACGAGTGCTGCGGTTTTTCTAATTAAATCTCTAACATTAAGGACTGACTATTCGAACTATTCGGTTTAGTCGGATTTCTTAGATCATTCTGATTATTCGAACTATTCAGTCGTCTCCGGCGATTGAAGTGATTGAGCTGTTAGTTTCGCTTGAATCACTTGGCTAACCTGGTCGACTTGCATGAGCAGGCCGTCGTTCGACGCTTCTTCTACTTTTACGTTCTCTATCGGCGGATACTGTGCCACTTTTACTTGGTTACGTCCATTATTCTTACTGAAGTAAAGGGCTTGGTCAGCGCGGCGATACGTATCCACCGGTGTTTCCGACAAGACACGATGAGCTAGGCCAATCGAAACCGTCGGTTGCGTAATCGCTTGATTAACGAAACCTAAGTAAGGTGTTTTCTCAAAGATTTCTCGAAGCTCGTAGACAAGTTCCTCAGCTTCCTCTTGGCTCTTACCCGTCATGATCAAGGCAAATTCCTCGCCTCCCACCCGGTAGGCATTAGTTTTCAGGCTAATCCGTGCTGTCAATAATTCGGTGAATTTCTGGAGGACCATGTCGCCAACTTCATGGCCAAAAGTATCGTTATATAATTTAAAATGATCAATATCAAGCAAAGCAATCGAGAGGTCCTTTTCAACAGATTCCAGAATCCCAAGATCTTCTTGAAAACGTCGTTGATTATTCAGACTCGTCAAGCAATCATTATTGATCAGCTTGACCATTTTCGTCAAATCTTTGATAATCGCCACACAGAAAAACAATAATAGGAAATTTGCTAACCAAAGTAGAATAATCAGCTGCAATGAGTGCATCACATCTTTAATTAAAATCAGTAATGATATGGAAGTTGTTAAAGTACCATTTGCCAATAAAATAGCCAACTGGGTCGATTCTGAAAAACGTGTTTTCATATATTGAGCTAACAATGGCAAAGAAATCAATAAGTAGACTCCATTCGCTAAATTAAGCAGTGAGACATTATTCTGACCCCACATAAACCGCGCTAATGTTAGAAAAATTAAACTGCTTATGGCCGTCTTTAAATCGAAATATTTAAAAGCAATCGCGAACAACAAGCCCCGAAAATCGAGTCGAATCTCATAAATCGTTATTGAAAATATCATCTGACTAATGCCCACAATTGAAAGTCCCAGCGTATACATCAAGTAATGAGTCCAAGATGGGTCACGGTAATTGGTACTTGATCGATTAACCGAGAAATAGAAATAAATAGCAACTAACATAATACCTACATTGATAAATAAATTTACTAGCATATGGCTCCTCACACCCTCCATTACAGTGTCTTGTCATAATTATACCAGTTTCTAAGTAGGACACAAGCACAGTTCAAGTTCATTTTAATTCCCGAATATAAAAAAAAACCGCGCAGCGGCTTTCTCAAAATTGGGAGCTAAATTTCTTGAATCGGTTTCGACCAAAAAAAACCTTGTTGAAAAATAATGCCGCGCGAAGTCATGATGTCCGCGGTTGTTTGATTTTCGATTCCTTCAATGACCAAGTCAACCTTAGCATCTTTAGCAATTCGCACCCAAATGTCAACGTATAAGCCAACTGTAATTGGGTCTAAATGCTGTAGGTGTAAGAGCGAAATTTTAACCATATCGACGAGGTGGATATTCTTCGTGACGAAACTAATCGAATGTTGACCATTGCCAACGTCGTCGAAAGCTAGTGGCATACCCAATTCGCGGATGTAAGCCATCGATTCAAAGAATAAACGTTTGTGTTCGAGGTTCGACACTTGATAAAATTCGGTCATTTCAATCGCGATGCGTTTCTTAAATTGACTGAGAACTTTTAATAATTCCCACGTCGATGTGTATTGCATTTGTTGTAAGTCGACATTCAAATTAAAGATGACTTCTGGATACTTGCTTAAATAATACGTGATCTTATTTCCATACCATTGATTGAGTAATTTACAAGCTTCTTCAGTGCGTGTTAATTCATTAAAAATCTCAAATGGGAAAAAGTCTCCATCCGCGTAACGCAATAGTATTTCGTAACTCTTAATAACCGCTCCACTACCAGTTATTTCCCAAATCGGTTGAAAAGCTAGACTTAGGTTCTGTACTTTTTTGCTAATTGACTGAATTGTCTTTTCTTCCAATTAATATCCAACCTTCTCTTGTTGATTTTCGCTAATATTCCCCACAAAACATTATGTAATTGTATCGTTTTAATTATAGATTAACAAGTTTTTTATTAAAACTTTAAGACCTTATCATTTTTTGTTACAAAGCCCAGTGGACAAGCGCCATTTCGGAATTTTTATCCGCTGAACCAAATAAAAAACACGTACTAAAGACGTGTTTTCTGAACGCTACTTTTAATTGCTCGACTATTTCAACTATCTATTTGGACAAACCAAAACGCTCAATCAGATAGTGTGCCAAACCGTCCTCGTCATTCGTCAATTCTGTTTGGTCGTTGGCGACAGCTTGAAGCGCTTGGTTGCCATTGCGCATCATAACGCCCGTTCCCGCATAGTCCAACATATCAAGGTCGTTCAGTTCGTCCCCAAAAGCTAAGACGTTCGACGCCGAAATTCCGTAATATTTCGCAATCGTATCGACTCCAATTGCTTTATGGACGCCTTGTCGCACAACTTCTAGGACCGGCGCTTCCCCACCCCAAGTATGAATGTCAACATAGTCGCCAAATGAGCGTTGAATATTCTTCTGAATCTCACTTTGTCGCTCGCGCTGACTCAACAAAAGTAGTGCCGTCGGATCCGCGAAAGTTGCATCATTCGACAGAATCGCTCGCTCGTCTAAACGCATCCAATCATAAATTCCTATTGTCTGGGAGCCATCGCGTGCCATTTCATTGTCACCAAACGTTAAGCGGCGCGAATATAATTGATCCTGGCCTTCAACCAACATCAAATCGATCGCCAAATCGTTCTGCTGTGCCAGTAATTCCAAAGCTATTTCACGCGTCAACCCTTGATGGTAACGCCCGGTCCAAGCCGTCTGTCCTGGAAAATGACACAACGCACCATTAAAATTGACCATTGGACGTCGAATTCCCAACTCTTGATAAATCGACGCACTACTTCGATAAGGTCGCCCGGTCGCAATCGACACCACATGCCCTTGCTTATTCAATTCACGCAAAGTCCGAACCGTTAAAGGACTCAACTTAGACTCATTATTCAAAGTTGTTCCATCCAAATCAATCGCAATCAACTGACGCTGCATCTAAAACTCCCCTTTTTCTAAAGCATTTCAATCATTATACCAGAAATATACCTCATCAAGATATCTATTTTTTGCTGGTGCATGCCTGCACTGAGTCTATGCAAGGTCTGATGCTTTTTAGGCAGAATATAACATAATACTGTGACTAATCCTTAGAAATCCAGTGTCACGACGTGAGCGACAACGAATACCAGCCACAATTCGGCGTCGCTCAAGGTGCCACACCGGAATTAGTGGTTTTAGCGAAGCATCAACCAATGCGACAGCAATTACACGTAAGCCACGTAAATTTTGATTTGATTTTTCACGTCCCGAGGTTAGCCACGTGAATTTTCACTCGCCATTCGGTGTCGCGCAAATCGCCACACTGGTTTTAGTCTCATTTCTTTAGTTTATACTCAATAAAACGCGAGATTCGTTGATAAAACGGCCTTCTTTGAGAAATCTAGCGAGTTTTCCGGTGTCATGATTGGAGCCACACCGAAAGCAACGCGCCATTCGGTGTCGTACAAATCACCACACCGGTTTTAGTCTCATTCCTTTCTACTAATAGTTTAGTCTTCTGACATTTTATTAGTAGATACTTCACTATCACGGGCTTACTCGCTCAAGGTGCTACACCGGAATTAGTGGGATTAGCGAGGGCTGGCAGGTGAGTATGCAGACTCGATAACACAACGTCATGAGAAATCCACGTGGCGATAGACGCCCTTCATTTCATTCACGTTCAGTCAACCAGATATCTATATAAGGTTGGACGAACGTGCATTTCGACATAATACACTGACGGTGATTCGAGTCGAGGTAGATGATAGTGGGTTTGAGGGACAAGTGCTTTTAGAAGTCGATTTAAGAGCTCTAATGCAGCGTCACGCTAAACTGAAAACACCGTGCTTGAAGTACAGTCATCACTTCCTCAATTCTACCATCAAGCCCAGCGGAGTCGTTCACCTGAGGTTCACGACGATTAAATAAAGAACAAGTGGTCCTTCTATAATCGTCGCGACTCGAAGAGATGCGACTCCTTTTGCACTTCAAAGCTAGTGCCTTTAATATTGAGTCGAGAATAATAAAGTTACTTGACAAAGCCTATTGATAGCCTGAAGTTTCCTCATCCGCGCCTCACAGCCGTCAAGCCTGCAGTTCAGCCATCAAAAACAGTGGTGTCATTCACCTGAGGTTCACGACGATTTGATAAAGAACCCGTGCCTCTGCTGAAATCGTGCGGATCAAAGAGATACGACTCATTTTTTACTTCAAAGCCAGTCACCCTTCCAAAAGCATGGCGAATTAAAGAGAAGCGACTAGTTTATAGAAATACAGACCTATCTCAATCAGCTCTTACAACGTTTCTAAGTCCGTGAAGTCAAATGCAATTCCTTAACAAACAAAAAAACCACCTAACTTAATAGACGGTATCGCAATTTAAAAAAAGCTGGAAATAAATAATCCGAGCGTGGCCACCCCAATGGCAAATGACACCAGGACCATGCCTTCAAAGCGTTTATTTTCTTGGTATTCACGCCAAGAGTTCCACAATTGGTTAATTCCTACTAGCAATAATAAAACTAGACCGAATGTCCGGATCTCAATTAAATCAAACCACATCGCAAGATAATTCACCGCAATGGCGCCTGAAAAAAGATAGCTAGTCCATTCTCCTAATGTTTTTTCCTTCAAAGAAACCGCCTCCATTTATAGAAGAAGTTTATCATATTTAAAGAAATCTTGATAGATGGCTTGCTAAATCTAGGCCTTAATTTTCGTCAAGCATTCAGAGGGCGACTAAAAGCTGGGCGCAAATATAAAAAGCTCCAACGAGGTTTTTCTTTCACCGTTAGAGCGTATCAGTCTTATTTAGTTATAAAGAGCTAGAATGTTTTAAAGGTCGATTTTTTCGGCCCAGTAGTAGCCTTGTTGCCATTCGATGCCGTTGGCAAATAGGTAGTCGGCGACGGTTTGGTTTTCGACTCCTTCGACGACGATGCGTAGGCCGTAGGAGTCCGCGAAAACTCGCCAGGCAATGATAAAGTGTTTCAGGACGTCAGGGGAAATCCGTCGAAAATTATGAATCGAGAATTTGAGGGTCGAGACGCCTGTCATTCGGCCAGCGATCAATTCCAGCGTGTTGATGCCTGAGCCAACATCGTCTAAACTTATGCGGTAACCGAGCTTTTGAATAGCTTTAATCTGATTGCACAGGCTGTGGTCATCACTCGTTTCGGTACAGGATTGTTGAAATGGTTTTTCAGTCATTTCAATTTGAATCCGGTCCTTCCATTCTAACAAGCTTTCTAAAAAGACCCAAGTCGAGGGATGTGTGAGTTGTTGCGGGTGAATGTTAATGTCGAAGCGATAGGTCGGATGTTTTTGGATAATCCGGATCATTTCTTCACTATACCATTCCAACAATTGGCGATTGCGATTTTCGCTCGAAATTAAGAAATCCATAAAGTCACCCGGGTAGCGGTGGTTGCGTTTGGTTCGCAATAAGACTTCAAATTCAGTCATTTCGGTTTCTCGTGTCGTAATTCGGCGAACAATCGGTTGATACACTAGATACAAATCGTTTCTTAATGACGCTAATTGACTCTGCATTCTAACACATCCCTTCTATAATTGTGATGATGTTTTTCGAACTCTTTCAATTTCTGAAAGATCAGGAATAAATGAATCCTCCAATTGGTACAATATGGCTACTTAGCCAATAATAATTTGGTTCTTACCATTGTGTTTAGCTGTATACATGGCTTGATCGGCGCGTTTAAAGGTATGGTTTAAATGCTCGTCGCGCCACTGATAGGCCACCCCAATTGAGGCGGTGACTGTAATCAGTTGTTCCCCGCCCATTGGAGAAGCAATGACTAAATCTTGGAGCCGGGTTTGAAAGGCTTGAGCAACTCTGTAGGCTACTTTGCCATTCTGATCTTTAACCAGCACGACGAACTCTTCTCCGCCATAACGGTAGGCACTATAATCTTTTCCGACGGCTTCTTTCAGCACTAGCGAAAATCTGCGAATCACTTCGTCGCCTACTAAGTGGCCATATAAATCGTTGTAACATTTGAAATCATCAATATCAATCATCACTAAAGCATATTTAGTATCGGATTTAGAATACTTCGATAAATCCTCTTGCAGGCGTCGGGAATTGTACAGGTCCGATAAGTTATCGATGATTGCTAAGTTTAAAAGTTTTCGAATATCAAGCATCACATAATGAATAATTAGAATAAAAACCGTCGAGGACAGCAGTGCAATTGAAAAAAACATGAAAGCCTTTTGCAAACTGCCCAGCGTATAAATATAAAAAGGTAGTAAACTGACCAAGTAAATATCATTGACGACCAACAACTGTCCCAGATCATTGAAATACTTTTTCGACCATTCAAGGAAGAATGGTAGGGTCAGTATCAGATACGCCGAAAAGATCAGATTCGATGTGATACTTAAATAACTACTAAAGAACAGTCGGCCGATCGCAACTATCGCGATGGTTGGAAGGGTGACTTTCAGCCCCAGATATGTGGCCATCAGAATGTACAGGATGACTCGAAAGTCAAACCGAAGCCCTAAAATCATTGGGGCCATTGCTAGCATAAAAAGACAAACAATTGTTTGAATTAAAATGTAAACAGCTAACTCCTTCGGGCCTTGTTTCTTAAGTGGGAAATCGTTATTATTTAATTTAATTAATATATATAAATCGACTAAAATTATTGCTAAGTTACCCAATATTCTAACTATCAAGTTCTCGCCTCGCTTTACTAGTCGCCGCCCATTGTTACTTAGCCAATCCACGTATCCCCTTTTCATCCACAATAATCGTGTATGGATAATGTCCGCCTGCAAAAGTTTCAACGACTAGATTGTGTCGCCCCTTGCCAAGCGTGGCTAGAAATGTCCGTGAAAGTGTTAATTGTCCTAAAGGAACGTCCGGTTGATAATCTTCTAAATAGGTCAAGGGAATCGGTTGGTTACCTGTTACTAAGTTAATGCGTTTCACATCGTGACCCGCAAACTCTACGGGAATCACGAGCGTACCTGCTTGGGCTTGGCTTGTTGTTTGGTTGATGTCGGCGGGTTCGCGGTCAGCGTCTGGTTGAGCGTTGATGTCTGGTTGACTGACGCGTTCGCTATCGGCGATGGTGTCATCGCTGGTGCCTTGGTCGGCGGCGACGCTTTCGCTGCTGACTTCTGCTTGACTGGTGTCTATAACAATTTCGCCACTGCTGATGTTGGGGCTGCCGTTACTGCTGGTGTCTGGCAAACTGCTGTCCGCTAGAATGAAGTCGCCAACAATTTTCACCTGTTGGTTCCAAGTTGCACCTTGCGTAAAACGCATGGTTAATGTGCCACCCTCACCCGCAAAGCCTGGGTACAAATAGACGCCGTCTTGATTGACTTCAAAGTCACGACCAGCAAGCAAGTCTTTTCCATTGTACAATAATTCGTCCAAATTCGCACCATTATAACTCAGCGTAATAAATAAATCTGCTTCAGCGTCAGTTAAGTAAGAGGTATTAAAGAATGTCCCATAAGCCGAATCACTATGCATCGATTGGCTAATCACATCGCCAAATTCCTCGAAACGCCAAGTCAAAGCCAGCCGGTCAAAGTGTTGGCCGTTGTCCCATAAGAACAAGCTGATGGGTTGGTAACGCGTTAACTGGTTAAGATGGCTGATGTATTTGTAAGTTTCACCGATTGGATTAACATCATCTGAACGATCATAGCCAAGTAAGTCATACTCACCAATAACAACACCGATCCCTTGATAGACAAAAGTCTGATTTAAACGTTGAATGAAATAGGGTTGTTCATGTCAAAGTTTCGGGTAGTATGAATAATTCAGGATTATGTATAATATTAACAATTGTTCAAAAATTCCGCATCCAAAAAGTACAATATTGTATTTCCGAAAGGGTTCAAGCGGGCGACCTGATCATTTTTATTGCGCAAATTCTCCGCTGTAGGTCACCAACGACACAGAATGGACCTGCGGGATGGCAGTCAATTTCTCGGTGAATTGGGTATTCTCGTCACTCATGTTGATTTCGACCGTCATTTCAGTCAGGCCATTCCGCGATATTTTCGAGCGCAACACCGACTTGAACATTTGCAGCACGGCATTCACAGCCGGGAACGCCTCATCATCATAGGAAATGACCAACAAATAGATGACATCCTTCCTTTTTAATTTGGTCATAAACATAAAAGCTAATCCAATGCACAGATTTCCCAACAAGACCATGACCCACAATCGGGCGCCTACCGTAATACCCGCTGCGACAGCCCAGAATAAAAAGATCAAGTCAATCGGATCTTTTATCGCTGTCCGGAACCGCACGATGGACAAAGCCCCCACCATCCCCAAGGACAGCGTGATGTTCGATGAAATCGTGGCAATGATCATAGCGGAAATGATCGTCATCATCGCAAGGGCCACATTGAAATTATGGCTGTAGATGACACCGATATAGCATTTTTTGTAAACAATATAGATGTATCCCGCCACCACCAGGGACAAGCCCAGCACTAAAAAAATCCCCGGAATGCTGATTTGAGTAGTTGAACCCTCCATAAAACTTTTTTTGAAAATATCAGAAAATGTCTCCATTAGTATCTTTCCTTTCTTAAAACACGTCTGGCTGGATTCCACTTTAATTGGACCATCCGACAATAGACATACTTTGAAATAGCTTCTTTTTTATGAGAATGAATCTGCAACGCATTCAAAATATAATCCGGAATATAGTCGTCATATTTTACTTCCAATATCAATGCGTCAGGCGGAAACGCCTGGACAATCGTCATTTTCGGATCGAAAATATCGGCGGTATCAATGCCCGCTTCCAGATTCTTATCGAAGGTGATCCGGACATTCCCTTCTTCGCACGTGAAGACTTCCCGCTGATAATCTACCACGACCGCGGGAGCCAATTGTCGCGTCCGGATATGCCAAAACATCTGTTGCGGCATTTCTTTTTCCGAATGCAAAAGGAAATCAATGTTGTCATTTTCGATGATGTGGTAGAACTGTTCTTTTGAAAGGGTCAGCGACTCTTTGGAAATCGTGTCGCTGTACTTTTCTTTGCGTTCCAGCTTAATGACATCATCTTGTTTATTGTAGATTCTGATGCGATATTTCTGTCGGAATTGGACCCCGCTCATTTTTTCGTTCAAAGCCGTATCATAGACATCATCAAAATAAAGGCTGCGGATATGATAGCCGTCTTTGCCGCTATTTTTGTCGTATGCCATGATCCCTTCAAGCCTGGCTTTTAGGTAGGTGTATTCATGATAGTTGATGTAGTATTTAAATTCATGCCGAAGTTGGTGCCCTTTATAATGCATATCTGCCTCCTAATTGATTTCTACCCCGCCGTAAATGGTCCGTCCGAGCCCATCCAACGAGATATTTCCGCATACAACGCGCTCTCCATCTACTGTAACACCAACGACTCTTAAGTAGTAGCTGCCCGCCATTTCGTATTCGAAGCGGCCCTCGTTGATTGGAAGGGTCTGGACGATTTCCGAAAAACGCCTGTCCGCAGCTATTTCCGCATAATAAGTCAGGTCTGCTTGGGAAGCAAAGTTTATCGTGACGGTATTGCCTTCCCGTGTGTACGTTTCGATATATGGTGGGAGAACGTCGTAATTGATGCTGTCCACCTGCGCTATATTATCGACCAATGCAGCAATGTAAGGCTCCACATCGGCAGCCGGAATCGGCAACTGGATGATTTCCGGCATACTATACAGGTAAGGCAAAAGCTGCTTTGTATAGCCTGCGACGGTTTCCGTTATCCGTTCTTCGGTCAGTATTGATCGGATTTCAGTAACTTTTTCCCTGAGCTTCATGCGGTTTTTTTCTTCTTTCAAATATATCCTGAATACCTTGTTGTTCATCAAGTAGGCATAGCTTTGCCACTCCGGAGTTTCGAAAGCATTTCGGAAATCTTCCGGTATGAAATACCAGGTTTGACTGTTCTCCGGACTGTAGATCAAATAGTCCGTCACAGTTGCTTCGACATTCCCCATCAGCAGACTGAGGGCTGCGTACGTCAACAGGTTATCCTCATTAAAGGAACCGGACAAGAGCACATCACTCGTCACTTCAGGATCGTCGAGGAGAGCCAATACCTCCAGCAATTTGCTGTGATCCGTCGTCTCTCGGATGCCGAGCACCGATTCAAACGCTTCTTCATCATAGGCCGGATCGTCCATTGCACGGATTTCGGTTTGTTGCTCAAAACGAAAATTCTTGGCGCGGTACAACGTAGCATTTTCGTTCAAACCATGGGCTCTCAGAAAAGTTTTATTCGGTTGTTCCACTAAAGTATAGATGCCCATATCCTCCCACTGGAGCAGACCGCCCTCGGTTGTGTCGTAGACGAACAGACGCACAAACTTGCTTCTCAAGCTGGCCACATCCTCGAGTTGACTAGCTAAGTCCAAACCTAGCTTGATCTTCATCCGCGAAGCATCGTCGTTATTTTTGATCAGATTGAACGACTTCATGCCTTCATACAGACCGGCCCGGTCGTATAATTTCAGTTGCCAGGAACGCGATCCGATTCGATCCGTATTTCCTTTCACGGTCAACTTCGCGTTCGCTGTGAGTTCCCCGAATCCAAACCCAGTCACGGACGTCGGTGCCGATTCATCGCCTTCCGTCAAAATAACATCGACATAAGGCTCGACTCCTGTGACATCGCCTTCTGTATAATTTTGAAGATAAGAAAAGGAGAACACGTCGCCTTGCTCCGTATCTTTCCCTGGCTGAATTTTTAAATAAAGGTGTTCCAGTTCGTCCGCATACACGTCATAGATTCCCTTGTCTTCGTTCAAGGCACTGCCGTTCAAGACGGATACCTCTGCATTCCAGATTTCTTCATCATAATAGGCGCTGTCATCATACAGATAGTCCGCGCTACAACCGGACAACAGCAGCAACAAAAAGGGCAACAGGACTATCCGGGAATGCTTTTTATGGTAATTGTGTTTCACTGTCGTCAGCCTCCTTAATTTCCCCATTTTGAACCGAAAATTTCTTCATCCCGAACCGTATTAATTTCTGGTAGCCTGGCTCCACCTTGCAGCGATCAAAGGAAACTTGTCTGTTTCCATTGTTATCCATAGCAACCGCTTGCCAATAATAAATTCCATCAGCCAAATCGACATTTTCTGCAAGCACCTGGTTACTGGTAGTCGTCTGCGACCAGATACTGGTTGCAGCAGGATCATCTGGATTAGTGAAAATAGATACCTCGTACGAAAGCACATCATTCTGAAGATCAACGGCATCCTCCCAATTCATTGCGATACCATCAGCTTCTTCAGAAATAGTATCCAGATAAAATGGCATCGGTGCTTCCAAACGTTCATAGTAGGTCGCGTAGTTATAGCTTAAAGTAGCCGGCATCTGATCGATCCGCTCTAAAATATCCGAAGGCTTCATTCTTTTCACTTCTTCCAAGTAAGTCCGATCAGCTTGTGAAGCTATGACATATTTTTCATAGATTTCTCTATATTTTTGGGCTTTTTCTTTGATTCCATCTTGCATCATCGCTTGATATAGACTATCGATTTTCTCGTTGAGAGCAACAACATTTTCCGGCGTCTGGAAGAACTTCCGATGCAAAGAAACGCCCCAGTATCGCTGCAGACCAAACCACTTGGCATATTCGGATGTTTCCCATTCAGAAGAACTGATCATCGAGACATCATAATCCCAAGGCAAGAAATACCACTTATCGACGTTCGACGGCGAATAAAGCAGAAAATTCCGGGACATCGTATCATAGTTATTCAGTAGGATATTCAAGGCAATCCAGGTCAGATAGTTTTCACGGTCAAAGTATTGGTCAAAAATGTCATCGAATGCCGTTCCTGGTTCATTAATGGCCGTGATCATCTTCAGCAACTTGTCATCTCCAGGCTGGTTGATGTCTCTTAAAATCAACGCTGCATCCAGGTTCGAATGAACCTGTTCCGCTTCTGCTACCGTAAACGCAAAGTCTACCGGCTTCAGAAAAGTCGCATTCTCATTGAGTCTACGGACCTTCAGATACTCATCATCGACATTTTCGACATGCGTGAACAAGCCATAGTCGACATAAGCAGCCGCTGGATCGGTACCATCTTTTATTTGTACATGCATGAAATTTGTCCGGACACTGGTGAATTGTGACAGACCAATCATCGTATCAAAGGCAAACTTCTGAGTGATCCGTGTATCGTCGGAAATGTGCTTGTTGAGATTTAGTTTTTGTTGCCCCTGAAAAAAGCGTGTTTGCTTGGATAAGTTGATTTTATAGGACTTCTGATCAAAGTTCCGGGCGCTCTGTCCGCGCAATTCAATTGTTGCGTTGAGACTCTCGCCCTCTTCCCCAGCCACTACTTTACCCGTGTCCGGATCGATTACAAACACATTGACTTTCAGTTCCGGATCAAAGGTTCTGCCTTCTATTTGATTGAGTTCCGTCAGATCGAACGACTCACCACTTTTGCTGTCCAAGCCGGTATACACTGTCAGATAGACTTCATACACTTTAAATTGATCTTCTTCCTTATATAAACCCAAGTTATCTTCCAGCGTTGTATCATAAACGATGTCGGTGGGGATGCTGCTTTCTGGCTCCTGCTCTGACTCCGCATGGTTTCGATCGGCAAAAAAATAAAACAGCCCCACGCTCAGCCCTAAAACAAGCAGGGCAGTAAAGCCAAGCTTATACTTATTCAAAAATCGTCTCATTTCTTCTCCACCCCATCATTAAGTGCAGCGACAAATTTTTCGAATCTGCCCCGCGTCAAGGACGGCCGTAAGGCGCCCGTTGTAAAAATAACAAAATTGATTTCCTGCAATGTTTCCCGCAGTTTGACCATCGTATACGCCAGCGTCAAAAAGGAGGAAAATACGATACCCATTCCGTAAAAATCTCTCCCCATCATCAAAGTCAGTTGGCCGAAGACCAAGTTAAGGAATAGCCCCAGCAAAAAAGTGCGCATGCTGTCATCATAATTTTCAAAATACTGCATCAGAGTGCCTCCCAAAAAGGAGAAATACAGCAAATAGATACCTAAAACGAGAGCAGGAAAAACTTCAATCGTCAACGATGGTGCTCCAGTCTGTTTAAAAAACAGCAAGCCGATGATCAAACAAAACATCGAAATCAAACCCTGCACTTCCATGCTGTAGAGGAATTCCTCCCACATGCTTCGCTCCATCTCCTGCTTGCGTTTTTTAATTTCCAATCCCGTACCGTAATTGATCGCATCCAGATACGCGCGATAGGTATCATAGAAAAAAACCTCCGTACGGACGACGAACAAGACCGCGGCCGGCAAAATTGAGTAGACCGCAAAGGCGGTGGCCAAATCGAAAGCTTCGGAAAAATGGAACACGGAAACCTGTTGTTTGGTGGCCGGATGATTCCAAAATAAAAAAATATGGGCATACAGCGTTATGGTATAAGCTACATTCGAGAAAAAAAGTTTTGGATATTTTTTAAAATACAAGAGAAATTCGAAATAATTGCCGTTCATTTGCTTAAAAACTTTTCTCACGGCCATATAAAGGCCAATCAATGTAAGTAAGGTACCCAATGCAAAGTAAAAAATCAGATACACAACAATCGCATCATTTTGGTAAAGGAACCCTTTTGTGAGCAAAACCAAACCGATGACCGTACCCATCCCGATAATAAAGCTTTGGGCGATTTCTTTATAATTTTTTAGTGCAGACACATACGTCATCAACAGATAAATCAATCCCATCTGCATATACAGAAGATACGATAGGATTTTTAAGAGCAGTGGCAAATCCTGTCCACGCCCGAGCAACAAGATACCCGGCACGGAAAAGACAACAACATAAAGCGTCAGCACACCTAAAATGGAAGAAGCAATATCCGCATGCTTCCGGTTCCATAATTTATCCGCGATGTAACGGGACAGAACAATCGTGATTCCGGAAGTGAAGATGAGTGGAAAGATAAAGGAATGAACAACAATCGCCGAGTAGAGCTGCTCGGAATAAAGCGAATCGAAACTATCACGCAACAAGACTTTGACCACCATCAACATGCCGATCGTGATCAGAACATGTCCGATCGTAACGAAAATAGAGTAAAAACCTCCTTTGATATGCGCAGCAACTGTATTTTTCTTATAAATTTTTTTCAGCTCAAATCCTATTCCAGCCATTGCCTATCGCCTTCTCCCAGTAATTGATATAGTTCCCGGTATGCGCTGATAAATTTATGTTCACTGTAATATTTTTCAATCCTCATTTTGCCTACTTCACCAAACTGGCTGGCTATTTCCGGATTTTCAAGCAAGGTGATGATATTACTGGCTATTTTTTCGTAATCCATAATCGGTGCTAAGAGGCCACAGATACCAAGTGTATCCACAGTACTGCCTTCCAGCATCTCCCGGACACTCCCTACATTCGTGGAGACGCACGGTTTGCCGGCAGCCATCGCCTCCATCAAGGCCAGCGGTTGCGCCTCGCTCAAGGAAGAGAGGACCAGCACATCCATTTTACCGATGTAGTCGCGAACCTGCACTCTGCCGGTAAAAATCACATCTTTAGTCCCCAATTCCTCCAGTAGATCCAGACACTCTTGATAATATTCAGGCGCTTCGTCATTGGGACCCATCAGATAAAAGCAGGCCTGAGGCATATTCTGCTTGACCAAATCGAACGCATACAACATTGTCTTGATATCTTTGATCGGGCTTACCCGGATAACCGCGCCCACATTCAAAACTTGCGCATTTTCTTTTTGCGGTAAATCCAAAAAATTGGCGACATTGATGCCGTTCGCAATGTAATCGCATTTGATTGGATCCGCCCCCAATTCTATCTGAAGCGCATTGTTCATATCGAACAACGCCAGAATACGATCGGATTTCATATAAGCTGCTTTCGAAAGATTCTTAAAATAACGGATCCAAAGCTGCTTAAAATCCGCAGGCACCCAATCTGCTTTGATGATTTCCTCCTCCCGTTCGCGGGTATAGATACCGTGTTCAGTAAGCAACATTTTGCCGCCCCACTTGCGTTTGCCCAGCGCTGCGGCAATCCCCGCATAACCAGTCGACACCGCATGGTAAATATCAGCTTGTTCAGGCGGATGGTTCAAAATGTGAAAAAGGGTCAGATACATCGAACGCATCGTCCATAAAAATTCCGAATACACTGCCATTTGATGATGCTCATAATAGATGTCCTGCATAATCGCATAAAAATCTTTGCTCATCAAGAACTGGGCAACAGGCCATTGCTGCCGTAAAAAAAAGTCAAAAATCGAATCCCAATGTTCAACCTCACCCATGACCAACTTCGTAAAAGCTTCTGCTTGCCAAGGCTCCAATTTGCCTCCAGCCGCAGCTTGCATATGAGCAGGTTGTTCTTGATAGGCGTCATTCAAGAACACTTCCTGGACGAAGCTGATATTTTCAGGCAGGTCGTATTTAAAATCCCCTTTCATGGATTCATCCGTTGCAATTGCATAGACAAAAAACTCATGCTCAGGAAAGAGCTTGACCAATTGTTGCACCCAGGATGAAACGCCCCCTACAGCATAGGGATAACTACCTTCGCATAATAAACAAATTTTCATGAATACTCCTCCCACTGAATGTATCCTTTCGGAGATTTTGGATAGATAATATGCATATTACCGATACTTTTGATTTCCGCATCCTCAGAGACGGGTGTCTTCTCAGTACGAAGCAAGAAAGTCACTCCTTCAATAAACAAATCGATTTCATAAGCTAAACCTTGCGCATCTTGTGCATAGTGGACTGTCATATCTTGATACTGTTCAATCCTTTCAGCTGCCTGTGTAGGCGTTGTCTTCTCCAATCCGTATGCTTGCTCTAGTTCATAAGCGCGCTGCACATCGGTTGAGAAACTCTGAAAATCGATCGTATCAGTCAAGAGACTGTAGGAATGAAATCCAAATGAGCTGATGCCCAAAGAATGGATCGCATTCGCTGTTCCCCATTGCGCCGCGCCGGTTTCCGTAGTAATGGTATAGAGGTACTGATTCCCTTGGTTGAGGGTGGTGAAGTCCCCCAATAACTGATCCGGGTACGCGATCATGTAGCGATTGAGTACCGTTTCAACATCTGGAAACAACGTAGCGATGCGGCTCAAAGTCTCAGATCCGATGCGTCCTTGAGGCGGTATGTAGGAAGTTACGGTGTAACCTTGCTGCACATCCTCTAGATAATGCTCGGCAACCTGAATCGATTCTTGCATCCGCTGCTCATTTTTCCAGGGAATAAAATAACCGATTTCCTCCAGTTCCCCTGCTAAGCCGAGCGGATGGTTGGAATAGCCGCCGATCAGAATTTCCCCGCCACTCGCAAGAACTTGCGCAGTATACAAACGAAACTGGGATCTTTGCAACGTTTCGGGAAGTTGTTCATTAAACATTTCACTGTAATCAACGGTATAGCTCATGCTGACTTTATCGCCGTACATTTCGGAAATATCCTTGAATAATCGAAAATAACGGTTCAAGGTAAAGTCGTCCTGGTCCACACCGGTCTGCGCTAGAATAGCGCTGTTCCTGATTTCGGCAGGCACAACAAGATCTTCCAGCACGGTCGTCGATACGTTGTAGAACGGCTGAACCATCGCCTGGTCGTTTGGCTCAAACAGCCCTTGGTACAAGGCATAAGCCAATACCCCCCTACTTTCGGAAGAGGCCAAAATTTCTGAACTACTGACCAAAAAATTTCCCTCGCCGTAAGGCAACGACCACATCAAAGGCAGCCCCTCAGATGCCAGTAATAGTTCGCTGTCTTTCGCTAAGCGAACCTTTATGGACATGTCGACAGTACGCGGAATCTCATATACGGCATTCGCTTCCCCCAAAACGCCTCCTGTATCCTGTATCCGATCGATGGAGAAGTTCTCATACTGACTCTCCAGAACCCCGATTTTTCGAAGATTGCTAGAGTAACTGTTCCGATCAAAAGGCAAATAAGGAAAGTAAGCAAACTTACCGGAACGGACATATTCCATAACCGCACTCATGTACGCCCCATCATCGAAATTTGTAAGGAACACGAGCAGCATGTCATACTGTTGTAGCTCCGACACTTTGCTCGCCTCAATATATTCATACTGATAATCCAGATGGGTCAGATACTGTGCCGTCCCTTCGATTAAATAGCCCTTGTTAGGGTCTTTCCCGTCCGCTAGGATACCGATTAGCGGTGTGTCCGTTTCGACGGTCAGGGCTTCAAGCGGTTCGCCTGCTGAAACGGGCTCTTCACGCGCGATTTGGTCATCCCGCGTGTTATTCAACACGCCCATCCGCGAAAACTGGAATACAAGCACAATTGCTGTAAATAGCATCACAATCCCAAGCGTTTTGGCGAATTTTATCTCATTATCTTTCATGCCTCACCTCGTTCTGCAAAAAAAACTGCAAAATATCATAATGATAATCCGTCAGCACCAGGTCCGCTTTTCTCAATTCGGCCAAATACCTTCGGAAATCCTCGGTTCGCCGAAAAGCATAGCTCGCTTTAAGTGCTGCCACGTAGGCATCTTGGCTGCTTGTCTCTTGAACAAACCGTTCCACTAGTGCCATCGTTTTCTCCTTATATCCCAAGTGCGTCAGATAGGCCAACAACGTCGGAAACCATTCCTGCTTGTGGAGTGGATCCTCCTCTTCCCATTCATCTATAAACGCACAAAACAGTTCTTCATATTTACGGATTCGATTTTCATTAAGTGCACCACTTTCGATATAGGCTTTTATTGAAACAAGATACCGTGCGGCATTTTCATCAGAGGGATTGTTGAGAAAATCATTTTGGGTTGCCGAAAGTTTTCCTTCTAAGCGATCCTTCATCCCAACAATCGCCGCAGATGCATAATGGGACACTTCTGTATCCGAATCTCCAAGTGCAATCTGAAGCTCTTTTACGTATTGTGCGGAATCATAAGAAAACAAATCCATCACAACACTGCGCTTTTCATAGACACTGTTGATTGCCAATACGTCTTGAATCGAAATGATTTCCCGATCTTTAGCAATATCGGCGATGTACAATTTCTGGCGCTTCGCCTTCGCTTCACCACTGAAGCTATCCAATCCGACGGTCTTATGCGTATCAAAAATAGGAAACTTCAGAAATAACAGCCCTGAAAAAGGCAGGAGGAACAGAATCAGCCACTCGTAAGCGGCGCCTTTGGTCACTCCTCTTTTTAGGATGAAACTGAGAATGACTATCACGAGCAACAGAACATAATACACCAACAAGGCACATATCAGTATTTGCTCCGCCGTCCTCATAAGATACTACTCTCAATTCCCAAAGCTTCGATCCTGTCCCGCACGATAGAAACATTGTCATGATTCGCACCATATAATATGATCCCAATGTTCCCATTCTCGAGCCTACCGATTTCATCGATATTCCGCAAGTTACGACGGATCAATGTAACTTTCGCTTGGTCTTCATCACTCGCGGGAATCTCCAATACCGTGAAATTGAAGCTGGACTCCTGAGAGGCTTTCAGCGCGGTATCATAGGAAGATTGGAAAAAATTCCTTTTTAGGATGCCGGTATTTTCTTCGTAGATGATTTCCGAGATGACTTCTTGGCGATTGGCTGCTTTCTGACAAAAACTATTGATTATTTTCCCACTGATCTGGATCAGATTCAAATAATAGCGTGTGAATTTTTCAAGAGGGTAGTCCTCGATGACAGTTATGGCGACCACTTCTTCGTTGACCAACACAGGAACGATGATGCTCGGCATCTCAGTGTCCAAATATCGGTTCATATAGACTTCCCTCCTATCGATCACACGTTTAAAGCCTTCCCTGTTCACATAACGGAAAGTCGAAGGGACCTTCGTACTTGGTTTCCCTATAAAAGCAAACCTGCGTACGAATCCGGATTGTTTTTGGACAATATAGACACTGATGTTTTTTTCACCCGTCAATTGTCGCACGACTTTCGGAATATTCAGCAACACTTCGATCACGGACTTCATCTCGATCGCGTCATAAACGGTATGCAACTTGGAAATTCCATTTTCATACCCGACCAGTTTTTGTTCCTGATACTGTTTGGACACCGCCAGCTCCCCGTTGATTTCATACAAACGATTATTCTCATCGGCGAGATAGTCGATTTCTGTTTTTAAATGCACTAGCCTGCTGGTTTTTCTTTCAATGACATACCCGACAGTAAGCGCAATTGCCAGATACAAGAGATTTTCAATCAGAAATGGGTAATGCAGAATAAGCACGCTCGGACCATAACCCACTTGACCCATTTCATAAATATGATAGCCGATCGTCAACAGGCTGGCATAGATGCCATGGGAGACCCCTCCGAAAGCCGCAGCAGCTATGATAAAAATGAAAAGCGGCTCAATTCCTATATCCAACAAGCTAGCTTGCTGACCAAAGGCAACCAACGCGAACAAAATCGTATGCGCAACAAAGTTCTGAAAGTTTTTATTCTTGGCAAAAACCAGCCTGTCTTCGCTTGCGTTTTCAGTTTCCTGGAGAACCGTTTGCTTCGCCAATACTTCCAGCATATCCTGTGTATCATGATGCCGGACCCAGCCAATCTCACGCAGCGCTTTTCGGCAAGCTGGCGCGACGCCGAGCACCTTCTTCTCCGACAGCCTCCCGACCTGTGCCTCCATTTTTTCAGCGAGCCGATTATACAACTCTGCTCCCGTCATGGCTTCTGAGCCACAGATATCATAGATGCCGCGCACGTTTTCGTTTATCGCTTTCAATACGGCATCAGCCAAATCTCCTTGAGAAACAGGAACCAGTTTCTTCGCTGCAACTTCTTCGGTAAGACCCTCGCTCTGGTTGACGGCACGTAGAATATTGCTTAATTCCTCGGTCACGTTATCCGCGGACCACGTTTCCCCGACCCTGAATATGACATTCAACAACTGTTCTTCATTCCGGAAACTCATCAATAGATTTTCACAGGCAAGCATCGTTTTTCCTGCCATCGAGACCGGGTTGTATGCAGTAGCCTCATTTTCATCGGAACCCTGCTCATTCCCATATATCTCCAACGAAGAGAGGTACAAAAATTTATGGATGCCATAGGCTGCCGACCCTTGCGCCAACACGGTCATCCGGGCGATTTCTTTTCGGGCTGCTTCTTCCGTACGAATTGCGTCCGAGTGGAAATAAAGGATCATATCCGGGGCTTCATACTTCAGCACGTCAGCGATTTTTTCTTGGGATTTCGCCAGATAGACGCCATCCTTGCTCACCTTAAAACTTTCGTTATCATCAGGCTGTTCCTCTTCGTTTATAGAAACGACCCGATGCCCCGCGCGCCTGAATTTCATGGCGAACAGTTTCCCTAGACTTGTATCTGCTCTAAAAATAATTATTTTCATCTATTACACCCGCCATTCCATCTATACGTTTACTTCACTAGCCGGTTGCCCAAAAACATAACCTTGCATCAAATGGATGCCAAGTTCATGCAGTGCTTGCTTCTCTGCTTCGTTTTCAACCCCTTCGGCTATGCACCCTAGACCAAATTGCTCGCAATATTGGTGGATAGCACTTACGAATAACTTTTGCTTCTGATCTTTATCGATAGCCACGATGAACTTCCTCGGAATCTTCACGCAATTGAAATTGAAATCATACAACAGCTCGATATTGGATGATTCCGTTCCGTAATCATCTGCCACTAGCACAGCATGATGTTTCTTGGCAAAGTTCTCGCGTTCTTCTACATACTTAATGCTGCGTTCAACCAATTCCAAGTACAGGCAAAAACCTTTCGCATAGAGAAAATCAGCCACCCAGGCGATATTTTCATCAAACAACGTATCCGAGGAGATATTTATGGAATAATAATAAGCAGGAATCGTACGTTTTTCCAAAGCATCCCGCAACCGCTTAAAAATAATCCGGTCCGTTTCTCTCGTCAGCGAGAATTCTTGGATATCCTCAAAGAACGTTCCCGTATTTTTGTAGGCATCATGGTCCACACGGGTCAACACCTCAAAAAAAATTGGCTTATCTGTATACGTATCCATGATAGGTTGATAAACGGCATATATTTTTTCATGCTGGATAATGGTGGACAAGAATCGCACTCTGCGTTGTTTCTTGATGTACTCTTTGTATTCGTAATCTTTGAATGAATAGTAATGCAACAGGTTCTCTTTTTTTAGGACTGAACGGCAATACAATAGCTGCTTGAGTATTTCCTGGGCGTCATCGTAAGTTTGGATTTCATACGTATACGTATCGCGGAATCCCATCCGGTTGAAGCTACTGATCATCGTACCATCCATCTCGATCCGTGCGTTAAGCAACTGCACAATTTCGGTTTTCAGACGCTTCCCTGACTGTTCACGATCATATGGCAAGACTAAGATGTACTCACCGAAAAGAATCGAGAATACTTCCAAATCAGCAAATCGGACACGTACCGCATCTAGAATCGCCTGGTGGAATTTTGCTTCCAATTCGATATCGTATACCGAATATCCTGCCGTCCGAAGATCGGTCTCTAAAAAGATTAATAAAAAGTCTTGCTTTGCTTGTGCATGCTGCTCCTTAACCTTTTCCAGAAACTGCTCGGCAAACACCGTGCTTTTCGGAAGATTGGTCAACGTGTCTTTCTGGGTATGCACATACAGAATATCTTCTTTCGAAATGCGACCGGTGTCATCACGAATAAAACCGAAAAAGTCCTGTTTGAAAATGGCATGCTGTTCAAATCGGATGTGTCTGACGTCTCCGACACCAGGAATCAAAAAGAATCCGGTGCGAACACCTACTTGCTGGGGACGCTTGTCGTTCACGATAACTTCCTCGAGAAATAATTGCCAGTCTTTCCACGTGTACGCTCGTTCTTCTAAACCCAGAAAGCGCGCCATTCTTTTTGAGAAATAGACTCGATCCATTTTCCCGTTGTAATAGAAAGTATTCATTTCATTGAACATCTGAAAAAACAGATCCAGATACTCCCGGACATAGATCAAGCGAGTTCCCTTTCGGCTCATGAATAGAGCAAGCCCGCTGATGATCAAGATCACCGTACCTACGATAGCGACCGACCATAAAGCTCGTCCATCATAAGCAAGCTGATGTTGCGTCAACACCGCTTCAGAGAATAGAATCGGTAAGAGGGTACAAAATCCGACATATATTTTAAGCAAGCGTTGTTTCATTAAAACATCGGTAACGAGATGGACTACCGAAAACAAAACAGCCGTCAGCATAAAACCGCCACTTATCCAAGTGCCGAACAGATAGGCAAGATGCGCTGGATACAGATTCTTCCTATCCAAGGGAATCATGATCAGCAACAAGGGGGCTGCACTCATGATGACGTACCCATCATGCTCCAATCGGAATGTCGTACTCAACAAAACTAAAAAGGCAAGACAAGTTGTCCCTACCCACTTCGCGGTCTCGGAATACGCGAACAAATTATCCAATAAGATCAACAGTGCCGTAACAAACAACGTGAACCCTATACTGGTCACTACAAAAAAAAGACTTTCCAGAACAATATTTTCCATACCGCACTACTCCATTATCAGAATCAAATCCAATCATTATTTGTTGTTCTTAACTTAATGTTTCTTATTACTATTATAACAAAAAAAAAACTACACAATGATATTTCTATTCAAGATAGGCAACGCCTTTTTCAGAAAATGAATAAGCAACTAAGCAACCTTGAGGATAGGGTGGCTTAATCCTGAATTATTCATAGGTTTTCAGAAAACACCTTGAAATGTTGTTCTATCAACGTATTCTTTATGTCACTTTCACACCCAAAAGTTTTGAAAAAAGAACACCTATCTATTATGGTTAATGTACTACCAACAACCATAGTAAGGGGTTCTCTCAATGGCAAATTTACACGAAAAAACTCTAAAATTCAATCGGAAATGACGGATACAAATAGACAGCTTGCACCTTCGCCTCTTCAAAGTGGCTGGCAAGCTAGTCCGTAGCGGACAAAAGTTATTTTGGAAGACGTGTTCTTCTCGTGTCTAACAAAACCCGTTCCATCACTTATTGGACAAAATCCAGCAACTCTGTTGACAGGGCTGAAAGCCAACTGAAGTTTTAACCTTTTTCTGATTCCAAGTGGTTCGTGCGCCCAAAACCAGAAAGAATTTCTTCCCGTTTCTTAATCGCAAACCTATATTGAACCAATGGTGCGATTAGCAGTCGAAAGACAATGATAAAAAAAACAGTTTTCCGAAATTAATGAACAAAATCTAGAAGTATAAATAATTCAGGTTAGTGGCGAATTGTGGTGTTTTCGAAGATTTCATTCATGCTTCTACGGTATTAAACTATTTTGATTTTATCATACCTTCTATTCCCAAATCAATTTTAAAAAAAGCTTATACAAATATTCGCATAAGCGTTCCGTTCAGCCACTAAAATGCGTCAGGTCAGCGATTCGAATGCAAACAAAAGTATTAGGGCCAACTTACCTGGTAAAGGTTGAAGGATTGTAGAGTGTTCCGAGGTTGGTGGGTCTGATGGCGATTGGAGCTATGATGTGGATTCTTGAATTGAGTGACCTTCTCTAGGATAAACAGTCGTTTCCATCAAATTTAGGCTGATTTTGTATATTTTTGCTAGAGTTGCATTTATTAAAACTGTGTCCTAAGTAGCCTAGAGCATAAAAAAACCCCCTGCATCTCTACAGGGGGGGATTTAATTCTTTTCAAGGACTAACTTAACTTTATCCAGCAATTCAATCAAGAAATCATCACTAACAGACTCTGCATAGGTGTAGCATCTTGTGTTACAGTCAATCGCTACTACTTGGTTTAATAATACTTTTCTTCTTGTTTCAGTTTCTTCCAGCTCAACATAAAATGGATATTCTCTAGCGGTGTTACTGATAGGGCGAATACAGTGATATTAGAAGTTGTGTTAACTAATTCATGACTTAAACACATATAAGTTTTGCAACCTAGCTGTTCATGACCTGGCTTAAGATTTAGGTTAACTTTGATTATTTCACCCTGTTTTACCATAATTCATTCCCTACTGGCTCCAATTCCACTAATTCAGATTTAAATGAACCGCCTTGGTAATCTTTGAATAAATCTTGTGTTGACTGGTGTTTGGTGACTTTTTGAAGAATCAACTTATTACCCACTATCTCGAGTTCAATTAAGGTATTGTTCTCAAAACCTACTTGACGTAACGATTCTTTGGGGAATCTGATCACACTACTATTCCCCCATTTTTTATCTGTAATTCAGTCATAGCAAACAACTCTTTTTGAAATAGCTGACAAATCGAGAGCAGCCATAAACACCACCAGCATATCCACACTATTCCAAACCATTCACACCATAGTAGCCAATTATGCGATCCATTCGAAAGCCTTCAAATGCATTCGTCACATCAGACTCGCGCCTACGCGTTCGCTGTATGATAACAACACTAGCCCACAATTCGATTCTTAATCACAACTTGATCGACATTCAAATTCGTTCGCGTCATCACATTCGCCATTAGAATATCTGCGGCATCCACTTAGCCCAACTATCAACTCGTACGCCATTAACCAAACAAGAACTTAAGCGTCTAGACGAAGTCATCAAGCGTCATGTGCCACATGGAGCGGGTGTAAATCGCAAGCCAGTAAAAACGGACATTGACCTAGATGAGTTAACTTTTAAACCGAAGAATGTGAATCGCATTCGACAATCTGTCGGATCACTCGGCGGGGGGAATCACTTTATCGAAGTAAGTCAAATGAAAGAGGGATACGGCCTGATGGTCCATTCGGGGTCAAGAGGCTTAGGTTTCCAAGTCGCTAACCATCATCAACGGATTGCTGAACAAACAACCGGCCATCTAGTTCAACAAAAGGATCTCGCTTACTTAGAAGGTGACCAGCTCGATGATTACTTGAACGACATGCGCATCGCTCAACGTTATGCGAAAATTAATCGCTCGACCATGTTGGAGCAGATTGCACGCCATATGGGCTGGCAACTCGAATCCGTCGTCGATTCAGTTCATAACTATATTGGCGATGATGGCGTGCTTCGTAAAGGGGCGACCGATGCACGCGACGGCCAGCTAGTGATCATCCCAATCAATATGCGAGATGGCGCCATTCTCGGCCGCGGCCTAGGTAATTCAGATTGGAACAATAGCGCCCCACACGGTGCCGGTCGTTTAATGTCTCGTACCGCAGCCAAACATGCCATCCCACTCAAAGACTTTAAACAACAAATGGAAGGTATCTACAGCACATCCGTTAATCAGAAAACGATCGACGAAGCGCCTGATGCTTACAAACCGCTCTCACATATTATGGAGAATATTCATGAAACCATCGACGTGATCGAGATGTTGACACCCATTTATAATTTTAAAGCTTAAAGGATACTGATAAATATCATCAATCGACCTCCATGCTTAAAACACCCCCGACAAAGCCTATTATATCGGCGCTTGTGTCGGGGGTGTTATTGTAAACATATTTTAGATTCAAATCCAGTTAAAGTTAAATCTGATAATTCGGCTCCACTGATGTAGACAGTAGATTATTCCGCCAACAACCAATCAGCAATATAAACGATTGGAATCCCATCTATTTGTTCAACATCATGATAGCGACCTGTTACAACCATCTTCTTATAGTTGTCCTTGATATTTAAAAGATTATCAGTTAGATAATATGATCTTCCGATATATTCTCTTTTAGTAAGTATTCTCTATAAAGCATTAATAAGACTGATTCTCCAGAACGACGTACTCCCGTAATAACTTTTATGAAATCAGAATCTTTGAATTGTATCAGTTGATTTAGATAAAAGGGTCTTTGAAACATACTCTCACTCCTTGTAATATACATTACTATTCACTACGAATTTTACCACCATTTGAAGTTGACACACATGTTTTCTCACCAAATATGCCATAAGAAAGATAAAGGTGTCGCTCGCCAGAGCTTCCCGACGATTTACATAAGGGCAATCTTGTGCTGAATGGAGAATCTGGTCGACTCTTCACATAGAGCTGACTCGACTCTACCTTCCTAGCTACTCCCCCATACTTTCGGCCGAAGACGCCACCACCTGCCCACTTCTTACAAACAACCAGCTCGAGTTTCCCCACACAGCTCACCAACCAATTCGACAATTAAAAATAAAGGTAAGTATTCTGAAGTTTGGTAAATCATTCTTTATTTGTAAGCCCGTGATAGTGAGGTATCTATTCAACTATTTATGGACATGATAAACTAGCCTCGAAAGGGTACTTTCCAGGCAAGTTCCTGCGTAAATTGCTTTGTTTTCTGGGCTACCTGAAGGCTGACACCTTCTGAGCATTAAGAGATCCATAAGGTGTGCCGTCGGAACGCCGGCACGATTCTAAGTCTCGCTGCTTTAATCGAATCGTCGGTGACCAAAGGGAAACGACACCGCCTGTTACTTATAAGAAAAATCTCTATCTAACCGATTCTCTTGACGGATCGTTTAGATAGGATGCTAATTCAGCAAACCATTACTATGAATCGGCTAGAGGCCGATCCTCTCTAGCTGATATAAGGCAAGCTCTCGAGTTAACCGCTCTAATTACACGTCGTGTAAAAGCCACGTAACTATAGCGCGCTTACGTCTATCCAGCCGACTGAGATTTCGAATCAGCCCGATACATGTAGTGTTTGGTAAGTCCCTGATAGTGAGGTATCTATTGAACTATTTATGGATATGATAAATTAGCAGCGAAAGGGTAGTTCCCAGGCTAGTTAGTGGGTAATTTGCTTTGTTATTGGCGACAAGCTACTTGAGCTTCGTCAGACCAAGGCAGATGGCGTTCCCTATTAAAATTGAGACTATCCAGTTAATAGTTTAGTCTTTTGACGTTTTACTAGTAGACACCTCAATATCACGGGCTTACCTTTATTTTATAATCCTTGATACCAAAAAAAGACAGCCCACAATGAGCTGTCCCCAGGAGTTATATAAGCATGATCACTAAGAGCTCTACTAACTACCACGTGACCACTAAACACGCTAAATCTTCTTACGCTTGCGTTTTCTAATCGCAATCGCACTCTGTAAAACAATAAAGAAACAAAGTAATAGAGATAAGATAATTCGAACCCACCAACTCGATAGAGTTCCTTGAGTCGTTACCAAACTGGAAATTGTTCCTTTAATCAAGACTCCAAACAGAGTGCCTATCGGATTACCAATCCCACCTGATAACAAAGTCCCACCAATAACGGCTGAAGAAATCGCGTCCATCTCTAAACCTTTCGCTTGTTCTACGAAACCTGCCCCACTATTCAGACAGAATAGAAAACCACCAATCCCCGTTAAAAGACCTGATAAGGTATAGGTTAATAACTTCACTCTTTGGACACGGATTCCCATCATGAGGGCGCTCTGCTGGTTACCACCAATCGCATATAATTTACGACCGAAACTTGTATAACGTAAGACTAGAAAAATAAGCAGAACAACCAAAACCGCAATAATTACGGTTGGATAGATATAAGCAGGCAAGTAAACGCCCTTCTTATTGACCGTCCCAAATGGCAGATATATTTTATTATTGGCCCAAGACAGAAAGACTTCATTCTTGATCGCAATCATTTCTGTACTGACCTCTGCAGTCAATCCCCTGGCTAAAAACATCCCTGCTAAAGTTACAATAAAGGGTTGGATGTTTAAGTAGGCCACTAAATAACCATGCACCAACCAACCTAGCCCACCATCGACTCAAATCGACTAAGCAATTGTTTCTGCTCTTCGCCGAAGCCAACCGACACCGGTCTGGATAACAATTTAAAGGTATGTCCCTTCGCATCAAAACTAATTCTTGTCGCCATCAAGCTTGCAACCTCAACATTACTCACCGAACTCAGCGGGAACACCTCGACCGACTTCTCCTTAAATTTCATATCCATCTGGACCATCGTCAAATTCTCATCATCAATGACCACCACATAATACTTCGGCAACGGGAATTTGATTAGCTTGGCCTCTTCAAGATAACCGGCCACAGCATTCGCCGCCCCATATTTTCCTCTGACTAACTCTATATCGTCTTTTCCAATCGTTAATTTCACCACTCCACCTTCTCTCTAATTAAATTATACCGAAAGCGGAATAGACAGGTCGACTGAAAACCCTCAAGTCAAAATACGAAAAAGCAACCCGCCCTGCGATTTACCGCGGCTAGGTTGCCTTCAAATGTCTTCTTTATTTACCAGAATAATCCAAAGATCGCATCATCTCATACAAACTCCGCACATCCTCAGGACGTGTGTCACCGGTTGCCGAATCGATAATCGAGCTATAGACGTGAGGTATAATTTTATCCACACCCGCGTCTAAAGCGATTTGGACGATTTCAGAGAAGTTCTCTAAATCAATCCCACCTGTTGGCTCTAATGCGAAGTCATTGGCTGCACAAGCAGCTGCGACAGCCTGATACTCATCAAGATGAGCGAGGCCTTTCATCGGGAAGAATTTAACACTTGTGCCTCCCATATCTTTCAACATAGCAATCGCTACTTCCAGCGGCACTTCTGCCAAACCCGCTTGGCTACTCAATGGACCCGTCGCAATGTTCACGATGCCGACTTTACCTGTGGGTGAAATCAAACCATTGATGACAGAGTCGTTTTGGCCGAGCGCGCCGCGTGTTTTACCAACGCCTGTAAAGACTTGGTTAATATGTTGTGGCTGTAAAACAGCTGATAAACGAGTCACCATATCACTTTGCTTGGGGTCACCCGCTCCTAATCCAATCGATAACGCATTATCGGTCGCGGCTTGATATGCCTTCATTTCTTCAATAGCCGCTTCGTCCGTCTCAAAACTTCTAGAAAGGACGCCTAATACCACATGTCCCTCACTTGCTTGGAAACATGCCTTACCATTCTCCACAGAGTTAGCCAGAACATTCAGACAGACACGATTATTTAAATACTTAGGTGTTTTATTCATTCAGTACTTCCTTCCTTACTTGTTACTAGCTTGCGTTACGATGTGACGTAATGCGTCGACAATTTGAGACATTTCACTTTCGTCTACCGAGCGAATATCAAACTCCAGCACACCGTTATTAACTTGATGGTCGCGAAGATAAATCGCTGGCTGTCCAGCAATTAATAAATCACGTGCTGCCACACCTGATAAATTCACACCGTCTCCAAAAGTGACCTTTGCACGGTAAATGTCACGACCTGCTAAGTCTTGAACGACACTCGCATTAACCTCTGGAAGCTCATTCAACGCCTCCACGAAAGGTGCCAAACGTGACTTCATGCTTTCACCAGACTCTGAACCATGTTCGAGATAATATTCAATCGCTGCAGCTAGTCCAAGAATATTCTCTTTTCCAATCTTCATGGCACGGCCAATGCCTTTACCTTGCAGACGCACCCATTCAATGTATTCTTTTTTACCGATGACGATCCCTGAACTTGTTCCTTCTAAAGCCTTCGCTCCAGAATAGATAACTAAGTCGGCACCTTCTTCTAAATATTTGGTTAAATCTTGTTCAGCAGCCGCATCCACAATCAGTGGTAAGTCATGTTTCTTCGCAACCTCAGCTGCTTCAGAAACCGTCAACATACTCTTTTGAACCGAATGATGACTCTTGACATATAAAATCGCGACGGTGTCTTCAGTAATCATATCTTCGACTAAAGGTGGTGTACATTTATTCGCGTAACCTGCTTCAACAACACGTCCGCCGCCTAGTTCAACCATGGTTTGGATGGGGGCGCCGAAATCGACATTATGGCCTTTAGGCACAATAAACTCGCGAGCTGTTATGCGAGGGCTATAAGGATTGTAAACATGGTACTGGCTTCCTTTACCAATTAAAGCGGCAACAGATTGCGCAATCCCTGCTGAAGCTGACGACACAATTTGTGTATCCTCACAGCCTAATAGACCTGCTAAATATTTGCCGACTTGGCTATATAATTGATCCATTTCGAAGAAGCTTTTGCCACCTAAACGTTGCGCGTCAAGCGCTGCGTCAACGTATTTGGACACACCAAGCGCTGTCATTTTCCCACTTGCGTTAATGACTTGTTTTAAATCATATTTCTCATAAATTGATGTCATACTGTTTGCCTCCTACTATGGCCTTGACCGGTTGTAACCACTCATTTGCCTGACGTTCATTGCCCTGTGAATCGACTAAAGTCTGCGTACTTTCCACTCTATCAAAAATAGTTACATCCGCATCATAGCCTGCGACCAATTGTCCTTTACCTTCTAACTTGAAAACTTCTGCCGGTACAAGGGTCACTTTCTCAATAATTTCTGACCAGCTGTAACCTACAACATGTAACTTCGCTAAAGTCGTGGCGAAATTAAACACAGGCCCATCCAGACGATTGCGTGAATAAAAATATCGGTACTAATCATATGAGCTTTCATGCCTTCAGCAAAAGCTGTCTCAGACACATCAAAGTCAAAACTCGCCGTCCCATGACCAATGTCGAAGACTAAACCACGACGGTAATGTTCCCAAGCGAAGGCTTTAATTTGACCCCTTGAGCGGTCTAAAATCCCATTATCTTTTCCATTGAAACAGTGAGTCACAATATCACCTGCTGTTAATAAACTCAGCGTTTCTTCCAAGACAGGCGGTGCCGAACCGATGTGAACCATCAGTGGCAATTCCTTAAAGTGTTTGGCTTGAATATCCTTGGCCATTTCCAAGGGAATAATCCCATTGTCGCCGATGACTGTTTTACTCATACGAGCTTTGAAACCAATAATAAAGTCGCCGTATTTTGCCAAAGCTTCTTCGATTAAGTCTCTTTGAATTTTCGATAAATCTGCTAACTCATCTTGTTCAACTATACCCCATTTAGAGATATTTAAAAGAGCGAAGACATTCGTTTTAGCAGCCTTAGCTAAGTCGTGAAACTCGCCAACGTTTTCAGCGCCCGTTGTTCCGGCATCAATAACTGTCGTAACCCCCGACTCTATCCCAACTTTATCTGGGTAGTCATAGTATAAGTCCATCTTCTCAAAACAATGAACATGCCCGTCAATCCAACCGGCTGAAATATAGGAGTCACCGCCGAGGTCAAGCTCTTCTGATACGTTCGCCGCATCATAGGTCAACGTCGCACCGACTTCATGAATCTTGCCGCTTTGAACCGCAATTTCAATCCGTTTACCGTCAATCGTTTTCGCATTTTTAATTAATAAATCAATCACTTTAGTCCTTCTTTCTATCAAGTCCCTGCCCCAAATATGAATCAAAAGCCTGCTGCTTGGTCTGGCTGCTTGGTCTGCTGATTGGCAGACGTCTACCAAATCCACTGGCTAATTATCTATCTAAAATTACGCTTGCCAGCTTGCCTGCCCAAATATCTATGGAAAATATTGGGACGTCAGATACATTTCTCTCTCCCCTGCTTTACCAATATGAGGCAAAGGGCGATAGGCTAGCACGTTCACACATACCAGCCTACCCTTTATCAGATTTAGCTTATCACCTGATTGCCTGTTAATTAAATACCTTCAGGTAATGTGCCACCCATTAATAAGTATATACCGCCGACGATGATCGCACCTAAAATCGCGCCACCTACCATTGGTTTTTTTTTACTTGTAGAAAAAGAATGAGCAATCATCCCGCCGAGTTTCTTCCTCCGTATTCTCCAAATCAGAAAAGGAATAGGCAGCAATTAATTTCGGCTTATCGTCCGGTGAGAAATAATAACCAATGCCTTTTTTATTCAACAACTTCACGCCATGCTCTTTCAAAGTCTCACGCAACTGTGACAAATCATATTTAATCGTCCGTTCGCTGACCGCCCATTGGGCCATCAAAGCCTCGGTTGAACGCGGCGTGCTACTATAGAGTAGCGACTTCAACATTTCTAACTGTCTTTCTTGCACATTATCACCTATTCATCGCCCATTAATCCTGACTACAACTACAGTTTAGCACAGGAAATCAATGTAAGCGGTTATGCTATTGCACTTATGCAATGCTTTTGCCCTTACACTTTAACAACACCGCCCCTTGCCTTCAACACATCCCCATCCCCGAATAAACCAATAAACGACATAATGCTTTCTCTCCCCAACAACATCCCACCTGTGATATACTCAAGAAAACAGTCAAAGGAGCCCATCGTATGAACGACAAACACTCGCTGATCCTATTCGGTGTCACCATCCCACTCGCCGCCCTCGCCATCGCCCTCATGACCCAAACAGGCACAGGCACCTTGCCCGCCTACACACCGGCACTCGTTTTAAGCGCGGTCACCCCACTGACTTTTGGCAGCTGGACCATCCTGTTCGGCGCCCTATTGTTCCTCGTTAAAACCCTTATCAACATCAATCAGGGCAGAATAAGGCTGACTGATTTAGGGGCGATCATCCTATTAGGACTACTGATCGATTTCTGGTCTTTTTTGTTTCGCGGCCTATCGAACGCAAGCATTGGAGGCCAAGTATTTTGCCTGATACTCGCTTGCTTCTTGTTAGCCATTGTCACCATTCTACAAGGGGAACTGCAAATTTTCGTCTTACCGAGTGACGCACTAAACGACGCAATTGCCCACCGCACCATGCTCCACTTACCCAACCGATTCCAAATATTAGATATTATTTGCCTTGTATCAGGTATTATTTTATCTTTTATCTTTTTCCAGGAATTTTACGGGATTGGTATGGCAACTTTCGTGCCACCCCTCTTGGTTCCCTATTTGGTCTATGTGATTCAACAAGGGCTTTACAAGCTGGAAGACAGCGAGTTTTTCTAGTTAATTTATAACGGCAATATACTGATATAATAAAGTTGACAAGGTTTTCAAAGACGAGGATAATAGAAATATCAAACCAAAGAGGAAGGAAGATTTTGTGAGAGATGTTGTGATAGTTTCCGCGAAGCGTACTGCTATCGGCGCCTTCGGTGGCGTATTCAAAGATGTGACGGCTGTTGAACTAGGAACTCAAGTAGTAAAAAGCGTCTTGGAGGAGATTAATCTTGACCCAGCCCAAGTCAACCATTTAGTATTCGGTAACGTCTATAGTGCTGGCTTGAAAGGTAACTTAGGCCGTCAAGTCTTGATTCATTCAGGCATCCCAGAAACCGCAACCGGCGAAACAGTTAATATCCTATGTGGCTCTGGCCTGAAAGCTGTTATCAATGGCGCGCAAAGTATTATGGTTGGCGACAATGACGTTGTGGTTGTAGGAGGGGCTGAAAACATGACCCAGGCACCTTACGTCATGCCTGATTTACGTTTTGGCGCTCGCATGGGTGACGCAACTGTCATCGATACGATGTTACATGACGGTCTTATCGATGCCTTCCACGATTATCATATGGGCGTGACGGCAGAAAACATTGCCGAACAATATGGTTTTACGCGCGAACAACAAGATGATCTAGCAGCCGCTAGTCAAAACCGTGCCGAAGCTGCCATCACAAGCGGTCGGTTCAAAGACGAAATTACACCCGTCCGCGTGCCACAAAGACGTGGTGACGATTTAATTGTTGAGACAGACGAGTTTCCAAAATTTGGCTCAACCGCTGAAGGACTAAGCAAATTACGTCCCGCTTTCAAAAAAGACGGAACAGTCACAGCTGGTAATGCTTCCGGCATTAACGATGGTGCAGCTGCTTTAGTTTTGATGTCAGCCGATAAAGCAAAAGAATTAGAGCTCGAGCCTTTAGCAACTATCGCTGCTTATGGTGTTGGTGGTGTTGCACCAAGCATTATGGGAATTGGACCAATCCCAGCCTCTCAAAAAGCACTCAACAAAGCCGGCTTGAAAGCTGAAGACATCGACTTAATCGAGTCAAACGAAGCCTTCGCTGCTCAAGCGCTAAGCGTCATTGAACACTTCAACTTTGACCGCGAAATCGTCAACGTCAACGGTGGAGCCATTGCCTTAGGTCATCCAATTGGAGCAAGTGGTGCCCGTATTCTAGTGACTCTGCTTCACGAAATGAAAAAGCGCGACAGCAAAACTGGCCTAGCGACCCTATGTGTCGGCGGCGGTCAAGGTGTCGCAGTCGTCGTTAAACGCTAATTTATAACAACAACCGACCAATCAAAGCATTGAGCTTTTGACTGGTCGGTTATTGTTGTGCGATCGGTGGCTATGAGTAACCCTTAGCGAATACTACTTTAACTTAAGTCGTGCCGCTGAACGCTTCCACATCATGGCGATTGGAGCCATGATGTGGAACACGCTTCAGGATTCGTGGCTCAAGTCGCCATGATGTGGATCCATGGATTGAGTGGCTTTTCTTCGTATAAACGGTCCTTTTCCACCAAATATAGGCTGATTTAGTGTGTTTTTCTGGATTTGCATTTATTTAAACTATGTTCTAAGTACCTAGTGCATAAAAAAAGCCCCCTGCATATCACACAGGAGGTAAATTTAATTCTTTTCAAAGACTAACTTTACTTTGTCCAGCAATTCAATCAAGAAATCATCGCTAACAGACTCAATATAGGTGTAACGTCTTGCGTTATAGTCAATAGCCATTACCTGGTCTAATAACACTTTTCCTGTTGTTTCAGTTTCTTCCAGCTCAACATAGAATGGATATTCTCTCGCTGTGTTACTGATAGGGGCGAATACACCGATATTAGAAGTGGTGTTGACTAACTCATGACTTAAACAGATAAAAAGTCTGTAGCCTTGCTGTTCATGACCTTGCTTAGGATTTAAGTTAACTTTGATTATTTCACCTTGTTTTACCATAATTCATTCTCTACTGGTTCAAATTCAACTAATTCAGATTTGAATGAACCGCCTTTGTAGTCTTTGAATAAATCATGGATTGACTGGTGTTTGGTGACTTTTTGAAGGATCATCTTATTATCCACTATTTCGACTTCAATTAAGCTATTGTTCTCAAAACCTACTTGGCTTAACAATTCTTTGGGAAATCTGATAGCACTACTATTCCCCCATTTTTTTATCTGTAATTCAGTCATAGCAAACAACTCCTTTTATTTAGACTTGGTATAGTTACATTATACACCAAATGTATCTACGTTGTATATACATCATCTTGTTTTTTAATGATATAAACAACTCCATCTAGTAAGACCTCATTGTCTGCTTTCTCAGGCTCTGCACCACCTAATGGTTGAGTTTCAGATTCCTTCAATTCCTTCAATTTCTTCCATTCAGAACAAGACTTGCCTCCGTATATGTACTGGCATGCCAGCACGATTTTAAGTTTAGCTGTCTTTATAAAATCGTCGCGAACGCAGAGAGTGACACCTTTGTGTTTTGAATGCGGGCGTTTTTTTTCCCAAACAAGAATTAGCTCATTCACACTGCCTTCCTATACAGCATACTAGCTGCTTTCCCCTAGTCATGTTGAATCGAGTCACAACGAAATCACCATTCAATCCGGTGTCCACAATCAACACGCCGCCACCCACCAAACTCCCCCTACCCCAAACTCAAAAACTAGGCCACAACAGGTTTTTAATCCTACTGTGGCCTAGTACGTTAATACATATTATCTGATTCAATTTGAAGATAGTTTTTCTAAATCTCTCAATCTAAAGGTGACACTTCATCAACGTTTATGTCTTCATCCTTCGCATTTAACTGCAACAATGAATTGGATAACACTTCTAATAAATAGAGCGCTGGTATTTGACTAGTTAAATCTTCATGTTGGTTTAATCTTACAATCGGTACTTTATAACTTAACACATAGTCACTCATCAAAGCTAAATCACTGCTAGGATTAGCTGTAATCGCTAATATCTTATAATCTGGGTTGTTGCGAAAGCCATTCACAATTTGAAGCACTTCTGTTGTCATACCAGAAATAGATAATACGATAATCAGATTATCAGTGGTATTTCGAAGCTTAGCAAAAATAGGGAATGTTGGATCTGTCATTGGATAAGTGTTGTAGCCTAATAATGCAAAACGACGCGTGCCATATTCACATAACGTAGCCGATGATCCTATTCCGAAAAAGATTATACTCTCAGATTCTTGAATTTGATCGGCAATCGTTAAGATTCTCGACTCTAGGTCATCTGGGAAATTGCTATCATTGAGATAAGCATTGGATGATAAGATTTCATTTTTTTCGATTTCAGATGTCTTAAAATGCGTTCTAAACTCTGTATAACTTTCGTAACCTACTTTTCGTATAAAACGCATCACAGATGATGAAGAGGTATGAGATTCAGTAGCAATATCTCGCACACGCATAAAAGGAATCTTCTGTGAATTTGTCGACATGTAGTGATAAATCGTTCGCTCTGTTTCAGACAGATTATTAAAATCTAATTTCCCAAAAAATGACATTTCGCCATCCCTCCCTGTCATTCTAGTTTAATCGTTGCTGCGGACTTTGGCAACATCTCCACAACACCTTCTCTAAAATTAGACAGAGAAACACTCCTGACTTCTTCTGTATTATTAAACAACACAACAACAATCGACTGATCTTTATTCTCAAAAGCGACAGATTTAATTCCTTTGCTTTCGCTGCTAAATATTCTTCGAGCGCCAGGTCTTACATGCTTACTATAGTGGGCCAGCCCGTAATAATCTAATGTATAATCATACGTTTGGGTACTCTGATTAATCTTTAACAATCCTCGACACGTACTCTTACCAAAACCTGGTACCGTCGGTCCATTATTCTCATCTAATGCTAAATTCCAGAGAGTAACAGATTGCGAGCCGTTTCTCAAGATATCGATTGTAGTCCGCATCAAGTTACTAAATGCCGGTTCAAATTCTGGTATCCATTCTCCACCAGATCCTTCAGTAAAATGAATTTCCTTATCTGGATAAAAGTTTGCAACTCTTGATTGGTTGATGACATTTCCACCATACCAATGCCATGCGATTCCATCTACAGAATCTGCAGCTTTATCCAACAATTCTAAGGGATAATCCACTCGGTCCCAGTTGTGGTCATATCCAAACACTTTCGTAGATAATCCAGCATTCATTAACGCCGGCTTCAAATATTTAGAAATAAACTCAGCCGATTCATTTGCTAATAACTCCATACCAGGATAATGAACGGGAACATACAGTGGTTCATTCTGAGGTGTGACCGCATTGATCATCACACCTTCCTCATCATATGCTTCAACAAATTTCACAAAATAATCAGCATAAGCAGAATAGTATTCTTTTAATAGTTTTCCGCCAATCATACTCCCTGACGTTTTCATCCAACCTGGCGCACTCCACGGTGATGCAAACACTTTTAACGATGGATTTAACTGCTGTGCCCATTTGGTTAATGGAAGTATACTCTCACGGTCATGATCAATTGAAAATTCGGTTAAATTTGTATCTTTTTCCCCTTCAACTAAGTCATGATAACTATAGATAAACCTAGCGTAATCAGAAGCGCCCATAGGATTTCGGATGATGGATAAGCCAATGCCATCCTCTGAAGCAAATAAACGAGTCATTACATCTTCTCTATCCTTTTGAGATAAAACTTTATCCATTAGATAAGCTGCACTATCAGTAAAAGATGCGCCAAAACCATCGATTGTTTGAAACTTTTGTAAAGGATCCACTTCAATCTCAATAATATTTTTCGCTAGCTTACCAGGTTCAGTAAAATTTGCTTTGACAAACATATGGTCTTTGTCGTAACTTCGATATAATGTTTTAATCAATTTGTCGCTCCCTCTTTTATAATATGTTGGAATCTGCTGAGACAATAATCAAAGATTTTCACATGTAAGAGCATAGGTAAGCCGATTCCCAAGAAAAACCACAGAAACATTAGTTTAGGTAAGAATATCGGCACAAGATAAGAGACAACTAACGCTGCTAAACTCAAGCAGAAGAAGCCAGTATATCTCATCGTCAATACAAGTGAAAATTTCAGACACTCCAATAGGTTTAATTTAAAACGTGCTGTCACTAGTAATGTGTTCATACATACTAGTGCAACAAAAGATAAAATAAGTAAACTTAAGAATTGAAACGGTGTACCTACCGTTAAAAAGACGAGCTGAATCATGATAAAACCTATGATTAGATGAATCATGGTAAGTACTAAACCGATTTTTAAACTGGCTTTGAAACATTCTACAAAACGTTTCAAATTAATTGGCCGTGTATCCTGTTCTGAATACAATTGATATCCAGCACTTATCGCACTGCCCATGGTTATAATCGGCAAACTAAAAATGATTGTTAGAACATTGACCACCATAATCTGATAAATCACTGTTAGGAAGGAATTTAAACTACCTTCTATATCAAAAATTCTTTTCATAAATGCTGGAAATCCTTTCTATAATTTATTCAAGTCCTAATTTCTCTTTATTTTCAATAATATTCTCATTTCGAATCTCTACAATTGCATCCCATCCCGTATTTTCTAAGAATAATTCGTAATCAGCTAACACACTGTCAAACGCTTCATCTGAGCCAGCTCTAATCAAACTCACTAATGTTGTATTCCAATTAGTATTGATTGCTGATAAATTACGAGCTTCTTGTGTACCCGGTGACGGATCTATGTTTTCTAGAATAAAGTGAGGATACAATAGTCCTTCACCCCATTCACGTGGTTGAACCAATGCTGGTGTCTGCAAGCTGTTACTTGCCATTGCTTGATATTTATCATGACCGAAGAATATAAATTCACTTAAACGATAGTCAACTTTATAACGTTCCGCATCATTGTCTTTTACATCTTGAACTTCAGGTAATAATTCAATATTTCCCTCTTCATCGTAGGCAAATGTTTCACCTTCAACTCCAAAGTTAGTCAATATTCCACCGTACTCGCTTTGTAAATAGGTAAATATTTGCATTGCTTTAGCAGGATCTTCAGCATCTTTACTAATGTAATTAATCATCCAACCAGTTATTCCACTTTGATTTAACTTAGGTGTGTTCCCTTCACTATGCTGAGGGCCATCAATAGCAATATACTCAGATCCAGGGTTAGCTGCCATCCAACTTTGTAAGAAGCCACTCATTTGAGCAGTTCCGCTAGCCATAATTGTAGCGTATTGACCTGATTTAAGTTTCTCTTCAAATGCTGTACCGTCATCAGCAAAGCTATCGTCAGAGATATTCCCGTCTTCATGGACCGCTCTTAACGTTCTCAACCAAACTAAATATTCTTCGTCTAAATTACGATTCTTAAAGTTCCCATCTGCATCCACTAAATCGACGCCTAAGAAGTCTTGGAATACATCACCTAATGAACCAACACCATCACCTAATGCATTGAATCCGAAAGGCACTAACTCTGGAAATTCTTCATTAATCATTTCCATTGTTGCGATAAATTCTTCAGGGCTTCCAAACTCTGGTTCACCAAGTGCTTCATAAACGTCTTTTCGAATTAAAAAGTTTGTATTAGAAGGAATCATGCCACTTTCATAATCAGCAGCTGTGTTTGAATAGTTCGGATAGCCATAGGTGTTTCCGTCCTCTAACTTAAACCAATTTAACGTATCTTCTGCAGCAACTTCATTCCAATGTGGGTCATAAGTTTCAGCCAGTTCATTTAATGCGTATGCCCACGTATTGGCTTCTTTGGCTACTTGTGAATTCGAATCGAAAATCGTCACGATATCCGCTACATCTTCACTTGAAAACATCATATTTAGATTAGTATCGTCACCTTTGATAAAGTTAATTTTAATATTTAAGTCTTCTTCCATTTTCTTGGTAACTGTGTCTTCACCCCACGTGTCATTCCACCAATCAGCATTTACATACCAGGTTAACTCAGTCACTTCTTCCTTCGTATCTAGTTCCCATGCAGGTGTTGAAGCATCTAATTCGTAGCGCTCTGCTATATCGTCCGTTCCGCTTTGACTTCCAGCTGACTCCTCGTTACCACACGCGACTAATAAGAAAGCAGACCCTAATAACAAAATAGTTTTACCAATAGTCTTGTTGAATTTCATTTATTTTCCTTCTTTCTAATATATTATTCTTTAACAGCGCCAACCATCATTCCAGAAATAAAATGTTTTTGTAACATCGGATAAATAATTAGAATGGGGATTGTGGTCATAACAATCGTTGCTAACTGAACTCCTTTCGTTGTACTTTGAGCAAGCGCGGTTCCGATATTCTGCATCCCTTGTGTTTGCGACTGGACAATAATTTCATACAGTTTCATCTGCAAAGGGTATAAATCCTTATTAGTAATATAAATACGAGCTGTCATAAAATCATTCCACTGATTCACGCCATTAAATAAAGCAATCGTAGCTAAAGCTGGTTTAGATAAGGGTAGAATAATTTGAAGAAACACACGCCAATAACCAGCACCATCAATCATTGCCGATTCTTCTAATGAATCAGGAACATTTCTGAAAAAGTTCATCAGAATAATCACGTCATAATAGCTTAAAAGAGCAGGGATGATGTAAACCCAGAAACTATTTAGTAAGCCCAGTTCGCGAATTAATAAATAAGTCGGGATCATACCACCTGAGAAAAACATCGTAATGATTCCCATAGCAGAATATAATTTCCGGCCTTTTAAATGAGCTTTACTCATAGCAAAAGCCATCATTGCACAGAAAAACACGTGAGTCAGAACACCAATTACAGTTTTAGCGACTGATATAACAAACGCACGTATCATGGAACTATCTCTGAAAACTGCTTTATAGTTTTCCAATGATAATTCCTCCGGCCAGAAAATAAAGTTTCCTTTAGCAAGTGCTTGTCCTGAAGCAAAAGAAGATATCAACACATTCCACAGTGGAATGATGATGAGGATTGTAAACACGATTAAAATAGTGACGTTGATTAAATCAAATAGTCTTCCATCAACATCTTTTTTCATTACTTTTCTATCCACTTTATCTTTCCCTCCCTACAGAACTGACGTATTGTCATTCAGACGTTTCGTCATTTGATTAGATAAAATTAATAAGGTCACTGAAACTAAAGACACGCCTAAACCAACAGCCGTCGCATAAGAAAAATCACCTTGCGCTATACCAATTCGATAAACATAGGAATTGATGACCTCTGCTCTTGCTTGGTTCTGGCTGTTCATTAGGACCATTGTCTGGTCTAAGTTTGAACCTAACAAACCACTGATTGTTAAAATTAAATTTAAACTGATAATTCCTTTTAACATGGGGATTGTTATTTTGGTAATCTGTTGGAACCTAGTCGCTCCATCTATTTTTGCAGCCTCATAGAAAGCTGGATCTATTTTAGCCAGTGTCGCTAGGTACAGAATAGTTCCCCAACCTGTATTTTTCCAAATATCAGAGATTACCGCAATCCACCAATAATTATTGGCTGATAATAAATAGTTTTGATTTTTAATCTGAAAACCCAGACCAGTTAGAATTGTATTTAAAAGACCTGTTGTCGATAACCAATTTATCAACATTCCTCCTAGGACAATCCATGATAAAAAATAGGGCATATAAGAGATTGTCTGAACGAGTTTCTTGAAGGGTCCTTGTCTCAATTCAAATATCAAAACTGAAAAGATAATGGGTAGTATAAAACCAATGAGTAATTTCAGAAAACTAATTCCTAGAGTATTAAAGACAGCGTCCCAGAAAAAACGGTCGTTGAGAATAATATTAAAGTTTTCAAATCCAACCCATTCTGCCGTACTAAATGTGTCCATCACGGTATAACGTTGAAATGCAATGACTAAACCATAAATTGGGATGAAATTAAATATCATCATAAATAGGATTCCCGGCCACACCATTGTTTGTAATTCCCATTGCTCAAAGAAAGCTTGAAACCATTTCCTAATTCTTCTTGTATTCTTTTGTTTGCCATGTTCTATTGCCAACTTAACGTCTCCTTTCTTTCTATTCAAATTAGCTATTTAACTTAAGGGTCCTACGAATCGGATAAACTGAACCGATAATACCTGCATCATTCTTAAGTTTTGTTTGCTTAATGGGTGCAATCGTTTGACCAATTAAATAATTGACACTTGCATGTTCTTTCTCCCATCTCAATACTTCCTTTTGTAAACGGTCAAAGAAACGGTCATTCTCACTGATGCCGCCACCAATCAACACAAGTTCTGGATCAAAGCAGCTAATCAGATTGATAATGGATACCGAAAGATCTTTGAAAAATTGAGAAATTACAAGCTGAGCAAGTTCATCCGTTGCCTCGCGTTCGAAGATTAACTTTGCATCCGTTATACCTTCGAAAGATGAATTTTTTTCTCTTGAAAACTTGTTGTATCTTAAACAGAGCCCCCCTACAATTGCAGCTCTTTGATTGACAGAAGCAGACTCCATATCTTCCTCGCTCGAAAATCGATCGATAATCATCCAACCAAATTCTCCAGCCATGCCATGTTTCCCACGGTAAACATCACCGTTTATTACGATTCCACCACCGACACCTGTTCCTAATACCAAGCATAAATAGTTATCGATTCCTTTAGCATTTCCTACCCAACGCTCGGCAATTGCGACAGCATTCGCATCATTTTCAATTTGAACAGGTAAATCGACAAATTTTTGAATTTCATCTTTCAAATTTATTCCGTATAAAGCTTTAAGAGCTCCTGCCGTTGTCATCAGGCCGTTTTTTTCGATAATGCCAGGTGCACATATTCCAACCGCTTTTACATCCGGATATTGAATGCTTAAGTCTTGAATAAGTTTAATGATGTTATCAAGAAATTCGATTCTATTATGACTAGTCGCTAGCGTAGATTTATGTGTGACCACACCCTCTTCATCTACTAGACCATATTTTATACTCGTCCCTCCGACATCAATTCCAATATACATAACTCTTCACCTTCTACTTCATTTATTATGTTGAGTAGTTACTTAGACTATCAACATTTGCCATTATATATGACAAAACACCCCTTTTATGGAAACGTTTTTATTTATTCCTAAAAAATATATAAAAGGCTGAAAGTCCAGTCTAGCATGTTCTCTTCAAAAGAAGGAATCAGAATTTGCCCCTAGCAGTTAGTTAGCTTGCTCTGATTCTTCAATTATTATATTTCCTTAGCATTTGTTGAAATCAAATATTTATACCAGTCAAAAGATACTTTCTTACTACGTTTTAAACTACCATTACCTTGATTATCTTTATCAACATGAATGAAACCATAACGCTTTTCCATTTCCCCTGTCCCAAAACTCACGATATCAATAATCCCCCAAGGCGTATAACCCATTAATTCGACACCATCTTCGACGACGGCAAGCTTCATTTGTTGAATATGTTCTTGTAAATAATCAATACGGTATTGATCTTGAATCGTTCCGTCCTCTTCAATCTGATCATAAGCACCAAACCCATTTTCAACAATAAATAATGGTAAATTATAGCGTTCATAAACCAAATTTAGAATGTAGCGAAGGCCTACGGGATCAATTTGCCAGCCCCAATCACTTGCTTTAACATATGGATTTTCTAACCATTTCGCATGTGAGAAATCATCAATTGAATAACCTCCGACATTTTCAAGCGTCGTTACAGCTCCTGACATATAATAACTAAAGCCTATGTAATCAACCGTTCCTTCTCTTAGAATATCACGCTCATCGCTTGTCAAATTAATTTGATAGCCTTTAGCTTCCCATTCCTTCTCAACGTAGTTAGGAACATAACCTCGCGCATGGACATCACTGTAGAAAAAGCGTCGATTCATTACTTTTAACGCTGCCATTTGATCCTCTGGTTTACTCGAAAAAGGATACACTGGCACATAAGCCATCATGCAACCAATCTGAAAATCTGGATTAATTTCATGACCTAGCTTAACGACTTTGGCACTAGCGATTAGTTCGTTTATTGCGGCTTGATAAATTATCGCTTCGCGATTCTCCCCTTCTTCAAACAGAATAGCGGAGTTCGTCCAAGTATGTAAATCGTGTTGACCGTCTGCTTGATTGTTTATTTCGTTGAAAGTCATCCAATATTTAACCTTATTCTTGTAACGCGTCATAACTGTCCTTGCATAATTAACAAAGAAATCAATCACCTTCTTATGACGGAAACCTCCATAATTATGGTACAGTGCTAACGGTATTTCGAAATGGGACAGAGTAATAACTGGTTCGATGCCGTTTACCAACAATTCATCAAACAAATCATCATAAAACTGTAGACCTGCTTCGTTCGGTTCAAGGTCATCGCCATTTGGATAGATTCTTGTCCAATTAATCGAAGTCCTTAGTGCCTTTAGGCCCATCTCTTTAAAAAGTTGGATATCTTCTTTATATCTGTGATAAAAATCTATGGCTTCATGATTGGGATAGTACTCGTTATCCAAGATTCCTTCTGTTGTAATTTTTCTGGATACACCATTTCTTCCTGCGGTCATGACGTCAGCCGTACTAAGTCCTTTGCCACCAACATTCCATCCACCTTCAATCTGATGAGCCGCCACCGCCCCTCCCCATAGAAAGTTTTTAGGTAACTCTTTCATAAATTCCACCCCTTCATTTAACTCTTGTTATCAGTATAAGCAATAACATAACCGAAAACAGATTTCCTCGCTTAGTTGGTAACGGTACCAACACTTAGGAATAATCTCCTCATTTGGCACACAGTGTGTCAAACGTAGTTAATTTAATATGTAAAACAATATTAAATTGGTTTTTTTGAGTAAACTCCACAATGAAAAGACAAATCTTCTACTATAAACAAGAAAATGCATCCCAACTCAAAAAAACACCCTCAAACTGGCTAGGTCTAAGGGTGACTCTCTATCTATTGTATTCATTTATAAGAGATGATTGCGTTTAGCTTTATCTTGGTAATAGAACCTTACTCTCCCATCACCGTAATCGAACACGTTCTTGTTCGAGGACGTGTCGTGTCAAAGTCGACAAAGTAAATGTAACCAGTTTTACCAACGCCTAATTTACCTGCTTCAACATCAAAGGTTTCACTTGATCCAATGATGGTAGCTTTCAAGTGTGCATCGCCGTTCCACAAAGCTGAACGGTCACCGTTTGGTAAATACTCAGCCGCATTTGGCCAAGCTTCAACAGCTTGATAATGTTCTTCGCCAGGGTAGATATACGTATCTGCTGACTTATGGTAAGGAATGATTTTTTCTAAAGCATTGTTCAAGTCTTGTTGTAAAGACTCAATACCATCCTCATTCTTGTCATGCGCATACTCTTCATAGAAGACTGCACAAGTTGTATGAGGTGTTAAAACAGTGACTAAGCCATTTTCTACACCACTATCAGTGATCGCTTTACGAACTGCTTCAGTTACATCGAGATAGGTCGACATCTTACCGGTAGACGCTAATTGGATTTTCTCTTTATATAATTTCATATTGATTAAATTCTCCTTTACTCAGACTTTGAAGCACGCACAACCGCTTCAATCATATCGATTAACATTTGCTTAGGATGATCAGCTTTAGTGATACCGCTTGTACAGCCTGTTCCGTCAGCACCTAATTTAATCGTACGATAGACATCATCCGCAGTACTAATACCAGCTGCTTGCATAATCGAGATTGAGTCATCAATGTCACGAATGGCTGCATTAGTTGCTTCAATATAAGAGTCATCACTCGTTTGACCTGTTCCGATTAATTCGGTTGGCTCACATAAAATCACATCCGGACCTAAACTAGCGATGGCCTTGGCTTCTTCTAGAGAATCCGCACAGACAATTGTTAGAATGCCTAAATCTTTGGCACGGTCAACGGCTGCTACTAACTCATTCAATTGCATTGGTTGCTCGGCATGGTTCAGGAAAGTTGCTCCAACACCCGCAGACTTTAAAGACTCAGGTAAAACGTGCCCCATACCTCGCCCAGGAACGATCCCATCCATATGTTGAGCAGTTACTGTAATATGCGTAGTAGCTGCTGAAACCGTCGCTAAATCAGCAAAAGGCGCAGTCACCATTACAGAAATTTCCGGATACAAAGCCGCTTGTTCGTCCGCCACTTTAGCTAACTCTAATAACTCTTCTCCATACAAGAATGACTTTGGATTAAAAATGAAAAATGGACGTTTAATTTTCTTATTAACCATTACTATTCCCCTTTCTCTTCCATTCCTACAACTTTAACAGCTTTCGTTTCAAAAACATCAAAATAGTGAGTTAAGACAGCTCGCATACGATCTCCAGCGACAGCTTTCATCACTACATAGTCAGCTGGCGCCTCTTCTTGAATCGCCGTATAAGCACCATTGATAAAATCAGAATATATATTAATCTTCGCAATGCCACTTGTCGCACAACGTTTTAAATTAGCGTCACCTGTTGATGACCCTCCGTGTAATACCAAAGGAATTGACGTCATCGCATTGATTTCTTCTAAACGCTCAAAACTTAATTTCGGTTCACCTTTATAAACGCCGTGAGCAGTTCCAATCGATACCGCTAAAGAGTCGACGCCAGTTGCTTCCACAAACTTCACGACGTCACTCACTTCTGTATAAATCGAATCCGTTAATTGATCAGATTCAGAATGATCATTGGCTCCTACATGACCTAATTCCGCCTCAACTGTCACATCAAACTGATGTGCAAAGGCGACGACTTGTTTCGTTAAAGCCACATTATCTTCAAAACTCTCCTGAGAGGCATCAATCATCACGGACTTAAAACCTAACTCAATCGCTCGCTTAATATAGTCAAAATCTTCACCGTGATCTAAATGTAGAATCACTGGCACACTCGCACGCTTTGCAAAGTAACCACCAATCACTGCCGCTTCTTCCAGTGACATGATGTTCTGATGAGATTGTGCAAATGACAAGATGAGTGGTAAGCCACTTTCCTCAGCCGTTTCCACATAAGCACGTGCTGACTCCAAATCGATAAAGTTGGTAGATGGAACCGCAAATCCTCTTTCTTTCGCTTCAAGTAATATTTGTTTTGAATTAACTAACATAAAAATCCTCCTTTGAGAATGATCCGTTGACTAAATAGCTAAACCTATTTACGAACTACTACCAGTCCGCAAACAATTACATAGACAGACATGAAAACTCACATATTCAATATAAAAAGCACACTTACGGGTAGCACACTCTGAATTCTCTTCACCAAGAGACGCAGTGTTTCACCATAAGCATGCTTTTCTATACTTTCATTTATCAAGTCTTGCTTCTAAGGGCGACCACTCTCTTCGCCACCTAAACAAGCCAAATTACTTCGATAGTTGAGCTTTTAAATCTTCGTACATTGCATCTACGCCCATACCTGTTAATAAAGGTAGACCTGGGATGACTTTATCTTTAATTTTATCTGGTACAGCTGTTGTAGAAACCACTGCATCATAATCATCAATACGATTGACTTCCGAAGCTACTTTAGACTGAATAATGGTTACTTCTTTATCCATACCGTTAGCCTTTAACCACTCTTTTAACTTGTTAGTAACTACTGTTGACGTTGCGATACCTGAACCACACATAACTAATAACTTTTTCATCATAAAACTCTCCCTTTATACTCAATTTATTTGTCAGCAGCCTCAGCCACTGTATATCTAATCTAATCACACTCAAAGCAACGGTTAACCGTCACCTCTCAAGCAATAAAATCTGACCAATCATTACCCAGCAACCTTAGCTGCCTTCACTTTATTCACATACACCAAGCCACCTAAACACACAACAAAGATTAAACCAATTGTAATCCAAGGCATGTTTTGTCCAGCCGTAATGAATAGCCAAGTTGGCCATAATCCACCTTCAACCATTGCGGTAACACTTGAGTTACCACCTAAGTCGAAGTTAGCTGCTTGAGCTGCCATTGTAACTAATGGCGCCGCCCATGACGTAATGTATAGAATTGACGTCATATATAATGAACCAGCAACAACTGTACGAATAATGTTACCTTTGAAAACAGGTGCCATTAAACATACTGCATAAGGTATCGTTGCTAAGTCACCAAAAGGAATCGTTGTGTTACCTGGTAATAAGAAAGCTAAACCAATTGTAATGGGTACTAATAATAATGAACTAGATAAAACCGCTGGGTGACCAACAGATAAGGCTGAGTCCATCCCGATATTTAACTCGCGACCTGGGAAACGCTTCTTAACAAATTCGTTCGCTGCTTCTGAAATTGGCGTTAAACCTTCCATTAACAAAGCAACCATTCTTGGTAGCAACACCATAACTGCTGCTAAAGAAATACCTAAACCTAATATACCACCCAAGTCATAACCCGCTAATAAGCCCATGACGATACCGATGATTAAGCCCATGACTGTAGTTTCACCAAAGACACCAAATTTATCTTGGATTGTTTCTGGGTCAGCTTGTAATTTGTTGAACCCAGGAATGCGATCGAAAATCCAATTTAAAGGAATCGCCACTAAGAAACCTGGTGCTGACGTACCATGAGGGAATGTGATATTTGGATAACCGTAGAATTTTTCAACAGTTGGCGCAATAAGATCTCCCAATAAGTACATTAAAAGTAAGTAAGTCACCATTGCGAATAAACTCAACGCAAAGTTACCCGTTACCGCATTCACTAATGACGCAACGAACGCTGCATGCCAGAAGTTCCAAATATCTACCATTAACGTGTTTGTTAAACCAAAGATTAATAACAAGACGTTCACACCAATTCCTACAGGTATCGCTAAACTACCTAAAACCGTACCGTAAGAAATCGCTGACGCTGCTGGCCAACCCACGTCAATGGTCGTTAAATTTAAGCCAAAACGATCAACCATTTGTTGAGCCGCAGGCCCTAAGCTACCACCTAATAAATCGATTACTAAGTTCAAGCCAATGAAGCCGATACCAACCGTTACCCCTGCGATAAATGCCTTACGCGGTGCTGCTCCTAACACTAAACCAAATATAAAGACGATAATCGGTAAAACAATTGATGGACCTAAATCCACAAAGCCTTGTAATAAATCCGCCATAATTAAATCCTCCTTTAATTAAATAATATTATATTTTTTAAATATTTCTTTTAGAGACGCTTTACTTTCACCAGACTCATCGAAGTTTAATAACTCAGTAATCACTTCATCATTTTGCATCAATTCTATCAAGGTCTGTAACATCGTCAAATGCGTCGCTGACTCTTTTAAAGCCAACATAAAGACAATCGACACCGGTACCTCCGTCATATTATCGCCCATTTGCTTAAACACAACTGGCTCAGCCAATGTCATAATCGCAATCTGTGACTCATTGACATGCTCGCTATCCGTATGCGGTAGCGCAAAACCAATGGTTCCAACCTGTAAACCCGTCGAAAAATTCGCCTCACGCGTCAAAATTGCCTCTTTAAACGACGTCTTGACAATTCCCAAACCAGCCAAACGTTCTGAAAGATGCGTCAAAACCGCAACGTCCGACTCTAAACCTGCAACCTTAAACTCCATAACCTCACGATTTAACATATACAACCTCCGAAAATTTCTACTATCTCCAGACAGAATTGGGCCCATAATCTTATCCAAAAATAGTTAGATGACTTAATCACTCAAGTCCCCAAGCTGAAAACAAAGCGCTTCAACTTGGCTTAGACTTTTACTGATCCAACACACGGATCAAATGGATTAACAAATAAAAAGCTTCCGCATGATTAATTGCCATGCTGTGTTGTTCGTCTAAAAAGACTTTCAACTTTTGGACGATGTCACGCTGCTTAGTAAATAAGCTAGCCGATGACTGATACAATTCCATCAAATTCGACTCTTCTTCCGAAGTGATTGTCGGCGTTTGCATTTGACGAATTAAAAAATAACGTAGGTGGACAATGAAACGCGAGTAATCAACCGAAGTTTTATCTAACTCGCATTCACTTTCTCTTTCAATAATCATCACGATATCGTTCAGGATATTGCTGAGTGTCACTGTTTCTTGGAAATTTGCTGAATCCTTCAACCCGTTCACAAAGTGTAAAGTGAAGAAGGCTTTCTCTGATTCATGTAAAGCTAATTGGTATTTATCATTTAAATAGTCGACCGAACACTCAGCCAAGACATACTCTTTTGGATACAAGTATTTTATCTCGTGATGAAACGGTTGCAAGGGAATATCCTGACTCATATTGCGTTCAATACTGTACTGTAAGTGATTGGCTAGCGAAAAAACAAAAGACTCATTTAATTCATCCGTTAATTTTTCATTTGCCATCTTGCCAACTTCCTCTGCCATAATCAATACATTTTCATCGATATCTTTCAATTGTTCTAAAATTTTCTGTTCATGGATCGTTGACTTAATGCTGTAGATGGTTGTGATTTTACTCTTTTCAACCTCATCACCTTTTTTCAGACCAAAGCCAATTCCTTTGCCTAACGTAATAAACTCATGACCACTTTCATCTCGAACCAATAGTGCGTTTTGATTCAATGATTGAATGACTTTCACACGAACACCTCCATAAATAAACACAAATAAATAGACATAAATAGACTCCTGGCGGGCCAGAAATATATTTATGCCTAATTGAATAGTTACACAATCATATTTAATTTGTTCATAGCTCTTGCAAATAAATAATAACCCAAGCTCTCAAATATTGCAAGCGCTTATTAATAATATTTCGATTTTCATACATTTTCATTGCAAGTTACCTCATCTGATACCTCAACAAACAGTATGTCACTCACCTTTATGATGCGAAAAAACATTTTCTAAATGATTCAGTCTGAAAATTAGTCAAGCATTCATTAAATAATTGCTACATTCGATCCTTCACCGTGGATTGTCTCCCAGTCAGTTTGGAAGTCATCGACTGCTTTTTGAATAGATGGTAAATTGAGGGCAGTTGCAATCATATCTACTCCCATAGTTGCCGCGTGTGCGCCACATTCAAATGCATTCGTTACTTGGTTAACATTCTTAAAGCTCGCTGCTAATATCTTTGTTTTACTGCCTGATTGTTTAATCATGTTTGCAATGTCTGTGATTGCTTCTCTCGGGTCAATATTAATATTCTCCATACGATTATAGTAAGGTGCAAGATAATCTGCTCCTACATTCATCGCTAAATAAGCTTGCATTTTCGTATAGATCCCAGTCGCAGTTACATTAATATTACGTTTTTTTAGTTCTTTCATAACACGTAATCCAGTTTCTGTAGTAGGTACTTTAATATACACTTGATCATCAATCTTATCCAAGATAGCTGCTGCATCTTCTAACATCCCATCATAGTCTTGTGACACTACTTGTACATGGAATGATTTATCTAAACCAATAATCTCACGAATTGCATTCATATGTGCAAAAAAATCTACATTACCTTCTTTTTTACAAATTGATGGATTGGTAGTTACTCCCGTTAAATTTAATACTTCATGATAATGTTTAATCTCTTCTAAATTTGCTGTATCAATAATAAATTCCATTACGTTCCCTCCAAATATTAAACATTAAAATCAATTTGACTTAAATCCGTTACAATTTCATCTGTCATAGATAAGTCTTGAGTTGGATAGTCTGGATTGGCAAAGCCGAAGCAATACATGCCTGCAGCCTTAGCAGCAAGTGCACCATTCTTAGTATCTTCAATTACTATACAATTTGTTGGATCAGCTTCGATTAATTCAGCTGCTCTTAAAAAGACATCAGGATTAGGTTTAGAGCGTTCCACTTCTTCACCACTAACTAAGACTTTAAAATATTCGATTAACCCTAATTCTGTTAAATTGCGAATGATTTCTTTCTTAGGTGAAGAGGACGCTACTGCTAATTCATAGCCTTGCGAATGTAACTCCATAATCAATTTCTGAGCACATTTAATCGCTCGCACACCGTCTCTTTGGATCATCTCTTCTCGAATTCGGTTCATTTCACTAATGTAGAAAGAAATGTCTTCTGGTAAAGCCAATTCATCTTTCATCTTTTGCCACATAAATTCATAGGTCGTGCCCATAAACTGATATTGGTAGCTCAATGGTTTTTCTCGGTCAGCGTCTTTTAAAATCTGTGTTTTAGATTCTAGATACGTATACTCTGAATCAACGATCACGCCGTCCATATCAAATATAATGGTTTTCACTTAGTTCGCTCCTTCAACTGGGTCTAGTTTAATTTCAAAGAAATCAGTCACAATCTCATCGGTGGCACTTAAATCTTGCTCAGGGTATTGACTGTCACGGTAACCCACACAATACATACCGGCAGCCTTAGCGGCCAGTGAGCCGTTTTTGGAATCCTCAATCACCAGACACTCACTTGGTTCAAGCCCTAATAAGTCAGCTGCTCTTAAAAAGATATCAGGTGCTGGTTTAGAATGCTTAACTTCTTCGCCACTGACTAACTGCTTAAAGTAGTCCGCCACGTCTAAATGTTCTACCGTACGCAGAATTTCACGCTTCGGTGAAGATGACGCAACCGCTAATTGATAGCCTTTTTCAAAAGAAGCGACAATGAAGTCACGAACGTGTGGATAGGTAATTAGCCCATCTCTTTCGACAATCAACTCTCGACGCTCTAACATATCATTAATATAAGCACTTGCTTCGCCGCTTAGTTGATAATCAAGCATGATCTGTGCCCAGGTAAAGTCATGGGTCGTTCCGACAAATGAGTAAATATACTCTTCTGAAATCTCATGGCCTAAACTTTGCATCACTTCTTTAATCGCTGCGGTGTAGGCGTACTCTGAATCAATCATCACGCCATCCATATCAAAGATTATTGCTTTCATGTAAAACACCCCTATTCACTAGTCTACTGACATCTTACTGACCATTGCTTAAAGATGCCACTTTTTTTCCTCACAATCGCTCGTTAAATAAAATATCCGAATACCTTCTCACAGGCAAAAAGACCATAAGATGATACTCGGATAATTAAGTGCATTAGTTAATTGTGATAACCGTTCCTGCTGAAGCTTCTGGTAAAGCTTTAGCTTCTAAATAAAGTGTTCCTGGAAGTTCAGCTTCCGTTGACCCATCAAATTTCAAGGTAATATGACCTAAATTAGTCAGGTTTTTATCGACTACGTTACCAACCGCTGTGATCGCATACTCACTTGAGTTGAAACTTAGTGTCATGCCTACTTCAATGGCAGCCGCTAAAGGCGTCACATCAATAATATAAGCATAATCAGCTAATTCAGCTGGCGCTTCTTTCCCGAATAAGATCATCATGTTTTCTTCTTTAAACATTGCTGCATCTGAGCCTACTTCAACAATATTTGTTTTGTATAAAGTCATATCTTTCTCCTTCTAAATAGTATTAGCTATATAAACCGAAGCTTGCTAACCAAGCAACGACAACACGAGGAACTCCGTTTAAGAAACGAGAGTATAAAACCGATGGTACACCGACTTCAACCGTTTCAGTTTCTGCTTCAGCTAAACCTAAAGCAACGGGAATAAAGTCACAACCGTTTTGCGTGTTAATCGCGAATAAAGCGGGTAGTGCAAGTTGTGGCGGAATGTTTCCATTACCAATTTCCACCCCAATTAATGTTCCGATAATCTGACTGATTACTGCACCAGGTCCTAATAAAGGTGATAAGAATGGTAATGAACATAAGAAGCCGATAATTACTAAACCAAAGACGTTACCTGCTAGAGGTGCCATGATGTTGGCGATCCATGTCCCAACACCAGATCCTTGAATTAAACCGATTAAAAGGGATACGAAGGCCATAAATGGAATGACGGTATTCAACATTGTTTGAACCGCTTCACGGGCTGCTTGGTTAAAAGTTGCTACGACTTTACCAGCACCCATCCCAATACGAGCCACAAAACTTTGCTCAGCGCGTTGTTCTGTAATTTTCTTCGTAGTGTCGTAAGTTGGTTTTTTAGCTTCAGTTACTGGTGCCGCTGCTGGAGCAACTTGACCATCTGATAAAGCAATTTGTTGTAAGCCAACGTTTGATACATAAATATCTTCTGTAATGTATTGAGCTAAAGGACCGCTCTTACCTGTTGGGATAATGTTGATAGTTGGAATTCCTTTTTTAGGATAAATCCCACAACGTAACGTCCCACCACAGTCAATAATTGCTAAGGCAATTTCACTATCTGGAATCGATGTTTTGAAGCCATTAGCAGCTTCCATCCCAGTCAATTCAACAATTTTATCAACAATTTCAGGTTTTTCACCACCACCAGTGACATAAATAAATTTATTCTTTTCTGCTGTTGGCGTGATCGTTAACGGGCCACCAAAGCCGCCATTACCTTTATTAACAACAATACTCTTAAATTCTGACATGTTTTATCCCCCTAGTCCGTTACACTATTAAGTGTTTTGCTTAATGTGACACCTTGTTGTTTCGATACGAATGCAGTCGTAAAGTCAGTGACCCAGCCACCAAACGCGTTCATAACTAAACCAACGAGTAAGTAACGAATCGCTAATTCCATTTGATTTAAGCCTAAAGCTGAAATACCTTGAGCAATCCCTAACCAAACAAATAATTCACCTGGGTTGATATGTGGGAATACCCCATTACTTGTATGACAGAATTGCATTTGAGCCGCAATAAAACTTGGCTTGTAATACTCTGGTAAGAATCTTCCCATTGTCATTGACATAGGATTTCCTAACATAAACGCAGAGATAAAAGGTAAAATCATGTAACGTGACACAGGGTTACTCGCTGAGACACGAGCTAAAGCCGTCACTTTTTCTTCCCCCATCATGCTAATTAGCGCATTCATCGCTACCAATAACATTAAAACTAAAGGAACAATTGACCCCATCCAACTAATAAAAACATCTGCACCTGTTTGGAATAGATTCATAAAGCCTTCCGCAAACTTAACAACAAACTCCATACCTACACACTCCTTTTAAATTTACTCATTAATAGATTTTTGGATAGATTGACATTAAATGCCAACTGTTTGAATGGCGATGCCGCCGGCTCTTCTTTATAGTCTCCTACAGCGACTCTCAAGTAGATTTCGCGAGCATTTTCCATCGCAAATTGTGTTAATTTATTTTCTTTTTGAACGAGCGGATGATACTTATCAATATAGTGAATATCTTGTCCGACATACTTGTTCAGTGCTTTAAATTTTGAAGCAACCGTCACACCTTGCATTAAACGCGCATCAATAATCTTTCCTTCGTCTTCAATCGCAAACATCACGATCGTTCCCGAGCGAATCTTACCAGGGCGTCGACCAATCGCAACTTTCCCTTTACGGCGTAGCTCTTGATAGACTCCATTAAAGTGTCTAAGTTGTTGGAAGCCTAAAAAGATTTGAAACGCATAAGCGCTTACAGCAAAGATAATAAACACCGTTACGAAACTCATAGCGATAACCTCCTTTTCTCGATGTATTCAATAAAATCAGATTTTTCAAACATTTCATAAAGATCTTCTTTAAAATTACTCTCATTGGCCATTCTGAAGATAATGTCATACAATTCGAATAATTTTGTTTCATTCTCCTTAGTCAGTTGTTCAGGCACTGCTAATAGAATAATTAAATTGACGCGTTCGTTTTCGACCAAATAGTCTTGTGAACAGACCCCAATCGTGAGGGTAATTTGTTGACTTTGGCTATTGATCGCATGTGGAAAGGCAATGCCATTATCAAAGGTCGTGGCTTGATTTTGCTCGCGCTGAATAATCCTGTCTTTAAAGGCCTCATCTACGATGCCCTCTTGCTGCAAACCTTCAATCATCACATTCAAATTCCATAGATAGTCCTGTTGAGTATCTAAGTGATACAAGTCAAACAACATGGAATCAATCAACTTCGTATTGGTCGCTTTGACTTTCTGCAATTGATCACTCAGCCATTGATCACTAAAGATATTGGCGATACGAATAATTGGGACGGCCTCCGGCACTTCTTGTAATGGAATGGTCGTAAAGATGACGAAGAATTGCGTTAAATCCGCCTCATGGTAATTGTCCTCAGAAAACTGAGTAAAATTAGTGTCATCCCCCACAATCCGTTCGATTTGACGGCGAATAATATTGGCGGTGCCATGTCCCGTATTACTAATAATTGCGACATTCAAACTTAATTCCTGCTTCGTTCGCCTTAACGTCATTTCAAAATAGAGCGTTAAGTAATCAATTTCAGCCGTGTAAATTTTACGCTTAATATCACTTGAAATGGATTGGGCGGCGACTTTCGCGACTTCGTATGAGAAAGGATACTTCCTTTCTAACTCTCCAAAAAACATTTCATTTGGTTTGACATGATAAATCGAGCGATTAATTAAATACAGTAAATGAATCGACATTTCTGAATATAAAAACTCACGGTTGATGTCTAACATAAAAGCTTGTCGGATTCGGTCCAACATCTTATGAAAGATTTCGGGTAAATAACTCGCTTCTCCCGCCTCTAATTGATGGCTCAAGCGATTAATGTTATTTAAATTGAGTGGGAAACTTAAGAAATCTTGTTCATAATGACTCAAGGTCATATTAAACTCCGTTTCCACAAACAGAATCAGTTCATGAAATAAATCCGTCTGCTCCATATGATTCGAATAATATGCAATCGGTTCATCTAAATAGTCACCTGAGCGAATCGAACCTACGATGATATCAATGCCTTTAATTAACATCGTCATCGTATCTTTACTAATCTGATAGCGTTCCTGCAATTCATACAGTCGATCAATCGACGCATCTTCAATAAATTGATAATTAAAATAGTCCTGAACTAACTTGAAATAAACTAAGCGTTTATTAAAGACTTCACCCGTTAAACGAATTCCTTTACTGGTTAAACTCTCAATTTCTACCTGATATTCTTGTAACTGTAAGCGAGCCGTCTTCAAGTCACTATTGACGGTATTGCGGCTAACAGATAGTTCTTCCGCAATATCCGTAATGACATGATAACCAGGTTCGAGGATCAGTTTTTTTTAACAGATAAGCAATTCGCTTGGTTGAAGAATTAAAATCGCTCTCGCGTTTAAATGACCCAGACATAATGTTATCTAATTCCTGGAAATCGAAAATTTGTAAAGTATAAATATGTTTATCTTGGTGGATATGGGCAATGCCAACCATTTCTTCATTCAATAAATGAATACTATTCTTTAAAGTATGTGGCGTTAAACTAAAATTCTTTTTAAAATCTTCCGCCGTTAGTTGGTCATGTGCTAGCAACAATTTCAAAATATCATACCAACGATTTACGATTCCCACGCATATAACACTTCCTATCCTCTGGTTTTTCCTCCTGCTACGTTAATCGTCACACCCGTGATATAGCTTGAGCGCTCTGATAATAAATAACACACAGCATCTGCCACTTCGCTTAACTTACCGCTACGGCCTAGAGGAATGGTACTTGTTTTACTGTAACCTTCTCTTAATTGCTCCACTGTAATGCTACGAGTGTATGCTAAGGCTTCTTCGTAAGCTAATGTTCTTAGTCCTGTTTCTTCCATGATACCTGGTGCTAAACCAACCACACGGACATTTGACTTACCTAATTCCTTAGCCCAAGAACGTGTGAAACTATAGGTTGCAGCTTTTGTTGCAGCATAACAACTTTGTCCTTCAGATCCTTCTAAACCAGATTCTGAGCCCATGTTGATAATGACACCACGTTTGTTTTCAGCTAATACACGTCCAACTGCTTGCGCAACTAGATATAAGCCTTTTTGATTGATCGCAATCATCTTGTCGAAAATCAAATCATTCAATTCGTACTTGCTGTGACTTTCTTTTGTGTCTACTAGTAGAGCTGGGATATTAATGCCTGCGTTATTGACAACACCGTCGATTGTGCCAAACGTTTCAACCGCTTTTGCTACACCGTTTTCTACAGATTCTCTCGATGTGACGTCTACATTAACAAATAAATAATTGTCGTGAGCTATGTCGCTTTCAGAAATGTCAAAGTTTACTACTTTAACCCCTACTTCTAATAATCCTTCTACCACACTACGTCCAATTCCAGATGATCCCCCAGTGACCACTGCTACTTTTCCTTCGAGTCCTAGCCAACTTTCCATGCTATGTCCCCTCTCTTATATTTATTAACTAGAGTATACTAAGCCACTTGCATAGCGTTAAGTCAGTTATTTTTACCGGAAGTAAAATTCTACTGGTCTAAGTCTAAAAAGAAGGCATAAAGAAATAATGATTAAATAAACTAATAGATATATCTAAATTATGCTGTTTACACTATTTGAAAACAAAAAGAAACAGCGGTTTTATGCATCATAACATGCTTCACCGCTGTTTCTAGTAACTTTTAAAATTTTTAATTATTTTTCTTGGTAAACTTCGTTTTTAGTAATTCACCGAATTCAATCCAAACAAGTCAACCGAATAGCTTAATCGACTATTCGGTTTTAAATCTCGACCTGATCGACATTTAATGGATTACGTATGCTCTTACTTTTAACTAACATAGCTCATGTTTGAAGTTCATTAGATGCTAAACGCAAAAGACAGTATCCATATGAACACTGTCTTTTGCTTCTATAATTATTTATTTAACCCCATAATTCTTCAATCTTATTCTTAAAGTCATTAGCTGCTTTCACAGGGTCTGGAGCTTGTGTAATTCCTCGTCCAGTGATGAACGTATAGACATCTACGCCCTTGAATAATTCTAAGGTCTCAACATCTAAACCGCCTGTTACGGATACCTTAAAGCCCATCTCAATCAGTTTTTTAACTTTATTTAAATCTTTTTCGCCCCAACTTCCACCTGCTAATAATGCATCTCGACTTTGGTGATAAATCGCTTGGTCGATTCCTGCATCTAACCATTCTTGTGCTTGCTCATACGTCCAATCACCATAAAGTTCTACTTGAACTTGATCAATTTCTTTTGCCGCAGCTTCCATTGTTGCAACTGCTGCAGAACAAATACAAGTCATATAATCTGCACCTGCATTTTTTAAGTTTTGAGCTACGGTTCCACCAGCATCCGCACATTTTGGATCAGCTACAATTTCTTTATCGGGATATAACGCTCTAAAACATTTAACTGCTTCATCTCCTGCTTGAAGTAACAATACAGTTCCAACTTCTAAGATATCTACAATATCTCCTACAGCTTTAATATCCGATAATGCGCTTGGTAAATCATTATGATCACAAGCAATTTGTAATTTTGGTAATGACATTATTTTTTCCCCCTAATTATATTTATGATTTTGGTGAGTAACCGCCCACTCCTGCTCTAATTGCAGAAACGACTTTCCCACTAAATGATTGATCATCTTGTACACCACGATGACGCATTGCTAATGCAGAGAAGATTGCAGGTACCGGCACATCCATATCCATAGCTTCAGTAATAACCCAATTTGTAGACTTAGAGCCCTTAATATGACCACTATAGTTATCTAAATGATTATCATTAGCAAATGCATCTGCAATTATCCCAAGCACCCAGCTTCTAATAACCGATGAACTATTTAATGCGGCAGTCACTTCAGCCAAGTCGTAATCAAATTCAGATTTCTCTAATATTTCTAAACCTTCTCCATATGCTTGCTGAATTCCGTAATAAATTGCATTATGAACTAACTTTAAGAAATGTCCACTTCCTACTTTTCCAGTGTAAACATAGCCGTTTTCTTCAGAAATTGAAGCAAATAGTGGCTCAAGAGATTCGTAAACTTTTCTCTCTCCGCCGATCATTAAACTGGCACCATTTCTTGCTCCCGCAATACCTCCAGATGTTCCAACATCCATGAAGTATGCGCCTTTTTCTTTTAATAAGTCCCCATTTCGCATACTATCATGATGATTTGAGTTTCCTCCTTCAATAACAACATCGTTCTCTTCCGCTTTTTCAGCCAAACGTTTTACAGTTGCATTTGTTATATTTCCCGGAGGTAACATCAACCAGAACACACGATATTCTTCATCTCTTAACGCATCGTTCATAAAAGCATCAAAATCTGTTGTTGCTTTTATATTTAATTCTTGGCTAATTTTCGTAACATTTTCTTCACTAACATCAAAGACCGAAACCTCATGTCCGTTGTCCAACATGTTTTGAACTAATGGATAACCCATTTTTCCAATTCCAATTACGTTTAGTTTCATTTTAAAGTTGACCTCTTTCTAACATCTTTATTTTTCCCAGCCAGAAACACTTTGACTCGCAGAGTCTAATATGTGCTTATAAAGTTGGTCTAAATCCATCATCCCTCTGTTAGCTATTGCTTCTATTAATAAAGGTAGGTTCATTCCTGAAATCACTTTATATTTTTCAGAGTCAATATCTCTTGAATTTATTAAAGAGGTATTATAAGGTGATGCACCGAACATATCCACGAAAATCAATACACCTTTATCTGACATAATGCTTTCTGTAGTTGCCTTAACTTCTTCACGAAATTCTTCTATACCTTGTCCACGTTTCAATTCATTAGAAACCACATTTTCTGTATCACCAATAATCATATCAGCAGAATCAATTAGTCCTGCACTTAATTTCCCATGTGAAATAACTTGAATCCCAATCACTTTGGAACTACCCCCTTGTTAATAATCTCAATTGGTTCTTTACCAGAAACAACTAATTCAACATCTTCAACACACTTATCTCCCATTGCTTTAAGGCTTAAGTCTGTATACGCACCGATATGTGGTGTTAGAATGTTATATTCGAAATCTTTGAGAGGATTATCTGCAGTTATTGGTTCAGTTGCAAATACATCTGTAGCATAAGACCTAACTTTCCCGCTTCTAAGTGCGTCTGCTAGTTCATTTTCTACAACCAATTCTCCTCTGGCCGTATTAGCAATCATGACACCATCTTTCATTTTAGAAAACTCTTCTTTTCCTAAAATATTATATGATGATTCTGTAATGGCCGCATTTAAAGATATAACATCTGAGGTCGTTAACAATTCTTCTAGTTCAACCTTAATTGCTCCGTGCTCTTTCATCTTTTCTGCTGATACATTAGGATCATACGCAATAACTCTTGTTCCAAAGCCATTGTGAATTATCTCAGATACTCTACTGCCAATATTTCCTAATCCAATAATCCCTAACGTCTGCGCATGCAGTTCAGTTCCATAGAAATCCGCTTTTTTACTCCAATTATCTGTCTTCAAAGCACGATCAGCTGGTACCACATGTCTGATTAAAGACATAATGAACGCTACTGACAATTCTGCTACCGTGTCTCGTTCATAGTCTCCTACGATTTTCGTTACATAAACACCGTGTTCAGTAGCGGCATCGATATCAATATTGTTAAAACCTAAGCCATGTCGACTAATCATCTTTAAATTTGGTGAGTTCTCGAAAAATTCTCTAGGAAATTTAGGCGTTACACTTGGTATTAGATATTCATATTGTTTTAGTAAATTAGCTAGTTCTAGAGGTTCAATATTAGGATCAATATCTCGATAAAAATCAACGCCACCAACCGCCTCAAGTCTTTCAATTTGCTCTGGGAAATACCTTCCAAAACTCCTCGAATTAATTACAGCAATTTTATTTTGTGACATTAATATTTCACCTCATTTAATTTCTTCTTACTTGCGCTAGGCATTGTCTGGAAGAATATATCCATGTTATGCTCACTAGCTAAAGAATTTAATTTATTAAATTCATCTTCTGTCAAAGCTACTGAATCAGCAACAAATTTGTTATCAGGAGTTTTTGGTGATCCGCCTAAATTTAGTAAATCAAAAGGAACACCTGCATTACGTGTTTCGTATGCATGATTCACATCTTTGAATAACAGCATTACTTTGTCTGATCCAAATTGGTTATCATTCCATTCTTTGACAACTTCATCAACAGTATAAATTTTTATTCCAAATGAATATGTATTTTGCAAGTTTGTATAAATCATTTTCATGAAATCATCATTTGCAGTCGGGTTATCAACGATATAAATATTATTGATACCTACACTGTTTGACCAACCTGTTGCAACTTGCCCATGAATTAATCTTCCATCTACTCTTGCGAATTTAGCTTGTACCATAATTCCACTTCCTATCCTTTTTATTTAAACTGCGTTCTATAAAACGCCAATCCATGCTAAACCACCAACAATAACTGTAACCCAGCCAATTGCTTGTAATGGTTTCAATCCTTTTTTCTCAAAGTAAAAATATACACCCATGATTATTGCTAAAGGCAGCAAACCTGGAATCATACCATCTAAAATTTCTTGAATAGACCAAGAGTTCCCTTCAATTGCCACTACCCAAGATGAGCTTAATTTAACAAACGACGACCCGATAATCCCTGTCATAAACACCCCTAATAATGACAATGCATTAACGTAGGTGCTCATCATACCGCCACCAAGTAATTCAGCTGCTGCTTGACGTCCTAGGTTATATCCCATTCTGGTAAAGAACAACCCTTCAGCATAAGTGTAAGCAATAAAGATTATTCCTGGTAATACCGCACCTAGCCAATTTCCGGATAGTGCTAACGGTAAAAACAAAGAGATAAAAATGTAATGTAACGTTCCATTTGTAATTGAATCACCAATACCTGCTAGAGGGCCAAACAAAGCCACTTTAGTATTTTCAATAACATCGCCTGTAATAGTGACCTCGCCGCCGGCATCTAACTCTCTTTTTCGTTCTTCTTCTAAAGATGCTGATATACCTAATATCGATGCACACCATGAAAACTGACCATTAAAGAAGTTTAACGCTCTCTTCTTAGCCTCTAAAAATTGTTCATCATTATCCCCGTAAATTTTCTTTAAGGAAGGATACATTCCATAGAAGTAAGCTGGCCCGATTCCACGCTCATATGTTCTCATCGTTTCATGCGATAACCACCATCTAGTAAACATTTTTGTTAAATCTTTATTTGTTAACAATTTTTGATCTTTATTTTCAGTTGAAATTCCCATCTTGATTCCTCCTCGTAAATAATTAAATTATGCTTTCTTTGCTTCAGTAATGACCAATGAGTAAACTCCTGCAATTAATACACCGATAATTGCCCATGTAACTGTCGAAACCCCTAATGGTGCAAGCATAAATCTTAAGAAGTAAGCGATAAAGAAGAACCAAAGATATTCTTTTTTACCGATGATTCGTAATAATAAAGCAATACCTACAGCACCCAACGCTCCACCAACTGTTTCTAATACGTGGAAGAATGTCCCACCTTCTAACCCTTGAACATATCCCGCTACAATATCAGCGCCAAAGTAAAGTGCAATAAAAATGATTGGTGCATGAACAAGTAATGAAACGATTTGTGGAACTATAAACGTAGCAAAAGTAAGTTGTTTCTCATTTCCGCTGTTTGAAACTTTTTCTAGATATCTTAATGGGAATGAATTTCCAAATTGTTTCAATTGGTATAAATACCCTCCTAGGATCCCTACCGGAATTGCAACGGCTACTGCCGCTTCAGGTGATAATCCACTCATAATTGTTAAAGGTACTGCAATCGAAGCAGCAATGTTTGGTTCAGTTGGCATTTGTCCACCTGGTGCCACTTGCCCCATAGTAATTAATTGAATCGTCGCTCCAGTGATAACAGCAGTTGGTATATCGCCTAATACAATCCCGCAAATCAAACTCGTCATTAATGGTGAGAATCTCCAGTGCAGTGTAACTGCACCTCCCCATAAACGACCTTGGACTAGTGATACCCATACTGCAATTGCAAGTGCTTGAAATATTGTCATGTTACACACTCCTATTTTTTTTATATTAAACTAAACACGAAACCTCAAAATGATACCCCTTACATTAACATTAAAAAAAATATCTTCTACCTCTCCTACCTCTCCTACCTCTCCTACCACTTTGAATAACTCCCGACAAAGAATTAAAAAAAGTTTTTTTCTTAAATTCTTTATTAACTAATTTTTATTATAGCATTGAATTTTACCTTGTCAATGCTATAATAAAAATAAATGTTAGGAGGTGTCTTTTTAATCATTTTTATTTAAAACGCTTACTTGTTACCAAACTTATAATTATATTAACTACTTATAGTTATGATAACGCATTATTTAAAATGAAACTTAGGGGGAAAAACATTGACAACTATCGGTATTTATGAAAAAGCACTACCAAAAAATATTAGCTGGTTTGAAAGATTATCACTCGCAAAGGAGCTTGGTTTTGATTTTGTAGAGATGTCTATTGATGAAACAGATGAAAGAATCTCTAGATTAGATTGGTCATCTGAAGAAAAAAATGATGTTTATAAAGCTATTATCGAAACTGACGTAAAAATATTTTCAATTTGTTTAAGTGCACATAGACGTTTTCCATTTGGATCAAGCGATCCAAAAATAAGATCTAAAGCACTAGAGATTATGGATAAGGCCATCAATTTAGCATCCGATCTTGGTATCCGTAATATCCAATTAGCGGGATACGATGTTTATTATGAAGATAAAACTGACTTATCAAGAGAGTTCTTCATCGAAAATCTCATCAAAGCTACAAATATGGCCGCTGCTAAACAAGTCATGCTATCAATAGAAATTATGGACGACCCATTCATTAATTCGTTAACAAAATTTAAAAAAATTAAAGAACAGATTCCATCCCCATGGTTACAAGCCTATCCGGATATTGGTAATATTTCTGCTTGGCCTGAAAATAACTTAGGATATGAATTGGAGAGTGGACTAGAGAATATCGTTGCTGTTCATGTTAAAGATACTATCAATGTTAGTGCAGATTTTCCCGGTAAATTTAAAGAGGTCCCATGGGGTAAGGGAAATGTTGATTTTCTGTCAGCATTTAAAACATTGAAACGTCTAGGCTATCAAGGAGCCTTTATGATTGAAATGTGGAGCGAAACCGAAGATAATCCTAAATCTGCAATTAAGGAAGCACAAGAGTTTATTTATCCAATTTTTAAGGAGGCAGGTTATGACATTTAATAATACAATTATCAAAGAAATGAAGGACCGTGTATTTAAAGGGAATCTTCAATTACCAAAATGGGGATTAGTTACATTAACTTGGGGAAATGTCAGTGAAATAAATCGTGATTTAGGGGTTGTTGTTATCAAACCTAGCGGTGTAGATTACGATGTAATGAAAGCTGAAGATATGGTTGTAACCGATTTAAACGGAAATCTTGTTGAGGAGAATAGCTTAAAACCTTCTTCTGATTTAGCGACACACATTAAATTATATAATGAGTTCAAGGATATTGTGTCTGTGGTTCATACTCATAGTAATAACGCTGTTTCTTGGGCCCAGTCAGGTATAGATTTACCTGTCTATGGTACGACCCATGCCGATACATTTTTTGGTCCAGTTCCTAACACTAGACAACTAACTAAAAAAGAAGTCGAAGAAGCATACGAGCTAAATACTGGTAAAGTTATTGTTGAAACGTTTCGAGAACGCGAAATTGATGAAAACGCAGTACCTGGTGTGTTAGTGAATGGACATGGTCCGTTTACTTGGGGACCTACGGTTGCTAAAGCAATTGAGAACAGCTTAGTTTTAGATCAAGTATGTTTAATGGCTCGAAACACTGAATTGACTAAAAAAGACAATGAATTACCTCAGTACATTTTAGATAAACATTACTATCGTAAACATGGTGCAAATGCTTATTATGGTCAAAAGTAATAAGAATTGATTCATCTCTGAATAATCACACATTTTAATTAATAATTACACATTGCTATCAAAAATAACCAAACACTCTGAAATATACTGATTAAACTTCAGATATTTCAGAGTGTTTTTTTGATAATAACTTTCTAGTATTTATTCATTTTCGGATTAATGTTGTTAATAACCCTAACTTCATTTAAAACTTCGCTCAAATTATTTTTTATTGTCACATGTTTTTTTATCAAAAGACCATCTGCTTTCATTGGTCTATAAGGCACCAAAAATACAGGCAATTCAGCTTCAACAGCTGCCGACATCCCTGTAACACTATCTTCAATAACTACAGTTTCGTTATTATTTGAATCTAGTTCATCTAAAGTCCTAAGATATATTTCAGGATTAGGTTTAGTTTTTTCAACTTGATCACCAAACAACAAATTAGTAAAGTAGTGACTCAACTCAAGTTTCTTTAAAATCATTAATCCTTTTTCCCGATGTGTAGATGTAGCTAAATTTATCGTGATTTTTTCTTTATTTAAAAATTCAAGCAACTCTAGTGCAAAAGGCATCGTTTTTAAGTTCCCTTTCATTAACTGCTCATAGAAATATTCTTCTCGTATTTCTCTAAGTTCTAATGCAAATTTATAATCTCCAACTATTTCTGCAATTTGCTTTGTTGAGGCATTTACGCTTAACCCTCCCCAGCCTTCTATAATTTGATTACTTATATCAATGCCATATTTATCAAATGCCTTACGCCAGCCTTTTTCATAAATAACATCTGAATCTATTAAAGTTCCATCTAAATCAAATATAACGTTTTTTACTTTATCAAGTTTCATTTTATTCATCACCTTTTCATCGTCACTAATATGCATATGAGATTATCATTCACATCTAAATTAATCAAATTTCATTTATAATTTTTATAAATAAATTTTTTTTAATTACTTTTTAAATAAAACGTGTATAATAGAAAGTGGGGTGGATATTATGAAAAAAGGATTTTTAAAACTATTAATACGAAATAACCTTCATCTTTTTAGTAAAACTGATAAGAAACTTGCGGATTATTTCCTAGAATTAAACGAAGAACTTGTAAATAAAACCATTGCTAATCTATCAACCGAGACTGACATATCACAAACAACCATCTTTAACTTTGTTAAGAAGCTTGGTTTTGAAGGTTTTCAAGACTTCAAAATAACTTTAGCCACTAACATTATATCTGATGATAAAAAAGAATCAGAGAATTCCATAAACATTTATTCTGATATAACTAGCCAAGATAGCGCTAGTCAAATTGCTGATAAAATTATAAACTTCAATAAGAACTCTCTTGATACGTTAAAAGAAACTCTGGACCGTGAGAAATTAGAAAATGTAATTAATTTACTATCTGATATAGAGAATATACACTTTTATGGTTTAGGTGGTTCCTCGATTGTTGCATATGATTCCTTTCATAAATTTATGAGGTCAAAATATAATTGCGATTATATTATTGATTATCACTTGCAACTAGGCTATAGTGCTAAGCTAAAAAAGAATGACGCCGTCTTTTTATTCTCCCATTCTGGTTACTCAATTGAAGCTATAAATATAGCTAAACAAATTAACAAAAGCGAAGCAACATTAATCACATTAACCGGGAATCCAGGTAGTGAATTAGTTAGCTATGCGGATGAAAGTTTGATAGTTATATCAGAAGAATCTAAATTTAGATCAGAAAGTTTGTCTTCCAGAATCCTATATTTAACAGTAATGGATATTATAAATACAGCGATCATGTATAAAGATGAAATAGAAAACCAAGCCTCTTTTGATATGTTACGCGATGCCTTAGCAGTCACAAGAACTGATAAAATCAAATAATTGTGAAGTGTATTCAAACAAATAAAGAGCTTAGTTAAACTGAATTTCTTGTTTAACTAAGCTCTTTAATATTCTTTTGTTTATCGAAACCTTCAGCTCTCAACTTTATTCCATTACTTTATCCAAAAAAACAGACCGATGAAACCTCTTATCTAATCTTTTTAATCGACAATTCGGTTTTTAATTACAACTTGATCAACATTTAAATTAGTACGCATCATCGCATTCGCCATAATAATATCTGCCACGTCTTCTGGATCCATCAACTTCCCAATCGAATCGCGCTCATAAATGCCGTCCCAAAAATCAGTCTTCATCCCGCCCATATAAGCCCCTAATACACGGATGGTTGTATCAGCCAGTTCAACCAATAAACTTTCGGTAAATCCTCTGACTCCAAACTTACTCGCACAGTAAACTGCCTCAGTATCCTTACCTTCTAAACCTGCCGTGGAAATCACATTGATAATCGTTCCACTATTACGTTCACGCATCGATGGAATCACTTCTTGCGTACAATAAATCGTTCCCTTTAAGTTAATATCAATCATTTGATCAATCTGATCGGCTGTAATAAGTTCCGCTTTGTCAAAATAACCCACACCAGCATTATTGACTAAGAGATCGATTTGTCCATGTTCTTCTAAGATCTCACTAAACACTTCTGACACTTGACCACGCTTGGAAACATCCAAGGAATAAGTCGAATGATTGGCTAATTCATACTTGGTAATCACTTCTTTTAATGTTTCTATACGGCGACCAATCAAACAAATATGATAATCCAATGCCGCAAATCGTTTCACTAACGACGCACCTAAACCTGTTCCTGCTCCTGTAATAACGACAACTTTCTTAGTCATTTAAATCCCTCCAATTGATGTTAACAATGCTCGCATTCATTTATGTCACTAGCATACGCCAATCCCACCAAAAGAACAAATGCCATCTCCCATTTGCCTAGCTGTTTTCTATGCTCCAGATTATTACAACATGTTGTCAGTTCCCCAAATCATTGTCGGACTGGTAAAGCTACTGTCAACGCTTCATGCTTTTTCTTTTTAAGCTATAATGAATAAGAGATAGCTGGACAAATTCTGGAAAAGGAGTAAGGACATGAAAATTGAAGGTAAATATAATACTGCACGAGTGATGACCGATACACTTGAAACTGAAACCCGTGAACAAATCCGAGGTTTTCTGAACGAATCTTTTACCGAAGGTGAACAAGTAGTCATCATGCCGGATACACACGCCGGAAAAGGAGCAGTCATTGGCACCACGATGACCATCACCAATGGACAAATATGCCCGAATCTGGTCGGAGTTGATATCGGTTGTGGTATTCACTTAGCACAAATCAAAACGCGTCAGACATTAACTAAACAAGAACTCAAACGGCTAGACGAAGTCATCAAACGCCATGTGCCTCATGGTTCAGGTGTCAATCGCCAACCTGTCAAAACTGACATCGACTTAAATGAATTAACCTTTCAACCGAAAAATGCGAATCGCATCCGGCAATCCGTTGGCTCGCTTGGGGGTGGCAATCACTTTATTGAAGTCAGCCGTATGGCAGAGGGCTATGGCTTGATGGTCCATTCAGGTTCAAGAGGGTTAGGCTTCCAAGTAGCCAACCATCATCAACGAATTGCTGAGGAAACAACGGGTCACTTAGTACAACATAAAGACTTGGCCTACTTAGAAGGCGACCTCTTGGCTGATTACTTGCATGATATGAGAATAGCTCAACACTATGCAAAACTAAACCGCTCAACTATGTTAGAACGAATTGCTCGCCATATGGGCTGGCAACTCGATTCGATCGTTGATTCTGTTCATAATTATATCGGCGAAGACGGCATTCTTCGTAAAGGTGCGACCGATGCAAGAGATGGTCAATTAGTCATTATTCCTATCAATATGCGTGACGGAGCCATTCTTGGCCGGGGTCTGGGAAATGCAGACTGGAATCATAGTGCCCCGCACGGCGCCGGACGCCTGATGTCACGAACGACCGCCAAGCACAGCATTCCCCTTAAAGTATTTAAACAACAAATGGAAGGTATTTATAGTACATCAGTCAACCAAAAGACGATTGATGAAGCACCAGATGCCTACAAACCCCTGTCTCAGATTATGGAAAACCTCCATCAAACCATCGACGTTGTCGAACGATTAACGCCGATTTATAACTTTAAAGCTTGAATTATTAGTATAAATTTTCACCACAACTTATTGCCTACACAATGCGCTTATAACAATCTTGTGTAGGTTTTTTATGTCCTCAGCCAATGCGTAATCAAAAAGACAGCCCATAAGAGCTGTCCCCAGGAGAAATAAATTAAATGTGGTCATCTATACTCTACTAACCGAAAACTGACCACTAGACAAACTAACTTTTTTTACGTCGGCGTTTTCTGATCGCAATCGCGCTTTGTAAAACAATAAAGAAACAAAGTAATAGGGATAAGATAATTCGAACCCACCAACTAGATAAGGTTCCTTGAGTCGTTACTAAACTGGAAATCGTTCCTTTTATTAAGACTCCAAACATTGTCCCAATCGGATTACCGATACCTCCGGATAAAAGCGTCCCTCCAATAACTGCTGATGAGATCGCATCCATTTCTAAACCTTTCGCCTGTTCAACAAAACCTGCCCCACTGTTTAAACAGAAGAGGAAACCGCCAATCCCCGTCAAAAGACCTGACAAGGTATAGGTCAACATCTTAACCCTTTGGACACGTATTCCCATCATTAATGCACTTTGTGGATTGCCACCTATCGCATAGAGCTTACGTCCAAAACTTGTATACCGTAAGACTAAGAAAATAACAACGACGACCAGGATTGCGACAATCACAGTCGGATAGATATAAGCGGGTAAGTAGACCCCTTTCTTATTGACCGTCCCAAAAGGAAGGTAAATCTTGTTATTAGCCCAGGATAAAAAGATCTCATTCTTAATCGCAATCATTTCTGTACTGACGACTGCCGTCAGCCCTCTCGCTAAGAACATGCCGGCTAAAGTTACAATAAAGGGTTGGATCTTTAAGTAAGCCACTAAATACCCATGTAACATACCAAACAATAAACCAATCACCAAAGAACTCAAAACAGCTACATAAACACTTAAGCCGGAGACTTCCATTAAGTAAGCGGAGACCATAGAGATTAACGCCGTCACGGATCCTACCGAAATATCAATGCCACCTGTAATCATCACTAAGGTTAGGCCAGTTCCAATGACAATCAATCCAGCGTTCGAGATAAATAGGTTCAAGAACATTTGAGGTTTCGCAAAGCCTTTATCCGCAAATACGAACATCCCCATTAAATACATGACGGTAAATAATAAAATTGTAATCAGTAAGAGGAAGGTCGAATCATTGAGTTTCTTCTGCTTCTTCATCTTAAACCTCCCCCTGAACTTTACTTAATTTCTTTTGATTAGGTAACCATTGCTTTACCGATTGTTGGACCGTCTCACTTTGAGCGATGACAATTAATAAAACAACGATTGCTTTATAAACAGGTAAACGATCGGCGGAGACATTTAAAGAGTACAAGGTGGTCGTTAATGCTTGAATCGTATAGGCACCAATAATGGATCCCATCAAGCTAAATTTACCCCCACTTAGTAAGTTCCCACCTAATGCTACGGCTAGAATCGCGTCCATCTCAATATTAAGGCCAATATTATTCGCATCCGCCGAATAAATTCGACTAGAGGCAATAAAACCGGCGATTCCTGCTAGAAAACCATTTAATACAAAGGCAATGATTTTTATTCGCTGTTCGTTCAAGCCCACTAAACGGGCCGCACTGCTGTTCATGCCGACGCCTGCGATAAATAAACCTAGGGCCGTTTTCTTCAGAACAACAAACGCAATCAGCGCAACCACGGTTGAAATAATCATTGGCGTTGGAATCGGTACACCGGCGATATAGTTCCCCGCAACCTTATAAGCCTCGACACGTACATAAGTAATTTGTCCTTGCGTAATCAATTGCGCGATACCACGCCCAGCTGTATATAAAATCAAGGTGGCGACCATTGGTTGAATTCTCATCTTGGCAACTAAGAAACCATTAAAGGCACCACATAACATCCCAGCCAGCAGCCCTGCTGCCAGCGCCCAAATTATTGAATTTTGATACTCTGACACTGATACTTGGCCACCCGATAGAATTTGTGTGACAACTGCAGCTGTAACTGCCATCGTCGCCCCGACACTAATGTCTTGTCCACCAGAAGCCGCTGTTACGAGCGTCATACCTATGGCTAAAATGACTAATTCCGAAGCCCGGTTCATCACATCTATTAAGGAGCCATACAACACCCCATTATTAATCGTAATTGAGAAAAAACTTGGCGATAAGATAAAGTTAATCAGCATCATTAACAGGAGCGCCAGTATTGGTAAAAAGAGATGATGGGATGTCAGCTGTCTTAAACGAAACCCTTCTTTATGATTTACCATGTTGCTTCACCCCTCCTGCAATCGTCCAAATAATTGTTTCTTGATCTAATTGTTGATCGCTTAATTCGCCTACTTTTTCGCCATCACGCATCACTATCATCCGACTACATGTTCGAATCATTTCTTCGATTTCAGATGAGATAAAGATTATCGACATCCCTTTTGCAGCCAAATCAATCATTAACTTTTGAATTTCAGTCTTCGTTCCCACATCAATCCCACGCGTTGGTTCATCTAAAATCAGTAACTCTGGTTCAGTCAATAACCAACGACCTATAATAACTTTCTGTTGATTCCCACCTGATAATTGTTTAATCGGCGTTTCACGACTGGCCGTTTTAATTTGCAACAAGTCAATGTAACGATCCGCAAAGGCTTCTGTTTCCTTGCGACTAATTTGCTGGAAAATGCCTTGTTTCGTCTGCAAGGCAATTATGATATTCTCGCGAACTGATAAATCCTGAAAGATACCATCTTTCTTACGGTCTTCAGGTAAGTAAGCTATGCCACGCTTCATCGCATTAATCGGCGCCTTAAAGGTCAATTCCTGATTTTTCATCAACAACTTACCGCCATCTTGCGAATCCGCCCCAAAGATGGTTCGCACCAATTCACTACGCCCTGAACCTAACAAGCCAGTAATGCCAATCACTTCATGTGGATGTAAAGTTAAGTCAAATGGCTTGATTGAACCTGTACTATATAAACCCCTTGCTTCCAATAAAGTGTGGCTACTAATAACATCTTGTACGGCCTGTCCTTCTGCTTTGATTCGAGCTAGGTCATCAATGTCTTTCCCCATCATCTTCGCGACTAGTTCTGGCCTTGGTAACTCTTTCGTATCGTAAGCACCAACCAATTCACCATTTCTCAAGACAGTAATTCGGTCCGAGATTTCGTAAACTTGTTCCAAAAAGTGCGTCACAAAGACAATGCCTACTCCACGTTCTTTCAGTGCCGTCATTAAGCGAAACAACTTCTTCACTTCGTCATCATCTAAAGACGAGGTCGGCTCGTCCAATATCAAGACCTGGCACTCCATATCAACAGCCCGTGCGATAGCAATCATCTGTTGGATCCCGATTGAACAGTCACTTAACTGCTTATGCGCATCAATCTTAATGTCCAATTTCTTCAACAGTTCAGCAGCTAGTGCATTCATTTTCTTCCAATCAATCATGCCCCACTTACGAGGCTCCCTATCCAGAAATAAATTCTCCGCTACGCTTAAATTTGGCAGTAAATTGATTTCCTGGTAAACCGTTTGAATGCCACTGGTTTGCGCAGCTTTGGGGGAATCGAAAGAAACAGCCGTCGTTGCTTCGTTTAAATAGATTTCTCCTGAATCTTTTTCATAGACGCCTGTTAACACTTTGATTAGGGTTGATTTTCCAGCGCCATTCTCACCCATTAACGCATGAATTTCTCCTTTTCTTAATTCAAACTCTACGCCACTTAGCGCTTTAACCCCTGGAAAATTTTTATCAATTCCAGTCATTTTTAATACCGTTTCCTTCATAACATCCACCCACTTTTCTTGCCTCTGCTACCGACAACCGATCGATTAATAAACAAAGGAGCATCCGACGACATATCAGATACCCCAGATTTAATTGAACTTCCTATTCAGTCTTAATATTCGCGAGCGTCAATATCGTCTTGAGTAATTGTTGTCGCATCAAAGGTCATTTCTTCAACATAAGCTAACTTATCAACTTCTTCGCCAGCTTCTAACTGTTGAATCAAGGCATCTACACGCACCCCGTGAAGCGGATTACATTCCACGTTATAGTTAATTTTACCTTCTAAAGTAGCATCAAGCCCCGCACGAGTTGCATCAAAGGAGATGACCACAATATCGCCATCAACCCCAACTGTTTTACCAGCTGCTTCAATCGCATCGATCGCACCAAAAGCCATGTTGTCATTTTCTGCATACACGACATTAATATCATCATGTTGCTTCAAGATACTTTCCATTACTTCTTGACCTTTAGCTTGTGTAAATTCGCCTGTTTGTTGAGCAATAATTTCCCAACCTTCGTTAGCTTCAACACCTTCTTCTAGCCCTTCAGAACGACCAATTTGAGCAGATGATCCAATCGTTCCTTGTAAGTGAACAATCTTCAATTCTTCCGCTTGAGTTTCTTGCATCCACTCAACGGCCTTGTCACCTTCTAATTTAAAGTCAGATCCAACCCAAGCAGTAAACAGCGCGTCATCCGAGACATCAATCATACGGTCAACAATAATCACTGGAATGGCAGCATCTTGAGCTTCCTGTAAAACTGTATCCCAACCCGTTTCCGTAACCGGCGCTAGAACAATATAATCAACTTCTTGTTGAATAAAATTACGAATCGCTGTAATCTGATTCTCTTGTTTCTGTTGCGCGTCATCAAAAATCAAACGGTAACCATTCGCTTCAACGAATGTGTCTTGCATCGACTTAGTATTGGCTGTACGCCAATCTGATTCAGCCCCTACTTGAGAAAAACCAACAACGATTAGATCTTCAGCATGAACACTAGCAGGAAAGGCACCAAGAATGAATGATAAACCAAGGACGACTGAGACTAAGGTCATAAATCTTTTGACAATATTTTGCATATGAACACTCCTTGCTTTTATTGTTGAACGACTTGTTCATTTATATAATACAACTCAAACGCTTACATTAGTATGAATAATCATTGCCACAACATGACTTATTATTCTACAGTGACACACAATAGGTAAAATCTTTCGAAATTAATGACTTATCATTGGAAAACGCACCTGGACCTCAAACCACTCACCCTCAACCGAACGAAAAGACAAACCACTCCCCTGGCCAAAATAGAGCCGCAACCGTTGATGCACATTCATCAAACCTAATTGGTTCAAGCCATTCTCGCTCGTCACACTCCTAGCCAAGTCTTCCAATTGACTTTGACTAACCCCTACGCCATTATCCCAAACACGAATAACGATTTGTTCCTCTTCGTCAACTTCACCAGAAATGCGGATATGCCCTTTGCCACGCTTGAGTTTAATCCCATGATATAATGCATTCTCTACTAAGGGCTGTAAAGTCAATTTAGGAATTTGATAAGGATATAATGCTGGATCCAATTCAATGGAATACTCTAGTACATCGTTATAACGTATTGTTTGGATTTCCAAATAACTCTCAACTTGCTTCATTTCTGTTTCTAAAGTGATAATGTCTTTGCCATTACTTAAAGACGTTCGAAAGAACTCGCCTAGACTAGATACCATTTGAACGACTAATTCACTCTGCTTACTTTCAGCGAGCCAAATAATTGAGTCCAACGTATTATATAAAAAGTGCGGATTAATCTGTGCCTGCAATAATTCAAACTCCGTTTTTCTTAATAAGGCTTGCTCCTGCGTCATATCAAGCAACAGCTGTTCTAGTTGCTGGCTCATCAAATCGACCCCTTGATCCAACTCATTAAATTCCACATTATCCGTTTCAATGGGCGCACTCGAGAAATCGCCCGAACCGACTTGTTGTGTCTTATGAATCAACTGTTTAATCGGCGAGACCATCCGACTGGTAAAGCGAACGGTTGAACGAGTGAGCGCAAACATCACAAGTAAATAAGACAGAATACTCAAACCAACTAGCCAGAAGGTTCTTTGTTGGATGACTTTTTGAATATTGGCTAAAACTTGCAATTCATCCGATATATAATCATTCATATAAGTTTCAATTAAATCGGTAATAATATAAATGTTATTCTCCAATGAAATCATGCGTTCATCATAGCCTGATGTCTCAGATAATTCAATCATCACTTCATCCAAACGCGTCAACAAATTCAACATGCTTTGCAAGCGCCACTGGTTAGTCGAATCGGTGGTCGTTTCTTGCAGCCTGGCCACAATTTCAGAAGCTTGCACTATATCTTCTTGAGGGAGACTTTGATAATCTCTAGCTCCAACCACATAATAATACATTTCTAAATCAAGCTTATTCTTAAACTCGTTATTGAATTCGGCCGCTACGTTCGCATTCTGTAAAGAGGCATGATACTCACGATTGAAAAACATCATCATCACTAATAGAATAGCCATCATGACCGAAAACACTAATAGGCTCGAATAGGACCAGCGATTTAGTTGCTCTTTAAAAGACCGTCGTTTACCCTGGCGCTGAAATTTTACGCGCTTTTCTTGAAATGTTTCAGCCATTTAAATCACCCCTTTACGATAGTTACCTGGGGAGACATTATGATATCTTTTGAATAAACGACTAAAATAACTCACATCACGGTAGCCGACGGCCAAAGCAATTTCATAATGCGTTTGATTAGTCGTTCTAAGTAATATTCTTGCTTGCCCCATTCTGACTTCCGTCATAAATTCCGTCACCGTCTTACCTGTTTCTTGACTAAAAATCGTCGTAAAGTGAGCTGGGCTAATATTCACACTGTTCGCAATATCCGATAACCTTAAATCAACCTCACCATAATGTTGATAAATATAAGCACTCGCTTCCTGAATTACGTCATAATAACGACTCTTCCTATGCTGATGACGCGCTACTAATGCATCCTTCAAGGCTTCTTTTAAATAAGTAACCAATAATTCTTTCGACGGTTCGTGTTCAAAAGCTAGCGGCAATTTAATCGATTGTTCTAACGCGTCATCTAAAGTGTGATCCAATGCTTGGATAAAGACTTGCAGCGCCATATACGTACTCAAAAACATGTATTGAACGAACGCCCGGCTTTGCCATTGAGTCTCGGACACATCTTTTAAAATCCGCTCGATAAAAGCAGGAATTTCCTCAAGCCTTCCTTCCAGTAGAAACTCGCTCAGCACTTTAGAATCGGTCCATTCTAATGGTATGTTCTCAAAAGACAGATAATCTAAGTCAGTTTCCCCCCCTGCCCTTGTGTCACCTTGACCACTCACCTTAGTTTCATCTACCAAGACCGCTTGCGCTAGGCCAACGTCTTTCGTTGGCTTCTCAATTTTTAAGACCGAATTAATTCTAGGGGGATTATAAGAATAACTAATCTGCTGAGACTTGATCCGCCACCATTGTTCCAATAAGCGGTTGCGACCGATATTATAATACTCGGACACTTCGCTCAAACGGTCAAATGAATTCGTAGTCGCAATTAAAAAAACTAAATCATCATACTCTTGCTCGAAAAAACTTAGAATTTTAAACTCTGCCTCAAATGACCTTGCTTGAATTTCTTCATTGGCCGCCAACAAAAACACGGTCAATTCACTACTACTTTTATACTCAAATAAATTCGGAATCAACGTCAACGCCTCAATCATCTCTTGACGAATCCGCTCAATAATAGTCCAAGAAAAACCAGCCAATACACCCGGATCCTTCGGTTGAATCATGATTAGCACTAATTTATAATGATCTTTCAACACATCTAACTGCAAATGATTGGCCTGCTCAAGCAAAGAGAATACTTCCTTTGAACCCGTCATCAACTCCTCAAAGAATACACGTCGCTTCTGATTGAACGCTTCTTGCTGCAGTAAAGCCAGCGACGCCTCCCGTTCCACCATCTTTAATTTTTCCTCACGAATTTTCACCAACAACTCGGTCAACTGAGCCTTCGTAATCGGCTTTAACACATAATGCTCAACCCCAATATTAATCGCCTTTTGAGCATACTCAAACTCATCATAACCACTCAAGATAATAATTTTCGTATTCGGATAATGTTGCTTGATAATCCGACTCAAAGACAATCCATCCATGAAAGGCATCCGAATATCCGTAATCACTATATCAGGCTGCAAGTCCTGAATCATCGGCCAGGCCAACTCACCATCCGCCGCTTGCCCAATCACCTCAAACCCTAACTGATGCCACTCAACCAACTTCAACATCCCCTCGCGAATCAACTGCTCATCTTCTACAATAAATACTGTAAACATTCGCTTCTTCCCTTCATCTATATAAACTAATAGGCACACACTCTATCATTAATCATAAGCTTTTCACACAGTAAAAGAAAGCGTTTTAGGAAATGAACTCACCCCAGTAAAAAACACTCCTTTAGGGAAAATAAGTAACCGCTCCACCTAAACTAACCGAAATTTAACGCAGCGCCTTCCACCTCCCACACGATTAGCAGCTATACGAATGAACGGGCGGAAGATTAAGAACGCTAATAAAACAACACACACCTAACTTCTTCATTAAAGATCATCGCCTAGTTCGACTATTTATCACCTTTTGAAACGACACACAGTTTTGGATATTGGCTAAGAAAACAAACAGAAACGAAGACTCAGTAAGAGTCTTTGACTATCAAAATTTTGCTAAATCCCACCCCCACCAAAAAAAGAAGCACCCTCCAATTGTCTGGAGGGTGCTTCTTATGAAAGGTCTATTAATCATTAGGACAGGCAGAATTAGTCTTACACGGTAATCATCTATTGATGTCTTATCATTTCCACAAGACATCGAAGCCTATAAAGGGTGCGTGTGTATCTGTTTTTAAACGATAAGCTCATGATGAATGATAGGCAAACACGCTAAGACCCTGGCTTACTAATCAAGCGATTCTTGGTGAAAGCCACAGACTTTCGATTGCTAATAAAGCGACTGATGACAGATCCCACACATCTAACTAAAGATTCAATCCCTCGCCCACTACTACTCTCAAAGCTTATAATAAATGCAACAACCGAGTGGCGATACTAAAGTATATCATCAAACCAAAGGTATCGTTGATGGTCGTAATAAATGGACCTGAAGCAACGGCTGGATCGATTTTCAACTTGTTAATTAGAATCGGAATCACCGAACCCACCACTGTTGAGATACTCAACGTAAACCATAGGGAAACGCCGATAATAACAGCCAATAAACTATTGCCGTAGAAAATCGCGACAACTAAACTTAACGTCATGCCAGCTGCCGCACCTAAAATTCCTCCGACTAAGAATTCTTGCCAAACGACTTTGCCTAAACTTTCACCTTTACGATTATCACCGATGGTAATCTTACGCACAGCTACGGCTAAAGATTGCGTGCCGACATTACCGGCTGAATCCATAATAATTGGAATAAAGGCAGCTAATAAGACTACTTCATTTAACGTTTCTTCAAAAGAATTAATAAGCGTCGCACTAATCATTCCCAAGAAAATCAGAATAATTATCCAAGGTAATCGCGCTCGCGCGATACTCCAGGTCGTTTCTTCAGACGAGACAGGTTGTTTAGATTTACTAATCGCAGCAAATTCATTGAAGTCTTCCGTCGTTTCTTCAACAATAATATCCATCACATCATCGACCGTAATAATCCCCAACATCTTGCCCGCTGTATTTATAACAGGCAGTGCCACCAAGTCATAGTCTTGCAACAATTTGGTTGCTTCTTCTTGGTCTGCGCTTGAATCCACAGACACAAGGCGTGTCATCATCACTTCGCCTAGCGTTTGCTCTTGTGCATGTAAAATTAAATCACGCAAAGAGACCACTCCATTAAGCTTTCCCGCCTGGTCAATGACATAAATATAATACACCATTTCTACTTCTTGAGCGAGTCCTCGTACACGTTCTGCCGTTACCTTAATCGTATCTTCAACTTTGCCTACCAAGAAGCTTTTGTTCATCACTGAACCAGCCGTTTCCGGATCGAATGCCAATAACTCTTCTATTATATATCGCTTTTCTGCCGGCAATAAATCCAGCAGTATGTTTGAGTCTGAATCTGGCAGATAATTCAAAAGCTTCACCACATTATCGCCTTCCATATGCGACAACAATTGGCTAATATAAGACGCCGTAAAAATTTCATACAACTCGCTCTGCTCGTCCAGCGTCATCCATTCGAATAATTTAGCAAACTCACTCGGCGATAAGAAATTTTCGATTTTACGTTTGTTTTTGGGATACAGCGCATGGAATAAATCCATTTGGTCTTTTACGTGTAACCGGAAGAATAGCTCCCGGAATGTTTGACGCTCGTTATGTTTGGCTGCTTTGAAAATTGCTTCGTAATTCATCATATCAATCAATCCTTCCAGAAGGTGCATCCTGGCACCCTTCTTTTTTACTATTTAATGCTTTAAATAAACACCTTATTGAATCCGGCCTGGGGTCCATACGCCTCACCTCCTAGAATTTTCCAAACAAAAAACACGCCCCGAAGAGCGTGTTTATCTATAGACTGATCCCATAAAAAATCTGCTCCTCTTCGTCGAGTTTTAGCTCTGTATAGCATAGGGAAGCCCCAGCTGCATTAAAAACTTCCTTAATTCGAAAGTTCCTGTTAACCCATTGGCATCTTTGGATGTTTCTGGGCAGCAGCATTTCTCTATACAGTAGCCTCACCTAACAAGGCTATTTAATTAACATACTTAACCATTATACCTAAACCAGCCACTGAAGTCTAATCAACAAGATAACCCTCTTGCCTTCTCAGATAATCACTCAGGGAAAATAAGCATCATCATTACCTAAACTAAACGTAAACAAAGGCCGCAAGCCCCACCGCCCAGAGCCAATAGTCTCTAATCGAACGAAGGGGCGCACATATAACTAGCAGGACTCTAACCACTAGTTGACCAACGTTATTTTCAACCCACGGTCTCATTCTAGCTTTCAAGCTTTTATAAGTTTCTCTTTTGATTAGGCTACACTAAGTTAGACAGTAAAATTAAGGTCTAGTAGAATGAAATAAAAGAACTAATGTGTTTTATATTTGAGTTTTTTCACATCTGTGTATTATACATAGAATGACTTAGTGTTTTTATTGAATTTAAAGGCCTCAAATAAATTAACCGGTTGTCTTCTCAAATAAATTAATTGACTCGTAATGTCTTCAATCAATGAAGCGTCTAACCATTTATTCTACGACAGCAACTCAGTTAAAAACAACTGCCACCCGCATAATACGAGTCACAGTTCATCTTTTATTAGTCAGCATACAGCCACCTTCTAAGGCTTAACCTTTCGCCGCTCCACTCATCGTCAAGCCCTTGGACATATGATTTTGGGCGAAATAATATAGGATAAAGGTCGGCATCATGTTAATTACCGATTAAGCTGCCAATTGGCCATAAGCGGCATACCCGTATTTGCCAAAGAATTGATATAAAGTAACTGATGCTGGTAATTTACTAGGTGAGGATAATAAAATATAAGGCACAAAGAAATTTCCCCAGCTGCCTATATATGTAACTATTGCTACTGTAAACACGCCAAGTGTCATCAGCGGTAAGATAACCCGTCTGATTCCTTCCAATCTCGAAGCTCCGTCAATCCAGGCGGCTTCCTCCAATTCAGGCGATACGCCATCCATAAAGTTCTTCATCATCCAAATACCAAAAGGTAACTGAGACGCGGTTAAGAAAATCATCGTAGCTAGTAAAGAATCCGACAGCTAGTCAGATTCTATTTTTAACGTGTTAACTCAGCAATCCAGTTGACATGTTAAACTATCTAACGTATTAACCCACTTCTCCAGTTGGTACATTAAAATAATCGTCACCAAAAAACGAACCAACCTGCGGAATTCCTCCGACAGATTGGTTCGTTATATATTATATTACTGACCTAAACCACTAGGCTTTCAGTTTCCAGTCCTCGAAAACCAAATCTGTCCACTTGCTATCCCTACAAGCCAGCTGCTTCCATTGCGTTATTCAAGGCTTCCATAAAGGCATTAGAAGAAACACTTGCCCCAGAGACAACTTCTAATTCAGCTGTTTGGGCTTCAAGTGCCTGCTCGGCTAACTCATTCATTGCTTCAACCCCAATGCCAGCTGTTTCGGATTGTTCGGTGATTTGAATATCAACTACTTGATCACCTTCAACAGTAATTTGAACTTTCACACGTCCACCAAAGCCATCATTGGATTGTCCTTCAAAGACATTATCCGCCGCCGGCCCTTCTTCAGCATCAGCATCAGCTTCTTCCACCTCAAGCTCACTCTCATCACTAGCTAACCAAGCGTCAATTTCTGCGACTTTCTCAGAATGAGGCATGGCTGCTTGACTCAAGTTGCGTTGTGAGAAGTATTCGGCTTTATTCGTTTTAGTCAAAGTGTTGGTTTCTTGTCCCGCAAAGTCTTGATTGAGACTCGTATCCGAAGTTGCTAGTCCAGATTCATCAACCGAAACGGCAGATTTACCCGCAATATAACCACTCGTTAAGACGCGACCTAGACCGTGAACACGCATCCCACCACTCGCTTCACCTGCCGCAAATAAGTTAGGTATCGTTTGGCCATAAATATCAATCACTTGCATATTACCATCAACGCGAATACCAGCTAAGGTATCATGCATACTTGGCGTCGCCCAGAGTGCATAGAAGGGTCCTTCTTCAATTGAATGAACCAGTGTTTTTTCACGTTGCCAATCCTCATCATAACCCGCTTCAACAAAACCATTATAACGCGTCATGGTTTCTACCAAAGTTTCTGCATCCATTTCGACTTCTTCATGGTATTTATTGACCACCATCGCCGCTAATTCTTCTAGAGTATCGGCTTTAAAGGCATAACCTTCCGCATAGTCAAGAACTCCTTCGCCGTCGATATCCCAGCCATTACGCTCAACTGCTGCTTGATCCATAATCGCCCATAAAGGACCACCATAGGCTTCCGCATTGCCATCACCTTCAAGGTCAACAAACGTGCCTGATAAGGCTTGGTCAAAGAAAGGCTCACGTGCTGTATCCATTTGACCGTAAGCATATTGATCTTCGTTACCAATTCGCTCACCTAACATATTAACAATCACCAGACTGTCATAATCTGGCACAATGCCGTTCGTGCGAACGAGTGGCCAAATCACACTTTTATCTGTCCAGCCTCGTCCATAACCGTATTGCGTACCAAAACGTTGCGGAGCCGTAATATTTGCACCAACCACCGTTGTATAATTACCTAAACTGCCTAAAGCAGCCCCAATTTCCATAGCCGCATATTCACCAGATGCATCTTGATCAGAGAAAGGCATCCCAGCCAAGCCATCCATATACTCACCCAAACGCGGATCTAACATTGTCCGGAATTCAACATTACCTGTCGAGCCACCAGTACAAATAATTACCGCTTTATTGGCTTTAATATTGACAAGCTCATTGGATTCTTCAATATTGCCGTCACTCATCATGCTTTGTAAAGGCTCGGTTTCGCCTGGGAGAATCGTTGGAGAATAACTTGCTTGAATCCCCGTCACTTGGCCTTCAAAGATGCCATCACGGTATATTTTGTCCATATGGTAATTCAACAAGAATTCCGCACCTTCTTCACGAAGCGTTTGTTCTAAAGGACGGCTAATGCCAATCCCGGCGGCTTCCGTACCCGTATAGGTATTCTCCCACTCTGAGGCGTCCACGTACGTCATCCGTCCCACGCTATCGCCGTCATTACCGCCATCACGGTAGTAAGCACGAACCAGCGGCTCAACGTCCAAGGTCACAATCCCATTGTCCATCAGCCAGTCATAGGTTTCGACCATCGCATTCGCAATCGAGCGTGTGTAATCGCGATCATTATAGCGCGAGTTTACCGAATTGCCACGCGTGTGGTCATAGTAATACAAGTCAGCTGAGTCTGCGATTTCCCAAGCCTCTTGATCAACGGTCCCGCCTCCCGAGTGAAATTGTCCCTCACTGACGGCCACATGCCCGCCGACATCAAAGTTGGCTTCGACCAAAAGCACCGACGCCCCATCGTCCAATGCCTTGAGTGCCGCCGCCAAACCTGACGCGCCCGCACCAACTACCACGACATCCGCCTCGTAATCCCACACGATATCTTCGCTGGCCGGTTGATTGGCTCCAGTCGCCATAACTTCTGCCTGGGAATTCGCGAACGGGAGTGTCGATTGCCCGATGAGCACCATGACAATTAAACTGACCAACCACGAGAAGTATTTCTTGAATTGCTTGCCACTATTTCCTTTTTTCATTAAACTTTCACTTCCTTAAATTTTTTATCATTCAATTTTCAGCAACATGAAAACAATAGTTACCCCGACGACTGTGACTCCCGCTAAATTGATGACCCTATAAACAAAACCCCCACTTGTTATCTTGTTCACATGATATCGTAACAATAAGTTCTTGAATTGTCAACACAAATACGGAATGCGCTTACAACTATTGTTATAAATAACCTTTGCTGTTAGGTTCATTAGCACGATTGAATTGTGATTAAATAAACAACCAAAGCTTATTAGCACCTACCATCCAAAATATTAACAACTTAAATGTTTCTTATAAGCTTATTTACTTCGCTCAGCTTAAAAATCAGCATCACATTCTAATACCTCGACTCCCTGTTTCAGTCATGTTATTAGAGCAGTCAATGACTTAAACCAGCTAGTACATGAGAAAAAGTGCAAAATAGTAATTCCTCCTGTCCTACCGTAATCAGACTATTCACCAAGGACCTATTTCATAGTTGGCCAACATTTAAATTGACCGATCAGTCAACTGGCTTTCTGCATTGCTAAACAGTGTCACTATCCATTAAATGATTCAATCTAAAGCCAAAATCCACCATCTTTTTATAGCTTTTTTAAATCTTCCTTCTATTATATAAGCCATCTTATACAAGTAACGCTCCCGACTACAAACAGCTAAGCCACTTCCCCTTGGCATCCCCCCTAAAACCATTCTCACAGACTAATGAAACATCGTCATGATTAAAGAAAAAACAAAGCTCAATTACCCACTCTCATACAGAATATAAACGACTATTTATCTGAAAAAGAACACAAAAATACTGCCACCCGCAGCTACGAGTCGCAGTACATCATTTACTAATCAACATACATCCACCTTCTAAAGCTTAGCCCTTCGCCGCTCCACCCATCGTGAAACCCTTGGACATATGGTTTTGGGCGAAGTAATATAGAATAAAAGTCGGCATCATATAAATAACCGAGTAGGCTGCCAATTGACCATATGCGGCATAGCCGTATTGGCCAAAGAACTGATACAAAGTAACTGAAGCCGGCAACTTGCTCGGTGAGGATAATAAAATATAAGGCACAAAGAAATTGCCCCAGCTCCCTATAAATGTAAATATTGCCACTGTAAATACGCCTGGTGTCATTAGTGGTAAGATAACCCGTCTGATTCCTTCTAACCTCGAGGCTCCGTCAATCCATGCGGCTTCCTCCAATTCAGGCGACACGCCATCCATAAAGTTCTTCATCATCCAAATACCAAAAGGTAACTGAGAGGCCGTTAAGAAAAACATCGTGGCTAATAAAGAATCCGTCAGCCTAAACATAATAAATAATTGATAGACCGGTACCATGACTGCCGTCATCGGCAAGGAAGTCATAAATAGAATCCCCATCATCACCTTCTGCTTATTAGGTAATTTAAAGCGTGATAAAGGGTAAGCAGCAAGAATCGAAAGCACTACGACTAATAGTGTTTGACCTCCTGATAATAACAGACCATTTTTAAAGGCCGTCTGATTTTTTACATCACCCAACACAGACTCATAATTACCGAAAAACACGTTGGCTGGAAGTTTCAGCACTTGGGTCGCCTTCTCATCAAAAGATGCCAACAAAATCCATAATAAAGGGATGACAAAGAGCAAGCCCACTAGACTCAATATTACATAACCAATTATACGCTGATATTGCTTCTGTCTCATGTCTGTCCCCCCTAATCATTCTTAACACGCAATAAGCGAATGTAAATTAAACTTAACAGAATACCAAAGACAAGTATGACTAAAGCAATCGCCGTTCCATAACCTAATCGATAATTAACAAAAGCTTGTTCATACATAAAGACCGGTAAGGTTGATGTGCGCCCTACTGGCCCGCCACCGGTCATTGTGTACAGTAATGTAAAGACGCCTAACGTACTTAAAGTAATAATCACTAAATTAGTAAAAATCGTTCCTTTAATAACAGGCAAAGTGACGTGCAACAATCGTTTCCAAGGCCCAGCGCCATCGATTTCAGCTGCTTCATACAAGGCATCAGGAATACTATCTAAGGCCGATTGAAACATTAACATTGATAAAGCCGATCCTTGCCAAATATTGGCGATAACCACTGAAATCATTGGATACTCATATAACCAAGAAACAGGGTTAAATCCTAAACTTCCAAGCAATGCATTCACCGTTCCACCATCATGTAAAAGCGTCACAAATGAAATAGCCACAATCAATTCAGGTGTCACCCATCCAGCCATAATCGTTGCCCCCACCACTTTGCGAAAGAGTTTATTCTTACGTTGCATCAGAAAGGCCACAACGAAACCTAACAGCTGTTGCCCGATAATTCCCGAGGCTAGTAGAAAAATCCACGTGGCATTAACAGACGAAAAGAATCGGTGATCTTTAAATAAATTGGTAAAGTTATCGAAGCCCACAAAACTAACCTCTCGCGCTGTGGTACCCGTTAAAGAAAAGTCGGTAAAAGAGAAAAAAACTGTCATAATAACCGGCCCGATAAAGAACACCACTAACAAAATAAGCGATGGCGAAAGAAATAAAAGAGTCGGTAACAGAACACTCCGTTTAGTCGTTGGTTGATTTTTAACTTGTGTCACACGAACCCCTCCTAAAAGACTATTCTAAAAACAGGAGACCATTCTGTCATGGCCTCCTAGTAACTAATGAAATTTTAGCGAGTCACAATGTTTTCCTCGCCGACGATTCGAATTAAACCATCCGTATATTGTTGAACGGCTTCTTCTGGTGTAATGGTACCTGATGCCAACGCTTCAACGACTTCTTGGATATGAGTGGAAATCGTCGCATAATCATCAGCTGTTGGTCTAAAGTTAGTATATTGAAGAATTTCATTCGCTTCTTCGTAGTTGCTGATGTCTTGAGTCAAGTAACCGTCACTTTCTGCTACATCTGTTCTGACAGTCATGTCCCCAGTTTGTAAGACATAAGCGAGTTTATGTTCTTCATCAACTGCCATTTGGATAAAGGCAGTCGCTAACTCTTTATTATCTGCCTGTTCTGGAATCGCAAAAGCCCAACCTCCAGACATCGACGTAAAGCCGTCGCCATCTCCTGTTTGAGTCGGGAAAGGAATAAAGCCCCAAACATCCATCGCATGGTCATACGGTTCAGCGGTGTCACCTCGGCGCCAAGTACCAGTTACCCAGTTACCATCCATAATCATCGCGACTTCATTATTCGGCATCATCGTCTCAGCTAACATTGTCCCAATTTGACTATTAGAAGCCACACTCATCGTTGGCCCTAATCCCTCTTGGAAAACGGTATCAATAAAACCAAACGTATCTAATAAGGCTTGTTCTTCCACTACCCATTTACTTTCGTCAAAATCATAAAACTCAGAACCTGTTCCACTATATAATACTTGGAACGTACGCATCGAAGTAGCTTCACCAGTAGCTTTCGTCACATAGATAAACAAAGGCATGGCGGCATGGCCACTTTCTTTTAAAGCGCGTGCAGCATCCAATACCTCTTCCCATGACGTCGGCGCAAAATCTGTTTCTAAGCCAACCTCTTCAAAAATCTCTCGATTATACCAAAGTCCTTGGACATCCGTACTAAATGGCACGCCGTAAACTTCCCCATTTTCTGCTGAGACACCTTGTTTTACAGCCTCTTCAAAATTTCCCCAGTCTTCCCATTCATCGACCATCGCTTGCATTGAGGCTAAGTAACCTGCATTGACATCCGAATTAATGACATAGGTATCTTCTACTATAACATCTGGAGCGGTATCTGCCGATTGCATCATCATCGCTTGCTTCGTCGTCACATCATCAAATAAGGGAATTAATTCTACCGCTACTCCCTCATTGGCTTCTTCAAAATCTGCCTTTAACTCAACGAACCAATCTTCCCACCAGGATGGATAGGACACTTGTAAAACTGTATTGTCTTGCGCTGAAACGACTAGAGTATTTAGTGGACTAACGCCCACCGCGAGCATGAGTACAGAAAGGGCTAAACTCAGCCTGATCACTAATTTTTTTACCATTTTGAATTCCTCCTATTCAACTTATACAAAAAAAATGAAAAACCGCCAGACTCAATGCAACCGCTTAACTCACTTATAAGTTGTCTAGCCCTAAGGTCAAACGTAAACCTATCATTAAATGAAACTTAATATATTCTTAAGAAAACCTTTCCATCCTTGGTAATATACGTTTTAAACTCTTTACAAAATATTTTTTACACAATATTCTGATGAAACACTCTCTTCAAGCAGCTTGAAGCCCGCCGCAATAAATATACTTTTTCACAGATTGAATCCCTTCATATAATCACTTCAAACGAGGTCTTTATTCATAAAGTCTTCGCAAGTTTGCACATAAAAAGCCTCACACCATCCTATAAAAGAATGAGTGTGAGACTGGATTATTCGATTTAAATCAGCTTTGCTTTGTTTCTAGATAAACACTTATATGGGTGCACCGTCACTTGTTTATACCAATCGAAAGAAGCTTTCTTCGAACGATTAAGTGTAGCCTTTCCTCCGTTATTCTGTCTCTAGACATCATGCCTGCTGCTTAAGAAATGGCTTATAAGTTAAAAGTTAACCTTGGACAAGGCGTATACTACGTTAAGCGTCTGAGTAAAATCGCTTGAAAGCTGTCAGTCTAAACAGGACTTTCATGCGATGCTTATTTATTACACCTTCTATATACGCCACGCTGACAGTCGACCCGTCAGCCAAAAATTGAGCGGGGATGTTTGGCCTATTTTGTTGAATGCGACTTAACTCATAGGAGCTTTACATCATTCGCATGTAGCCAACCAATCAAGCCCCCCCTATAACCTACTAAATAGATCATTTCTCCACGCACCCTTTTCTGATCCAATACATCAAAGTAACTCCCCTTTACCCAAGCATCCATCACTTCTCCCGTATAGAAACGGACAGCCTTTTGAGACACTTGAACTCGCTTGACCTTAGGACTAGCATTAGACAGATGACCCTTCATCAATTCATTCACCCGCTTCTGGACTGCCAAGGCATCATAGCCAGCCGCCACTAAGGCACGCGTTCGCTCCGGATTATTTCCCCAAGTTCCCAACAGGACTTGGGACGCTAGCTCATTGACTGATTGCTTGAGTGGACGACCAGCCCCATTGCCTCCGCCTGCTCCAGCGCCTCCTGCCACACTGCCATATTTTGGACGTGCAAAACCTTTGATTCGCCAATCATTCCAAGCGAACCAATTTCTCTCGACTCGACCATTTGAATTGCCTTCAATCGTTCGAAAGCGTTCGCCTGATACTTCGCCTACATAAGCGATATGATCCGCAAAGCCACCACCATCCCAATCAAACATGACTAAATCCCCGACCACTGGTTTTACACGCCCCAGCCAAATGCCTAAGTCTCGACAGACCTTTACATGTCTTTCGACGCCACACTCGCGACCAATCAAGTGGTTCGCGCCCGCTTCATCGGCTACTGCCGTCACAAAGGCATCACACCAAGCATCATCATAAGTCATTTTATAGCCACTGGGTCTTGGTAACACTTGGTTATAACGATCAATCAGTCCTTTATGCACACTACCATATTGCTTCGCCCCGACATATTTACCAGCAATGTCAACTACCTTCTGTGCTGTTACCACCTTTCGCATCCACTCCCTATCCTTAGAGCCAACAGCTACTAAACTCTTTTATCCCCACATCCCACATCTCACATGCCTTTAGGACACCTTCTTCAACACCATCAACAACTAACTCGCTCCCACTCTCCCTCAACCACACTCATCCATTCGTTTCATCATGATAATGTCGACTTGAAACCTGCAATAAAGCCCCAAAGAAAGCCGTCAACAAATTGACCGTGGTCACATATAAGTCCACATTGGCTACACCATACAAATTTCCTAAACCACCGACTAAACCAGCAAAAGCTGGTAAGAATATTAACACGATCCACTTCAAGCGGTCGTATTGTTGATTATTAAATGACATGTTGTAACATCTCCTTTACCGAGTCCTTCAACTCCCCCAACTCACGCCGCACTTCTGCGAACAAGCCTTCAGCGGCTTGCAACTTTTTCTCTTGAGAGTGCACATTGTCAGCCAACAACTCACGCGCTTCTTCCCCTTTGACAATATCAACTGCCATCTGTTCGATTCGACTAATTAATTTCTGAATCGCCGCAATCAAACTCACTAGCTTCGATAATAGAGTCAGAATCGCCACTAAGGCTCCTGCCAGACCCCCAAACTCAATTAAAGACACTCCAATCTCCCCCTTTGCCCTAGCAATCTAACAACCTTCCCCGTTATCCAAGCACACATTCCCCACATTTAGACACTCATTCAATATCCCGTCACCCATATAAACGCATGATTTAAACAACTTGTGACATTAAAACAAGCTTCTATGCTAAAGCGTTTATTAAGCAAGCTTCCGCTTCAATTAGTCGTATCTCTTTTAGGATGCGGTCGCGTTCCAATCATATAATTTGTGAAAAAGACCGATTCATTTTACACTAGGGATAAGATCACAATAGATAGGAGAATTTAAATGAGCATATTTGATAATATTGGTGGAAACCTGTTAGACCTTTTCATGAACTATGAGCGTCGTGAGGATACCGCTTCAATGGCACAGCGAGCAGAAGTTGACGAGAAAGACTTCGGGAAAATTATTGCGCTAGGCTTACCGATTCTTTTGCAAGCCATTAACCGTAACAACAATGATACGCAAGGCTTAGCATCATTTTCGCAAGCGTTAGACCAACATCAAGACGTCAAGCAATACAACTCCTTTGGTGAATTAGTCAATAAGGTCGATACAAACGATGGAGACAGAATATTAGGACATGTTTTTGATGATCAACAAGGGATTTTCGAGCGTATCGCGACTACCCTTGGGGTCACTCCTGGCGCAGTCAAGCGTGTGTTAATGTTACTAGCCCCTATCGTTTTAAAGTATCTGGCAGATCGTAAGCAAACGAATCGTCTAGATAATGCAGGCGTTCAGAAAGAAACTGGAAACATTGCCGAACAAATGGCACGCTCCGTTCGAGAATACGGCCAGAATAGTGGCAATAACAATTCTGCTAGTGATGCATTAGGAAACATCTTCGACGGCCTCACGCAAGGTCAGTCAAACAATACGGTCGATAAAAAAGACGGTTTCCTAGATAGCATTCTAGACTTTTTCAGATAAGCCGCCCGTAGAAAAAAAATTTAAATGAACAACAAATAGGACACGGTCTAATGACACTGTGTCCTATTTGCTTATGTCTATTAACAAAAGGTCGCAAAATAAAATTCGCTACCCTACTTATCCAATCGCTCTCGCCTTTGGCAAGTAAAAGGCGTGGCTAAAGTAATAGCTCCTTCAAGTCACTCAATTTTTCGACAATTTTCTTCTTCCGTCGATAAATCGCCTTACGCTGTACCTTGTAAAAGCGCGCAATCTCCGTCACCGTCCATTCCCCATCAATCAACAATTGAAACAATTCAAACTCCGCCGCATCCAAGCGCCGACGTGCTTCTTCCATAAAGAACATAAGCTCCAAACGAGAGGACTCCACCGGCACCTCACATTCTACTGCGGCTTCAATATCATCAAAAGATACTGAGTTCAACTGCTTTTCCTTGCGCAACAAACTTACTAAAAACCAATACAAGCCTCGACCAGCGAAAGCCACAAACCGAATCCGATCCTCACCCAAGGCATTCCCATCGAAAGATGCCTCAATCTCTAACAATTTCACTCGCAACTCCTGCGCATAATCCTCATAAGACACATGTCGCGGACTAATAAACAAGCGAGCCAAGGTCTTATGCACCAAAGGGTCAAACTGCTCCAACACCCGAGATTTATACAATGATTGAAAATCCAAATTGTCCCTCCCTTTATCTAAACAATAGTTCTCCTGAATAGGCTTCTTTCTTACCTCCATCTAGCTTTATCTCATATTCGAGATAATAAAGAGATACACTTCCTGTTGCAATGGTTTAAGCCATCATGCCGTTGGCCAGTAGGATGACTTAAACGATGATGTGTTTGCACCTTTCGATTATTGGCTTTACAGCACTCATTATTTAAGCGCTTACTTTCTTGAGTATTTATAGATCTTTTCACATCGTCTCTAAAGGTGCTCTACCTTATATATAATCGGTCCTCTTAAATTGATACTGACACTGATACTTCACTATACTTGGTTTAATTCCTTGTCCGACTCTTTCCGTCTAAAAAAACAGGTAATAAATTCTTCTTCTGTCAATTCTAACGTATGAAAACAACCATCTAATACTTCATAACATGGTCTGGTTTTACCGTTCATAATATTACTAATGGTACATGGAGACACTGATATCTTTTCAGCTAGGCTTTTATTAGTTAAGCCTTTCACTGTTATCAACTGTTTAAATGCCGTTCTATTCACTTGTGGCAATTGTAATCCTCCTTTCATTGTCTATTTTTTATACGATTTGAGTATGTGAATGTATCTACAATGAAAAAGATACACTATTCATCTGAAGAAAACAATAGTTTTTTGTATAATATAAATAGATTTATATTTTTTTATTCGAAATTTCAAAAGCGATACATAATCATGTATCGCGGCCACTCGTAGTCGCTTTAAGCCATTACTTTTTCCGTTAAAATTCTCATGATTCCTCTTTTATTTTAGTAGAAAACATGCGATAATAACTCTGTAAATGAAAGCGCTTTTAGAAAGTGGGTGTACTAGCGAACAAGCAATGCTTCAGGAGGATTGACAAATTTATTAGATAAAAGGAGTCTTATATGTCTGTGATAAATGAAGAGAGAGACGATGCATTTTATGATTTAAAGGAAACCATTAAAGATTTACGCAAGGATTTGCTAGCTTATGGTAACATTGACTTTGCGGCAATCTGTGGTGTTAACGTAGAGGATGGCAGTCAAGAGATTTTAGGTTATATGCACACCCAGGACATGAAAGAAGTGGAGCTTCTTGATGATGATTATTATGAAGTCATGAGCGGATCAGAGTTATTAGCAGCGCTTGAACAACAAACAACTGACTAAATAAACACAAATAAAATCACCCTTCCAGAACAACATGGTTGGGTGATTATAGCTAGTAGAGCTTCCTCTATTATAAACACTTAATATCTCAAAGCCAATTCATTTTTATGTCTATTTAAACACATTAATGATATAAGCAACATTAAATCATATTAGTGAACAACATTGGCAAAGTTAAAACGAGTCTAGATACCTCTATGAAAGACACGTTCCCAGCCCTTAAGAATACGGCCAGCCACACGTCTCAACAGTTTGTAAGTTAGACTAACTGTTACTTCGCTAACACCTTTTACTATCATGTTAGGCTGTTGAATGTATTGAAAGATAAGCAAATTGATAATATCAGCTAAATTGCACAGCACTAGGCTCTTTAATTAGTCGAAGAATACATTTGGCTACAAATTGAAGGACACATCAAGGTATGATTGTCGACGCCAGCTATTACTTTCGCTGAATGGGGTAATATTTCAGGTTTAAATGAGTGTTAAGAAATGGCAAAAGATAGGTTATCAAGCAGAAAATCATAGAAGCATTCTCCATAAAATTAATCACTCGATACAAACTGACCTAACAGTCGGTGTATCGAGTTCTTTGTGCTGGCTCTATCCATCCTTTGTTCTTCAAAGTCCAGATTTTCCAATAAAACTCATGCAACTTATAAGAGAGTAAATTCTATAGACGAGTCACTTAAAGTATTCATTCCATTGTCACGGCGATATTAGTCAGGGTTAATAAAAGAAAAAATTTATTTAGTTCAATGAGATGCAATTGAGGATACTTATTCTTTAACGTTAGGTTAATCGTTGTCAGAATATTCCCCTTTGCTTTCTGGCTGAGTCGCTTTCATCATTTTATTCTGTCAGAGTTTTATGTAAAATGAACACAAGATATCACTGGATAAATTTATTCAATCAACCATACACTATAAAAAGGAGTCACCTATGAGCATCCATAAAATTATAAAAGGAATCAAACTGAATGAGACTGAACAGCAGATACTAGACTATCTAGAAGACAATAGTCACCATGTGTTAGATATTCGTATTCAGAAGGTAGCGGAAGATAATTTCACTTCCACTTCATCTGTTTTCAGACTTTCTAAAAAGCTTGGATTTTCAGGCTATAAAGAACTAACCTATTACCTAGCAAATAATCATCATGACAGTGCTATGGCGGCTATCGATGAAGCTGCGTCACTTCATCTTGCCAATGATATTCATTCGATGATTAACTTAAACAAAGACGCACTCCAATCATTGAAAACATCACTAGAGACCTCACCATCTATTGCGATTATCGCGAATGGTTATTCGGCCATTATTGGAGAGTATTTATATAAGAAAATGCTGACAAAAGGAATCCGTTGCATTCAACTGACTGCGTCTGATTCTAATAAAATAATCGACTATAATTTAAGTAATCTCACTCATATTATTTGTATTTCTCGTAGTGGAGAAACAGCTTCATTACTTAATCAGCTAAAAGAAATCGAAAAAAACGCCCCCCACATCACGAGAATAGGTTTTACCCAGAACTCAAATAATTCAATTGCTGTCCAACCCCATACTGCCTTTATTTATAGTAGCACACTCTTCAAAGCGCTAGGTATGCCAGGCATGGCTGTAGCAGGCATCTTTGCTGGTACCCTCGCTTGTGTCTTATTGTTTTATGTTAAAGACTTTGTAACTTCTAAGCATATCAAACCAAGCACTCATAAAAACCCCTTATATATCCTAAGTATTGCCTTGAATAGAAAACTACTTTTCTTTTCATTAATTGCGCTCGTACAACAAGGCATCCAGATGACAACCACCATGTCCTACTCAAACCAAATCATTAAAAGTATGGGTGCCAATGATTTCTTTATTGGCCTATCGTCGGTGATCTACATGAGTGCTTCTGTCTTCTTTTCTTGGCTGGCTAAACACGACTTATTACGCCAAGTCAATCGCATTAAGTCAATCATTTTCTCCCTTACTTGTTTAATTATTTATCTTGTCTTATACTCACAAGTAAATTCGGTTTTTCTAGCGTTAGTCTTACAAATTTTACCTGGCATTACTACGGGCTTGTGCTTCACCTATTTAAACAGCGAAGCAATGTCAGAAGTGGATGAAGAAAGGCAATCAACCGCAATGGGCGTTTTCCAAGCCATTTATGCCATTGGGATGAGTCTTTTCCCAATAATTGCTTCCTCAATAGCCAAGGTATCAACTATTCTTGTGAGCTATTTATACTTTGCCGCTTTTGTCATGCTAGCCATTCTTTTATTATATTGGTATCGATTTAAAACCGATAGAAAACATACCAGCCAAAAATAACTAACGATGCTAAGCAACGTGACGATTCAATACGTCTTTGACACCAAAAAAGTCAATAGCTAAGTGGGATAGGCCACCTGCTATTGACTTCCTTTCTTATCACTCTTAAATGCCAGCAAATCGTCAAAGTTGAGAAGTGACAAAGGATCGTATTAGATAACTATCGCCCACTACCCTTTTCAAAAAAATGATTAGCCTAACCTCTTCATCTGGCTGGCCTTAATCCCATTCTCAATTAATTTAACGACCATAAAACCAAGGACTATAGCTCCTGCGGTCCAGACGACATCCATCATATAGTTTGCTCCTTGAACATAATTCTCTTCAACAGCCGAACGTACCGCCATATAAGCGGCACCACCAGGTACCAATGGTACAATGGCTGGCGTATTCAATGTGATGACTGGCAGTCTTAATTTACGCGAGAGGTAAATACAGATTAAGCCGATGACAACAGAACCGATAAAGTTTGCGATGGCTAAATCTCCAACTAATCGATTCACTCCCCAGAAACTGACCCAGCCCATTGATCCGGCTAGTCCACAATAGAAGATGCCTCTTCGAGGGCTATTAAGAATAATGCCAAAGGCAATACTTGCGAAGAAACTAAAGACAATTTGTTCGATTAATTCCACTATACCCCTCCTCTTAAGAAAACCATTGCAGTGTCAAGGCAATCCCGATCCCAATGACTAATGAAATCAGTATTGCCTCAACCAGACGAACAATCCCGGTCAACAAATGACCTTCAAATAAATCTCGCATTCCCGCCGTAATTGCCAGTCCGGGTACAAGTGGCATAATCCCCCCGATAATCAAACTATCCAAATTTGTCGCAAGTCCCACTCGGTAACTGAAGACTGACAACATACTGATGATAAAAGAAGCTATTAAATCATTTATAAATTTCATCTGTGTCCGGTGATAAATACGATTCGACATAAAGTAGCCGATCGAACCAATAATAAATGCAGTGATAACATCGCCATAAGTTCCCCCTAATAGTAACATTAAAGAAAAACTCGCGACACCGGCGGCGATCATCCGGTAGTGTTTATTGAATTCAGGTGTTTGCGAATCCACTGACTGTAAGGCTTCATATAATTCGATTAAAGTAATATTGCCAGCCGCATATTCTCGTGAATAGCGATTGGTCGCATCAATCTTTTCTAAATTTATGGAGCGGTTACGCGCTTGTGTCATCTGGGAGGTTGATTCATCGTTAATACTCATGAATATCCCCGTTGCGGTGACATAACTTTCTGTATCCAACTTCTTACTGTTTTGAGCAATCCTTTGCATGGTATCTTCCACCCGATAAGCCTCTGAGCCAGATTCCATCATAATTCGACCAGCAAGTAAGCCCGTCTTTAATAAAAGATTCTTATTCTCCATTCCCATCACCTCTTTATATCGTCGTCATTATTTTTAACACATTAGCGTTCCATGCATTATAGGATACTCACTTATTTAATTCAAATCGTGAAGGCTAAAGTGACTGAAACGCCTCTTTCAAAGTGACGATAAAAAAACGCCCTTGCCTATCCGCAAGAGCCAATACAATCTATTCACTTATCTTTCCTACAAACGTTACTTCTAGCCAGTTACTTAATCGGTTCAACTGTTTCTTCAAGCCAAGATCTAAATCCGCCTGCTTACCTTCAAACTCTGTTGCACTCGCCCGGTATTCAAACCAGACAAAGACAAAGTTATGAATGAACCAGAACCAAACGAAATTAAATAAAGTGTTGGGAATAAAACCAGCGACAATAAAACCTAATAACCAAGTCGCAATCCACTTACCCATTTGACTGTTGTATTTGATACTCCAGTAATAAGACGTCAAAAACACGCGTGCATGATATAAACCATACAATAAGAAGAACGGGACACCAAACTCAACTAACATTCCCATCCACCAGTTATGCATCACCCGGTAACCACCTGTATAGTGGTAATTGAAATGTTCCATATAATATTCGGTATTCCCGGCACCTACGCCCAGGAAATTCGAACTCTTTAAATGATTCCAACCGTTCCGAATCAGATTATAACGAATGACAAACGAACCATCCTCCCAAAGTTTCGCCATAATATCCGTATATAAGGTTAGAACGGTCATTACCGCAAGAATACCAATTCCCACTATTGTCAATCTGCGAAGCAGTCGATGCTTGATATGTAAAATAAAATAGAACACAAATGAGTAGGCAGCCGCAAGTAAAATTCCGCGAGCATTCGCAAAGTAAATTAATAACACACCAGATAGTGACATCAATACCTTAAATATCATTAATACTAAAAATCTCGTCTTAGAATAATTTTCTAACGTCTTAAAGCCAATAAAGTACTTTACATCAACTTCTCGTATTTTGTCTTCCAGTGGATGCCAACACATAATAAATATCAATCCAAAAAAACAAAATAAAGCAAAGTCATTAATATTACTGAAGAAAATCATCGGATTATGTAATTGACGTTGCCAAACAAAATTCCATTTTTCAGCAGAAAAGTATTGCTGATGCGTTAATAATTCGAACCATCCCACTAAATGATGGACGAATATAACCCCTATAATTAAATTAGATAATGCTCGTCTAAAGCTTTTCTCTCGTATTAAATAGGATAAACTCAAGCCATAAATGAAGGTCACCGCTAATATACCATTACTAATAATCCAACTGGAGCGATCAGCCACCCAGACTATCGATAAAAAGGACCATATAAGCAAGGCTCCCATCATAAGTGAATACGGATGAATAAGAACATTCAACCTAATTTCCACCCTTGCAACACCCCAAATTAAGCCAATTAAAGTTAAGCCAGCCAATAGTAATTGAAGATACACTTCATACTCAAAAGAAAAGAAAGCCATTATAATTGCTCCGAACATTAAACTACCCAAATACTTCTTCATGAAGTCACCTCCTAATTCAAATGTAGTATAAAAGAAACTCATGATGATTGCGAGTAACTTAGAGACTACAATCACCATGAGTTATACAATTTATTAGAACAAGCCTAGAAACTTTTTACGTTTCTTCAGCGGTTTACGTGCCTTAACTGAATCACCATTGAAAATCGCGCGGGCATTTTCTTTAAAGTAATTGACCGTTTCTTGGCCATGAGTCTTGCCTAATATTTCAAAAGCTTTGGCTAAGTTGATTGGACGATGTTTCATATGATGGACATCTGAAGCTAGAATATGAACTAAGTTTAAATCGATCATTTGATCACAAATATCTTGTAACTTACTGCCATATAATCCGACATAAGAAGAAGAAGTGATTTGAGATACACAGCCTGCTTCAATATACTTCTGTAATAGATTCATGTCTTTAGCAAATACATGGTTCCGCTCAGGGTGTGCAATGACCGGTGTAATGCCTTGATTGATCATCTCATTGATCAGTGACCAAGCATAATCTGGAATACTTGCGGTTGGGAATTCAATCAAGTAATAACGGCCTGATTCGTCTAAGGGGAGTAAATCATCGTTATATAAGTCATCAAAGAATTGTTCATTGATGCGAATTTCTTGTGAGGCATAAACTCTCATCGGAATGCCAGCCGCTTTGTAATCTTCTCTAAGTTGTTGAACTGCAGCTAATACATCTGCTTTACGATTCAAATAGCGTCCGTTACGATGGTGCGGTGTCAGAACCATATGTTCTACCCCTTCACTAACTGCAAGACGGGCTAATTCTAAGGATTTCTCTAAATCTTCCGCGCCATCATCGACGCCTGGTATCAAGTGTGAATGTAAATCAATAATCATCGCTATTCCTCCTAGCTTACACAATTTCATTGTGCTTATTGTACCACACTTATACATAGGCGTTAATGGATATTTACTGACTATTCAAAATAATTGAATTGATAAGTAGACTTTAGGAATACGTTGTAAAAACGATGACTGCCAGACTGACCGATAAGAATGATATAAACAAATCCGTGTTGACATCTTATAGGCTTAGTTAATGTAAAATACCTGTATTTATGAGAGCTTTCTGCTTAAAAATTCTAATCATTTTCGAAAAGTCAGTCTATCACACTCATTTTATGAATGCTATTAGTTAATTTCTAAATAAGAGCCGTCGCTCGGAATACTTTCTCGAATGTCCAACTCTAAAAATGCATAGAAACATTTTTATTTTTAGCAAATATCTCTTCCTTCTTCTTGTCATGTTGGTTAGTTTATTCAACCTTTAAGTTTAGATGAATTGAGCAGCAAATTGAGCTGTATCATCTCATACAGAACATATTCACAATTAAATAGTTACTCCTCTATCTTTTAAGCTTCAACATACACCATATAGGAATAAGAAGCGTTCTATCGATAGGTAAAATAATAATCAAACTACTACAGTAATTTTTATTTACTATTAGCTGTTTTTTAATTTAAATGTCTGTTATTATAATTGTATATAAATTATTAAATAAACTTTGCGTTTAAATTTTATTACTCTTGGAGGTTATTATTATGGATTACGAAATCATTGAAGAAGATACACTAAGTTTTCACGAAATGTTTCAGTACTTTAAAAAATGGGCATGGCTTATTATCGCAGCCATGTGTTTAGGCGCAATCTTATCATTGGTTAGCTTTCATTTTCTTGAAGATGAAGAATATCAATCATCTGCCCAGTTAATTGTCAATCAAAAATCAGCGAATGAAACGATTCAGTATAGTGAGATTCAAACAAACGTTAGCTTGATCAATACATATCGTCAGATTATTCTCGGAAAATCGGTGCTAGAAAAAGTGGCGAATGATGTTAATTCTAACTTAACCGCTTCTCAGTTAAAGAATGCAATCAGTGTTAACCAAACAGAAAATGCTCAAACTTTTGATATTATCGCCGTTTTAGATTCACCAGAACTAGCACAAAGCGTTGTTCAGAGCACCATTCGCAACTTTGAAGAGACGCTCACAGAAATTTATGATACTGATATCTTAACAGTTTACGTCTTGTCTGCTCCTTCATACGAACCAAACAAAATTGCGACAAGTATTACCACACGTGCACTTATTGGTGCAATTCTAGGGGCTATGTTAACTGTTGGTATTCTTTTATTAAAAGAATTATTGGATACAACTGTTAAGGATGAAAATTTCCTTCATCAATTTGGTTTAGTCAAGTTAGGTGAGTTGGAATCACTGAGTGAGCAAGAATATGCGCAAGCGGTTTTAACTGGAGCAACAACAAAGAAAGGAAGATAATTAATGTTCCCATCAAAGAAAAAGCAACGTAATGCTCAGAAGACGACACAAAGAGCGTCTCATTTAATCTCTTTCATGAATCCCAAAGCAAATCAAGCAGAACAATTTAGAACCATTCGTACAAATATAAACTTTGCACAATTAGAAAAGAACGTTAAATCATTATTAGTAGCTTCCTCTATTCCTAATGAAGGAAAATCAACGTTAACGGCTAATTTAGCCTATGTCATGGCACAAACTGGTAAAAAGGTACTTTTAATTGACGCAGACTTAAGAAAACCTACTGTACATCGTACGTTTAAACTAAATAACACAGAAGGTTTGACAACTTTGATTGCAGACGAAGATGATTCGGTTAAGTTCAATCAAGTAGTCCAATACAGCAGAGAATTGAACTTATATTTCTTGCCAAGTGGGCCAATTCCGCCGAATCCATCTGAATTACTCGGTTCTGCTAAAATGCGTTCGATTCTAACTACCTTAGAAAATCATTTTGATTTAATTATCTTTGATGCACCTCCCGTTACGACCGTAACAGACCCACAAGTTTTAGCTACACTCGTAGATGGAGTAGTCTTTGTAATCAGACAAGGTTTTGTAGGTAAAGATAAAGTAAAAGAAGCGATACTCTCACTTCAAAACTTAAAAACAACGATTCTAGGCTATGTTTTTAATGATGTGCCAAAGAGTTCAGGTAAATATTACTATTATTAGTGTTGATGACTCTAAAAATTTATAGCTGAACTGTCAACAATAAATCAAACAAATATAATATGGTCTTTAATCGTTATTCCACAGTACTTTAATACTGTTTGTTGTATTTTAAAAGTGTTCATCAGGTTGTATTAATAATTGCATTTTCCATTGCCAAAACTTGTATTTTTAACTTGCCAAACACAGGAACTGAGCATATTCATCCTGAAGCTTTAGAAGAACTGCAAAGCATTGTAGAAAGTGTCAAACAAGGATATTTCGAAGAGATTTATGAAGAATACGAAGTAAACAGCTTTTATGAAGTCTTATTTTTAGAAGTGTATCACATGATTCTAGACCGTGTTAACGTCAAGTAGAAATCGGCACTTTGCCCATTCTAATTTAGCATTAACAGACCGGACTTTAGTGAAGAAATGTAGAAACTGCGGTAGGTATTTTGTTGTTAAAAACCTGAATGTTGAATACTGCAGTAGACTTATTGATCCAGATGAAGAATCTCTGGATAATAGAACTTGTTCAGATGTTGGCCCTAAAAGGTCTTACATGAAGAAATTAGAATAAGATTCATCTTTGAAGTTTTACGATAGAGCATACAAAACTCATTATGCAAGAATCAACTCTGGAAAGATGACAAAGCAGGAGTTTTTCCTTTGGCACCAAGAAGCAAAAGAAAAGCTTGAAATGGTTAGAGCAAATACTTATGATTTTGAAGAGTTTAAGATTTGGCTCAAAAAATAGAAAAGACCATGCCCCCTATGTGTCAGAATAGTTGTCGTACCCTACAAAATAAAGTATCCTATGAGGATAACAGGAGGACGATAATATGGCTTATACAAGAAGAATTAAGGAAACAGCAATACGAATGATGCTCCCCCCAGAAAACACACCATTGAAGAAGATCGGAGAAACGCTAGGAATTCCAGAAGGGACCTTAAAGAAATGGAAGCAGGAACTTAGAGTGAATGGACATACCCTGACTGAATCAGATCCTAAATCAGATAAGTGGAGTAGTCAGGACAAATTTCTGATTGTTACAGAAACCATGAAACTTAATGAAGCTGAGCTCTCAGAGTACTGCAAAAAAAACGGACTCTATGAAGCACAGGTCAAGCTCTGGCAGGAGAATTGCATGAATGCGAACGGGAATATTCCTGGGCAGATTGCAGAGCTGATGCAGCAGGATAAAGTAACTCAGCGAGAGCTGAGAAGACTGAAGAAAGAACTACAGCGGAAAGAATCTGCCTTGGCTGAAACAGCTGCTCTACTGGTGCTTCGAAAAAAAGCGGAAGCGATTTGGGGAGCCTCAGACGACGAGGAAGATTAACCAGTACTTCAGATCGCGAAATCATTATTCAACTGGTAGAGGAGGCTGTCGCCTCCGGAGCAAGACAATCTAAGGCCTGCCATGAACTTGGAATCTCTGCAAGGACGTTTCAGAGATGGACAAGCCCCAACGAACCTGATGAGGATCAGCGTCCTCTGGCCGTAAGACCTGAGCCTAAGAACAAGTTGTCAGAGAAAGAAAGAGAGAGCATACTGAAGACTGTAAACCAGCCAGAGTATGCCGACAGACCGCCAAGTCAGATCATTCCGGATCTTGCAGACAAAGGGATTTATATCGCATCAGAATCGACTTTCTACAGAGTCATGCACGCAGCGAATCAGATCAAGCACAGAGGTCGAAGCGAGAGGCCATCGAAAAGAACTATAACCAGTTATGTTGCTACTGCCCCCAATCAGGTCTGGACCTGGGATATCACCTATCTCTCAGGTCCTATTAAGGGACTGTATTATTATCTATACCTGATTCTCGATATCTTCAGCCGTGACATTGTAGGCTGGGAAGTATGGGAAGATGAGTCAGCTGAACATGCCAGTCACCTTATCCGGAAAGCTGTTCTTGCTCAGGGAATCAGCAGAAACCACGAACCACTCATTCTCCACTCTGACAACGGAAGTCCGATGAAGGGTGCCACCATGCTCCATACACTATACGAACTTGGAATTACACCATCGAGAAGCAGACCTCGTGTAAGCAATGATAATCCGTATTCAGAGTCCATGTTCAGAACCTGCAAGTATCGGCCTGACTATCCTGTGAACGGATTCTCTTCCCTGGAGTCATCCAGGGAGTGGTGTTTGAGTTTCGTTCGATGGTATCGCTTTGAATATCACCACAGCAAGATTGGGTTTGTGACGCCCCATCAGGCACACACAGGTATTTCGGACAAAATTCTGGAAAACAGAAAGAGGGTCTACGAGTTGGCAAAGCAAAGAAATCCACTGCGTTGGTCTAGATCAATCCGAACCTGGTCTTCACCGAAGGAAGTATGGCTAAATCCGGAGAAAGATTTCGAACAAGATTTGCGACAACTATCTTGACAAACATCGCTATATCTTCTACAACTCTGCTCAAGACATTTTTTAAGCTGCCAGGAAGTTCTTCAATCCCTTTCTGTACAAAATAATCATCCAGGTTTAATACCTTATTCATTAAATCACGCCTTTCATTTATTATTAATACAATATTCTGTAAACTCATCTTCTGAAAAAACGGACATCTCTGCTACTAAAAATGCCCGTTCTCTTTCACTGCTAATCTGAAAAGTAACCATCACTGCTTATCTGGGTGTCAAACTAATCAAGGTTATCTGTCTGGTAAATGTCATGCATATCAGGCAGGGTCACTCACTCGTCACTACCGATCTCAATGTCACTACCGATCTCAATGTCACTACCGATCTTGATACCAGCCTATTTGCCTATCTGTTTATTCTGTATAGCTGCTCATCTCTCCATCACCCTAATCAACTAATGTTGCTTCTAAGCCTCATATAAGATTCCCAAAATTTACTTATGTGGATGAAAAGTTTCTTGGGGAGTTTTGGGGAGTAGGGAATCAACTTATTCTACTGATCTACTTATTGTTCTGCTCAAACTTCCAAGCATCCCTGACCATTTCTTCAATCCCAAGCTCAGCCTTCCAGTCAAGCTCTCTTTCAGCTTTACTAGCATCGGCGAAGCAGGTCGCGATATCCCCCGGACGTCTTCCGACAATCTCATAAGGAACATCAATGTTATTGACCTTCATAAAAGCATTAACAAGTTCTAAAACAGAAGTTCCTCTGCCGGTTCCCAGGTTATAGGTGTTAACTCCATCTTTAAGATTCTCAATAGCCTTTACATGGCCTTTAGCAAGATCCACTACATGAATATAATCACGGACGCCTGTCCCATCTATTGTATCATAGTCGTTTCCGAATACACTTAACTTCTCCAATTGTCCTTTAGCAACCTTCGTCACAAAAGGCATCAAATTATTTGGCATACCATTAGGATCTTCTCCAATCAATCCACTCTCATGAGCACCTACTGGATTGAAGTATCTTAATAGACTAACAGCAAACCATTCATTAGCATGGGCTGTATCCGTTAATATTCTTTCACTCATGGCTTTGGTTTCACCGTAAGGATTGGTTGTCATCTTAAGTTCCATATCTTCTTTAAGAGGCGATGGCTGGTCGCCATACACTGTTGCAGATGAGCTGAAGACAAATTTACCCACTCCATATTTCACACACATCTTGCTAAGTACCATAGTACTTACCAAATTATTATAGTAATACTCAAGTGGCTTGGAAACAGATTCACCTACAGCTTTAAGGCCAGCGAAGTGAATCACACCATCGATTTTATGAGAAGAAAAGATTTCCTCTACTTTTGCTTCATCAGTTACATCGATCTGATAGAAAGATGGTTTGATGCCAGTTATGGTAGATAGCTTGTCCAGTACTTCAATCTTTGAGTTGATAAGATTATCAGCGATGATAACGATATGGTTATTTTTTATAAGTTCTATGGTTGTATGGCTGCCGATAAAGCCTAGGCCGCCGGTTAATAATATGTTCATTGGTTGTGTTCACCTCGCTTTCTGATTATTCCGCGCTCTCAGGTCCACCTCTCCAGCAGGACGAGTCTTTTGATAGCCATTTCGAGTCCACTAGTCCGCATATCAGGTCCATTTAAGTAGCCACGCTAACAAGTTAGCGTGGCTATGGTTCATTTGTTATTCTGTTTGAGCATTAAATTCGCGCATATTCATCTTTCCAGTATCGTACCAAAAGGCTTTATGTACAATTCGATCCATAATCGCATCGGCGTGAATACCACCACCTAATCTTTGATGCCAATCTGCTTTTCGAAATTGTGTACAATAGATTGTGGAGTGAGTATCGTGGCGTCGTTCAATTAGTTCAAAAATAAATTTGAGATCTTCGTCCAAAAGATCGTCAAGAAGCCATTCATCAAGCACTAACAGGCCGTAATTAGAATATTTATTGAGGAGTTTAGCCACTCCTTGTTCTTTGAACGATGCTTCATCTCGCTCTATTAATAAATCAGGTAACCTTATATATCGTGTGCGAATTTCTAATTTACATGCTTCTTTAGCAAGTGCACAGCTCAAGTATGTCTTACCTGAACCAGTAAAACCTTGAAAAATGACATTCATATGGTGCTTAACAAAGTTACAAGTACCTAGCTCCTGAAGCATCTCGCGATTGATATCTCGATGCTCATATTGAATCGATCTTAAATCTGCTTCTTTGATTCGTAGTTTAGCACGATGTATGATTCCTTTGATTCGATGATTATATTTCTCTTGATAGAGGTAATCTGTCGCTATCTGAAACCTGTCATCGAAGGTTAGATGGCGTGTCTCCATATCGGCTTCTTGTAACTCTAAAGCAGCAACGAGTTCTCCTAAGTCTAATTGTCTTAATTTACGTATGGTTTCTGAATTAATCATGTTGTTTACCTCCATAATAGTCTGAACCTCTAACATATCCCATGCGAGTAACGGGTGCTTCTAACTCCATCGAATTAAATAGTGATTTATTCACTGGATTTGTCAATATAGCATCCAACTGACGATATCTTGGTGAATGAACTCGCTCTAACGCAATCTGGCAAGCTTTATTTAAATGATTATCCGAATATTTCTTAGATAGATTTAAGACAGATAAAGCAGATTGATACCCTTGTTCTTTGATTTGTACACTCTCAAAAATTCGTGTAATGACTTTGCATGTAAAAGGACCGATTTTTTCTGCCCATCGTAGTAACCGTTGGTCATTCCATTCTGGTTGATTAAATTGATCTGGCAGATGTTCAGGTAAGGTAGAGAATGCATATTCTTGATAAACTGGAAACCGCTTATGTGTCGCTATTCGTTCATGTTGATAGAAGATTTCGACTAAGTGGCTCGTCACCTTCAAATCAACTGTTTTCTTCAAGTATTGATAGGGGCACGAGTAGTTATTCTTTTGGAATGTTACATGACAATCATATTTCACCTTACGTCCATAGACCCAGTCCGCAATTTCATAAGGAACCGAAGGCAGTGGACGAAGTTTATCCCGTTCAGTTTCTTCGAAGACAAGCTGACGACTCCCTTCGCGTTTTTGGAAAGGTCTCGCGTTATAAATAAGTAACTTTTCTCGAATTGCTTCTTTCAACAGCGCAAAAGAAGAAAAGGTCTCATGGCGTAGAGAAGCGATGAGAGCAGTCGCAATTTTTCCTACCGCACCTTCAACGGCTGCTTTTTGTTTGGGTTTTCGAACTTGAGCTGGCATAATGGCCATCACATAATGATTCGCTAGGGCTTCATAGTGTGCATTTAATACAATATCTCCCTCTTTAGGATGACTCACTACGCCTACTTTGAGATTGTCGCAAACTAGTCGGATCGGCGTGCCACCCAAAAATTCAAATAGATTGACATGGCATTTGAGCCACGTATGACTCTTCATATCCAATGTCGCTTCTACATAAGTATACTGACTGTATGGTAACGTTCCTACAAATAAATAGACTGGAATAACTTCTCCAGTATTTAAATCGACTAACTGCATCGTAGAGCCTCCCCAGTCCACCTGCACCGTTACCCCTGGTTTATGGGTCAGATGATTCGTCAACCGATACTTGGCAATGTGCTTTTGATAATCATCACAGAATTTTGAATACCCAACCGCGATACTTTCTTTTGTTCGACAACGGTCAACATATTCCTGCCATAGGATTTTTAAAGTGACACCAACGCGCTGAAGTTCTTTATGAATGTCATCATAATTAGGAGCGTCATACAAAATTTCCGACTGATAACGCTCTGGAAAGAAGCGACGATAAGCTTCGATATCTGTTAATGACTCAATGTCTTGGTAACATAGTTGAAGCTCCTCAGCCCGTTTAAAAACCTCACTCACTGAACTTTTTCCAACTTTCTGTGTCTTCGCAATCATATTCCGCGATAAACCTTGATCGCGATATTTCATTACCAGTTTCACAGGGATTTTTCTAGCCATAAAAATAGCCTCCTTTATATATAGTTAGAAGTAATTACACTTCCAAAGTAACTATACATAAAAGAGGCACGAAAAGCGGACTTGATCCATGGATAGGTGGACCCGATGTGCGGATTTAGTTTGGTTATTACGTGAATTTAACGGTTGGCCTGGTGGACTCGATATGGATATTGGTGGTCCTGAGAGCGCGGAATAATCACTTTCTATGTATCTTTAATTAAGCTTAATTTATTAATAGTTATTTTAATTTCTTTTTAATCAAAGATGTAATTACTTCAATCTCGAAAATTTCAAGTTTAAGTTAGCCACTTTATTTTTTAGTGTGTTACCAACTAACTTAACTTATTTTATTGCCCGTCAGTGCTTGATAACAAGCTGAGGTAGAGCAGTCCCTTGGTCGATCGTGCACTTGCCGGCTACTCAGCAATCAAGTCATGCCGAGTGAGACTCGGTATCAAGCACTAACAGATTCATTCTTCGGTTGCACTTGGCGTTCTTTGTGAAATTCTCTCACGAAACACTCATAAGGCGTTTGATAGCCTAATAGCTTGCGTGGATAATCATTCATCCAGTTTTGAATCCTTAGGCACTTTACCTCGCATAATGCTTGGAGTGGTTGTCCTTTAGGAAGAAAGCGACGAATGATTTTATGTTGATTCTCACTCGTTCCACGTTCCCAAGAAGCATAAGGGTGCGTAAAATAGACGTCGAGTGTATCCTGTAAAGCGGTATGCAGGCCCGCAAATTCCGAGCCATTATCTGATGTGATCGTTTTAAATAGTTGATTGAAAGCATCACCTGCGCGTTGACGCAGAGAATCCATCGCTTCATCCACAGCCTGAGCCGTTTTGTTCTTGAGTTTCAGAATGACTTCATAGCGCGTCTTACGTTCGACTAATGTCAACAATACAGGGTCACAGGCCGCTTGACTGCCAATCACTGTATCAATTTCCCAGTGTCCAAAGTGCTCTCTGGTTTCGATTACTTTTGGGCGATCTTCAATCGATGGTCCTAAGACACGTTTGTTTCGACGCGCTTTAGTCGTTCGTTTCTTGGTATGACGCGACAGCTTTTCTAACAAATCCAAGTTGCGAGTTTTCATCACACCGCTATCGATCCAATGGTATAACGTCGTTGTACAAGGAACAATCGCAGCGTCAAACAACTGATGTTCACGAGCAAAACCCACGACAACATCGGGGGACCATTTATCTTGAAGCATCTTTTCGTCTGCCCAGTCAATAAAGGCGTTGGAATCCGCCCATTTAGGTCGCCTACCGCAGTGAAGACGTTGACGCTCATAATTAGCTTGTCCGGCATCGGCATCATATAGTGTGTAGGTATAGTCGTAGGTTTTACCGTTTTGTTTTTGGCGTTTCAGTTGCGTGATGGTGCCTCTTTTCACTTCATTATGAATGGTTTGAGGGGATCGCCCTAATAACTTAGCAATGGCGCGGTGAGAATAGGCTTCTTTCTTGAGAATCTGAATGTGACAACGTTCTTGATAAGATAAGTGTGTCTCTTTTCGTGAGACTGTGTTAAACTGGTCTTGCGTCATATGAATTCATCCTTGTCTATTGAGAGTTAGTGGTAACTTCAATATAACATGTAATTCACGTGGCGTTTTTTTATGGATTTTTAGAGGTGGCTAACCTCATTATAAAATCCACCATTACTTCAATCTCTTGGATTTTCATAAATTGAATTAAAATAAAATATGAAACACCTCCAATCATGATTGATGCTAGTAGTGCTATTTTTAAGCTTAAAGCAGTTATCAAGTAATTAAATCCTAACTTGGTTATCACACCCATCAGTATTGAAGAAAATAAAATTTTTAAGATTGAAATTGATATTTGTTTAGCACCAAAAGGGCCTATCTTTTTTCTTAGGCTTGTTAGTAAAAGAATTACAATAAATAAAGACGAAATACTAGTTGCTAAAGCGAGTCCAGCAATCCCCATGTAGTAAGCCAAAATTAAATTCAAAATAATATTTACTATCATCCCAATCGAAGCATTTATCATAGGAGTTTTTGTATCCTGCATAGCGTAAAATGGTCTTGAGATTATGTCGCGCAAGCCAATCCCTATCATACCTATTGAATAATAGAATAATGCTTTTGAAGTCAGAATTACAGCTTTAGTATCAAAAGCACCTCTTCCAAAAAGCACTTCTATTATTGGCTCAGATAAAGTCATTGCTCCAATCATACAAGGCAAAACGAGTAGAGTGGTGCCCAAAATTGCTTCTGAAATTACTTTTTTTACAGCTTTCATGTCTCGATTTACAACCAATTTTGATATTAACGGATACATGGCAGTACCTATAGATGTGACTATTGTACCTTGAACAAATGCATTCAATCTTTGTGCATAATTTAAAGACGAAATTCCGCCTATTGAAATTCTTGAAGCTATAGTTCTATCTACAATAACATTTATGTCATTAACAGCAACACCTATAATTACTGGTAACGCCAAATATAGCATATTTTTTATCTCAGGATCTTTAAAATTCAACAATAATTTATATTTGAAATCCGTCTTCATTATAGATGGTATTAAAATAATAAATTGTGCCATTATTGAAGCTAGTATACCATAAGCCAATACCATGATATGTCCCTTTGAGCTTATAATAATCGCTACAACTACAATTAAATTCAGAGGAAACCCTGACAATGCCGGTATTAAGTAGTTTCCTTTAATTTGTAAATAGGCATTAAATACATATATTAAACCTGTGAAAAACATACCAAATAAAGTTACTTTAGTAAACCTAACAGCTAATCTCAAAGTTTCCCCTTCAAATCCTGATGCAAAGATTTGTACCAAGGGTTCAGTAAAAGCAAGGCCTAATCCAACTAAAATAACGCTTGCTATAAGGAGTATATGAACTAGATTGTTTGTATAATCATCCGCTTTTGATACTCCTATTTCAGTTTCTAGCTTCGTATACATTGGGATATAAGCATTAGAAATTCCACTTCCAACGAATGCAAAAACGACCCCAGGTATTGTAAACGCAATTATGTATGAATCACTTATACTAGAAGCACCATAATAATAAGCTAGTACTATCTCTCTTCCAAATCCAATTAATTTTGATGCAATTGTAATTATCATTAGTATCAATGCAGTCTTTTTCATTCCTGTCCCCTATATATAATTAATAATTTCTACACTTTACATAATATCTGAGCACAAACTTTAATGTTATAAATGGTCTAACTTTATTATTATTTCTCGAATCTAAATCGGCGCGACAAATATATTGATTCTAGTTAGAAAAACTTTCTTTGTCTGATTAACCTCCATAATTTTTCAAATTTATTGCTAGTGCAGGATAATCTACCGTCTATTTCTTTTATGATAATATCTAAAGAAAGTCATAATACATCCTCTAATACATCTGCAATCCTCTTGCTTGCTAATCCATCTCCATAAGGATTGCTTGCTTTACTCATTTTGTCATACTCATTTTGATCTTCTAATAATTGTTTAAAAGTATTATAGATAACCTCTTCATCCGTTCCTACTAACTTGAGTGTTCCTGCAGCAATACCTTCCGGCCTTTCTGTAGTATCTCTCATAACAAGAACTGGCTTTCCTAAACTAGGAGCTTCTTCTTGAATTCCACCACTGTCAGTTAATATGAGATGAGACCTGGATAAGAAGTTATGGAAATCTAGTACTTCAAGCGGTTCTATTATTCTTATTCTATCTGTATATCCAAGAATCTCTTGGGCAGCTTCTCTTACAACAGGATTCATATGGATAGGATAGATTGCTTTAATATCAGATGTTTCATCGATGATGCGCTTGATCGCCCTAAACATATTTTTCATAGGTTCACCAAGGTTCTCTCTTCTATGAGCCGTAATCATAATAAGTCTACTATCTGATGCCCACTCTAAATTCTCATGATTGTAATCATCACGAACTGTCGTCTTAAGTGCATCAATAGCAGTATTACCCGTCACAAAGATAGTTTCAGCACTCTTACCTTCCTTAAGAAGATTCTCTTTTGACATTTCAGTTGGTGCAAAGTTGAAATTTGATACAATGCCAACCGCTTGTCTATTGAACTCTTCTGGATATGGTGAGTAGATGTTGTAAGTTCTCAGTCCAGCTTCTATATGTCCTACAGGAATCTGCAAATAAAAGCAGGCCAACGCTGTCACAAATGTAGTTGATGTATCTCCATGAACCAATACAACATCCGGCTTAACTTCTTCAAGAACCGCTTTCATTTTCTCAAGAATATTGATTGTAACGTCAAATAGTGTCTGCTTTGCCTTCATTATAGATAGATCGTAGTCAGGTACAACATCAAATGCAGTTAGAACCTGATCGAGCATTTCCCTATGTTGACCCGTTACACAAACAACTGTATTTAGTTTCTCTCTTGTCTTCAGTTCTTTAACTAAAGGGCACATTTTTATTGCTTCTGGTCTGGTACCAAAGACCACCATAACTTTTTTCATTTCAACTCATTCCAATCTTATAGTTTATATACGCCATCAAAGTTACAGATATTCTTAGTGTCTAGAATCAGTTTGTCCTTGACTAAATCAAGGTTATTCTTAATGTGATCATGAGCTGTAATTATGACCAAAATCTCTATCTCATTTAAGAAGTCTTCGAAGTTCATAAACTGATGATCTACCATTCTTTCTTTAACAAATGGATCATACACTTTTACCCCAAAGGCTAAGTGCTCGTCCATTTTTTCAAGAAGCTGGATTGCTGGACTTTCTCTTGTGTCATCTACATTTTCTTTATATGCTAGTCCATAGATACCAATCTTGGTAATATCATTAATGTTATGTTCCCTCATTATGTCTCTAATTCTCCCAAGAACATGAGTAGGCATTGAATCGTTAATTTTCCTTGCCGTTAGAATTAGATTCGTAAGATCAGGATAGTCTCCAACTAAGAACCATGGATCCACTGAAATACAGTGACCGCCTACACCTGGTCCTGGTTGAAGAATATTGACTCTTGGGTGCTTATTTGCTATACGAATAACCTCATAAACATCCATATTATCTGTTCTGCAAATCTTTGCTAGTTCATTCGCAAAAGCAATATTGACATCCCGATAGGTATTCTCAACAATTTTTGACATTTCTGCAGATCTAATATCTGTCACAACAATTTCTGATTTGCAAAAACTTGAATAGAGCTCTTTTACTTTTTCACCTATTACAGGATCATCCGCACCAATTGTTCGTGAGTTGTTTTTAAGTTCATAAATCATATTTCCTGGAATTATTCTTTCTGGTGCATGTACCAGATGAACATCTTCACCAATTACTACTCCTCTTTGTTCAATTTTAGGTCTAATATATTTATCAATTGACCCTGGTGAAATTGTTGATTCTATTATAATCACAGCACCCTTTTCACAAACATCAAGAATTGTATTAACTGCTGAAACCACATACTTTGAGTCCAACTTCTTACTTGAATTAATATAAGGTGTCGGTACTGCAACTATGTAGATATCTGTTTTTTGATACCCAGTCGTGAATTTAATTCTGTTATCAATTGCATTTTTGAAAAGTTCTTCTAATCCATCTTCCTCAAATGTAAGTTGTCCTTTAGAAAGTGAATCTACTAATCTCTTATTTAAATCTGTTCCAACAACTTCAACACCGCTTTTTGCAAACATTAAAGCGGTGGGTAGTCCAATATAACCTAATCCTATTACATTAATCATGTTTTCACCTCATATATTTATGTATTATTAGTTTGCTAATTCTCTGATTTTTTTAATTTGTTCAGAATACTCTCTTTCTTGCAATTGAAGACTGTATTCAATATTCTGCTCTTTAAAATATTCATTGTTTACTATTATTCTTTTTAAAATTTGAGAAGCCTTCTTTAAGTCATTTCGTGGAAATAAATTTTTTTGTTTAGTACACGTTCCTTATTAGATAAATAATCCACCATAATCACCGGACAGCCACATATTTGTGCATGGATTGAACTTAATGTTGTTTCCTCAGGAAATATACATATATCAGTCGCAGAGTAATACTTATATAAATCATCAAAAGGTTTTGATTCATCAATAATAGTCCTTATATTCTTCTTAATTTTCTTTTTTTCTCTAAAAGTTTCTCGAAATATTCTTGTTCACTTCGTCCAATGAATAATAACGTAACACTATATTCTTTTATAAAAGTTTCACCTAAGTTATCTATAATATCAAAAATAATATCAGGCCTTTTATTATCATTCAATTTTACAATATATGATATTAAAACTTCATTATCATTAACCGAATAGCTATGTCTAATTGATTTTCTTGATTTATAATCATACCTCATTATTTCTGAATTGTATCCATGTTTTAAAAAATCAATTTTCTTATCTTTTAATCCTAGATGTTTAAGATATTCATACTCTTCAATTCCTAATGCATAAATAACTTTATATTTTTCAGATTCATTTATTATTCTTGAAAAGAAAATTCTAAATAAAAGATAATACAAATGTCTAAACTTATTCTTAGATGCCACCCAAGACATGTGGCAATCTCTTACTAGAATATATGATGGTTTTGAAAGCCATAATTGTAAGTCTTTTAAATCTCCTATGCCATGCATAAAAACTATATCAGGATTGAGCTTATCGATTGTTGAAAAAAGTCCCTTGAGTAATACCCGTTTAGAAATCTTTAGGACAACCTTCAATCTAATAATTTTTGACCCAGTTCTTTTTTCAAACTCATCATCAATACTTTTATCTACTTTTTTATGAAAAGAAGTCATATCATCTGATGTGATTATTATGATTTCATCTTTATATTTAGCGTTTGAAGATATTAATTCATTTATTTGATATCCAGCCGAAGGGTCAAATGATCTTCTACATGTATAATTTTCATATTTTCTCCTTTCTTCCCTATACTACTTATCTACTTGATGCTAAATCGTAATTTTTGTAAAATAAATAAAACTATGACAGGAAGCATAAATCCTATATAGAATGATAGTGAACTTAATAAATCGCCTCGCATAATAAAAAACAAAAATCCTAAAGTAAAAGGGTACACTATATCAACATAATTAATTTCTACTTTTGTATTTTCTATGGAAAATTTATATCTATGGTCTGCTTTTTTAGATATTCTTCCAAGAACAACAGCAAATAATATCACGCCAAGTATCCCAAAGTTTATATATCCTTCGCCAATATATGGGAATGATACATTCGTAAACTGCCACCCTAGATCAGATGCAATCATTAATCCACTTCCAATTGGTTTATTTGGCCAAACCGTTCTGGGAACAAAAAATAATACATTCCCTAATAGTTGTCTTCCCCAAGATATACCGTTTACGCTAGTATATATGATGCCTCTAACAAGCATAGAGTATGAATCAAAGTCCCCATAGGTAAGTAATTCTGTTACTCTTGGGATATCTATTCCAAGTAAAAGCACTTCTTGGAATGAGTTTCTGCGAAATATGTTTATTACAGGGAATACAACCAACATTCCTAATAATAAAGTAAATTTTAAAAAATGCGGATTCTTACTTTTTCCTAGTAATATAATAAATAACCCTAAATATATTGATGCCATCCAAAATCGTGCTGTTGCAGTTGGAAAATTAATTAAAATCATTAATGTAATTCCTAGTATCAAAGGGATTTTTTTATAAATATATTTGTACTTTTTTATAAAAACTAGATTAATTGCAACATAAATAACTGGAATTGCCCTTAAAGTATTAGCAATTATTAACCCTGCGCTTCTTGAATTTGTATTAATTACATAGGTAGATCTCGAAAACAAATTTTGAAATCCGACAATTGAAATAACAAATATACTCGCTATAAATGAAGCTACGAACAATGAATCAATTACTATATTAACATTTTTTATATTTCTTTGATACCCTGTATTTCTACTTGTTCTAGATTTCATAGAATAGCTAACTTGATATGTAATCAAAAATATAAAAATCGTAAAATTCGCGTGTAAAATTGCTCGGTCAACTATAAGATGTGTATCCCACCAGGGAAAATTGTCAGTAACATATTGTATCAATGGGCTCAAAAACATAAATAATAACATAAACAGATAAAACACATCTTTTAAACTATGCCCCATATGAGAACTCTTAAATAAATATTTGGATATAAATAATCCATTAATCATGAAAGTAATAATTACAATTGTTTGTTCACTTTTAATAGATAAATCGCTAAGTATAAGAAACATCAATCCTATAAATAAGCATATGAAAATGTAAGAATATATTACTTTCTTAAAGTTCTTCGAATTCATTATCTTAGTCCTTTCGTAACTTTTCTAATTTATATCTATAAAGACCTAAATATTCTTTATATCTATCGTATTTATCATACATCTGCTTAGTTCTTCCTGTTAATACGTCCTTATTAAACTCTCGTTCTTTTTTATCTAATTCATTTATTCTATCAATCAGTTGCTCAATATCACCTTGTTCAATAATTATTCCTGTATTTTTGTCAATGATTTCAGTACTTCCACCAGTTTCAAATGTGATTACTGGTGTTCCAGATGCCAAAGCCTCAATATTTGTTGTAGGAAACGTATCCTCTAGAGCAGGGTTGATGAACACATCTGACTCAGAATATATTTGAACTAACTCTTCAAGATTGTTTGTTCGAGAAATACCTACAATGTTAGATCCTAAGATCTTTTTTTGTTTTGCTGTTAGCCCAACTAATACAATTGTTTGATTTGGTTTAATTCTTTCCGCTAGCTCTAAGAAATAATTAAATCCCTTTCGTTCGCTCCAAACATTTGCTATACCTAAAATGATAAATTTATTTTGCAAATTATATTTTTCTCGAAAATTACTTTCTGTTGGCTTAAATACCGATAAATCAATTCCATTATTTATTATTTTAATAGCATAATCATTTAAGAATGAATTTTCTACTTTTGTTGCAAGCCACTCCGACGGTGTCACAATCGTCAGGTTTTTAACTCCAGTAAATACTTCTCTTTTTTTTTCATAATTCCATTCAGAATTATCTATCAAACAGCTCTTCGGATACTCTTTCTTTTGTGGACAATCTAAACATCCTATTTTCCATTTTTTACATCCAATGTAATCAAAGTGTGAACAATGACCCGTAAAACTCCAACAGTCATGCAGTGTCCAAATAACGGGTTTGTTTGCCGCTTTCAAATAGTTAAAAAGAATCTCTACATTAATATAATAGCCATGAATATTGTGCAAATGAATTATATCAGGATCCACCTCTTTAATTTTATTAATAAATTCTAGAGTCGCTTGTTTTGATCCAAACCCATGCGTATCAAAAATTCTTGTCCTTAAGACATGAGTATAATTATCAAGTTTAGTACCAATCTTAATAGTATTATCACAGTTTTGAGGCAGATCTCTTCCGTATGCAATATAACTCTCGTGCCCCTGTTTAACTAAAATATTATGAATATCAGTAGCAATCCTCCCTGTACTACCTATTCCACAAACGGAATTTATCTGCAATACTTTCATTATCTATTTCCCCCAAACAACTCTATTAACATAATCTGTATACGATAGAATAATTCGCAATACTTTATCTGACACATTACTCATACTATAATCTGCTACCAATCTTAATGTATCTTTTTCTTGAGTCTCCAATACTTCTAGGCCCTGGATAATTCTTTCTTTCTTGAGTCCTACCATCATTACAGAAGTCTCTTCCATCGCTTCAGGTCTCTCATGCGCTTGTCTAATATTGAGTGCTCTAAACCCTAATATTGATGATTCCTCACTAATTGTTCCACTATCACTCAAAACAGCTTTAGCATATTTCTGAAGCTTTACATAATCATCAAACCCAAGCGGTTTCATTGTCTTTACTAGTGGATTAAACTCAATACCTTTAGCTTCAATCATTTTTCTGGTTCGTGGATGAGTACTCACGATTAATGGCATCTGGTACCTTTCTGCAATTGCATTTAAGCTATCTATTAAATCTATAAAGTTCTGTTCGGAACTAATATTCTCTTCTCTATGAGCAGAAATAACAAAATACTTGCCTTCCTCTAACCCTAATCTTTCAAGCACATCCGACTTCTCGATATCTTCTTTTCTTAAATTAAGAACCTCAAACATCGGACTACCCGTTTTGATTACTCTATCTGCAGGAAGGCCTTCTCTTAAGAGATATTCTCTAGCAATATCGCTATAGGTTAGATTAATATCTGCTGTATGATCTACAATCTTTCGATTTGTCTCTTCCGGTACTCTTTGATCGAAGCATCTGTTTCCAGCTTCCATATGGAAAATAGGGATATGTCTTCTCTTTGCAGCTATTGCACATAAACAACTATTTGTATCTCCGAGCACTAGAAATGCATCAGGCTTTACTTCTTCAAGGATAGGATCAATCTTCACCAGAATATTTCCTATTGTTTCTACTGCTGTTCCGGTTGCAGCATTAAGGAAGTAATCCGGTTTCTTTAAGTTGAAGTCATTGAAAAATACTTCATTTAATTCATAATCATAGTTCTGACCCGTATGAACTAAAATATGGTCAACCGCCTTTGATTTATCTAATTTATTAATAACAGCTGATAGCCTAATAATCTCTGGTCTTGTGCCTACAACAGTCATGACTTTTAATTTCTTCATCAGTTATTCCTCCAACTAAAACATAGTAAGTTAATTGTTTTTCAACAGCAACTTTTTCAGTACATACATAAAAAAATTCGACCTTTTAGGTTTTGGCAAACCTAATATTTGGGGTAAATTTTTAGGTAAAATACCATATTTCTTTAGATATTTAAATACACTTATTATCCCTGTACTTTTCTCTCCTGGTAAATGCCATATTGCAACAGGATCGTAAAAATAATTCGTTGAAACTAAATACACTTTACCAGTCCAGTATCTATCAATATATGCCCCACCATCTAGCAAATTCGGAAAATTTTTTGCGGCGATTGAGATAATCATTTCGTCTCCAGATTCTTTATTAATATCATAATTATTTTCAATTATCCTTTGATAAATCGAATAACACTTATCAGAAAATGATTTGATATGAAGTTTGTTGCCACAAATAAACTCACCTCCATAATGCTGTATGTTCTTTGATTCATTATACAATCTGAAATAATCTTCATTAATACTACGTCTTACCTTGTGACTAAAATTATGATCGATATTAAATAACATAATCCCATATTCTGATTCTAACCATAAGTCCTTTAAACTTCTTACTGTTATTGTATCAGCATCAAGGAGCAGAAAATTTTCATATTCGTCTAGTTCTGTTACGTATTTTAAAGCGCACAGTTTGAAAAATGCTAGAGCCCATGGAAAGCTGGCAGGCATAATATATGTATCAAAGGTAATATTAATTATTTTTATATCGTTCTCTAAAAATAATTCTTCATAATCTTGTGGCAATGAATAATTTGTTACTAATGCAACATCATCATCGGGATTTGTGATTTTAGCTGATTTTAATGATACAAATATATTTTGTAGATAGATAGCTTTTGAGTTGTCTGTTTTTTCACTTATATTAGGCGTATCAACAAAATCATTATTAACTCCGAATGCATTAAATATTAGATTCTTCATCAGTTACACCTCCAAATAATAAGTATCGGGTTTTTCTGGATCGAACGATTCATTGGCCCACATAATTGTTACCATATCTGAATCTCCAAGATTCTCAATGTTGTGTGTATAACCCGTTGGGATATCAACGACTTCTATTTTGTCACCACTTACGAAATACTCCAGCACTTTATCTGAATCTATTTTTCTAAAACGAATAACACCTTTACCGCTGACAATCAGAAACTTCTCATTTTTCGTGTGATGCCAATGATTACCTTTTATGATTCCGGGTTTTGAAATATTCACTGAAACTTGGCCACGTTCTTGTGTTTTAAGGAATTCAGTGAATGAGCCCCTCTGATCTACGTTCATCTTTAAGTCGTAACTAAACTTGTCTTCAGGCAAATAGCTTAAATATGTACTGTAAAGCTTCCTTGTAAATGCATCCGCCATGTTAGGTACTGACCTGTTTTCTCGACTTTTCTTGAATGAATAAATGAGGTCTACTATTTCACCAAGTGTAATAGTATGTACAACAGGAACTTCACAGAATAGGTCTACTTTATTCTCATTTCCTTCTAGTGCATCAATCAGTTCATGTACTACATCATCTATATAAACAAGATTCATTACTACGTTTGAATCATTCACTTGAATAGGTAAATCATGAGCGATATTATGGCAAAAAGTAGCTACGGCACTGTTATAATTAGGTCTACACCATTTGCCAAACACATTGGGAAATCTGTAAACAAGAACTTTAGCTCCGGTTTCTACACCATAATCAAGCAGAAGGTCTTCTCCTGCCTTCTTACTTTCACCATAAGGATTGTTTAACTCAGCTTGAATAGACGATGAAATCATCACTGGGCAGGCGTTATTATGTTTCTTAAGCGAATTTAAAAGATCAGAGGTGAAACCAAAGTTACCCTCCATAAATTCAGATTGATCTTTGGGTCGGTTTACCCCTGCAAGATGAAATACAAAGTTTGCTTCTTTGCAGTATTCATCAAGTAAAGAAGGATCTGTATCTCGATCATACTCAAAAATATCAACATACTTTCTATTTCTTAGCTCTGCTATTAAGTTTTTTCCTATGAAGCCCTTTGCCCCAGTGACTAAAATCTTCATTATCTATCCCAACTTTCCAATTGTTCTCTTACATAATCAAGCTGAAGTAACTTTTCTTTAATCTGTTCAATATTAAGCCTTTCTGTATTATGAGAATTGTACTCATCTTCAGATGACAGCTTTTGATTTCCTTCAACAAAGTACTTGTCATAGTTTAAATCTCTCTTATCAGCTGGCACTCTATAGAATCCACCCATATCTTTTGCTACAACATGCTCTTCTTTTGTTAGAAGTGTCTCATAAAGTTTCTCTCCGTGACGAGTACCAATTACTTTGATTTCGTTATCTGCTTTGAAAAGCTCTTTAACTGCTTGAGCTAAGTCCCCTATAGTTGAGGCGGGTGACTTCTGAACCATAATATCACCAGCTTCAGCATTTTGAAACGCAAACACAACAAGCTCAACAGCTTCTTCAAGACTCATTAGAAACCTTGTCATATTTGGATCAGTTACTGTCAGTGGTTGTCCATTCTTGATCTGATCGATAAACAATGGAATCACAGATCCTCTAGATGCCATTACATTCCCATACCTTGTACCACAAATAAGCGTTCTGTTATGATCAACGGTCTTTGCTTTTGCAACAAATACCTTTTCCATCATCGCCTTTGAGATGCCCATTGCATTGATTGGGTAAGCTGCTTTATCTGTAGAAAGACAAATCACCTTCTTAACCCCCATCTCAATAGCACCTGTAAGTACATTATCTGTACCGAGTACATTGGTTTTAACTGCTTCAAGTGGAAAGAACTCGCATGAAGGTACCTGTTTGAGGGCAGCTGCATGAAAGATATAGTCAACTCCGTGCATTGCATTTTTTACGCTTGAAAGGTCTCTAACATCACCGATATAAAACTTTAATTTATCGTTCTTATAAAGTTTTCTCATGTCATCTTGTTTCTTCTCATCACGAGAAAAAATTCGGACCTCTTTGATATCTGTATGAAGGAATCTTTTCATAACTGCATTCCCAAAAGATCCTGTGCCACTTGTAATTAATAAAGTCTTTCCCTTAAACATTACTTTTCCTCCAATGCTTCTTTTATCATCTCAACATATTTTGAAGTAGCTTTCTCTGTTGTATATTTGTCTTCAAAAACTCGTCTTATATTCAATCCCATATCTGACCTGAGTTTTTTGTCATTCTTTAACTTTACAATTGAACTTACTAGCTTATCTACTTCTCCAACTTCCATAGCAAATCCGGCTATATTCTCTAGTAAATCTAAAGTATGCTAAGTTTAAATAATGAAATGTCTCAGAATTCAAATATACTCCATAACTTATATAATTCCCGATTATTATTGGTAAAGAAAAAGAAATAAGATAAAATGCTACCCAGTACATAGTTGCGAAATATATTCTTCTTCTATACAAAATAAGTACATATAATAGGGGAATAATTATAGTAAAAGCTATTATTACTCCATTCAATATTTGACCCCCTCAATATAAACATAAATGTAATCTAATGTTTAACGCTCATTACCGTTTGCTAAATCCCTAATTTTTACTATTTGTTTGCCATATTCTCTGTCCGACAAAGCTCTTAAATATTGATTGTTCTTGATATATTCCTTTTCATCGATTATTTTCTTTAATATTTGAGCTGCTTGGCTAAAATCACCTGGTACGAAAAGATTATTATTGTTCACTACTCTTTCCTGATTTGAAATGTGATTCTCCATAATAACAGGGCATCCACATATTTGTGCATGTATTGAACTTAGGGTAGTCTCTTTTGGGAAAATACATATATCACTTGCAGAATAGTACCTTTTCAAATCAGAATATTTCTTCGAGTCATCTACAATAATTTCTAGTTTATCTTTCATCTTGTCAAGTTTCATGTTGAATTTGTTCATATATTTATCTTCTTTGGGTCCAATAAATAATAGTTTTATCAATCTATAATCCTCTTGTAAATGCAAAAATCTTTCAACAATATCGAAAATCAAATCTGGTTCTTTGGAATCATTGAATTTCCCAATATATGAAATAACTATATCTTTATGTTTGAAGTCGTATTTATTCCGTATTTCTTTTCTTCCATCTGGATCAAAGAATATAACAGTGTCATTATAACCATGCCTTAAATAGCTAATCTTATGATCTTCTATTCCTATTAATTTTAAGTATTGATATTCTTCGTTACCAAGAGCAAATATTTTTTTGTATTTATCAGTGTTATTTATAATATTTGCAAATACTAACTTAAACAACTTATAATAAAGTTTTCGGAATCTATTTTTCGAAGCTACCCAAGACATATGGCAATCTCTTACAACTGTGTATTTTGGCTTTTTTTTCAATAATCGTAGATCTTTAAAATCACCAATACCGTGCAGATAAACTATATCTGGATTTAACTTGTTTATTGTATTAAATAGATTTTTCATTATGATTCTACTTGAATATTTGAACTTAACTTCTAAGCGAATTATCTTTGCTCCTGTTTCATTTTCAAAATAGATATCTTTTGTATTGTCTACATTTTTGTGAAAAGGCGACATGTCATTAGAAGTTATAAGTATAACGTCATCATTGCTTCTATTCTTTTTATTAGCAATTAATAGTTCATTAATTTGATACCCTGCGTTAGGATCAAAATAGTCTTCCACATGAATAATTCTCATAATCTCACCCAATCATTTTATATAATTCTATGTATTTAATAAACTTCTGAATTTTATCATATTTATTTTTTGCTCTAAAACTACAGTTTTTTCTGTAATTATATTTTGTATTACTTTTTATTTTGATAATGTGACTATAAATATCATCGCTAGTTTCAGTTAGAACTATATATCCAGTATCTATATTTACACTCTCAGGACTTCCTCCAGTATCAAAAGTAATCACTGGTGTCCCACAAGCAAGCGCCTCTAAATTAGTTGTGGGAAAATTATCTTCTAGTGTAGGATTAACAAAAACATCCGCGCTTGAGTAAAGATCAACCAATTCTTCAACATTATTAGTTCTTGTTATTCCAATTATATTTTCGGGAATCTGATTTATCTGTTTTTCTGATAATCCTACTAATACAATTACTTCATCTTCAGACACCATGTCAGCCAATTCAACAAAGTACTTTAACCCTTTTCGTCGATCCCACACACTTGCTACTCCTAAAATTATAAACTTACCATTTAAATTGAATTTATTTCTGAAATCGCCTGTATTAGGTCTAAATGTATTTAAGTCTATCCCATTATTAATAACCTTTACTGGATATTCATTAAGAAATGATTCCTGCACCAAATTAGCCAACCATTGTGATGGTGTAACTATAGTAAGATTCTTAACACCAGTAAAAATTTCCTTCTTATTAATGTAATTGTTTTTAGAATTATCAAAGATTAAACTACTAGGATATGCCTTTTTCTCAGGGCAACTATCACATCCTGTTTTCCATTTATCGCAACCTACATAATCAAAATATGCACAATGACCTGTAAAACTCCAACAGTCATGAAGAGTCCACACGACAGGTTTATTTGCTTCTTTCAAGTAATTAAAAAGAATTTCAACATTCATATAATAGCCATGAATATTGTGAAGATGGATTATATCCGGATCTAACTCCTTTACTTTACCTATGAACTCTATAGTCGCTTGCTTAGATCCAAACCCATGTTTATCAAGTACTCTTGTTTTTGCCACATGAGTGTAATTGTCAATTTTTGTTCCAATCTTTATCGCATTATCACAATTCTTTGGCAAATCTCTTCCGTATGCGATATAACTCTCATGGCCTTGTTCAATCAAGATATTATGAATATCTGTAGCAATTCGTCCTGTGCTACCTATTCCACAAACAGAATTAATCTGCAGTACTTTCATGATTTATTTCCCCCCAAACAACTCTATTCACATAATCTGTATAAGACAAGATAATCCTTAAAACCTTATCAGACACATTAGGCATACTATAATCTGTAACCAACCTTAAAGTATCTTTTTCTTGAGTCTCTAGTATCTCTAGCCCCTGGAGAATTCTATCTTTCTTAAGTCCCACCATCATAACCGATGCTTCTTCCATAGCCTCAGGTCTTTCGTGTGCCTGTCTAATGTTAAGTGCTCTAAATCCTAGAATTGATGACTCTTCACTGATTGTCCCACTATCACTTAAAACAGCTTTTGCATACTTTTGAAGTTTCACATAATCATTGAATCCAAGAGGCTTCATAGTTTTAACCAATGGATTGAACTCAACTCCTTTTGCTTCAATCATCTTTCTTGTTCTTGGGTGCGCGCTTACAATTAATGGCATCTGATATTTTTCTGCTATTGTGTTTAAGCTCTCTACTAAATCCGTGAAATTCTGTTCAGAGCTTATATTCTCTTCTCTATGAGCAGACACTACAAAATACTTCTCGGCTTCGAGTCCCAATCTTTCAAGTACATCAGATTTCTCAATATCATCTTTTCTTGAATTTAGAACTTCAAACATCGGGCTACCAGTCTTTATTACTCTATCTGCAGGAAGACCTTCCCTTAATAGATACTCTCTAGCAATATCACTATAGGTTAGGTTGATATCTGCTGTATGATCAACAATCTTCCTGTTTGTCTCTTCTGGGACTCTCTGGTCAAAGCATCTATTTCCTGCTTCCATATGGAAGATTGGAATATGTCTTCTCTTTGCTGCAATTGCACATAAACAGCTATTTGTATCTCCAAGCACTAGAAATGCATCTGGTTTCACTTCTTCTAAAATTGGATCAATCTTCACCAGAATATTGCCAATTGTCTCAACAGCAGTCCCTGTTGCAGCGTTTAGGAAGTAATCCGGTTTCTTTAAATTGAAGTCATTAAAAAACACTTCATTAAGTTCATAGTCATAGTTCTGTCCCGTATGAACAAGAACGTGGTCAATCGCTTCTGACTCATCTAATTTATTTATGACAGCTGACAGTCTAATTATTTCTGGTCTAGTCCCAACGACCGTCATAACTTTTAATTTTTTCATCAGTTATACCTCCAAATAATAAGTATCAGGCTTTTCAGGATCAAATGGCTCATTGGCCCACATAATTGTTACCATATCTGAATCTCCAAGATTCTCAATGTTGTGGGTATAACCCGTTGGTATATCAACGACTTCCATTTTGTCACCATTTACGAAATACTCCAGCACTTCATCTGAATCAATTTTTCTAAATCGAATAACACCGTTACCGCTAACTACTAAAAACTTCTCATTTTTAGTATGGTGCCAATGATTCCCTTTTGTAATTCCAGGTTTTGAGATATTAACTGATACCTGGCCACGATCAGGCGTTTTAATGAACTCTGTAAAAGATCCTCTCTGATCCACGTTCATCTTTAAGTCGTAACTAAACTGATTTTCTGGCAAGTAGCTTAGATATGTACTATAGAGCTTCTTAGTAAATGCATCCGACATGTTCGGCACTGACCTATCTTCTCTGCATTTCCTAAATGAATAAATCAAATCTACTATCTCGCCTAAAGTAATTGTATGCACCACTGGTACTTCACAGAATGAATCTACTATGTTCTCATTACCTTCTAGAGCATTAATCAACTCATTAACCACATCATCTATATAAACAAGGTTCATTACTACGCTTGAATCATTCACTTTAATAGGTATGTCATGGGCAACATTATTACAGAACGTCGCAACTGCACTGTTATAGTTTGGTCTACACCACTTTCCAAAAACATTAGGAAATCTATAAACAAGTACTTTGGACCCTGTCTCGTCACCATAAGAAAATAGAAGGTCTTCTCCTGCCTTCTTACTTTCACCGTAAGGATTATCTAACTCAGCTTGAATAGACGATGAAATCATCACAGGGCAGGTGTTATTATGATTCTTAAGAGTATTTAACAGATCAGAGGTAAAGCCAAAGTTACCTTCCATAAATTCAGATTGTTCTTTTGGTCGGTTTACTCCCGCAAGGTGAAATACAAAGTTCGCTTCTTTGCAGTATTCATCAAGTAAAGAAGGATCTGTATCCCTGTCATACTCGAAAATATCATCGTACTTTCTATTTCTCAGCTCTGTTATTAAGTTTTTTCCTATGAAGCCCTTTGCCCCAGTGACTAAAATTTTCATTATCTATCCCAACTTTCCAATTGCTCTCTGACATAATCAAGCTCCAATAATTTCTTTTTAATCTGCTCTATATTAAGCCTTTCTGTGTTATGTGAATTGTACTCATCTTCAGATGAGAGCTTTTGATCTCCTTCAACAAAGTACTTGTCATAGTTTAAATCTCTCTTATCAGCAGGCACTCTATAGAATCCACCCATGTCTTTTGCTACTACATGCTCTTCTTTTGTTAGAAGAGTTTCATAGAGTTTCTCACCGTGTCGAGTGCCGATTACCTTGATTTCATTATCTGCTTTAAAAAGCTCTTTAACTGCTTGAGCTAAGTCCCCGATGGTTGATGCCGGAGATTTCTGAACCATAATATCACCAGCTTCAGCATTCTGGAAAGCAAATACAACAAGCTCAACTGCCTCTTCAAGGCTCATTAAGAATCTTGTCATATTAGGATCTGTAACGGTTAAAGGCTGTCCACTCTTAATCTGATCTATAAACAATGGAATTACTGAGCCTCTTGAAGCCATTACATTACCATATCTAGTGCCACAGATAAGCGTTCTATCAGAATCAACCGTTTTTGCTTTTGCTACAAAAACTTTTTCCATCATCGCTTTTGAGATGCCCATTGCATTAATTGGATAAGCTGCCTTGTCAGTTGAAAGACAAATGACCTTCTTAACCCCCATTTCGATAGCTCCAGTAAGAACATTATCTGTACCAAGTACATTTGTCTTAACTGCTTCTAATGGAAAAAACTCACAGGAAGGTACTTGCTTAAGTGCAGCTGCATGAAAGATATAATCAACTCCATGCATTGCATTCTTAACACTCGAAAGATCTCTAACATCGCCTATGTAAAACTTAAGCTTGTCGTTTTTATAAAGTTTTCTCATATCATCTTGTTTCTTCTCATCACGAGAAAAAATTCGGACTTCTTTGATATCTGTATCAAGGAATCTTTTCATAACTGCGTTCCCAAAAGATCCTGTTCCACCTGTAATTAATAAAGTCTTTCCTTTAAACATTATTTATCCTCCAATGCTTCTTTTATCATCTCAACATACTTTGAAGTAGCCTTCTCTGTTGTATATTTCTCTTCAAAAACTCGTCTTATATTCAATCCCATCTCTATCCTGAGTTTTTTATCATTTTTTAGATTTACAATGGAGCTTACTAGCCTATCTACTTCTCCTACTTCCATTGCAAATCCGGCTTTATTCTCTAGTAAATCTTTGGAAATGTCTGAACGAACACCCATTATCGCAATAACTGGTTTTCCAGCCATCATGTAACTATAAGTTTTGCTAGGAACAGCTAACCCTGTTAAGCCGTCAAAAAGACTTACTAGAAAAACATCGCTGATGTTTAAAGCATCTTGAAAATCTTGTCCATGAAGAAAGTCATAAACAACTGCCTTATCTAAGTGTTCTTCCTTTACCGACTTTCGAAGTTGATCCATTTTGTTACCATGTCCAGCAAAGACAAATCTAATTTCATCGTCATTTTTCAACCTTCTTATTGCTTCAAGGATTGTATCCAAGTCTTGGCAAATCCCCATATTCCCAAAGTATGAAACAATCAAATTTTCATTTGGTTTCAAATCTGCGAACTTATTATTCAAGTAGGAATTTGATGCATCTTCTATCGGTTTAGCATCATACCAATTCGGAATAACTTCTACTTGCTGCTCTTCTAATTGTTCTCTATGCTTAAGCAGATACTCTTTCATTTCCTTTGACAGAGCCACTACTTTATTTACATTCTTATATATTCTCTTGTTGATAAATTGCATCATTCTGCTTATAAGCCCATTTTCAGAAATGCTCTTCGTAATGTGTGCCATCTCAGGATAAATGTCATAACTTACGAATATCATTTTCGTATTAAATAGCCTGCTAGCCCATGCAGCTATCAATGGTAATACTGGAGGATTCGAATAAACAATTATTAACTTGTAATTCCTTAAACTTAAAAAACGAAGAAACACCGCAAAGGTAAACGAGAAGTAATTTATCAATCTTCCAATAAAATTGCTGCGTTTAAGTTGAAGGTACTTTAATCTTTTTATCTTAATACCTTCATGTACTTCTTCCACTGGAACTTCGCCGTCTTTGTTGTATTCATTTGGATATCCACATAATGCCGAAACACTAAAACCAGCCTTTGTCAGCGCTTTCGCTGTATCATATGGGAGCGTTGCAGATGATACATATTCTGGATAAAAGTATTGACATAAAAATAAAACATCTCTTTTTTCACTCATCTAAATTGCTCCCAACTAATCATTTTTCCGTCCGTTCAATAGAATCTATAAACGAACAAGTTTCATATTCTAATTCTTCAGGTCCACCTGGCATCTTCTTATCATAAACAAATGACCCAAACACTTTTCCAAATATCTCAGATATCTTAATACCAAACGATACAAGAGGATTAAATACCTCTGTTGTTTTAAGTTCTTTACCATGAACTTTAGCAATTAACCGAACTAGCTCAGTCGTATTAACATACTCTTTGTTTTGAGGGAAGAATAGTCCACTCAACTCTTTATCTATGGCAAGTCTTACAAACTCAGACAAATTATAAATAAAAATCATGCTGCGTTCATTCTTTACCTTCGGAAATATAGGTACTTTTAAAGCCATCCCAGCAAGTCTAGGATAATTCCCTCTGCAGTCTTTACCATAAACAATAGGAGGTCTTAATGTCGTTACCTTGAAAGTGTCATCAGCTAATTCACTCAATAATCCTTCAGCCTCTAATTTAGACTCTGCATATGGTGTCTTGGGATTCGGCTTAGTCTTCTCATCTATAAATCCTCTCTCTTTACCGTAGACTCCCATTGTGCTTAAGAAAATGAACTGCTTAACGCCTTCTGCTTTAGCTTTCTTTGCGACTTCAACTGGGAGATCTTTATTCACACTAAAATACTTCTCAGTATCATTCTCTTTGACATGAACAATTGCAGCGATATGATAAATCACATCATATGAGCTGAATGGTTTATCTTTCCACTCATTCTCTCTCATATCAATGGTGTCTACTTGATACTTCTCTGGCCATTGGCTAACCCATTTCTCAAATGAAGTACCTATGTAACTCCCAGCTCCTGTAATCAATATTCTTTTCATACAGAGACACCTCTTTTACTCGAGTTTAGATCAACCAAACGTTTATCTACATATTTGTCTTCACCAAACAGTACAACACCTACGGTTCTAAAGATAATCTTGATATCAAGCCATACACTATAATGCTCCACATAGTAAACATCGTGTTTGTATCTATCCTGAAGGTTCAAATGAATATTTCCACTCACCTGAGCTAGTCCAGTCATACCAGGCCTCATATTAAGCCTCTTTGAAATCTCATCATCATACTCTTCAAGAGATGCAATTCTCTCTGGTCTTGGACCAACAAGACTCATTTCTCCTTTTAGAACATTAAGCACCTGTGGAATTTCATCTATCTTTGTTCTTCTTAAAAAC
>NZ_JBQKLQ010000003.1:0-303666 GCF_052116145.1 Fundicoccus sp. Sow4_F4 | reverse complement strand
AGACCTATGCGGTATTAGCCATCGTTTCCGACGGTTATCCCCCGCTGAAGGGTAGGTTTCCCACGTGTTACTCACCCGTGCGCCACTCACGTCAAACGGAACAAGTTCCGTCGTCAGTGCGTACGACTTGCATGTATTAGGCACGCCGCCAGCGTTCGTCCTGAGCCAGGATCAAACTCTCATGAAAGAATTTGAATCTTAATAGACTCATTTAAATACTAGCTAATGATTTTTTATCCTGGTGGTCATCCAGTGTCTCGAAATTTATTCGGTTGTGTTTATCAGCCGTAGCCAATAAACTCTTACACATCTTGGTGTTTATCTTTGTTTAGTTTTCAATGAGCTTTGTGTCAGCTACGAACAGTTTGTTTCGCTGTGACAACTTATTTATAATAACATGTCAGTCAGTTACTTGTCAACAAGTTTTTTAAATTTGTTTTAAGTTTTTCAACATTGTTTTGACCGTGTAATTATTATACACTTTATATTACTAAGTTGAAAGCGTTTCAAAGCTGATTGGGTTAATCTTAACCTTCTCTTATACTTTTGTTCACTTCTCTTTCAGCAACTTTTAAATAATACCATACGTTTGACGTGGTGTCAAATGTATTTTTGAATTATTTTTTTCGTTGTTTGTATCTGCCTTAGCAACAGATAATAATATACCATGGGAATGACCCTTTTGTCAAACTTTTTTAGACTTTTTAAGCAACTTTTTGTAATTTTTATTAACAAAAGCATATTTGGCCTTCTTTTGCGTATTTATAGAGGAGGTGATTAAATGATAATAACATTCTTTGTCTTCTATTCCGGCTGTATGGTTGGGTCTTTCCTCTTTTGCATTGCTGGCCTTTGGACACGTGGTCAGTTTCACTTGTTTGCTCGGTCCAAATGCGATAGCTGCCAAAGTCTTTTGAGTTGGTATGAACTCCTGCCGCTTGTTTCTTATTTTATCCAAAGGGGTAAGTGTCGACAGTGTCATAAAGTGCTTAGTCCCTTCTATTGGCTGTCTGAGCTTTTCACTGGTTGCTTATTTCTTCATGCTTTCTTTCATTATGATCGTTTATCTGGTCAACACTTGTTTACATGTTTTCTATTACTTCTGATGAGCTATTGTGACTTATGCGAACGGTGGGTGCCTGACACTTTGCAACTATGCTTATTAGCATGGCTGCTCTACCAGTTTAATTGGCAGGGACAGGACACACTCTTACTTTTGTTTAATTTAGCTCTTTTCGGTTGTTTTGGGCTATTCTTTTATATTATTCGTCATGATTGGATTGGCGGAGCCGATATTAAACTTCTATTAATTCTTGAGCTTGCCATACCGATAGTCCAATTCCCTACATTTTTATTTATCGCCGCAAGTTTAGGCATCTTATTCTGGTACGGGAGTGTGTGGTGGCTTAATAATCAGTCAAAGGATCTGCCTTTTATTCCATTTATCAGTTTATCCTTCTATATAGTGTGTCTTTATTTATAGAAAAAAAATACCGCCAGCACTTTTGAAGTGTTGACGGTATTTTTTATGTTATTTCATTTGTGGTGTTTCTTCTAAGACTAGTTCGTCTGATTTTTCAGGCGTATCGATGTTTGTTTCAATTTTACGGTAACGAGTCATTCCTGTACCAGCTGGAATTAACTTACCAATTGTAACGTTCTCTTTAAGGCCTAATAAGACGTCTTTCTTACCGCGAATTGCTGCATCAGTTAGAACACGAGTAGTTTCTTGGAACGACGCTGCAGAAATAAATGATTTAGTTTCCAAAGCGGCTTTAGTGATTCCTAGTAATACTGGTCTAGCTGTTGCGGGTACGTCGCCAGCTTTAATGGCGCTAGCATTTGCGTCGGTAAAGTCAGAGATATCCATTAATGCTCCTGGCAAGATGTTTGTCGATGCCGGATCCATTACGCGAACTTTCTGTAACATTTGTCGAACCATTACCTCAACGTGTTTATCTCCGATTTCTACCCCTTGCCCACGATAAACAGCTTGAACTTCTCTTAATAAGTAGTTTTCTACTGTAATAACGTCTGTAACTCTTAGGAGTTCTTTCGGATCGATAGACCCTTCAGTTAATGCTTCCCCACGATCTACATGATCGCCTTCTTTCACACGTAAGCGTGAAGTATAAGGAATATTATAAGTACGAGTATCTGTTACACCTTTTACAGTGACATCTCTCGAACGGTCTGATGGTTTTTCTTCGATTAACTCTACGATTCCATCTACTTCAGTGATTGTCGCTTGTCCTTTCGGTACACGCGCTTCAAAGATTTCTTGGATACGAGGTAAACCTTGAGTGATATCTCCACCACCGGCAACCCCACCCGTATGGAAGGTACGCATCGTTAATTGAGTACCAGGCTCACCGATTGATTGAGCTGCGATTGTACCAACCGCTTCACCCACTTCAACACGTGATCCTGTCGCCAAGTTACGTCCGTAACAGTGTTTACATACACCATGGTCGGTATCACAAGTAAATACTGAACGAATTGTCACTTCTTTAATACCTGCATTGATAATCACAGTTGCTAAATCCTCAGTAATTTCAACATTGCCTGGTACAATCATTGCGCCAGTTTCAGGATGGTAAACAGTTTTTTGAGTATAACGTCCAATTAGACGCTCTTCTAATGTTTCAATAATACTATTGCCATCAGCGATTTCAGCAACTGTTACACCTTTATCTGTTCCACAATCATCTTCACGGACAATAACATCTTGAGCAACGTCTACTAAACGTCGCGTTAAGTAACCTGAGTCAGCTGTCTTCAAGGCCGTATCAGTCATTCCTTTACGGGCACCGTGAGTAGAAATAAACATTTCTAAAACGGATAAACCTTCACGGAAGTTAGATGTGATTGGTAATTCGATAATCTTACCACTTGGAGCAGCCATGTTCCCACGCATACCGGCAAGTTGAGTAAAGTTAGAAATGTTACCACGAGCTCCTGAATCAGACATCATGTGGATTGGGTTTAGACGCGGTAAATTATTAGCAAGGTCATCTTGGATTTTATCCTTGGCTTGTTCCCAAGTACGGATAACACTTCCGTAACGTTCCTCTTCTGTAATTAAACCACGTTTATATTGCTTAGCAATCTTATCAACACGTGAATGTGCGTCATCTAAGATAGCATATTTAGTGTCTAATCTAAGGACATCAGCTACTCCTACCGTTAAACCAGCACGAGTAGAGTATTTATATCCTAAGTCTTTCATTCTATCCAACATTTTAGATGTTTCGGTAATGTGGAATCGTTTGAAGACTTCAGCGATAATGTTACCTAAATGTTTTTTCTTGAACGGGTTAACCATTTCCATTGCAGCAATTGCCGCTACAACGTCAGTTCCTGGTTCTAAGAAATATTTATCTGGTGTTTTCTCTGTTAAGTTTTCATTTGTTGGTTCGTTTAGGTATGGGAATTCTGGCGGCATAATTTCGTTGAAGAATAATTTACCTACTGTCGTTACCATTAAACGTTCTTTTTGCCAATCAGTGAATGTTTTTCCTTCTAAAGCAGTTGTAGGAATCGCCACACGAGTATGTAAGTGAGCTTCTCCGTTTAAGTAAGCAATTTCTGCTTCCCCAACACTACTTAAGACTAATCCTTCACCTACACGACCTGGTTCTTCAAGTGTTAAGTAGTAGTTACCTAAAACCATATCTTGAGAAGGTGTAACAACTGGCTTACCATCTTTAGGGTTCAAGATGTTTTGCGCAGCTAACATTAACAGGCGTGCTTCAGCTTGAGCTTCTTCCGATAAAGGTACGTGAACAGCCATTTGGTCCCCGTCAAAGTCAGCGTTATACGCTTCACAGACTAAAGGATGTAGACGAATCGCACGACCATCTACTAATGTTGGTTCGAAAGCTTGAATACCTAGACGGTGAAGCGTAGGTGCTCGGTTAAGTAGAACAGGATGCTCTCTAATGACTTCTTCAATGACTGGCCAAATCACGTCATCTTGAGTTTCAATCATGCGTTTAGCATTTTTGATGTTGCTTGCGATTTCGCGTTCAACTAACTCTTTCATAACGAATGGCTTGAATAATTCAATTGCCATCTCTTTTGGCAAACCACATTGGTACATTTTTAAGTTTGGTCCAACAACAATTACTGAACGACCTGAATAATCCACACGTTTACCTAATAAGTTTTGACGGAAACGACCTTGTTTCCCTTTTAACATATGTGATAAAGATTTTAATGGACGGTTACCAGGTCCAGTTACCGCACGGCCACGACGTCCGTTATCAATTAAAGCATCCACTGCTTCTTGTAACATACGTTTTTCGTTTTGAACGATAATATTTGGTGCGCCCAAGTCTAATAAGCGTTTTAGACGGTTATTACGGTTAATGACTCGACGATATAAATCGTTCAAGTCACTTGTAGCGAAACGGCCACCCTCTAACTGAACCATAGGTCTTAAGTCAGGCGGAATAACTGGCAATACATCTAAGACCATCCAATCAGGTCTGTTACCTGATTCTAGGAAAGCATCTAGAATATCTAGACGACGAATCGCACGAGTACGCTTTTGACCAGTTGCAGTCTTCAACATTTCACGTAATTCAGTCACTTCTTTTTCTAAGTCAACGTTTTGTAACAGCTCTTTGATTGCTTCAGCACCCATTTTAGCGTAGAAACGGTTGCCGTACTCACGTTTTTTCTCACGATATTCTGCTTCTGTCAGTAATGATTTATGCTCTAAAGGCGTATCTCCTGCATCAATTACAATATATGATGCAAAATAAATTACTTCTTCTAATAAGCGTGGGCTTAAATCTAATACAAGACCCATACGACTCGGAATACCTTTAAAATACCAGACATGTGTCACTGGGGCAGCTAATTCAATATGTCCCATACGCTCACGACGCACTTTCGCACGCGTCACTTCAACACCACAACGATCACATACACGACCTTTGTAACGTACACGTTTTAATTTACCACATGAACATTCCCAATCTTTTGTTGGTCCAAAAATTCGTTCACAGAAAAGACCGTCTTTCTCAGGCTTTAATGTACGATAGTTGATTGTCTCCGGTTTTTTAACTTCACCGTAAGACCAACTACGAATTTTTTCGGAGGATGCTAATCCTATTTGCATGGATTCGAACTTATTAACATCTATCAAGGGGCCGACCTCCTTTTATTTTGTCACTTATCAGCTTGCGGAGAAATAACACTCCGCTGGCTGCAAGTTGCATGGAGTGCCTTATCTCCAAATGGCTCCAAGGCATTTTATGTCTTTATCTAATGATTCATCGACTTATTTGTCTGATTTTACGACATCTTTTTTCTGAGACTCTGCCGCTTTTTGTTCTTCACGGTATTTGTCTAATGCGTTGAAGTTGATTACGTCATCTTCATCGTCATCATCTCTTAATTCAATTTCTTGATCATCAGCATCAAGAACTTTCATATCTAAACCTAAAGCTTGTAATTCTTTTACCAATACGCGGAATGATTCTGGCACGCCTGGTTTTGGAATCGGCTGACCTTTAACAATCGCTTCATATGTTTTAACACGTCCGACGACGTCATCTGATTTGTAAGTTAAAATTTCTTGTAGAGTGTAAGCAGCACCGTATGCTTCAAGCGCCCAAACTTCCATCTCTCCAAAACGTTGCCCACCAAATTGAGCTTTACCACCCAATGGTTGTTGAGTAACAAGTGAGTAAGGTCCTGTTGAACGCGCATGTAACTTATCATCAACCATGTGGGCTAATTTAATCATATACATAACACCTACAGAGACTTTACGGTCAAATGGCTCACCTGTACGTCCATCATATAAGGTTGTTTTTGCATCGTGTTCCATTCCCGCTTCTCGAACAGTGTTCCAAACATCTTCTTCGCTAGCACCATCGAATACTGGTGTCGCAATTTTGATTCCTAGTTGGCGAGCAGCCATACCTAAGTGTAATTCGAATACTTGTCCAATGTTCATACGAGATGGTACCCCTAATGGGTTCAACATGATATCAATCGGTGTACCGTCTGGCATAAATGGCATATCTTCTTCAGGCATAATCAATGACACAACACCTTTGTTTCCGTGACGCCCTGCCATCTTATCCCCTTCACTAATCTTACGTTTTTGAACGATAAAGACGCGAACAAGCTTGTTTACACCTGGAGCTAGTTCGTCACCAGCTTCACGAGTAAAGACTTTGACATCGTGAACGATTCCGCCACCACCGTGAGGAACACGTAGCGATGTATCACGCACTTCACGAGCTTTTTCACCAAAGATTGCGTGTAGTAAACGTTCTTCGGCAGATAATTCCGTAACACCTTTAGGTGTTACTTTACCCACTAAGATGTCGCCATCTTTTACTTCCGCTCCAATCGAAATGATTCCGTCTTTGTCTAAGAATTTCAAGGCTTCTTCACTTACGTTTGGAATTTCGCGTGTGATCTCTTCTGGTCCCAATTTAGTATCACGAGACTCTGACTCATACTCTTCAATGTGAATTGACGTATAAACATCATCTTTAACTAAACGTTCAGACATGATAATCGCATCTTCATAGTTATAACCGTCCCAAGTCATAAAGGCAACTAACGGGTTTTGACCTAAAGCCATTTCCCCATTCTGCATCGATGATCCATCTGCTAAGATATCTTGATCATCAACATGATCGCCAACTTCAATAATTGGACGCTGGTTGTAACATGTACCTGCGTTTGAACGTGCAAATTTAATTAAGCTATATTCATCGACGGTTCCGTCAGCAATTTTAATTTTAATGACGTTCGAATCGACATAAGTAACTTCACCACCACGGCGACAAATTAATGCTGCTCCGGAGTCATGAGCTGCTTTATATTCCATACCTGTTCCGATAATTGGAGATTGTGGATTAACTAGAGGAACGGCTTGACGTTGCATGTTGGCACCCATCAACGCACGGTTCGAGTCATCGTTTTCCAAGAAAGGAATACACGCTGTTGCGACTGCAACTACTTGTTTAGGTGAAACGTCCATGTAGTCTACTTGGTTAATAGGAACTTCCAAGTTTTCTGAAATATAACGAGCCATTACAACATCATTAACGAACGTATCATCTTCATTTAATAAAGAGTTCGCTTGTGCAACAACGTATAAATCTTCTTCATCCGCAGATAAACACACGATTTCATCTGTTACTCCGCCATTTACTTTATCCACTTTACGGTAAGGTGTTTCGATAAAACCATATTTGTTAATCTTCGCATAAGAAGACAAACTGTTAATTAACCCGATGTTTGGTCCCTCAGGCGTTTCAATCGGACACATACGACCGTAGTGAGAGTAGTGAACATCTCGAACTTCATATCCGGCACGGTCACGCGTTAAACCACCAGGCCCTAAGGCAGATAGACGACGTTTATGAGTCAACTCACCTAACGGGTTAACTTGGTCCATGAATTGTGACAGTTGGTGAGAACCAAAGAATTCTTTGATTGCTGCAACAACTGGACGAATGTTAATTAATTGTTGAGGCGTAATCGTTGAAATGTCTTGTAACGACATACGTTCACGTACAACACGCTCCATTCTTGACAAACCAATTCTGAATTGGTTTTGCAATAATTCACCGACCGAACGAATACGACGGTTACCTAAATGGTCAATATCGTCAGACGTTCCAATACCTTCACTTAATAGTAAGTAGTAGTTCATAGAAGCAATAATATCAGCTGGTGTTAAACTCTTAACGCCTTCGATATTTGCGTTCCCAATCACGTTAACTACTAATTCAGGGTTTTTAGGTGAGTAAACTTTCACCATTTGTAAATCAATCGGCTCACCGATAACACCATCTGGAGAAGGCATGGCAGTCACTAAATTTAAACCATTGTCTAAATGTACTGCTAATTCTTCAATCTTATCTGCATCTAATTCTGTACCTTCAGCAAAAATGACTTCACCAGTTTCTGGATCAGCTAATGTTTCAGCTAAAGTCAGGTTTAATAGACGGTTTTTTAGATGTAACTTTTTATTTACTTTATAGCGACCAACTGGTGCTAAATCGTAACGACGTGGATCAAAGAAGCGTGCAACTAATAAGTTACGTGAGCTTTCTGCTGTCTTTGGTTCACCTGGACGTAAACGCTCATAAACATCTTTCAATGCTTCTTCAACACGAGAGTCCGCAATGTTCTTATGAACATCTTTATCAATTGTTGTATTTAATAATTCCGTTTCAGATAAAATATCATAGATATCATCATCTGAACCAAAGCCTAGAGCACGCATCATGACAGTTAAAGGAATTTTACGCGTACGGTCGATACGAACATAAGCGATTCCCTTTGCGTCAGTTTCGAACTCTAACCAAGCGCCTCGATTAGGAATAACTGTTGAGGTGAAACTATGGCGACCTTTTTTATCCACTTTGTCGTGGAAGTAAACACCTGGAGAACGAACTAATTGTGAAACAATGACACGTTCCGCCCCATTATAAATAAATGTTCCCATGTCGGTCATAATTGGGAAATCTCCGAAGAAGACTTCCTGTTCTTTTACTTCGCGTGTTTCTTTGTTGATTAAACGTAATGTTACGTAGATTGGTTTTGAATAGTTAGCATCATGTGCACGAGCTTCCTTAACTGAATACTTCGGCTCTTTAAATTCATAATCAACGAAATGTAATTCTAAGTTATCACTGTGATCGACGATTGGAGAAACGTCATCAAACATAACTTTAATACCTTCGTCTAAGAACCATTTATAAGAATCTGTTTGAATTTCAATTAAGTTTGGCAATTCAAGAACTTCATCAATGCGAGCGTAGCTACGACGTTCTGCTTTTTTACCATATTTGACGATATGATGTTGACTCAAGCTGTTCACCCCTCAAAATATTTACGACTTGGCAAGATGTTACGATTGCGTTACGAATATTAACATTCTATAACAAAATCTTTTTTACCCTATTTTTGAGCAAAAAAAGAACAAAAGAATCGTGATTTCTTACAAAGCTCCACTGTATCTTTTGTTTAATCTGTAATAGAACTGCACTTTGGACAATATTTCAAAGTGTAATCCCACATCTATGCCTACTCTTGCGTCTATCTATTCTACTCGCATGATAATTGAATGTCAAGAGCCTTTTCACTTGATTTTTCACAAAACTGTTTTTCCTATATGAATATGTTCACACAAAATTAATATTCACATCATAATATAAAAGCAGACAGTATCTAGCGTCTGATTCTTTAGTATTCCAAAAGGAGATCTTCTATATGAAAGAAATTAAAAACCCTAAACGTTCGCTCTTCTATTATTACGGCATTGTCTTGTTAGGCCTCGTCGTCTTTAACTTCATCGCTATGCCATGGTATTCTGATCGCCAGATAGAGCAAGTCAATTACAATAACTTCCTAACAATGGTTGACCAAGGTCAGGTGAATCAAGTTCAATTACAGCCGAGTGAGAATCAAATCCTCTTCACAAGTAGCGAGGATCAATCGATCTATAAAACAGCCATGGTTGAAGATCCAGGGCTAACTCAATTTCTCTTTGATGCCGACATTGCCTTTACTGGCGAAATTCTTGAACAGGCTTCCCCACTGACCTCCTTTCTAAGTTTCATTTTTCAAATAATGATCTTCGTCGCCATTGGCCAGTGGCTTTCAAGAAAGATGCTTAAACGAGCAGGTGGTGGAAACGCCATGCAATTTAACTTAGGTAAAAGTAACGCCCGTGTTTATGTACAATCGACTGACGGCTTAACCTTTTATGATGTTGCCGGACAAGACGAGGCCAAAGAAAGCCTTGCTGAAATCGTAGACTTTTTAAATAATCCCGAAAAATACAGTGCTGTTGGTGCAAAAATGCCGAGCGGCGTCTTATTAGTCGGCCCTCCAGGAACAGGCAAGACCATGTTAGCCAAAGCCGTTGCGGGCGAAGCAAAAGTTTCCTTCTTCTCAATGTCTGGTTCAGAATTCGTAGAGATGTTCGCCGGAGCAGGGGCGGCTAAAGTCCGTGACTTGTTCAAGCAAGCCAAAGAAAAAGCACCTTGTATCATTTTTATCGATGAAATAGACGCCATCGGTAAAAGACGAGGGCAAGCAATCGGTAACGACGAGAGAGAACAAACACTCAACCAACTCTTAACTGAAATGGATGGCTTTGAAGGTAATAATGGTGTCATGATTCTTGCTGCTTCTAACCAACCGGAATCTCTAGACCCTGCCTTACTACGCCCAGGACGCTTTGACCGCCAAGTTCGCGTCGAGTTACCTGATTTAAAAGGACGTGAAGATATTTTAAAAGTTCACACCAGTAAAATCCAGCACGAAACACCTCTCGATTATAACCGCATCGCTCGCATGGCATCTGGTGCCTCTGGCGCTGAACTGGCCAACATTGTAAATGAGGCTGCTTTAAGAGCGGTCCGTTTCAAACGTGACTTCGCCACACAAGTTGACTTTGAAGAAAGTATCGAAACAATCGTGGCGGGCGAACAAAAGAAACATGCAATTTTGTCTGATAAAGAAAAGTGGGTCGTTTCTTATCATGAAATAGGTCATGCTCTAGTAGCAGCTAAGCAAACAGGTTCATCACCTGTAGAAAAAATAACCATTATTCCAAGAACATCTGGTGCCTTAGGTTATACTATGCAAGTGTCCAAAAATGGTAATGACTACTTGCACTCTAAAGAGTTCTTAGAAAATCAATTAGCCACCTTAGCCGGAGGTCGTGCTGCCGAAGAAGTGGCTTTCTCTTCCATTACGACAGGAGCTTCGAATGACATTGAGCGAATGACCCAATTAGCCCGCGCGATGATTAGTCAATATGGAATGAGCGATACTTTCGGGATGGTTGCTTTCGAACAAAGAAATAATCAGTACTTAGGTAATGAAGCAAGCGCGACTGGCTCAACCCAAACACAAGCAGCGATTGACCGCGAAATCATTACCCTCATAAATAACCAATATACTAAAGCTAAAAATATTCTGATCGATAACCGTGACCTGTTGGATGAGCTCTCTAAATTCCTTTACGAAAAAGAGACCATTACTGGTAAACAATTCATGGAAATCATTGAGCGCTCTGAACACACAAGCACCTCTTTCTCCTAGCAAGAATTAAGCCCTAAACTCCATATTAGCTACGTTCAAAATTTATAAACAGTAGCTTTGACTCACTTTTTCTATAAATAAACACAAAAATATCGCTTCGAAGACTCTTGACCAGAGTCTTCGAAGCGATATTGTACTTTTAGGATTATTTATCTGTGTCTTTTTTCAGCAAAACGTTCAATAGAATCGCTCCGACGAAACCACCTACTAGCCAAGAGACAATATACATGATTGGATTCGTGACTCCTCCGGCTATTACAGCGAATAAACCACCGTGCGGTACATAACTCACACTACCAAACAACATACTCAAGGCACCCGCTACCCCACTACCAATTGCTAATGACGGGATAACTTTCAATGGGTTGACTGCTGCAAAAGGAATCGCTCCTTCTGTAATGAAAGCTGCACCCATGACATAGTTAACTAAGGCACTGTCTCTTTGTTCAGGAGCCCATAAGGTTTTATTCAGCGTTGCAGATATCGCAATTGCCAGTGGCGGAACCATCCCACCAATCATAACTGCTGCCATCACGTCTGAACCAGCACCATCTGCTGCTGTTACTAGGGCTGTTCCTGTTACATAAGCGGCTTTGTTCAGTGGGCCACCCATATCAATCGACATCATCGCGGCTACTAAAAACCCTAAAACAAGTGATAACTCACGCGGCACACTGTTTAATAGATTCTGTAGCCCAATCATAATTCCTCCCATCGGCGCATTGATAACGAAGAACATCAATAAACCCATCGTTAAGACGCCCAAAACCGGGAATAGGAAAATAGGTTTCATGCCTTCGAGCGATTTAGGTAACCAGCTGAGCGCTCTGCGTAAGACCCAAACAATTCCACCCGCTAAGAAACCAGCAACTAGGGCACCTAAGAAACCTGAAGCAATCGTATCCGCAAAAATTCCCGCATCATTAAATCCCGATAAAACACCTGGGTTTGCAAATACACCACCCATGAAACCAATCACTAAACCTGGACGGTCAGCAATCGATTGACCAATGAAACCTGCTAGAACAGGTAACATCATCGCGAAGGATAAATCACCTAAAGTTTTTAAGACATGTGCGACTTCATTGTAAGTTGGGTCAGCTGGGTTCGCTGAATTGATCCCCCAGAAGAAAGAAAAGGCAATCAAAATCCCGCCAGCAACCACGAATGGCAACATGTGCGATACACCGTTCATCATATGTTTATAAAACTGACGACCTAGTGATTCTTTTTCATCCGTCTCATCGTTTGCTCCAGCAGCCATATCCGCTTGGTTCGCACGGTATATCTTTGCATCTTGTGCAGCTGCTCGCTCAACTAATTCAGTAGCTTTATTGATACCATCAGCTACTTTTGTCACAATCACTGGCTTGCCATCAAAACGCGCCATCTCAACTTGCTTATCTGCCGCCACTATAATCGCGGTTGCTCGATTAATATCTGCTTTCGTTAAGCGATTGCCAACACCCGTTTGACCGTTAGTTTCAACTTTAATCGCATAGCCAGCTTTTTTAGCAGCTTGATTTAATTTCTCTTCAGCCATATAAGTATGGGCAATTCCTGTTGGACAAGCAGTTACTGCAAGAATGTATACCTCATCTGTCTCAGGACTTGTTGAAACTGCTTCTGCGGTTAGTTGGCTTGTTGTTGTTGCCGAATTTGCTACTTCTTCATTAGCTTGTGCCAATTCAGCTGCTTCTTTCTCTGCTTCATAGTGAGCAATCACATCCACAACAGCCTCGGCAGTTTCAGCTTCTAATAAAGCAGCCTTAGCTTCTGGCTTCATTAGAATACTCGATAATTTCGCTAAAGCTTGTAAGTGTTCACCGCCACCTTCAGGTGCAGCAATCATAAAAATCAATTTCGCTGGTTGTCCATCGAAAGAAGCCCACTCTACCCCAGTTTGGGAACGTGCAAAAACAATGGCTGCTTCTTTAATTGTCACATCTTGAGCATGAGGAATCGCAATTTCATCGCCAACACCCGTCGTTGACTGCGCTTCTCGTGCACTTAACTTCTCAACATAACTATCAACATCACTGACACCACCGGCTTGAGCAAAACGTTCAGCTAAATAACGTAAGGTGGACGCTTTATCCTCTGTTTGCAAGTTTAAATCCATCGCCGCTTTTACAAATAATTGAGCTAATTTCATGATTCTTCACCAATCCTTTTTATTTGAATTTCATCTACTAAAGACATTGCCAATTCTGCTTCAGCAATCCCCACGGAGAAAGCTGTTGCACTCCCACAAGCAGCCCCTTGCCTTAAACTCTGTGCATAATCCTTGCTTTCAATATACTTTGCCATAAAACCAGCCACCATCGAATCCCCTGCACCAACGGAATTCACGACAGTCCCTTGCGGCACACTCGAACGGAAAATCTCTTGACTATCCGTCACCAGAACCGCTCCTTCGCCACCAAGCGACACGATAACATTCTGCGCTCCCAAAGTTTGTAGCTTACGCGCATTAGCAATCACATCATCTAAAGTATCCACCGGCGTCTCAAAGATCTCACTCAACTCTTGAGCATTCGGTTTAATTAAAAACGGACGCTGTGGCAAACAAGCTGTCAATAATGATTTATTCGAATCTAAAACGAATAAAGCCTCTTTAACTCGACATAATTCAGCGACCTTCACATAATGATCACTCGTCATCCCTGGTGCCGCATTTCCTGCTAGAAAAACCACATCTCCCGCGACTAAGTTCTGATCGAAATAAGCCATTAATTCAGCTACGTCCGCCTCAGTAACTGTCGGTCCATTCGCATTTAACTCCGTCTCCTGGGCCGCATGTAACTTCACATTGATTCGCGTGATTGCATCCAACTGATGAAAAGCCGTCTGCACCCCTTCATTTTCAAGACTCTCACGAACAAAAGTGCCCGTAAAACCGCCAATAAAACCCGTCGCAATATTATCATGTCCCAAACGCTTCAATAAGACCGACATATTAATCCCTTTACCACCTGCGACATACTCATCCTTCTGGACACGATTCAACTCACCTAGATGAACTACATCAGTTTTCATCACTAAATCCACAGCTGGATTAAACGTAATTGTATATAACATCCATCAAACCTCCTCCAAGTCTAATAAAGGCGCAAACTTCTCATGCAAAGACTTTGATAACTGATTCGTCACGACCATCACCTTATCAAAATCTGCAAACTGACAAAAAGACACCTTGTCAAACTTACTATTATCTGCCAACACATAGACACGACTCGCCTGACCAATCGCCGACTCCTTCACATGAGCTTCTTGAGTATCGGGCGTCGTAAAACCAAATCTGGCATTAATCCCATTCGTCCCCATAAACGCACGTGAAAAGCGATATTGACGCAACTGCTTTTGCGTATCGGACCCAATCATCGCTCGCGTATTCGGCTTAATCAAACCACCTAGCAAAATCACTGTAAACTTGGAATCAGCCAACTGAGCGGCTAACTCCAAACCGTTAGTCACAATCGTCACATTCTCAGCCTGAATAAAAGGCACCATCGCTAATGTTGTCGTCCCAGCATCAATAAATACAAATTCGCCATCCTTGATCAAAGACGCCGCATAGCGTCCAATTGCCAACTTCTCAGATTGAAACTGCAAACGCTTTTCGCTTACACTTGGCTCCAAATCCACAGAAAAAACCCGTTTGGCTCCGCCATGCACACGCACCAACTCACCCAAATCCTCTAATTGCGACAAATCCCGTCGAACCGTCGATTCTGAAGCCTGCGTTGCTTCCACAATCGCCTGAATCTTCACCACCGAATCATCCGCTAGCAAGGACCGAATCACAGCAAATCGCTCCTCTGTAAGCATTTTCATCACTTCCTTATTCTAAGCATACACAAAGTTAAAATAAAAATCAATCACTTTCAATCAAAACACGCCATAATATTTCATTTAGCAATCAAAAACTATCATCTCATTCATAAACCAACTCTTCTCTTTGTATCTATCATAATAGACTACCCAACTGAATCACACGCTAACTCATATTAAGCACAAAAAAATTCAGTCATCTGATCGATGACTGAGGGGATATTCACAAAGGTGCTAGCAACCCCTTGTGTGAGTCTTTAAATTATTTTTTATGATAGTCAGCAGCAATTTGCGCGCCAACTTTTGCATTGTTGTATACTAAAGCAATATTTGTTTCTAAACTTCTTCCTTCAGTTAATTCAACAATCTTACCTAATAAGAAGGGTGTTGAGTCTTTCCCTTTGACGCCAGCAGCTTTTTCTTCTTTAAGTGCTTGAGCGATAATGGCATCGATTTCTTCATGAGGAATCTCATCTTCTTCTGGGATAGGGTTCGCAACTAAGATTCCAGCTGTTAAGCCCAGTTCTTTTTGGTAACGCATCATGTCAGCAATTTCTTCAGTAGAATCACTACGTAAGTTCAACTTGTACTCTGACGTACGTGTATAGAAAGCTGGTAAGTAGTCTGTTTGGTAACCGACTACCGGCACGCCTTTTGTTTCTAAGTACTCTAATGTTCGAGGCAAGTCTAGAATCGCTTTTGCTCCCGCACATACTACTGTTACATCTGTTTGACCTAATTCTTCTAGGTCTGCTGAAACGTCCATGTGGTCTTCGTAGCCACGGTGAACGCCGCCGATTCCGCCTGTAACGAACACTTTAATTCCTGCTAATTTAGCACCGATCATTGTTGTTGCGACTGTTGTTGCGCCAATTTGTTTTGTTGCGAAGACATTTGCTAAGTCACGACGTGATACTTTTGCTACGTTTTCAGCCGTTGCTAACAATTCTAAGTCTTCTTCTTCTAAACCAATTTTAAATTTACCATCCATAATCGCAATGGTTGCTGGTACTGCACCGTTGTCACGAATGATTTGTTCTACTGTTTTAGCCATTTCAACGTTTTTAGGGTAAGGCATTCCGTGAGAAATAATTGTTGATTCTAAAGCTACCACTGGTTGGTTGTTGTCAAAAGCTGCTTGTACTTCTTTGCTAATTGATAATAATGGATGTGTCATTTAAATGATCCCTCTTTCTTTTAATTCTTCTGTTTGTTTTTCTAGTATATCTTGCGTTAAATCTAAGCGTACTGTTTTAGGCGATTGAATGGTGTGATAAGCATTTGTCATAGCCAATTGGATACTTTCGACTGGCGAGTAGCCTTGTAATTGTCCGTAAATTAAACCTGAAGCATAAGAATCTCCAGCTCCTGTGACATCTTCGACGTAAGGCGAAACAGGTGGTACAAATTGTTTTCTTTCACCCGCTTGATTACCATAGAACGTTGACGCTTGGCCGCGTGTGATAATAACATTTTCAACACCTAAGGCTAACCAGTTTTCAACAAGCTCTTCAACATCTTCTGGTGTTTCAACTTTTTTATTGAAAAAAGTTTCAGACTCGTCTAGATTGACGATGAGCCACTTAACACCCTCTAGTTGACGTGGTAAGTGCGCCATCTTAGGTGAACTTACCGGAATAATCACAAGTGGAATATCGTTATTGCGCGCCAATTCAATGACATATTCTGTTGTTTCTAATGGTACATTCAAATCCAATGCAATCATCTTAGCTTGAGCTAAAAGATTTTGATAAGAACTTATCCACTCACGGTTCATTGTGTCAGCTACTGACATATCCGCTAAAGCTAACTGCATATCTCCGTCGTCATCTAGTAATGCCACATAAGAACCTGTTGAGTACTCCCCTAGTTGCGTCACGTGTTGAAAATTAACAAATGGTTCCGTCGCTTGCTTTAAAGTTTCGAAATCTTGATCTCGACCACCGATTGACAATAGGTTAACATTTAACCCTAAGCGTCCAAGGTTTTCTGAAATATTGCGTGCTACGCCACCGACACTCATTGAAGAAGTGACTGGATTACTGGTTTTAGGCATTAGCTCTGCCTCCAGTAAATACTTGCGGTCAATATTCATTCCACCTATACAGAAAATTTCAGCGCCATGGTTGACAATATAAGCCCGACCCAACAACTGCTTTTTATTCGTCAATGACGAAACTATCGTTGCGACAGTAGAGCGCGGTAAATCTAATTGAGAAGCAATTTCTTGTTGAGTAAGAAATGGATCTTTTTCAATTAAAGCCAATACACGTTGCTCGTTTTGTGTTAACAACTCATCATCGCCTCCTTTTACAACAAATGTCCTTTCGAAAGACTTTTGTTTATAATCACAGTATAAAACATAAATCTTCTAACAACAAGCAAAATATCTAAAATGAGAAAACTCTAATACAATAAAAATAAGCTGACATCCTATTTGTAGAATATCAGCTTAATATTATTTAACACTTTTTAAAATCCAGTAACCTTTATCACGGCCCATTAGTTCAACATTACCAAAAACTTCTTCCATAAAATCGGACATAGAAGGTGCTCCTTGCTTTTTCTGAATCACTAACCAGAGTTCACCATCCGCTTTCAGTGCTTTTTCAGCCGTTAGAACAAATTCACGTATCACTTGCTTGCCCGCTCTAATGGGTGGGTTCGTTAATACATAGTCATAGTCAGCCTCAACAGGCACAGTCGTCGCATCGTGCAACAACCATTCAACGTTCGCCACTTTATTTAATTGCGTATTCTGTTGCGCTAATTCAAGCGCACGCTCATTAACTTCAACCCCTACATAGTTGGCAAGCGGAAAATGTTTCGCCACTGCCAACAATAAAGGACCATAGCCACTGCCTAACTCAAGTACTTTTTCCTCACCAGTCATTGCTTTCCCTTCAATAAAAGTTTCCACTAGTAATTTAGAACCGAAATCCATACGATTCTTAGAAAAAACACCACTATCTGTCTTTAAGCGTAAACTTTGTTTTCCAACTTCTGCACTAATCTCTTTTAGTTCATGGCTACTTTGAGGTTTATTTGTATAATAATGATCGCTCATTCTCTCGCTCCTTAAGAAAACATATTCATGTACCATAACTATATCACTTTTTAGGCTATTCATGTTACACTAAAACTAGATAAAACGTAATGGAGGTCAACAATGATCAAACTTTTTGCATCTGATATGGACGGAACTTTACTTAATGAAAACCACGTGATAAGCGACAGAACGGCTGCCGCAATAAAAAAATTACAAGAAACGACTGATATTGAATTCATTATCGCAACAGGTCGCTCTTTTAAATCAGCCTCTGTTCTGACACAAGCTCAAGATATATACTGTCGCATGATCAATTTAAACGGTGCATCGATTCATGAAAAAGATGGTACCTTGACTGATTCAAATCCTCTATTAACTGAAACTGTCTTAAGTGTTATTCAACATTTAGATACTTTAGCTATTGATTATGCTGTTTCAACACTCAATAGTTACTACGTTGCAGATTATGAAGGCTTCATCAAACGAATTGCACACTTTATGAATGTTAGTCAAGAAGAAGTTCTCGCTGCAGCAGATGGTACTGATGAAGTAACTAACGCACAGTTACTCGCACATTATGGTGATGTTAAACCTATTACCGAAATGGAATTAACAAGAGATAACCCCGCTTTAAAAATTCTACTTTTCAGTTCCAATACGGATTTATTGGATCAAGTTCGTCAATACCTAAGTAATTTCTCTGATTTAGACGTTACATCTTCTGCTGCTGATAATATTGAAGTCACACACATTAATGCTCAGAAGGGGTTAGCCGTAGAAGCTTATGCTCAATCACAAGGTTATACATTAGATGAAGTTGCAACAATTGGCGACTCTCTCAATGACCGTTCGATGTTACAGATGGCTAAACATAGCTATGCGATGGATAATGCGCCTGATCATATTAAAGCTATGGCTCAAAACATTGCACCAGCAAATACAATCGATGGCGTTGCCATTATCCTTGAACAATTAATTGCTGAATATGCTAAATAAGTTACGACTTATCAGTCTCTTCATGAGGCTGATTTTTTTCTTTATCTATCTTCATCAACTAAGCGTGCCTCGTCTATGAAGCTGAAAAAGCCCTCACAAACATAAGAATTTGAAAGCGACCACCGCCTTGAAAAACAACAAGCTGAACGAAACCCCCAAAATATATTCTCTGATTTTAAAAAAAAAAAAAACGCACCTAGAATATACTAGGTACGTTTTATGAGAGTAAAAGATTATTTTACTTCTACTGAAGCGCCAACTTCTTCTAAAGATGCTTTCAATGCTTCTGCATCGTCTTTAGATAAGCCTTCTTTAATTACTTTTGGAGCGCTATCTACTAATTCTTTAGCTTCTTTCAAGCCTAAACCAGTAGCTTCACGAACTGCTTTGATTACTTTAATCTTAGATGAACCAGCTGATACTAATTCAACGTCAAATTCAGTTTGCTCTACTTCTGCTGCTGGACCTGCTGCTGCTGCTACAGGAGCTGCTGCTGTTACGCCAAATTCTTCTTCGATTGCTTTTACTAAGTCGTTTAATTCGATAATTGTTGCTTCTTTAATTTCAGCAATAATATTTTCAATGTTTAATGCCATTTTGGTTTTCCTCCGTTTATATGTTTAGTTTTAATTAAGCTGCGTCTTCTTCTTTCGCTTCTGCAACAGCTTTAACAGCCAATGCAGTGTTGCGAACTGGTGCTTGTAATACAGAAAGTAACATAGATAATAGTCCATCGCGGTCTGGTAATTTCGCTAATGCGTTAATGTCATCAGCTGAAGCTACTTTACCTTCAATTAAACCACCTTTGATTGATAACTTGTTTGCTTTTTCAGCAAATTCAGCTACAATTTTCGCTGGTGCAACTACTTCATCAGTGCTATATACAACAGCTGATGGTCCTACGAATACATCTTCTAGTCCTTCAATGCCTGCTTCAACAGCAGCACGACGTAAGATTGTGTTTTTCACAACTTGCATCTTAGTGTTACTATCACGTAATTGTTTACGTAAGCTAGTAACTTCCTCTACCGTTAAACCTAAATAATCAACAACAACTACTGAAGTTGCGCCTCTTAATTCATCGGCAATCAAAGATACTTCTTCTTGCTTTTTAATCATAATTGCTTTTGTCAACAGTTTCACCTCCATCAATTTTGATTTAGAGATTTTTTCGTTATAAAAAAATCTCTATGTCGCCTAGACATAGAGATAGATTCCTCATCACTTCGGAACTTCCTCGGTAAGAAATTAAGGCATTCGCCACTTACTGTCTTTGGTCGTAAATACTTATATATATTAGCGGAAATGAATTTGAGAGTCAATCTTTAGTTTATAAAGATTTTCTTATCATCCCGATCTTTCAACTAATTAAATAGTTGCTGTATCTAATTTAATACCAGGGCCAAACGTAGTTGTTAACGTTAAGTTAGTAATGTAAGTACCTTTTGCTGATGCTGGTTTCAAACGAACGATTTGCTCGTGTAAAGCTGTTAAGTTTTCAGCAAGTTTGTCATTTTCAAACGAAACTTTACCGATTGGAACGTTCACGATACCTGCTTTGTCAGCACGGTAAGTTACTTGTCCAGCTTTAATGTCATCAATTGCTTTTGTAACATCCATAGTTACAGTACCAGTTTTAGGGTTTGGCATTAAACCTTTTGGTCCTAAGACACGGCCTAAACGACCTACTTGACCCATCATGTCTGGTGTAGCAACCATAACATCAAAGTCTAACCAACCATCACTAATCTTAGAGATTAGTTCTGCTTCACCTACGTAGTCTGCTCCAGCTGCTTGCGCCTCTTTAGCTTTGTCACCGCGAGCGATAACTACTACAGTTTGTGTTTTACCAGTTCCATGTGGCAATACCATTGCGCCACGGATTTGTTGGTCAGCTTTCTTAACATCGATATTTAAGTTGTAAGATACTTCAACAGTTGCATCGAATTTAGCAAAGTCTAATTCTTTAGCTAATGCGATTGCTTCTGCGGCATCATATTTTTTTGTGCGGTCAACTTTTTCTTTTGCCGCTACAAAGTTTTTACTTTTTTTAGCCATTGTTGTTCCTCCTATAATTTGTGGTATTAGCGGTTATTCCTCCCACCCCCGATAGAAAACGGGGACAGAAGCTACCTTGTGCTTAGTCTTGGACTGTGATTCCCATAGAGCGAGCAGTACCTTCAACCATGCGCATAGCAGCTTCTACGTCTGCTGCGTTTAAGTCTTGCATTTTAGTTTCTGCGATCTCTTTAACTTGTTCTTTAGTTACTGAAGCAACTTTGTTTTTGTTTGGTTCACCAGATGCTTTAGTAATTCCAGCAGCTTTTTTCAATAAGATTGGAGCTGGTGGAGTTTTAGTAATAAATGTAAATGAACGGTCTTCGTATACATCAATCACAACAGGGATAATCATACCCATTTGATCTTGTGTACGAGCGTTGAATTCTTTACAGAACCCCATGATATTAACTTGTGCTTGACCTAAAGCTGGACCAACTGGTGGAGCTGGACTTGCTTGTCCCGCTGGGATTTGTAGTTTGACTTGTGTTACGACTTTTTTAGCCACGAAACATTCCTCCTTAATATTTTTTGTTCGTGATGTGGTAATTGGAGCCTAGGCCCCTCCCACTCATGTGCACTATTTGACGCACTGCGATATTATAGCACGCACAAGTTAATATTCCAAGCTTTTTGCCAAATAAAGTTCCTTTTAATCGTTTTTTAATGATGCTTCTGTTAATATAACAATAAGGATGATCAAATATGGAGGTTATGATGATGAATATATTTAATTCTTATGTAAAACCAGAGGCAAAGATTACGTTTGACACTCTCCCGTCTCGTATTGTGACACTTGGATATGATGCTTATGACACGCTACGCGCTTTAGGCGTTGAAAACCTAGTAGTAGGTGCGCCAAAACATCGAATTCCTGAATACATTAGCAGTATGCCTGATTCAGTGATTGATACTAAGTCCTTAAAAGATATTGACCTTGAGTTGATTCGTTCGCTCAACCCTGATTTAATTATTGTTTCCGCTCGGACTTTGCATTTAGTGGAAGAGTTAGAAACGATTGCACCTGTATTTAACTATGAGACCGATACTTCTAACTACTGGTCTAATTTCGATGAAATAAATCTAGAATTAGCCAGAATCGTTGGTAAAGAAGAAGAGGCACAGCGTCTATTAACTGATCTAAATAAACGCGCAGATAAAATTCGCACTACTAGTCAGGTGTCACCGAGTAAAACATTATTACTACTACATAATGAAAATAAATTTACAACGTTCAAACCTAATTCGCGTTTCGCCTTATTTTTCACTCTGCTAGGGTTTACACCCGTTGATCGTGATTACAGCTTTACTGAATTAGGCGAAAGCATTAAGGTTCCAGAAATTGCTGATTTAGATGCCGATCGTGTGTTCATCATTAACCGTTCAGCAGCTATGCGCTATGATCCCGAAGAGGATGCTCATGAACAAAAAATGTTGATGCAACGTAATGATTTACAAACAATTCGCGCTTCTGAGACTGGTTGTTTGGTCTTCTTAACACCTGACTTATGGTACTTAAGTGGTGGTGGCTTAGATTCAACCGGCTTACAATTAGAAGAAATTGCTGAAATATTGGTTCGATAAATAAATAAAACGTGTGTTGGCTCATCTTTTGATCAGTCAACACACGCTTTTTTTATTTCTTCATTTGCTTTAGTTGTAATTTAAATAGATGAGCATAAATGGTGCTACCAAGAACGAATAGACCAACAGCTATCCAAGCTAATAATTCATTGGCATGCTCATATCCACTTCCTGGATTATGTTTAACGACTATTCCAATCAATGCCCATAATACTGGTAATATAATAGCTTCATTCCCATATTTTCCATAATAATAAACAACAGTGGCCAGACTTGCTACCATCATGCCAATTGCCCACCAAAAGCCTAAAGTACCTGTTCCATCAAGTCCAATGCTGACTGCATAAGTCGTTAAGTTAGCAAAGGTTGCTACAATCAACCAACCGGCATGTAGACCTGTTGGATATTTCAATAACCAAGGGGATTGTCTTAAGATGGCAGTCCCACTGATGAGCGTCATCAGTTGCAACATGCGACGTGCATATAGAACCATCGCAATTAAAGCAATCAACACTTGGTCATTACTCCAAGCAATCGTCCAAAGAATGTTGTAAAACATCCACTCGATATAAATGGGTTGAACTAATTGTCGGTAACCCTTAGCTAAATTTTCGTGACTTGATGATACTTTAAACCCCAGAGTTAGACTAACAATTACTCCTAGATAGATCACTGACCAAATGCTAAAAGTGAAACCTGCCGGCGCAAAGAGATTTTGATATTGATTCGAAATTTCTGATTGACTAAAAGGCAAAATAATACCAAAAGATGTAAAGTAATTGAGTAATAGCACCAACATGAACAATGCAGGCGTCGCCCATTTTAATAATTTATGGTAACTTAACATGATAAATTCCTCGTTTCGTCTGTTTGTACAAGGGGGATCATTCATTAGATCTGTTTCTCGCCCTGTACGTTCTTCAATAATTTAACATATAAATGACCTAGTTGTCATTTAAAACAAAAAACTCACCTTGACCCTATAAATAGTTTCTCAGTGAGATGATTGTTTATTAATTATCTTTTTTTACTTGGTGGAATTCAAGTTCAGCAACCGTTTCACGACCAAACATTTCAATAAGAACTTTCATTTTCTGTTGCTCTACTTCAATTTCTTCAACTCTACCTGATAAGCCAGAGAATGCTCCTTCAGTAATTTCCACATGGTCGCCTACTTCAACATTTAAGTCGATACGCGCTGCTGGTGCATTACCTAATATGCTTTCAACTTCTTCTGGTAAAAGTGGTGATGGCTTGCTTCCAGCTCCGTGAGAACCAACGAAACCTGTTACACCTGGTGTATTACGAACGATAAACCACGCATCATCTGACATAACCATTTCAACTAAGACATAACCTGGGAATGTCTTTTCCATTTTCGTTTTGCTTGTGCCACCTTCTTGCATGACAGTGACCTCTTCTTCTGGTACTTCAACACGGAAAATATTATTCTCCATATTCATACTTTCTTTACGCATTTCGATATTTTCTTTAACTTTGTTCTCGTAGCCTGAGTAAGTATGCAATACATACCAATCTTTGCTTATTTCCATTTTAATTGCTCCTTCATTGGGATATCTATTGAGTCGATTTGCTAACATAATAAAAAAACCTACAGATTGTAGGTTTTCAACTATAGGTATTATAACACTTCCATTGTTTATATAGAAGCTATTCCTTTAATTATAAAGTAACTAACCAGTTGATAAGGTTAGAGAAGCCATAATCTGCAACAGCAAAGAATAAAGCAAATAGTACAACCATTACCATGACAGTTGTTGTATATTTTCTAACTTCTTTCGCTGATGGCCAAGTAACTTTTTTCATTTCTGTCATTACATTTTTAAAGTAACCCATCATCATCATCCTATCTATTTAGTCTCTTTATGTTGTGTATGTTTGTTACAATATCTACAGAACTTCTTGATTTCCAATCGCGTTGTTTTACCCATTTGAGTAGGCGTCATCTGGTAATTGCGTTGGCCACACTCCGTACACGCTAAGGCTGCCTTTTTCTGTGCCATAGCAATCCCTCCTTACATGACATTTTGCGTCAGAGTTAATGATATGGCTTGAATGTGAAAATGTCAAGATGTAGTCTGGGTTTTTTATATAAAAATAAATTCTTAATTAGTCAACTTCATTAAATTCTAGACGTATTTTCCGGCGAGCACGACTCATGGCACTTCTGATAGTATCAACAGGCAGCTCCAATTCTTTCGCCACATTTTCATAAGTGGTATGTCCTAAAAAACTGACAATCGCTTTTTTTTCTAACGCAGAAAGTTGTGTGAAATAATCATTCGCTCTCTCTTTAATCATCATCGTTGCTTCAGGTTCAAAACAATGTGGATCAGAGATAACCTCTAAAATATTGATTTCTTGAGAGGTTTTTTCACTAATGTGGGGCGTGTCGATCGACAAATCACAAAACCCATTTTGGCGTTTAAGTGAGTAAACTTTTCTTAGCTTATTATAAATGTGATTCTTATATAATCTGTGCAAAAAGCTTGCAAAGTAAACATTACGATTACATTCGAAAGTATTAATCGCATTTAACAATGTAATTCTACCCTCTTGAAAATAATCATCTAATTGAAATTCAGGTACCGTGTAAACACTACGAATACTATAGATCATTGGTATAAATCGGTTAAATAGTTCTTCAAAAGCCTCATCTAACATTTCTTCCTTCAAAATAGCAACCAAATCTTCGTTTGTTGTTGATTCATATAACCGCAAATCTGTTACCTCCCTTTATTTTAAAAGGAAAGCTGGTACTTTCTAATCCGAATCGTTCTCTAACCAGATACGCAAAGCATCTAATTCAGCTAATTGTTCAACTTCCCAAGGACTTCGCCTTCGAAGTTTATCATTATAATATTCTCGGACATCTTGTTTGATTTGACGTTTGGCATATTCTAGATCCATCCACAATTCGTTGGCAGATTTTCTCAGAGCACCTTTTTGGAAAATCATCCATTGTTCTGCACTATCACTAGTGGCTACGTAGACACGGTTTAAGGGATTGATAAAGTTTTCTACTTCACGTTCAATATAGGCATCAGCTGTTTCCCCTTCTTTAGTGAAGACAACTTGCACTTCGTACTCATCATAAGTTTTCGTTAAACCTGGCACAAACTGTGCATCAAAGACTACCAAAGTTTGAATGTCTTTGTATTTCCGGTAATTTGTCAATTCAAACAAAAGTAAATCTCGTGCCGCTTGTATTTCATCACGCTTCTGTAAGCGAGCCAACTCTGGCCATGAACCTATCATATTATAGCCGTCCACGAACATTATTTCTTGCCGCTTCATTGCACTCACCTCCGTACTTATTTAGTTGAAGGAGGCATCGGAATTCGATTTCTTGCCACTTCATACATTAAAACGGCAGCTGCAACGCTCGCATTTAAACTTTGAACATGTCCAACCATTGGAATGGTGATCGTTCCGTCAGCTGATTCCTCAACTAATTGTGAAACGCCGTGTCCTTCATTCCCGATAACTAGCGCGATGGCTCCTTGGCTATTCCAAGTTCGCACATCTTCACCATTCATTGCTGTTGCAAACACCCAAACTCCTTTTTCTTTAAGGTGTTCAATTGCTTGAGCAATGTTCGTTACTCGTACGACAGGAACATGTTCAATTGCTCCAGTTGATGTTTTTGCTACAATACCAGTTAAGCCGACGGCGCGACGTTTAGGGATGATCACTCCATGAACCCCTGTAGCATCAGCCGTACGCAGAATCGAACCAAGATTATGAGGATCCTCAATCCCATCTAAAACTAAGATAAAAGGCGCTTCATCTCTTTCTTCTGCTAAGGCAAATATATCTTCGAAACTCTGATAGTGAAATGCAGGAGTTGTTACCACGACACCTTGGTGATTTCCACCATTCGTCAATTCATCTAACTTCGATTTCGGTACCTCTTGGTAAACGACACCCTGTTGTTTTACTAAGGCAAGTATATCCGTAATTTGCGGCCCAGATACTCCTTTTTGAATAAATAATTTATTTACTTGTTTATTCTCATTGAAAATGTTGAAAACAACATGTTTCCCAAAGAAAATTTCATTATTTTGCTCTTTTTCATCAATATCTTGCTCTCGTTTATTCTGTAGATAAGCGTCTTTTTTTCTTGGTCGTTCATGACGTTTGCCTTTCCCACGTGGTTTTTGATTACTCATTTACTTGTTCTCCTTCGTCAATCATTGTGATTGCTTCTTTGATTAGTTGATTTAATCGATCGGTTTGTTCCGTCAAAGCTAACCATCCCAATAAAGATTCAAAGCCAGTTGCTTGTCGGTAATCACCAATCGAAGCATTCTTAGCCTTCGTATTTGCCTTGTGATTTCGACCGCGTTTGTACATTGTAATTTCTTGCGCGGTTAAGAAATCCTCTTGCTTAATCCAATGCAACATTACTTTAGCTTGGCCTACTGCCCCGACGTATGTTACCGCTGCGCGATGCAAGTGATTCACTTGTGTAATCCCTTTGGAAAGCACGTGTTTTCTAACTGCTAATTCGTACACAGCATCTCCTACATAAGCTAATGTTGAACCGTTTAATAAATCAATTGCTTGTACTGTAACTGAACTGCCCATTATTTCACTCGCTTCCATTGTGTGCCTTGTGGTGTATCGTCTAGAATAATTCCTTGTCCCTTCAATTGATCCCGTATTTCATCACTACGTGCAAAGTCTTTTGCTAAACGCGCTTTTTTACGTTCATCAATTAAGTCTTGAATGTCTTGGTCTAGCAATTGATTTTCTGATAAGTCTAAACCAAAGATATCAAGTAGTTGAGTCAATAATTCTGTTAAAGCATCTAAGACAGTCTGGTTTACTGTCGCTTTTTCTAAGTATTGATTACTCGTTTTTACTAAATCTAAGACTGTTGTAATACCATTAGCAGCGTTAAAATCGTCATCCATCGCTTTAATAAAAGCAGCTTTATGTCCTGCGATTTTATCAAACCACTCTTGTGTTTCAGTCAATTCATTTTCTATCGTAATTGCATCTTGTGCACGATAAGATAGTTTTCTTAACACTTCGCGGATTTTGTCCACATTTGCTTGTGCATCTTGTAAGGCGTTGCAATCGTATTTCAATGGTCGACGGTAATGCACTGTGCCTAATAAGAAACGAACAACCATTGGTTCAACTTCTTTTAGAATATCTCTTAATAGTACAAAGTTACCTAAAGATTTACTCATCTTTTCTTCATCAGAACCCATTGTAACGAAACCATTGTGTAACCAATAGTTGGCAAACACTTCATGGGTATGACTTTCTGATTGAGCAATTTCATTCTCGTGATGGGGAAATTGTAAATCTTGACCGCCACCATGGATATCTAAAGTATTACCTAAATATTTAGTCGCCATAACTGAACACTCGATATGCCAACCTGGTCGTCCAGCGCCCCATGGTGATGGCCAATTAATTTCATCATCTGCTTTAGTCGCTTTCCATAAAGCAAAGTCTAAAGGATCCTCTTTTCTTTGCGCTAATGTTTCATCTACACGTTCGCTTGCTCCGACGAGTAAATCTTGAATTGACTGGTCAGAGAGTTGGCCGTAAGTTTCAAATTTATTCGTTCTGAAGTATACATCTCCTTCAGATTCATAAGCGAAGTCTTGATCCACCAATGATTGAACGAAAGAAACAATCTCTGGAATATTATCCATCACGCGTGGATGAATCGTCGCTGGCTTTACGTTAATTGCTCTTGTATCTTGTGTGAATGCTTCAATGTATTTATCCGCAACTTCTACAGGTGTTAAGTTTTCTTCTTTAGCAGCTTTGATAATTTTATCGTCAACGTCTGTAAAGTTGCTGACATAGTTTACTTCATATCCACGAAACTCTAAGTAACGACGAATCGTGTCAAAAGCGACTGTACTGCGAGCATTCCCAATATGTATGTAGTTATATACCGTTGGCCCACAGACATAGAATCTCACTTTTCCTTCTTCAATTGGTTTAAATGCCTCTTTTTTCCGGGTCAACGTATTATAAAGTTGAATACTCATCGGTCATGCTCCTTCTATGCTGTTTATTCTATTTTTTTAGTTAATTTGCCTCTCATTGTAACACATTGCTAATTCTCATTATAGACAAAACTAGCTGCCTCGCAATAAAACTCGTTCGGCAGCTAGTGAATATCAAGTTAATGCCTTATAGTTGAGACATTACTTGTTCAATATGATTGATGGCTTTTTCTTTGCCCAATACTTCAATTAATAAAGGAAGTTCTGGACCGTGCATTTGTCCACTTACTGCAATACGAATTGGCATAAAGAGGTTACGTCCTTTAATACCTGTTTCTTTTTGAATTTGCTTAGTAAGAGGTTTGATATTACTGGCTTCAAACGCTTCATCTGATAACTCGGATAATTTATTTTTCATTGCTTCAATAACGGTTGCTGCTGTGTCAGCACTTAATACTTCACGACTCTCATCATCAATCGTTAACGTTTCGTTGAAAAACAGACTAGATAATTCAACAATTTCGGCACCGAAAGACATTTGTTCATGATAAAGACTGACTAGTTTACTTACCCATGCAAGTTCTTTTTCTGATGCATCTTCGCTTACTTTACCTGCTTGGATTAAATGAGGTAATGATAAAGATACTACTGTTTCTACCGCGGCTTTCTTCATATACGTATTATTAATCCACTCTAATTTCTTCGTATCGAAAGCTGCTGGCGAAGTTGATAAACGTTTATGATCAAACATTTCAATTAATTCTTCACGACTAAATATCTCTTCCTCACCTACCGGTGACCAGCCTAATAACGTAATAAAGTTAAACATTGCTTCTGGTAAGTAGCCTAAGTTACGGTATTGTTCGATAAATTGTAAAATCGCACCATCACGTTTACTTAATTTTTTATTTGTTTCACTATTGGTGATTAATGTCATATGACCAAACTCAGGATAATCCCAACCAAATGCATCATATACCATCATTTGTTTTGGTGTGTTTGCAATATGATCATCTCCACGTAAAACGTGTGAAATAGCCATTTTATGATCATCAACTGCTACTGCAAAGTTGTAAGTTGGCATACCGTCGCGCTTTTTAATTACCCAGTCACCTGAAATACTACGTGATTCGAATTTAATCGGTCCTTTTACTAAATCATTAAATTCATATACAACGTCACTTGGCACACGGAAACGAATGACTGCTTCGCGGCCTTCTGCTTCGAAAGCAGCTTGTTGATCGGCTGTTAAATTAGCGTGTTGTCCGCCATAATGTGGCATTTCTCCACGAGCTTTTTGAGCGTCTCTTTCAGCTTCTAATTCTTCTTCCGTCATGTAACATTTATAAGCTAAGTCACGATCCACTAAATTTTGAATTAATGGGTTATAGATATCTAAACGTTCTGATTGGCGGTAAGGACCATATTCGCCTGGTTTGTTTGGTGCTTCATCCCAGTCAATACCTAACCAACTTAAGTTCGCTAATTGGCTCTCTTCACCATGCGCTAAGTTTCTCTTGATATCAGTATCTTCTGTACGAATAATAAACTCACCTTGATGATGACGGGCAAATAAATAGTTAAATAACGCTGTACGCGCATTCCCTATATGTAATTCTCCTGTTGGGCTTGGTGCATATCTCACACGAATTTTGTCACTCATTATACAATTCTCCTTCAATAAAAAACTTCATTATTAATCTTTATTTACAATATTTTTATTCAATACGGTCTTGGGAATGGGCTGGTTTTGCAAATATCATACGTCCTGCTGCTGTTTGCAATGCACTTGTTACGACTACTTCAAGCCATTCATTCATATAATGTTGCCCTTCTTCTACAACTATCATTGTACCATCTTCCAAGTAAGCAACACCTTGTTTTCTTTCAGTTCCCGCCTTGATAATCTGGACACGCATCAGTTCTCCAGGAATAACTACTGGTTTTACAGCATTGGCTAACGCATTAATATTAAAGACCGTTACATTTTGAAATTCGCTAACCTTATTCAAATTGTAATCATTCGTTACAATTGCCGCATCCATTAGCTTGGCTAGACGGATTAACTTTGAATCGACTTCAGCAATTTCTTCAAAGTCACCTTCATAAAACTCAATGGGTACTTCGTCATCTTTTTGAAGTGTATTTAAGATATCTAATCCTCGACGACCTTTAGCACGCTTCAAAGAATCTGACGAATCGGCAATATACTGTAATTCTTTCAAAACAAAATTCGGAATGACTAGAATCCCTTCGACAAATCCAGTTTTAACAATATCAGCAATCCTTCCATCGATGATAACACTTGTATCAAGTAACTTATACTTATGAAAGGCTTCGCCTACTTTTCTTTCTAATACTTGTGATTCTATTTCAGCTTCAAATTCATTTTCACTGGCTTGTCGATTAAATAGCTTACGCCATTCATCTTTACGACTAGTTGCTGTTTGATACCCAATCAGAGCAAAAACGATTGAAAGAATAAGCGGTAAAGTGGATGACACAAATGGGATGTTTAAACTTGCGAATGGTAACGCTAGGAAATAACCAATTAATAATCCGATTAGCAAACCAATCGTTCCCAAAATTAAATTTGTCGTCGTCTGACTATTGATGATTTCCAATAATCGCTTAATTCCTTTTTCTATCAACGGTGCAACTAACGAACCCAGAATAATAAATATAATAACAAAAATAAGTCCATTTAAATATGGATTGTTAAGTATTCGATTGTCTGATCCCAGCGATGTCCATATATACGGACCCACGGTAAAGCCAAAGCTCAATCCTACAATAACTGATAAAAACATAACGACTCTTTTGAACATTTTTTCACCTCCTATAAAATAATTAAACAGTAAAAAGTACCTGTTTTAAAAAAAAAAAAAAACAACGCCTGTTTCGCTTTATTTATTGTCGTGGAAACACACGTTCTACAGCTTGTTTAATCGTTGCGACAGGAACTAGCTCAATTTCAAAATCAATATCAAGATCGTTAAAGTTATTCTTAGGAATAAACGCTCGTTTAAAACCAAGCTTATCCGCCTCTTTTAATCGTTCCTTGATTTGACTAACACGACGAATTTCACCAGTTAAACCAATTTCACCAATGAACACATCATCTGCCTTTGTGGCTTTATTCCAATAACTCGAAGCAATACTAATGCCAATTGCTAAATCAATCGCAGGTTCATTAAGTTTAACACCACCAGTGATTTTAAAGAAAGCATCTTGATTTTGGACTAACATAGAACAATGTTTTTCCATTACTGCTAATAACAATGAGATACGTTGATAATCAATACCACTTGCTGTTCGTTTCGCATTACCGAAAGCAGTGGGTGTCATAAGCGACTGTACCTCAGCTAAAATAGTCCGTGTGCCTTCTAAAGCAGCCACAACGGTTGAACCTGTCGCTCCGGGTAATCGTTCCTCTAAGAAGAGTTCTGAGGGGTTCCCAACTTCCTGTAAACCAACCTCTAACATCTCAAAGACTCCTAATTCATTTGTCGATCCAAAACGGTTTTTGACCGCCCGTAGTAAACGAAAACGATTATGTCTTTCACCTTCAAAATATAACACCGTGTCTACCATATGTTCTAGCATTCTTGGTCCAGCGATATTCCCTTCTTTTGTCACGTGTCCAACAATAAAGATCGCAATTTGATTATCTTTTGCAATTCGCATTAAGACACTCGTCGCTTCACGTAACTGAGACACACTACCGACTGCTCCCGTATGCTCGGGAACTTGCATCGTTTGAATAGAGTCAATAATCACGATGTCTGGTTCAATTCTTTCAATTTCAGAACCAATCGTTAATAAATCAGTTTCAGCTAATAACCAAAAATTGTCACCTTTTAAAGCTAAACGAATTGCTCTCATTTTTATTTGTTGAGCACTTTCTTCACCCGTTACATATAAAACCTTTTGACCAGCATTTGCGAGTTGTACTGAAACTTGCAGTAGCAAGGTAGATTTTCCTATACCAGGATCTCCACCGATTAATACCAGTGAACCTGGTACGACTCCACCACCTAACACACGATCAAACTCATCGAACTTTGTTGAAAAACGGGTTTCACTATTATAGGTAATTTCGTCTAGTTTTAGTGCACGTCCGGTTTGTTGATGTTTAGATGTTGTTACTTGAACTTTCGCTTGTTTAGAAGCAGATTGACTTTGGACTAACTGTTCTTCCATCTGATTCCAGGCACCACAGTTAGGACAGCGCCCTAACCATTTAGGAGATTCATAACCACAAGCTAAACATTCAAACATTACTCTTTTTTTAGCCATTTGTTCACTCCTTGATTAATCATTTATTTATCAGAAGAACCGAAACCACCGCTTCTTTCTGATGTCCCCCCTTGATCGCCGTCGACAATTAAATAAGGAGAGAAAATTCCTTGAGCAATTCGATCGCCTTTTGTAATTACTTGATCAACTAAGCCAAAGTTAATTAACTGAACATATAAGTGTCCTTCATTACTCTCATTATTATAGTAGTCAGCATCCACAATACCAATTCCATTAGGTAAGGCCAAAAATCTTTTCAGGGGATTGCTTGATCGATTGACGATTTGCATATATTCATCGTCTTGCATGTAAGCTTTCAAACCTGTCGGTACTAATGTAGGTTTTAAAATTCTTTCTATTAAGGGGAGTTCACCTAAGTCTTCTTTTTTTGGTGAAGAAAAAATCCATTGTTTTAACTCTGTAAGTACAAATCTAAAAATCTGTTTCCAAAATGTCGGCAAAATAATGTCTTCAGCTGATTCAAGATCGTAACCCGCTGCCTTATGGGTTGCTCTAACAGGTATATTAATTCCTTTATCATGATAGGCTGAAATAACTTCGAAGCCACGTTTTCTTTCTATTTTCATCCGGACCCTCTTTTCCACAATATCATTCTATATTCTACCAAATTTTATGCTGTCTGTGGAATTTAATCCATAAATAACACAATTTATTCACACATTCCCGTTATTATTCCTTTGTAACGGTTTACAACCCTTTGTGTACACTATGACGAGGTTTTTTTGTGCAATGAGCCAATGGTTTCTTAAAACGCTTTCAACTATAATAAATTTAACATTACAGATAAGTAATAAACAAAGGAGCTTGATTAAATGGTACAAATTAAATTAAACAGCATTCACAAAATGTATGACGGTGCACCAAATTATTCAGTTACAGACTTCAACTTAGATATCGAAGACAAAGAGTTTATTGTTTTCGTTGGACCATCAGGATGTGGTAAATCAACTACTTTACGTATGATTGCCGGTTTAGAAGATATCTCTAAAGGTGAGTTGTACATTGGTGATCGTTTAATGAACGACGTTGCACCTAAAGACCGTGACATCGCGATGGTTTTCCAAAACTACGCTTTATACCCACATATGACTGTTTTTGACAACATGGCATTCGGTTTAAAATTACGTAAGTATCCTAAAGCTGAAATTAAAGAACGTGTTGATAATGCTGCAGACATCTTAGGACTAAGAGAATATTTAGACCGTAAACCCGCTGCCTTATCAGGTGGACAACGTCAGCGTGTGGCTTTAGGCCGTGCGATTGTTCGTGACGCGAAAGTGTTCTTGATGGATGAGCCTTTATCAAACTTAGATGCGAAACTTAGAGTACAAATGCGTGCTGAGATCGCTAAGTTACACCAACGTTTAGACACAACGACTATCTATGTAACTCATGACCAGACTGAAGCGATGACAATGGCTTCACGTATCGTCATCATGAAAGATGGATTCATCCAACAAATTGGAACGCCACAACAAGTTTATGACTTACCAGTCAACGTATTCGTTGCAGGCTTTATCGGATCACCAGCGATGAACTTCTTTAATGTTACATTGAACAACGGTAAAATCACAAACGGTAAAGGTTTAGATTTAATCGTTACAGAACCACAACGTTCATTATTAGTAGAACGTGGTTATGACGGTAAAGAATTAGTATTTGGTATTCGTCCAGAAGATATCCATTCTGAAATGGTTGCATTAGAAGCTTCACCAGACTCAGTCGTTAGTTCAACAGTATCTGTTTCTGAATTACTTGGTGCTGAAACAATGCTTTACTCATCAGTTGGCGACACAGAATTTATTGCTCGTGTAGATGCTCGTGACTACCACAAACCGGGTGAAGTGATTGATCTATCATTCGATATGAACAAAGCTCACTTCTTTGATAAAGCGACTGAAGAAGTCATTCGTCGTTAATCCTAATATAGCGTATAATCATCCAAAAAACCTCTTAGCAGTCTCACTCGCTAAGAGGTTTTTTGTCGGTTTTTTCTACGATACAGATTATTCATCCTAATTTAAAGAAAAAAATCATATTCTTCAACTTAATTATTCCCTTAATAGCACTCTATGAATAATGAGCCTCTTTGTTTACCCAAGCCGAAATTGAACCAGCCTTCACTGGAAACGTTGCAGAACCGTTTTCACTAATGGTTACTTCTGCCTCATGATGATTTAAATAATCCACAAAAACCTTCCCGGCATTTGCAGGTCCCATATTCATTTCTTTCCAGCCCTCTTCACTGTTGCTAAGAATTACTGCAACACCATCAGGATGGTCGTCATTACCTAAACGTACCCAACCAATACAATTATGATGATCAAAATAATCCGTTTGTTGACCATAAGCATGATGTTTTCTGACGTATAGTAGAGCATTCAACATATCTTGATAACCTTCATGACCATTCTCACCTTCGACCCCATAGTAATCGCCATAGAATACACATGGCAAACCTTCTTCTCTTAGTAAAATCAAACCATAGGCCAAAGATTTAAACCACTCTTTTACTTCTGACTCTAAGGACTGCCCTTTTTGTGTGTCATGATTATCAACAAAGGTCACTGCGTTCCAAGGATTATGTAGCATCAATGTATTATCAAAAATTCTCCTTAAATCGTAATTAGCTCCTTGGTTTGAAGCTTCAAAGAAATTCATATGTAAGCCGACATCAAACAAGTCAAACTCATAATCAATGGCTTCTAAATAGTTTCGTTTCGCATCATAGTTCGCTTGCCAATATTCACCAAACACATAAAACTCTTCCCCCATTGCATCTTTTACAGCTTGTATAAAGTGCTCAATGAATTTGGCATCAATATGTTTAATAGCATCTAAACGAAATCCTTGAATACCAGTTGTTTCAATAAACCAACGGGCCCAATCTTTAATATTCTGAATAACATCTGGATGAGAATAGTCGATATCTGTAAACATCAAATAGTCAAAATTTCCTTTTTCTGGATCGACAGATTCATTGTCAGCCCAACCTTTATTTTCACCTAAAATTAAGTAAACACCAGACTCATCATTACGTGCATCATAATCCGTTCCAGTAAAATGGTAATAATGCCATTCAAAGTCATTGTATTTTCCTTGGCGACCTGGAAATGTAAAATGAGTCCATCCTTCAATATCATAAGGTTCTGATAGTGTTTTTTGGCGATTATTAGGATCCATTTTTAGCACTTTGAAGGTTTCTTTTTCATCGGCACCTGCTTTGTGATTTAAAACCACATCAGCAATTGGTCGAATTCCCTGTTCTTTCAAGGCTTTAATCGCTTCAAGATACTCATCTTTCGTACCGTATTTCGTACGAACTGACCCTTTTTGATCAAATTCACCTAAATCAAATAAATCGTAAATTCCATAGCCAGTATCACCGGAGCCAGTGGCTTTCGATGCTGGTGGCATCCAGAGGTTATTAATTCCAAGTTTCTGCAAATGAGCCGCATCATCTTTTAGCTGCTTCCATAAATTTCCGTCATCTGGCAAATACCATTCGAAATATTGCATTAAAACATCATTTTGCTTTACCACTAACACTCACTCCTCCATAAAATATATACTGAAAAACCTATCAATTTTACTTGATAGGTTCATCATACTATTGTTTAATAAAGTTTTAAATATTTATCTACTTCCCACTGGGTCACATGTCTTTGATAAGCAAAATATTCCATTGTTTTTTCTGCGATAAAGTTCTCTGCGATATGTGGACCTAAGGCATCTAAGATGACTGGTTCTCTTTTTAACTCTTTTAAAGCTTCACGTAATGAGCCTGGTAAATCGTTGACCCCTTCTGCCAAACGCTCCTCACGTGTCATCGCATAGATATTTCGATCAACGGATGAAGGTGGCGTTAATTTTCTTTCAATCCCCTCTAAGCCAGCTTGCAATAACACAGCTAAAGCTAGATAAGGGTTAGCTGAAGGATCCACACTACGTATTTCAACGCGAGTCGAATTTCCTCTTGACGCAGGAATTCTAATCAGTGGTGAACGATTTTGCTCACTCCACGCAACGTAAACAGGTGCTTCATAGCCAGGCACTAGTCGTTTGTATGAATTCACTGTGGGGTTGCAAACAGCTGTAAATGAGCGAGCATACTTCAGCATGCCTCCAATGAAATATAAAGCTGTTTGTGATAATTGGTCATCGGTAGACTCATCATAAAATGCATTTCCGTCTTTGTTAAATAAGGACATGTTAAAATGCATTCCGGAACCATTAATTCCAAAAATAGGTTTTGGCATAAAAGTTGCATGCAAGTTATGACGACGAGCTACAGATTTTACAATTAATTTGAACGTTTGAATGTTATCACACGCAGTGATAGCATCTGAGTATTTCCAATCAATTTCATGTTGTCCGGGTGCCACTTCGTGATGACTGGCTTCAATTTCAAAACCTAATTCTTCCAATTCAAGCACAATGTCTCGACGGCAGTTTTCAGCTAAGTCTGTTGGCGCTAAGTCAAAGTAACCACCATTATCATTCAGACTCATCGTTGGTTCACCCTTTTCATCCAATTTGAATAAAAAGAATTCTGGCTCTGGGCCTAAGTTAAAATCAGTAAAGCCTAACTTACGCATTTTTTCTAACATACGTTTTAAGTTACTACGTGGGTCTCCCGGAAATGGTTTCCGATCCGTATTTTCAACATCACAGATTAAGCGTGCAATTCTTCCGGCTTCTTCATCTGCGTGCCAGTTAAAGATTAACCAAGTATCAAAATCAGGTACCAAATACATGTCACTTTCTTCAATCCTTACGAATCCTTCAATTGAAGAGCCATCAAACATCATGTTTCCATTAAGCGCTTTTTCTAATTGAGAAAAAGGAACTTCTACGTTTTTAATTGTTCCTGCAATATCCGTAAACATTAAACGAATAAAACGTACATTCTTGCTTTGTGCATCTTTAATGATTGCTTCTTTAGTCCATTTCGTTGTCATATAATAATTTCCCCCACATTTCGTTTAAATTAGTGAAAGCGACCTTGAATTTCTAACTCATCACGCAGAATCCGTCGAACATCTTGATCGGTTAATCTAATCTTATCCTCTTCAATTGGTTCGATCGGCGGACTTGAATAACGTTTTTGAATTCCTTTCAATGTCATTCCTTCATCTAATAAATCTATGATTTCAAGCAATCGATCAACGTCATTTAACGAATACATTCTTCGGTTCGTGTCACTTCTTTGTGGCGTAACCAGTTGATAATCCTCATAGTAACGTATCTGACGGGCAGATAAGCCTGTCAATTGCATAACAGTTCCTATTGGAAAAACCGCTAATGATTTTCTAAACTCTTTTTCTGCCATTGGCCGCACTCCTTAAAATTTGTTTTAATTGTAAAAAACACGATACTGATAGTCAACTTTTTTTTCACACTTGATGTCACATTATATAACACGATTTTAATTGATTTGATGCACTTTGTCGAATTATTTAACAATGAATCGTTTTTTATTTATAATAATGCTTAAAATTTTATCTAATTCACGAATACTTTTAGCATAGACTTCTCAAACAGATTACAAGTATGTATTATTATAGAAATATTCACTAATTTGAAACAAAATTTAAGTACAATGAGATAGATATGTGCTAGAATAATATCGATGCATATTGTCAAATGCATATTTGAGACACGAGGAGGCAAGTTATGCCTAAAGCAACAAAAGTAAATTATTTCGCAACACTTTTTTCAATTATTTTTATTGTGGTTGGTGTATTTTTAATCATTCATCTCGGTAATTTAACGGCACATAATAATGCTATCATTGCTGAAGATTCATTTAAAAATAACACAACCGTTTCAAACATCCTGACAAGTCCTGAATCAGAAAGCTCGGTAGATATTTCTTCGCAAACAGAACTTGTAAAAGTTGAAGAAAAAGATTTTAATACTATATTAAATAAATATCAACCGTCCGACACAGTACTTGAACAACAGGTTCAAAAGATTATTGAAACTGAATATCAAAACAATCCATTAACAGCGCAAAAAGACATACTCGCTGCAATTAATGATACAAATCTAACATTAGATGAATTAGGTGCATTATTTTTACCAGAACATCCAGCCCAAGAAGAGAACTTACAAGAAATACAACAAATTGATGTTCCTTTACTACTGCAAAAAGATCCTGAGTGGCGTGATTTAAGATATGGATCTAATACTTCACAACAACTTGGAGAAAACGGCTGTGCCATTGTGTCTCTAGCAATGGTTCATGCAAATAATTCTGGAAAAGAAGTGCTTCCTCAGGATATTTTGGACTGGAGTAAAGAAACGTATTACGTTCATAATGCCGGTACCTCATGGACAATCTTTTATGACTTCGCACAACACTTTGGCTATTCCATGACTAACTTCGGTAGTGATTTTTACACTGCGATGGAAGCTGTTCAAGAAGGCCAGATTATTGTTGCCTCTGTTGAACCTGGCTTTTTCACTGAAACGGGTCATATCCTAGTTATAAGGGGATACGAGGACGGAAAGGTCTACGTGAATGATCCTAACGATGATCCTTCTAAGATGTATAGTATCCAAGGAATTGATGAACGGATATTTTTAGAAGATGGCCTCAATTATTGGGCTTTCTACTAAAATCTACTTTAATTAACTGAAGCCTTATAAAAAACTGACACGCTCGTTAAGTAAACTAGCTGTGTCAGTTTTTTTGTTTTAAGTTGGCTCCACTAAGTTTATTGCCCGTTGGGTTTCTTGCATATCTTTGTCACTTATAGTATTTTCTATGAGTAGGCTTTGCAGTTCTAATGGTTTGATAAAAATGAGTAAATGCCATGTTAAGTTGAAACATAAATGAGTTAAAATCTGATCACTAAACGTGACGTTTTACAGATCAATTTCTATCATTTAGTAAACTACACTATATTAATAAAGAAATCGTAAAGAATTTAGCGTATAATAGGGTGTACCGTGTTGAGGTTTTTACTAACCCTGCAGAATGCAGTCAAAGTACGAATTAGAATTCATATTCTTAAAATAGGATATAAAGGAGTCGTTTATATGTCATCAGTTGTTGTTGTAGGAACTCAGTGGGGAGACGAAGGTAAGGGGAAAATTACTGACTTCCTGAGCGAAAATGCAGAAGTTGTTGCACGTTATCAAGGTGGCGACAATGCCGGGCACACTATTAAGTTTGATGGTAAAACTTACAAGTTACACTTAATTCCTTCTGGAATATTTGCTCAAGACAAAATTAGCGTTATTGGAAATGGTGTTGTCATCAATCCAAAATCAATCGTCAAAGAGTTAAATTACTTAAAAGATGAAGGTGTTTCTACCGACAATCTACGAATCTCAGCGAGAGCGCATGTTATCTTACCTTATCACATTCTTTTAGATCAACTTCAAGAAGATTCAAAAGGTGACAATAAGATTGGAACGACAATTAAAGGTATCGGACCAGCATACATGGATAAAGCTGCCCGAGTAGGTATCCGAATTGCCGATTTATTAGATAAAGAAATATTTGAAGAACGTTTAAAAATTAATTTAGAAGAAAAAAATAAACTAATTGAAAAAGTATACGGACATAGCCCGTTGAAATTCGACGATATTTTCGAAGAGTACTTTGCCTATGGTCAAGAAATCGAGAAATATGTTGATGAAACATCAGTTATTTTAAACGATGCACTCGATAATGGTAAACGTGTCTTATTCGAAGGGGCTCAAGGTGTTATGTTAGATATCGATCAAGGAACTTATCCTTTCGTAACATCTTCAAACCCTGTAGCAGGTGGCGTTACAATAGGTAGTGGTGTGGGCCCTACTAAAATTGATACTGTTGTTGGTGTGTGTAAAGCATATACATCTAGAGTAGGTGACGGTCCTTTCCCTACAGAACTATTCGATGAAGTTGGCAATACAATTCGTGAAGTGGGTCGTGAATACGGAACAACTACAGGTCGCCCAAGACGTATTGGTTGGTTTGATAGTGTTGTAATGCGCCATTCAAAACGAGTTTCAGGTATTACTCATTTATCACTAAACAGTATTGATGTTTTAAGTGGTTTAGAAACAGTTAAAATCTGTACTGCTTACCGTACTAGTTCTGGTGAAACTATCGAATATTACCCAGCAAGCTTAAAACAACTTGGTGAGTGTATTCCAGTTTATGAAGAATTACCTGGTTGGTCTGAAGATATCACTAGTTGTGAAACATACGAAGAGTTACCACAAAATGCTCAAAATTATGTTCGTCGCATTAGTGAATTAGTTGGTGTAAAAATCGCAACTCTTTCAGTAGGTCCTGATAGAAAACAAACAATGATCCTTGACTCTGTTTGGGGTTAATCAATCGTTACGAAACGAACGATTGATCATTTTGTAATTATCCAAGCGTCGCTAGCCTTTTAAAAGGTGAGTGACGCTTTTTCTTTTCCCCAACTTGCCTCTTTACTAACTATCCTCAGATAATAGTTTTTAAGGCAAAATAAGAGAGCTTGTTCTACGTAGATAAATAGCCAGTAAGCACGATAGAGAGTCTATCTGCTTACTGGCTTAATTAATTGGTTAGACTAAATAAATTTGCATTGCTTATAGTTTAAACAGGCGTTGGAACCAATTTTTACCGTCATAAATATCTTTTTCATTGTTATCAACTGAAGAAGAAGAATTGTCACTTTCATTTGTTGTTAGATCCACGATTGCCTTAAGTTGTTTTTCATCTTCAATACCTAAAGTATCTAATAATTTTTGATGTTTTTGCTCAGCAACTAAAGCAAGTTGTTGTTGTTGATCTAATAATTTATGCAAAGTAGAAATTTGTGAATTTTTTTCTTCCAACTCACCTATAAGTGTTTGTCTTTCTTCTGAGTCAGTTTTCTTTTGCAGTTCCAAATGATCTTTTACAGCTTGTTGAATGTAGCCTTTTACAGTCACTGATTTTTCATAACTAGCTGTTTCGGCTTCAGATGGATTTTCTTCTGTTTTGACACTTCTATTTGTCTCGACACTTTCTTGTTGGTTTTCTTCTTCCACAACATTTAGTTTGTCATTTGTCACATTGTTTGACACATCGTTTGACACGCCATTTGTCGCTGCTTTGTCATCTGAGTTATCTTCTATTTTATCGATTTCTTCAACTTTTTCTGGTGTTTTATCCGGGGATGAAATCTTTTTCTCAGTCGTATTTTTTTCATTTTTCTGAGTGGTTTTTTCCTTCAGTGTATCAGTCATATAACTTTTTAAAATTACTTGTTGATCTGGAGTGAAAACCAAAGTATTATCTTCATCATAAGTTTTACTATCTTTAGGTAATTTCTTAGCATGATAATAAATCAATTGACGTGTTACATTTAATTCATCAGCAAGTTGTTGAGCGGTTAAATTTTTACTCATAAAGCTACCTCATTTATCTCAATAATTTCATTACATTGGGGGAGCAGGGGCGAAGGATAAACTAGAAAATTTATTATATTCTTTTTTGAATAATAATTTAACAGTATCACGAGCACCACTACGGTTTTTTGCTAATATTACTTCTACAGTATTATCCGGCATGTCATCATCATGACTTTCCTCCTCATCACCTTCTTGCTGGTGATAATCCTCACGGTATAGGAAAGCAACGATATCAGCATCTTGTTCTATCGATCCAGACTCACGAATATCACTTAGTATAGGACGTTTGTTCTGTCTTTGTTCCAAACCACGCGATAGCTGTGACAAAGCGATAATAGGACAAGAGAGTTCTTTAGCTAATTTTTTTAATTGTCGTGATATTTCAGATACCTCTTGTTGACGGTTTTCTTTGCCAGTACCTTCAATTAATTGCAGGTAATCTATCACGATCAAACCAAGATCTTGGTTCTCTTGTTTCAAACGACGGCACTTGGCTCGGATCTCGGAAACTTTGATACCAGCGGAGTCATCTATGAAGATAGGAGCGTCCTTCAACGTGTCTGTAGCGACCGTAAAGCTCTTCCATTCTTCCTCAGTTAACTGTCCGGTCCTTAGATTGGATGCATGAATATTACCTTCAGCACAAATCATACGAAAGACTAGGTCAACCGCTCCCATCTCTAGAGAGAAGATAACAACTGGAACCTTAGATTTAGTTCCTACGTTTTGAGCAATGTTTAAAGCAAAGGCAGTCTTACCTACTGATGGTCGAGCTGCTAGAATAATCAATTGGTCAGGTTGGAATCCACTAGTCATTCGATCTAAATCAATATAACCAGTAGGTAGTCCGACAATTTCTCTTTTCTCTTCTGATAGTTGGACAACCTTTTCAAAAGCTTCGGCTACAATTTCCTTCATTTCACGTGGCTTATTACTTTGACTGTTCTCACCAATCGATAGAATTAACTTTTCACTTCGATCGACGATATTATCTACTTCATCACCTTCGGCATAGGCATCCGTAATGATCGTATTTGATGCCGAAATCAAACGACGTAAGGTAGACTTCTCTTTTACAATTAAAGCATACTGCTCAATGTTTGCGGAAGTCGGCGTATAAGAAGCCAAATCTAAAATATAATCTTGGCCACCAATATTTTCTAATTCATCATAAGAGTCTAATTGGTTAATTAAAGTAACAGGGTCAATAATTCCATTTTTATCAAAAACTTTATTCATTGCATCATAAATAGTTTGATGAGACCTTTTATAAAAATCGTCTTCTTGTAAAATGGCTTGGACTGAACCCATTTTCATTGAATCAATCAGTAAGGCCCCGATGACTGATTTCTCTGCTTCTATACTGAATGGTAGTGCTTTTTCTAATTGATTAACTTCCAATGATGTCCCTCGCTTTCTTGTACAATGGCTTCGTAAAACTATACAACGCTTTTACGATTCATCTTCCATTATACATCATTTATCTTTGTTTGTCTGATTAGTTTGTCAGTCAATTTGTCACTGACAAATAAAAATTCAACACACTTACTGGACTGTCTTTACTAAGTAAGTGTGTTGAATTAATTAAATTGTTTATTCAGATATGACATTCACATTTATTACAGCTGTTACATCTGAGTGCAATTTGACATCCACTCGGTGGAAACCTAGCGAAGCTAAATTATTTTCTAATTGGATTTTACGACGATCAATTTTGATTTTGTATTGTTTCTTTAATTCCTCAGCAATTTGTTTTGAAGGGATTGTTCCGAAAAGACGTCCATCTTCTCCAGTTTTAGCTTTGATTTTAACAACTGTTTTTTCATCCTCAATTGTTTTTTTCAGTGCTTTTGCTTCTTCTAATTCTTCTTCAGCTATTTTTTGACGAGCTTTCTTTTCAGCGTTTAACTGACTTAATGCTGATCCGTCTGCTAATTTAGCTAAGTTATTTTTGATTAGGAAGTTTCGTCCGTAACCATCACTCACTTCAACAACATCACCTTTTTTACCTTGCTTCTTAACATCTTTTAGTAAAATTACTTTCATTAAGATTCCTCCTCAGTTATATCTAACTTACTTTTTAATAAATCAAATGCCTCTTCAACTGAAATATCATTTAATTGGACTGCCGCGTTTGACAGATGACCTCCGCCACCTAATTTTTCCATTATAAGTTGTACATTGATTGTCCCTAAACTTCTTGCACTAATACCTACGGTTTGCTCTGAGCGACGATAGATGACGAATGAAGCCTCTACATCTTTTAAGCTGAGCATTTGGTCAGCAGATTGTGCAGCTGTTATATTGTCGTAAATGTCTTCATTATCACCATAGGCAACTGCATAACCTTGTGGTAAATACTCTACCTGTTCAATCAATCGATTTCGACGTTTAACCGTCGCTAAATCTTCTTTCAACATTCGTTGAATTTGAGCAGTGTCGGCACCACGTGATTTTAGATAACTCGCTGCATCGAAAGTTCTAGAGCCCGTACGTAAAGCAAAGTTATTGGTATCCACAATAATCCCCGCTAGCATAGCAGTCGCTTCAAACTTATTTAAAGCCTCGATCGTCGAACGCATATACATAAAGAACTCTGTAACAAGTTCTGATGTAGATGAGGCATAAGGTTCAATATACGTTAAAACAGATTGCTTTGGAAATTCTTCGCTCCGTCTATGATGATCAATAATAACGACATCATGATTGGGAATTAATCCTTCTGCTTCACTTAAGGAAGGCTTATGATGGTCCACCATGACAATTAAAGTATTATCAGTAATCATTTCCTTTGCCTCAGCTAGATTAACAAACATCAAATGCTTATCATTCTTAATCTGTGGCAATTCTAGGAGCTGGATAATATCATGATTAAATTCTGCTTCATTGACAATAATTCGACACTCTTTACCGTACTGCTTCACGATTTTATACAAGCCTATCGCTGAACCAATCGCATCCATGTCGGGATACTTATGACCGCTAATAATCACCTTTTCAGCTTGTTCTATTGAATTTAAAAGCGCTTGGTAAACAAGTTTTGAGCGAATATTCGTTCGTTTTTCCGTTGGATTTGTTTTACCTCCATAGAATCTTGCTTTACCTTCTGTTGCGCGTACAACCACTTGATCACCACCACGACCGAGCGCCAAATCTAAGTTTAGCTGAGCTTGGGCGGCTAAGTCATTAATATGATAGTTCTCTTGTTGAGAATATGCCACGCCCAAACTGATTGAAATTGGTATGTTCTTCAAATGGTTCTTATCTCTAATCGCTTCAAAAGTCTTGAATTTCTCTTTCTCTAGTCCATTTAAAACTAATTGATTTAATAATAGAATAAATTTATCTTCTTCTAAACGTTTCAAATAGATATGATGTTGATTGGTCCACACATTTAAATCATTCAGTAAATCCGAATCAAATTTAGCTGCTTGCTGGTCATCCATTGACTGCACTAATTCATCATAGTCATCTAAGAATAAATAACCAAAGACAATTTGATCAAATTGTTTGCTTTCACGGATACGATGTTCTTCAGTTGTATCTAATAGATAGATGACTCGTCGATCTGGTTGATGCATGACTTTATAATAACGTTTTTCAAGTTCAAATGTACGCCACTCTTGGGATGATTCTAATTGGATGATAGCAGAAAAACCTCCACCTAAAGATTGAAGTGGTTCTCCAAGAATATCTTTCGTTCCAAAAATATGTTGTAACGCCGGATTCACCCAATTTACTCTATAATTATTATCATAAATAATGACAGCAATTGGCGACCGATATAAAGAGTCTTCTTGTGCTATTTTCGCCAGATTAGAGAGACGGTTTGCAACTGCATTAAAGTCTTTAAAAAAGTTATTCATATTAAACAAACAGAAAACTAGGCTGGCTACTAAAAGCAATAGTAATAGTAATCCTATTTGCCATTTTAAGACAAAGGCTATAATCATAATGACTAAGTAAAGGAAAGCTAAACTATATAATTGCCAACTAATTTCTAAAGAATGAAATACTTCGAAAAACTTTTGTATTTTTTCTTTCGTTATCACATTTCACCTCACTACTGGATTTAACTCTTATTTTACCATAAACAGGGCTATATTTCTATCCAACGTCCAACAGTGTTTCACGTGAAACATTCTGTAAGTTCTTTAGGGTATCCATTGAATTGATATACTATAAAATAAATGGATCATTATTTTATCCAGTTTTTCTCCAAAGAGAATACCAATAATAATCCAGAACAATATCATTCTGATCCATTCGATTTTAAAGTAAAATAATCACTTTCTATCAAAGGATAGGTTTACTTATAGTGGTTAGATTATGTAAAAACTCTTGCTACTTTTTCTTTTATGGGGGGGCATCGCATTTTATAAAGATGGTCTACATTCTTTAGATGGACGGACGATGCAACCACGTTTAGATAAAATAATATCATACAAGAATATTTCACTATCATTATTGTTTCTTTAGCTTAATATTTGCTTCCAGCGATGATTGAAAGATGCGTGAAAATTAGTCTTGACTTGAAAATAAAACCATTTGCACTTTGTTAGAAAAGTTAACTTCCGCCAAGTCTACCATTCGGGTTATAGTATAGGCAAGCACAAGTAAGAAAAAAATTGTGCTCATCAGCTTAGAAGGGTATGTGTGATGTCGCTAATTATAGCGAATATTGGAGCCACTTGTTGTACGTAAGGAACATACGACAGTCCTATGCATTCAAAAGAATTGCGTATATCCAAACGTCCCTATACATAAAATAGATATAAACCCTTTCCATTGAATTGAAGAGTTAGGGCGATGTAGCTTGATGAATGGTTCCTTAACAAAGGTAAAACGTTCGTTTCTCTAAATGGAACTAGCAACTACCAACTGTTAAACTGATGAAATAAATTTTTGGTAACAGTGGAACACTTAGCCATACGGGATAGGCGTCTCGAAAAAAGTCATTAATCAGTTGCCATTCTCGTGAATGCTCGAAAGCTATGTGAAATCACTGCTTTAAAGAACTACTTTGTCGATTATGTCTGTCAGTCGTCACACACATCCAAAGAATCTCCGTCATCTCCATTTAGAGTTTATTGAAATCAAAAGAGAAAGGTGTTTTTGTACTTGCCTATAAGTTACTTAATTTCTCTATGCCTAAGTAGAAACAGGGTGACGCTGTTGAAAACAAATAGTCCTCTGCCATACTATAGCAGGGAAGTTTATAATAAAAAAAGTATCAATCCAATGGACTGATACTTTAACGAAAACTATTACTCAGCTACCGTAAATGGTAATAGAGCCATAATTCTTGAACGTTTAATTGTTGCTGTTAATGTACGTTGATGTTTCGCACAAGTTCCTGTTACACGACGTGGTAAGATTTTACCTTTTTCGGAAACAAATCTTGATAATAATGTTGTGTCTTTGTAATCAGGATGGTCAATATGGTTTGCACAGAAGTGACATACTTTTTTTCTACGTCTTCCACCGCGACGTTGAGCCATAATAATTCCTCCTTTATCTTATCTTAAAACGGTAAATCGTCCTCAGAAATATCTATTGGACGACCATCTTCCATGAATGGGGAAGATGCCTGTTGATTAAAATCTTGGTTAAATGAAAAGTTGTTCTGATTGCTTTGCGGAGCTTTATTCTGGTTCTGGTTAGCTTGGTTTCCAGACTGGTTTTGATATGAAGATTGGTTATTGGTGTAATTACCTGATTGACCTGAAGAAGAAGGTTCTCCTGCGGGTCTTTGTTCTGTAACAGAACGAGGCTCCAATAAATGGAAGTTATTTACAACAACCTCAGTCACGTACACACGAGTTCCTTGTTGGTTCTCATAGTTACGCGTTTGAATTCTTCCTTCAATCCCAATTTGTGATCCCTTACGGGTAAAGCTTGCTAAGTTCTCAGCAGCCTTCCGCCAGATTACACAGTTAATAAAGTCTGCTTCACGTTCACCTTGTTGGTTTGTAAAACTACGATTGACTGCAATTGTAAACGATCCGACGGCAGTGCCTGATGAAGTAAATTTTAAATCAACTTCTTTTGTAAGACGGCCGACTAGTTGTACCGTATTCAAATACTATTCCTCCTCCAAAGTGTTTCACGTGAAACAAATTAAGCTTCGATTTTAACAATCATGTGACGTAAAATATCACGGTTAATAAGGGCTAAACGATCGAACTCGTTAATTCCTTCAGCATCAGTAGCAACGATATTAATTAAGTGGTAAATACCCTCTTTATAATCGTTAATTTCGTATGCTAAACGTTTTTTCGCCCAGTCTTTTGATTCAACAATTTCAGTACCGTTTGAAGTTAAAATACCATCAAAACGTTCCACTAATTCTTTCTTAGCATCGTCGCCTAAATCAGGACGGATGATGTATAAGATTTCATATTTTGTTGTTTCGCTCATTGACTGCACCTCCTTTTGGTCTAATGGCTCCGAAGAGCAAGGAGAAAAAAGCTAATAAAAGCTAATTACTCACATCTAAGAATTATACTATGTTACTTAATGAATAACAAGTTAAATATGAAAAGATTATTGATGAATACGAATTCATTGAACGTTTGGCGATTTTTTTCAAATTGTTGAGGATAAGACGCAAACGCTTATTCGTTAATAAAGACGTGATCAGCTATCTTGGAATTTCTAATGAAAATACGCACGTTTTATAGAAGCGTCCCTTTAAATGTATTGTATGTATTAGATGTCATCATTGATTGTCATACTTTGATTGTTTTTTAAAAGCGTAAAGAACAACTGTAAGAACTAGAACTAACCAAACAAGCAAAATGATAAGGGATTGAAGGACATACTCAGCTTTAATGATAAGTATAATTGATAAATTGGGAGATCATTATATATTTTTCTTGATAGATGATTTGGATCTGTAATAACGAACTCAATGTACTGTGACATACCAAAGATAAACATAATCGGCATCGTATAAACAGCCGTTGTTACGACACTTTTGACTGTTTAACCAACAGCAATCTTTAAACCCAAGAAGAAGATTAAAAGCAGTACGGCAGCAATGATCGCTGCAAATTAAAAGACAGACAAGGCACCTGCAATCGTTAAAGAAATGACTAATGACAAACTGGTCATTAGAAAAGCCACTAAGCTTTTACCTAAATAATATCTAATAGAGTTGCGGGTGATTGTACGAGCCCTCTTAAAGTGTCCTTTTCATTTTCTTCTGCAATCATTATTGCCATTGAACTATAAGCAATGGCTGAATAGGTTAAACCAACAATCATTAAAATTATTTCTAAAGATAAGCCAAGGTCTCGATTTCCAACATTGATATTGCTAAAGACCAAACTCATCACAATGGGGAAAAGAATCATCGTGAAAAGAGACATGTTTCGCATAAATTCTTTAATGTCCTTTTCAAAAATTTCTGCTATGCGGTATATTTTCATATAAATTAACTCACTTCCAGTAACCTTTTTGAAGTCTTTTCCTAGTGTTGGAAAGTCCATGTGAATTTCTAAAACATTTGGATCCAGTAATGCTTCACTAATCATAGGCTTATTGTCTTCACTTCTTTCAAGTGTTTTGACACGTCCTGTTTGGTAGGTCAAATGAATGCGATTTGTTTTATATCTATTTCTTAAAGTTGTGGGCTACCAGTCTCTTTAATCACACCTGCATCTAAAAAAGCAACTTTGTCACATAGTAAAGTGGCTTCATCCATATCATGGGTTGTCAAATGAATCGTTGTTCCTGCATCATTTATTTTTACCAATATATCGTGTATTCGTTCACGCGTATTTGGATCTAAAGCACTCCTTGGTTCGTCTAGGAGTAAAAGGGATGGAGTCTGTAAAACCGTTTAACAGAGTAAAATACGTTTTTTCATACCCTTTGACACACTTTTATTCTTATCTTATAGTAAGCCAACAGCCCTTAACACCTCGTCGACTTTACCTTTATCTGTATTTTAAAGTTTTCTCAACAGTTCTAAATTGTCTGCGACAGTCAATCTTTCATACAATGAATTGTTGTCAAATAAGATGCCTATTTTTTCAAGATATTGTGTTCGGTTAAATTGTTCATGCTTAAAACCTAACACATGTATCAGACCAGAAGTAGGGTCTCGTTCACCAGTCAGTAATTTAGTGGTGGTTGTTTTTCCCGAACCACTAGTTCCTAATAAACCAAATATCTCACCTTTATTAATTTTTATGTCAATTTTCTTTAAAGCTTCTTCATGGCCAAAGAGTTTTTTTAATTGTTGCACTTTTATTATAGTCTCCATCACAATTGCCTCCTTTGCTTTCTAACGTTAGTTTACCTCAAAAAAACTCACCACAAGCGAATTTGGTGAGTTGCATAGATAGAAGGGTTAATTGTGGAAGTAAAGAGTTTAAATCAACTGAATTTTCGCTAATATGTACTATTTAAGGCCGAGTTGTGATTACAATTTAACCAATAAATCTTGACTCTGCGTATAGTTTGTTCTTGAAAGAGGAATTTTATCTTGATTGAAGTTATCAAGAACAATTGAGTAAGTAATTTTCGACCAATTAATAATTTCTCGTACGTTATGTTGGTTTACTACGTATGAACGGTGACAACGGTAAAAGCCATGTGCTTTCAACGTATTTTCCGCATTTGATAGGATGGAGTCATTAACAAAAGTCTCTTGTTCAATCATGATGATAACTTTTCCATCATGACTTTCGATATACTCAATGTCTTCAATATTCACAAAAATTGTTTTATCCTCAATTTTAACTTTAAGTTTACTTGGAATAGTTTCTGTTGAATTCTCCTCGTAATTAGTCGCTTCAGTGATAATCGGGTCTAAGCAAGAGCTTTTTAATGTCCAAATATTGGGTTGCACAATAAAAGCATCTTCAATTCTTAAGGTGAATACCATTGTACTACGAGCAGCATGCTTCAATTGGATTAATAATTTATGTAATAAGTGTATATTATCATGTATTGATTCAATAAATGGATTAAAAGAAACGACGAATTAATTATTCGAGAGAATTGTTTGAGCAAAAGACACACGTTGGAGCAATTCAGGGCTTAATTTTTCAATTCTAGTCTGTTGTTCATCCAGTAAATTAAACTGTGATAAAAGATCCGTTAGTTTTAAAGGGCTACTATACCATTTGATAAAAAATTTGATGTGTTTTTTTCACTTAAACGTTTATAAAATTGAGGATTGCGAATCATTTGAAACGTCGCATCGTTGCATGTAAGGCAAATAATTGCATCGAAATGATGATTGCTTGTTTGAATCACAACAACATCATCTGGCGTAAATGTCATGATTTGATCAGATTGATGTTGAATTATTTCTTTAAATTTTATCTCCATTTTCAGTCGACTCTGGTTAGTCTTCAGGACAAAATAGGATAACATATGACTGTATAAATCTTAAAAAAAAGAGCGTAACTGCTATTAACAGTTACGCCTATATTAAAAATTATTCATCATCTACCGATTCATCAGTACTTTCTTCTAACTCTTCAGACGAATCTGTTGATTCTTCAACTTCTTCCTCATCATCGATTGCTTCTTCTAGATCTGCTTCTTCATTCAACGCTTCAATCGTTTCTTCATCATCAGTTTTAAGTATTTTGGTGACTGAATTTACCATCGCGCCCTCGTCTAGGCGAATCATTCTAACGCCTAAAGTCGCTCTTGATGATTGAGAGATACTCTCAACACTCATACGAATCACAACACCTTGATTCGTCATCAACATTAAATCTTCTTCCAAGCTTTCGATAGCCACAATTCCAGCTAATTTCCCACTCTTCTCACTAATATTTGAAGTCTTAACACCTTTACCACCACGTTTTTTAAGTGTATAGTCGCTCGCTGGCGTTCGTTTACCGTAACCATTCTCCGTAACAACTAACACTTCACTAGCTTCGTTTAAAACTGCAGCTCCTACAACGTAATCATCCTCGCGTAATCTTACACCACGAACACCAGTCGCAGTACGTCCCATTACACGAACATCAGTCTCATCAAATGCCATCGCATAACCATCGTGTGTTCCGATGATTAGATTTTGACGACCATTTGTTACTAAAACGTTGATTAATTCATCATCCTCTCGCATAGAAATTGCGATTAGACCATTATTGCGAATATTGTAGTAATCACTTGCTTTAGAGCGTTTAACCGTTCCTAGTTTTGTAACAAAAGCTAATGTATGTTCATCACTATCTTCACTCTGACGGACATTGATAATATCCTTAACGTATTCATCTTTATCAATGTTTAATAAGTTAATAATTGGAATTCCTTTAGCTTGACGGCCATATTCTGGTACTTCATAGCCTTTATTCGCATACACTTTACCTTTATTTGTAAAGAATAATAACGTATCGTGCGTCGAACATGAAACCAGCGTTTGAATAGCATCATCGTTTGACATTCCCATTCCCTTAACGCCACGCCCTCCACGATTTTGAACATGGAATTCATCCTCAGTCATTCGCTTGATGTAACCATTTGAAGTCAATGCGATGAGAACATCCTCTTCGTCAATCAAGTCTTCATCTTCAAGACTTAAGGCTTCACCAATCAGTAACTCAGTACGTCTGTCATCGTTAAAGCGTGTTTTAATATCAATTAATTCATCTTCTATAATTTCGTGAATACGGTCTTCACTTCCCAGAATTTCTGTTAATCGTTGAATCAGAGCCATTAAATCATTGTATTCTGAATCAATTTTTTCGCGTTCTAAACCAGTTAAACGAACTAAACGCATATCTAAAATTGCTTGAGCTTGGAGTTCAGAGAATTCGAAACGCTCAATTAATTCAGCTTTAGCTCTTTCACCATCTTTAGACCCTCGAATGATCGCAATAATTTGGTCAATCACATCGAGTGCTTTTAATAAACCTTCTAGAATGTGCGCACGATTTTCAGCTTTACGTTTTTCAAATTCAGTACGACGTCTAATAACAATCACTTGATGATCTAAATATTTAGATAATATTTCTTTTAAACTTAATACTTTTGGTACACCAAAATCGATGGCTAACATATTGAATCCGAAACTAATTTGTAATGAGGTTTGCTTATATAAATTATTCAAAACTACACTAGCACTCGTTTCACGACGACATTCAATCACGACACGCATACCTTCACGGCCAGATTCATCGGCAACATAAGTGATGCCTTCAATGCGTTTTTCACGGGCTAATTCAGCAATCCGTTCCCATAAGCGCGCTTTGTTCACACCATAGGGTAATTCAGTAATAATAATTCGTTCGCGATCATTACCGAATGTTTCAATTTCCACGCGACCACGAATAATTATTTTGCCTTTACCTGTTTCATAAGCTTTACGAATTCCTGATTTCCCCATCACAATACCGCCTGTTGGAAAATCAGGTCCCGGTAAAGCTTCCATCAATTCTGCAGTTGTTGCAACAGGCTTATGCATTAAAATAATTAACGCATCGATAACCTCACCTAGATTGTGTGGTGGAATGTTTGTTGCCATACCAACCGCAATCCCAGACGCACCGTTGACTAAAAGGTTTGGAAAACGTGCGGGTAAAACAACTGGCTCTTTTTCTTCTTGCGAATAGTTATCTTGGAAATCAATCGTATCTTTATTGATGTCTTTTAACATTTCTAAAGCAATTTTACTCATACGAGCTTCCGTATAACGCATCGCTGCGGCACCATCACCATCGACAGAACCAAAGTTACCATGGCCATCGACTAACATTTGCCGGTAACTAAATGGTTGAGCCATTCTTACCATTGCTTCGTAAATTGCAGAGTCCCCATGAGGGTGATATTTCCCCATAACGTCTCCGACGATACGAGCAGATTTTTTATAGGGTTTATCAGGAGTTACACCCAATTCACTCATTCCGTAAAGAATCCGTCTATGAACTGGTTTTAAACCGTCTCGGACATCAGGCAATGCTCTTGAGACAATAACGCTCATCGCATAATCAAGAAATGACGTTTGCATTTCATGAGGTAAATTTATCTCTTCAAATTGTTGTGTTGAAGGATCGAAACTTTCACTCATTATATTTTCCTTTCTCTTCTAACATTTTTAATTTACTTATACGTCTAAGTTTTGTACGTACTGAGCATTTTCTTCAATGAAAATACGTCTTGGTTCAACTTCATCACCCATCAACATATCAATCACTTTATCAGCTTCCATGGCATCTTCCACCGAAACTTTTAACATGCGACGGTTTTCAGGATTCATTGTTGTCTCCCAAAGTTGATCGAAATCCATCTCTCCTAAACCTTTATAACGTTGTAATGAATAACGAGCATTTGGATTAGCAGCTTGCCACTGTATTAATTCATCGTCAGTTGCAATATATGTTTCTTTTTTACCTTGTTTAATTTGGTATAGAGGTGGTTGGGCAATATAAATATAACCAGCTTCTAATAACGGACGCATATATCTAAAGATAAGCGTTAATAATAATGTACGAATATGAGCACCATCGACATCCGCATCGGTCATAATAATTAATTTATGATAACGCGCTTTTGCTACGTCAAATTCTGCTCCAAATCCAGTCCCCATAGCAGTGAATAGAGAACGTATTTCGACGTTCGCCAAAATACGATCCATCGTCGCTTTTTCGACGTTTAGAATTTTACCTCGAATCGGTAAAATTGCTTGATACATACGAGAACGACCTTGTTTAGCTGACCCACCAGCCGAGTCCCCCTCGACAATGAATAACTCACATTTCTCTGCTTCTTTACTTGAACAGTCCGCTAATTTCCCTGGTAAGTTACTGATTTCTAAACCAGACTTACGACGAGTTAATTCACGAGCACGTTTAGCAGCATTACGAGCTTTAGAGGCAATAATACCTTTTTCAACAATGATACGTGCAATTTTTGGGTTTTCCATCAAATAAGTTTCAAATGTTGACGTAAAAAGGCGGTCTGTAATCGTTCTTACCTCAGAGTTACCTAATTTCGTTTTAGTTTGACCTTCGAATTGAGGTTCTGGATGTTTAATCGACAGAACAAGCGTTAAACCTTCACGGGTATCTTCACCACTTAAATTTTCTTCGTTTTCTTTAATTAAATTCATTTTACGAGCGTAGTCATTCATGACACGAGTCAAAGCCGTCTTAAAACCAGACTCATGAGTTCCACCTTCGTACGTATGAATATTATTTGCGAAAGAAAGAATATTTGTATGATAAGTATCGGTATACTGCATAGCAATCTCGACTTGAACACCATCTTGCTCACCTTCAAGGTAAATGGGATCATCGACAATCGATACTTTACTTTCATTCAAATATTCTACATAACTTTTAATGCCGCCTTCGTAATAAAAACTAGCGAATGCTTCACGCTCTTCACGCTTGTCTTCGATCGAAATGCGTAATCCTTTGTTTAAGAACGCTAGTTCACGAACACGCGTCATTAATGTTTCATATTTGAAATCTGTTGTTTCAGTAAAAATAGTTGAATCCGGAACAAAGTTAACAAACGTCCCTGTTTTTTCCGTATCACCTTTAATTAAAATTTCTTGAGAAATCGCGCCACGTTCAAAAATCATTTGATGAATTTTGCCATCGCGATGTACGTCAACAGTCAATTCACTTGAAAGTGCATTAACAACTGATGCACCAACCCCATGAAGACCACCAGAAACCTTATAACCGCCTCCACCGAACTTACCACCCGCATGTAAAATCGTAAAAACAGTCTCTAAAGCAGGACGGCCAGTTTTAGTTTGGATTTCAACAGGAATCCCACGACCGTTATCCGTAACAGAAATACTGTTATTGGCTTCAATGATTACTTCGATATGATCACAATAACCAGCTAACGCCTCGTCAATTGAGTTATCGACAATTTCCCATACTAAATGATGTAAACCAACGCCACTCGTTGAACCAATATACATACCAGGGCGTTTTCTAACAGCTTCAAGTCCTTCTAAAACCTGTATCTGATCTGCATTATAATCTTGATGTAACTCTTTACTATTTTCAGTCATTAAGCACTGTCTCCTTTACTAACTTGACCTTTTTGGACATATAAAATTTCTGCATTTTTTAATTGATGGATTTTTAAACCTTCAATCGATGCAGTTGTTAAAAACGTTTGAACTTTATTTTCGATATGACTCATTAAAATCATTTGGCGATTGTCATCTAATTCAGACAACACATCATCAAGTAATAACACTGGGTATTCTCCAGTCATATTATAAAACAATTCTAATTCTGCTAATTTAATACTCAAAACAATCGTACGTTGTTGCCCTTGTGAGCCGAAAAACTGAGCTTTTTTTTCATTAATATGAAAAGATATGTCATCACGATGTGGACCGTAGACGGTAATACCTTGCTCTTTTTCGCGAGTCAAGGATTGTTTAAATAATTCTAACAATTGTGTAGAGATAGTGTCTCTATTAGAATAATCTAACTTAGAACTGCTACTTTGATAGGCGATTGTTAATTGTTCGCGTTGATTTGATAAAGCTTCATGGATTGGTTGAGCAATTTTTTCTAGAGCTTCAATAAATGTTAAACGGTATTGAATTAATAAATTGGCTTTTTCTACCAACTGTTCTGTTAAGATTTCAAAATACATTGAATCAAATTGCTGTGAACGTCCATATTGCTTTAAGTAGGTATTGCGTTGTTTGAGAAGTCGTTGATAATTCAATAACTCCTGTAAATAGACTGGGTGCGATTGTCCTAATTCAGAATCAATAAATTTTCTTCTTAAACTAGGGGAGCCTTTGATTAACTGTAAGTCTTCAGGGGCAAAAAGAATGACGTTGAACTTTCCAATGAACTGACTTAGTTTATTCTGTTCAATATGGTTCAATTTAGCTATCTTTCCTTTTTTATTTAAGATTAATTCAAGAGGAAACTCGTAGTGTTTTGTTTCAATCAATGCTTCTAAGCTTGCTAAGTCTTCTTCCCACAAAATTAACTCTTGGTCATGGTTTGTCCGATGACTTTTTGCTAGAGATAACAAAAAAATCGCCTCAAGGAGATTGGTTTTTCCTTGGGCATTTTCTCCGGTTATTATCGTTAAACCATCACCAAAAGTTAGAGATAACTCTTGATAATTACGAAAATTATTTAACGCTAAATGTTTGATTCTCATGGTCTTTTTGAATCACTCGTCGATTGGACTGTGATCATTACATCTTCGTTCGGCAAATAAACTGTGTCACCATCGTATAATTTTTTTCCACGACGTTGCTCTTGTAGTTCATTAACAAATACATCAAACTCACTTAAATACCATTTGGCCATTCCACCACTACTGATAAAATTCTCATGTTTGAGCAATTGTCCAAGCGTAATAAAAGCATTTTGAATATTTACTATTCTTTTCATCATTTTTATCACCTATATTCATTCAATATCATGACTAATTATACCTTATATCTATAGAAATCTCAAATAAATCGCAATTATTCGGAATCTTAGGGCATATACTCTCTTTTTAAGCAAAATATCGAAATAAAAAAAACAGCCTAAAAAGGCTGAATTTTTTTTATTTAAGTCTATTGAATACTTTTAATGAGTTCTGACTGGGGTTAATAATTGTAATAACTGATTATGTGGAATCTCACTTTCAGTTTCTGCAGAAATTAATAATGGGCGTACAGCAGATTGGAATTCAATTTTTACATCAATTTCTCCAAATGATTTCAACGCATCTTTCATATAATCTGGGTTAAATGAAATACGTAAATCCTCTCCACTGGCATCTTTAGTATTAATTAACTCCGCTACATGTCCAGCTTCGTTACCACTTACGGATAATTCTACGATCGAATTCTCAACAGAAAGTTGAACGACGTTATTCTTACCTTCGTGTGACATTAAAGCTGCACGATCAATGGCTTGATGGAACTCGTTCGCATTTACTACCATCTCTGTTTGGTGAGAAGTAGGAATTAAACGGCTTGTTTCAGGATAGTTACCTTCTAATAAACGAGAATAAATTGTTAATTTCTCAGCTTCAAAAATAACTTGTTGTTGTGCAACCATCATATAGAGTGTTTGATCATCTTCTACAATTCTAGTCAATTCTGTCATTGTTTTCTTTGGAATAGTAATAGCATCAAAGTTTAATTGACTTTCACTAATATCCACTGGGATCTCACGTTTACTTAAACGATGACTATCCGTTGCGATAGCAGTTAGATGATTTGCAGTTGCTTGTAAATGAATACCAGTAAGAACAGGGCGACTTTCTTGATTCGATGCTGCGAATATTGTTTGGTTAATCATTTGTTTGAAAGAGGCTGTTGGTAAAACAATTCGTTTATCTGCTTCGATCTCTGGTAAGTGAGGATAAGTATCTCCATCAATCCCTACAATATTAAATGTTGCTTTACCTGAGGTTACAGTAACTGTGAATGACTCGTTCATATCAATTGTTACATCGTCTAAAGGTAATTTTTTTACAATATCATTGAACAAACGTGCTGGTAATACAACATGTCCAGTTTCTTCAACTTTTAAATGTAATGACTCATCTTCTATTGGAAGAAAACTTTCAATAGAGATATCAGAATCACTACCGATTAAGGTAACCCCTTCGTTTGTCACAGAGAGTTTTAATCCTGTTAAAATTTGAATAGTAGCTTTAGAAGGGATTGCTTTAGATACGTTTGCTAACTGAGTGGTTAGTGCGTGTCTATTAATAGTAAATTTCATTTCATCTACTCCTTTATAAATAAATAATATTAATATAAATAATAAGTAATAGTAGTAGGCCCTGTCTATAGTGGTTATAAGTCTACTAAAACTAATGGGGGTATCATTTCTGCCTGTTAGTTGACATGTGCATAAGTCACTGACAACTTTTGGAGTTATACACATGTGCAAAAATATAATTAAGACAACTTCTGCTTCAGTTGTTTTATTTGGTCTTTTAATTCGTCATCAGTCTTAAGATTTTCAGCAATCTTCTCATAAGCATGGATTACAGTCGTATGATTTTTCTTACCAAATTCATCACCTATCTTAGGAAAGGAAAGTTCAGTCAGTTCTCTTGCTAGATACATCCCCACTTGACGTGCATGAACAATGTCTTTTGTACGTTTTTTACCTTTAATCGCATCGGCACTAATTTGGAAAAAGCGACTGGCTTGGTTGATGATCTCAGAAACAGTTAAAGGATTCTTTTCATCATCACCTAGCATATTACTCAAGGCTTCTGCTGCTAAATTCGAATTAATATCTCGACCTTCAATTGCAGCAAATGCAATCACTCTCATTAAAGCTCCTTCAAGCTCACGAATATTTGTATCCACATTATTAGCGATATAGGTGAGTGTCTCTGAACTAATGTCTAAGCGATCATTACTCGCTTTTTTTCTTAAAATTGCAATTCGAGTTTCTAAATCAGGGGGAGTGATATCAGTAGATAACCCCCATTTAAAGCGACTAATCAAACGTTCTTCTAGATTATCAATGTTATTTGGAAGGCGATCACTCGTTAATACAATTTGTTTTTCATTATTATAGAGTGCATTAAACGTATGGAAAAATTCTTCTTGAGTGGCATCCTTCTTCGATAAAAATTGAATATCATCTATTAATAGAACGTCGATGTTACGATACATTTCTCTAAACTCTTTTTGAGATCCATTTTGAATACTTGTGATAAAGTCATTTACGAACGATTCACTCGTTGCGTATTTGATTTTTGCGGCAGGATTCTTACGCTTAATCTCGTGGCCTACTGCTTGCATCAAGTGAGTCTTTCCTAAACCAACACCACCGTAAATTAAAAATGGATTGTATGTTTTTCCAGGTCCATCAGACACTGCTAATGCTGCTCCACCGGCCATCTTATTGTCTTCACCGATAACAAAATTTTCAAAAGTATAATTGGGATTCAATTGAGAATCACTGAAATACTCATTTTCAGAGGGAGAAATTTCTTTCTTTTTCTTTAAAGAATCTGGTTCATCTTCAGGTACAATAATAAAGGTCGGTTCATATTCTACGCCATAATTTTCAAGACTATATTGAAGAATATAACCAGCTAGATGTCGTTCCCAGTAATTTTTAGTTAAGCTATTTGGAACTGCAACAGATATAGATTGATTACCAATACGTGTGACTTTGGCTGGTTCAACCCATGTTGTATAAGAAGTTAATGAAAGAATCTCTTTTAGATAGTCAGTAATTTCATTCCAGAAACGTTCCTTTTCATCCATTATATAATTTTCACCTCAATCGAATAAATAGTTATTCACAGTTTAAACACGTACGGATATTGTAGCATATTGAAAGTTTTCCACAAGTTGAAAACTCATCACTTAAACTGTCAACATGTTAACAATTAACTTATCCACAGGTTAACAAAACTTGTGGATAAGATAAAATCAGGTCAGATGAAATGAATACTGTGTGGATAACCGTAAGTTTTTATAACTTGATTCTATCACATTCTTAACGGTTATGCACAAAAACTGTTGATAAAAAACAACACTTATTGACACCATGTTAATTTGTCGATAAACTAATGAATGTCTTGTGAATGTAAAAAATGACTATAACAGTTATCCACACAATCCACAACGCATGTGCATAACAAAAATTAACTGTGCAAAAGAAAAAGTATTTTAATTGCTAAAAAAATATCTTGACTTTCATCGCGTACTTCATTAAACTATTCTAGTATTGTTTAACAGTAGACATAGGAGGTGTATCAGAATGAAAAGAACATATCAACCAAAGAAACGTACTCGCAAAAAAGTTCACGGTTTCCGTAAAAGAATGAGCACCAAAAATGGACGTAACGTCTTAGCTAGACGCCGTCTAAAAGGTAGAGCAAAATTAGCATCATAATAAATGCCTAATGTTGGAAGGTATCCTATATTTTTAGGAAACCTTTTTTTTTGCATATTTTTAAATTTAAGTCATAGGAGGAAGTCAGATGGAGTATTGGAACTTAGTAGATGCACAAGGCAATACGATTGTGTCTAATCACCGTCGAGGCGATGACATACCCTCTGGACTTTATCATCACGTGATAAATATATTAGTCCAACATCAGGATGGTTCAGTTCTTATAATGCAAAGAGATTGGAATAAAGAAATTTTACCAGGAAAATTTGAAGCTTCAGCTGGAGGAAGTATCTTACAAGGTGAGACTGTGGAAGCTGGTGCTAAAAGAGAACTGCAGGAAGAAACCGGCATTCAAGCAGAGACGTTAATTCAAGTTCAACGTTATATAGATTTAGTGCATCCAGTCATTTGGACAAATTTTTTTACACGGGTCAACATGAATAAAACTCAGATCACCTTACAAGCAGGAGAAACGATTGCCTTTGAATGGGTAAGTTTGAAAGAATTTATTTATCGAGTGAGTCAAGAAGAAATTATTTCACTAGACTCTTTGACTTTAGAAACTTACTATTTAGAATTGCTTCAGAATAAAGAGTGAAAACTTCGAATTTCTTCGAATTTTTCGCTCTTTTCTAGTTTTATTGACGAATTCTGTCGAAAAAGTGACAAAATCGTTAAGTTCGGTTTTTCTTTTAGAGAAATATTAGCTATAATATGTTGAAGTGAATGTTTGTAGTGAGAATGAGGGAATAATAGATTGAAAAAAGCATACAGAGTTAAATCAGAAAAAGAATTTCAGAAGGTTTTCCATGATGGACAATCCATCGCCAACCGGCAGTTAGTACTTTATGTTTATCCTAAGCCAGAACAAGTACATTTTCGAGTAGGATTATCGGTAGGTAAAAAAATGGGGAACGCAGTAAAAAGAAATCAAATCAAACGTTATTTGCGTCAGGCTTTACATGAGCTTGAGCCGGCGATTAAACCAGACATTGATTTTTTACTTATTGCACGCCAAGATATTCGGGACAAAGATTATTTTCAAATTAAGCGTTCTATCATTCATGTAATGAAGTTAGCGAACATTCTCGATCAAACAATATTAAAAAATCTATAGGAGGCTTGGATGAAGAAGTATAGTAAATGGTTAAAAATTGCCATTATGTTAAGTTTTGTATTGTTTCTAACAGCATGTGGGAATGCTGAAGGAGCAAGTGAAGGCGGAATTTGGAGTACGTATGTTATTGATAACTTATCCCGAGTGTTATTATGGTTATCAGGTTTGTTTGGCAATAATTATGCAATGGGGATTATTATCTTTACGTTAATTATTCGTCTATTATTATTACCATTAAACCAAATGCAAACGAAATCACAACGTAAGATGCAAGATATTCAACCAGAATTAGATGCCATTAAGGCAAAGTATCCTAATAAAGACCGTGCATCAATGGAAGCAATGCAAGCAGAACAGCAAGCATTGATGGAAGCACGTGGTGTTAATCAGTTTGCTGGTTGTTTGCCAATGTTTATTCAATTACCTGTAATGATTGCGTTATACCAATCGATTACAAGTACGCAAGAAATTCAACAAGGAGATTTCTTCTGGACCAATTTAGGTCAAGTCGATCCTTACTTTATTTTACCGGTTATCGCAGCAGCTTTAACATTTGCTAACTCATACTTTACTATGAAAGCAAATCCAGTGAAAAACAGTGCGACAACAATGATGACTTATGTGATGCCAGCGATGATTCTATTTATTTCAGTTGGCTTACCAAGTGCAGTTACATTATACTGGGTCATTTCAAACGGTATTACATTAATTCAAACATTTATCTTTAACAACCCTTACAAAATTATTGCAGAGCGCGAAGCAAAAGTAGAAGCCGAAAGAGAACGCGAACGAGAATTACGTCGTGCGTTAAAACGAGCAACTAAACGTAAAAAATAAGCGCTGAGTGTAAACAGAGAAAGGAACGTTATATGTTAGAAAACAGTACAACTATCAGAGCTGAATCGGTCGAAAAAGCAGTTAAGATTGGTCTGACTAAATTAGGTATTACAGAAGCTGAAGCTAAAATCAATGTGATTAGCGAAGGTAAAAAAGGTATCTTTGGTTTTGGTAAGCAAGACGCTATCGTCGAAATAAGTACTGAATCAGACTTATCAATGGCAGAGTTAACAAGTCAGCTAGAAAAGGAAGTCAAAGCTGCTGAATCGGCTAAAGATGGGCATAAAACACCTAGTAAGCCACAAGCAGTCAAAGCTGAACCAAAAGTTGAGTCTAAAGCTAAACCCAAAGCTGAAACTCAGGCTAGACCTTCAACTCTTAAAGCAGTTGAAGTAACTAAGCCTGGTATTGATAAAGTTAAGCCAGAAGTAAAAGTAGCACCGAAACCGGTAGCGAAAAAAGCAAAGGTTGAACCTAAAGTAGAAGCAACAGTTAAAGAGACAGTAGATGTTCAAAGCGTAGAATCAGCTGATACAGTTGATTCAGAAAAGTCGCAAAAGAATCGAGCAGAAACAAATAAAGAAGCTCGTCTAACTGTTGTACATTATTTAGAAGATGTTCTTAAAACTTATGGTGCAGATGCTAGCGTAACTTACGAAGAAAAGGGTAATCAAGTAATTTTCAATATCGAGACAAACAAGTCTGGTTTAGTTATCGGTAAACATGGCAAGATTATCAATGCATTGCAAACTTTAGCGCAAATTTTATTACATCGTTACGAACGTCGTCGCGTGTCAGTAATTTTAAACGTTGGGGATTACCGTGACCGTCGTTCAAATGTGTTAGAACAAATAGCGCAACGTACGGCAGATCAAGTGTTACGTAGCAAGCAAGCTGTAATTTTAGATCCATTACCTGCTTATGAGCGTAAACAAATCCATGCCTATTTGAGCAGAATCGATCATATTAAGACACATTCCGAAGGAAAAGACCCAAATCGTTATTTAGTGGTCGACTATGTAAACTAAAACTAAAACACTACAACTTCTTTCTTTTAATCATTTGGTTAAGAGAAAGAAGTTTTTTTATTTTTCCGATGATAATTATCATGAAAGAAATCTCCCTTATTATTTGCGTCAAACCATCTCTTCATTCATACTGTAAATAGATGTATGCGTTTTCAATAGAGCCGGTCAATCGCATAGAACATAGACAAATGAGAGGGGGATTTAAACAAGTATTTTAGAAAAGGTAAATAATAGTTGCATATAAATCGCTTTCAAGATAGAATGTAGTCGTTGGAAAGTTGTATAGACAATTAAGAAAAACGAGGAGGAAGAGTTATGTCTCAATTTGAACAAGATGCTAAAGAATTACTGGAGAAAATTGGAGGTTCTGAAAACATTAATGCTGTGACGCATTGTGCGACACGTATGCGTTTTGCATTAAATGACCCTTCAAAGGCAGATGTACAAGCAATTGAAAAATTGCCATCAGTTAAAGGGAGTTTTACACAAGCAGGTCAGTTTCAAGTAATTATTGGTAATAATGTTTCCGAATTTTATAAAGATTTTACTGCTGTGTCAGGTGTAAGTGGCGTATCGAAATCAGATGTTAAAGCGGCGGCAGAATCTAATCAGTCTTGGTGGCAAAAAGTCATGACATTCTTAGCGGAAATTTTCGCACCGATTATACCAGCAATTATTGTTGGGGGGCTTATTTTAGGTTTCCGTAACGTATTAGAAGCAGTTCCTTTTGAAGCGTTAGGTCAGAAAATTATAGATGGCGTAGCACAAACGACAGCAGACGGTTCACCAGTTTTTAATACGATTGTCGACGTTAACCAGTTTTGGAACGGGGTCAACCATTTCTTATGGTTAATTGGTGAGGCAATCTTCCACTTCTTACCAGTTGGTATTACGTGGGCAGTTACTCGTAAACTAGGTACAACTCAAATCTTAGGGATTGTACTAGGGATTACCTTAGTCTCTCCACAGTTATTAAATGCTTATGGAGCTGCAGGAGCTTTAGCTGAAGGAACGGTTCCGCAATGGGACTTCGATTTCTTCCAAGTTGATATGATTGGTTATCAAGCACAAGTCTTGCCAGCCATGTTTGCCGGAGTAGCTTTAAGTTATCTAGAAAAATTCTGGCGTCGTGTTGTTCCAGAAATGATTTCCATGATCTTAGTCCCATTCTTGGCGCTAGTTCCAGCGGTCATTTTAGCGCATACGGTACTCGGACCAATTGGTTGGTGGCTAGGTGATTTAATTTCGACAGTCGTATTAGCTGGTTTAGAAGGATCATTCAGCTGGTTGTTCGGTGCATTATTTGGTGCTCTTTATTCACCACTAGTTATTACTGGATTACACCATATGACCAACGCGATCGACTCTCAATTAATTGCGGATACAGGTACAACTGGTTTATGGCCAATGATTGCTTTATCAAATATTGCGCAAGGTTCAGCTGTATTAGGCGTTTGGTGGTTAACACGTCAAGATAAAGAAGAATCACAAATTACAATTCCATCAGCAGTGTCTGCTTACTTAGGAGTAACAGAACCTGCAATGTTCGGGGTAACCTTAAAATATATTTACCCATTTGTAGCAGCGATGATTGGTTCAGGTATTGCAGGTTTAATTACCACAACCTTTAACGTTCAATCTAACTCAATTGGGGTTGGTGGATTACCAGGTTTCTTAGTCATTCATATTGATTCAATGGTAGTTTTCTTTGTTGCTATGGCTGTTGCTTTTGTCGTACCATTTGTTTTAACTTTAACATTCAAGAAAATGAATTTCTTAACAGGCGCGGGATTAAACTTTGATATTCCGTTCTTCAATAATTCAAATAAATAATGGTTTGGAGGGTTTCTAGCTATGGAATTAGCAAAGAAAGTCATCTACCAACTATATACAAGATCCTTTAATGACACGGATGGTAATGGTTTAGGTGATTTAAAAGGTGTCATTGAAAAATTAGATTATTTAGTCGAACTGGGGATAGATATGATTTGGATGAATCCATTTTATCCATCACCTCAAAATGATAACGGTTATGACGTCAGTGACTATGTCGCTATTGATCCAGTTTTTGGAACAATGGAGGATTTCGAACGCTTAGTTGCGCAAGCTTCAAAGCGAAAAATTGATATTATGATGGATATGGTGTTAAACCATACATCAACAGAACATGAGTGGTTCCAAAAAGCCTTAGCAGGCGATAAGTATTATCAAGATTTTTATTATTTAAGACCTGCTCAAGCAAATGGCAACTTGCCAACAAATTGGGACTCTAAGTTTGGTGGTCCTGCTTGGGAGCCTTTTGCTGACACAGATTTATATTATTTACATTTATATGATGTGACACAAGCTGACTTAAATTGGCATAACCCTGAAGTGAGAAAAGAACTTCATAAAATTGTTAATTTTTGGTCAGAAAAAGGAGTCAAAGGTTTCCGATTTGATGTGTTAAACGTTATTGGAAAATCCCAAGAGCTCGTTGACAGTGAAGCACCCAATAGTACACAAGAGAAGTCTCTTTATACGGATACACCGATTGTTCATGAATGGATTCAAGAAATGAATGAAGCAACTTTTGGACAAAGAGAAGGTTTTATTACAGTGGGTGAAATGTCATCTACAACAGTTGAAAATGGTGTGAAGTATACGAATCCTGAAGAGAAAGAACTATCGATGATTTTTAATTTCCATCATCTCAAAGTGGATTATGAAAATGGAGAAAAATGGAGTAAGCCAGCGTTTGATTTCATCGAACTGAAAACGATTCTAAACGAATGGCAAACAGGGATGTCAGATGGTAATGGTTGGAATGCTTTATTCTTAAACAACCATGATCAACCTCGTGCTAACAGTCGTTTCGGAGACGTCGAAAATTTCCCTTATGAAACTCAAACGATGTTAGGTCAAACGATTCAGTTCTTAAGAGGAACACCTTATATTTATCAAGGTGAAGAAATTGGGATGACCAATCCAGCTTACACGTCTATTGATCAGTATAATGATATTGAAACACATAATAACTATCGAATTATGCTAGAGAAAGGCTATTCTGAAGAGGAAGCGTTTGAGATTATTTTAGCAAAATCACGTGATAATGGTCGAACACCTATGCAATGGGATGACTCAGAGCATGCAGGATTTACAACAGGCACACCCTGGCTAGATGTGTCGGATAACTATCTGCAGATCAACGTAAAAAATGAATTAACTAATGGTCGTATTTTTCCATATTATCAGAAGTTAATTTCTTTACGTAAAGAGTACGATGTGATTTCATCAGGTACTTATCGTGGTTTATTGTTAGATCATCCTCAATTAATGGCTTACGTACGTGAGTGGCAAGGTCAACAATTACTTGTTATGAGCAACTTCTATAAAGAAGCTGTCACAGTTTCTTTACCAGAAGAATTTAAAGAACGTTCAGCAAGCAAGTTAATTGGTAATGGTTCGCTAGAGAATGTGTCAGACGAATTAACGTTTGGTCCATTTGAAACAGTTGCCTTTTTATTCGAATAAGTCAGATTAGATTTAACCACAGTCTTTGGCTGATAAAGGGCTCCGTCCACAAGAACGGAGTCCTTTATCTATTTGCCAGGACTGTTTTTATTTTTTCAAGAAATGTTACTGATATCTAGTAAGAATACATGTATAATAAGAAATACTTTTAAGGGGGTGTCGATTAGTATGAAGAAATTTAGATTAAATCATTTTATTACCATTTCAGTCATGCTTTTTGGGATGTTTTTCGGGGCTGGAAACTTAATTTTTCCACCGTTACTAGGTAAAGAAGCAGGCGCCGCTGTTTGGATCGCATGGGCAGGCTTTGTCACGACCGCCATTTTGCTACCTGTTCTAGGGGTTGCGTCAATCGCCAAATCTGGAGGGATTCAAAAATTAGCTGCTCGTGTGGATAAGAGGTTTGCTTACGTCTTTACGATCGCAACCTATTTAGCGATTGGACCGGGGCTAGCAATTCCTCGTGCGGGGAGTACACCGTTTGAATTAATCGTGACGCCATATTTACCGGCGGATGCGAGCCAATTAATCCCCCGTTTAATTTATACGGCTCTTTTTTTTGCGCTTGCTTATTGGTTATGCTTGAATCCAAGTAAATTAATGAGCCGAATGGGGCGAATTACCACACCAAGTTTAATGATATTAATAGTTTTGATGTTTATTTTTATTATGCAAATGGATACGAGTAGTTCAGCCCAAGTAACGGGACGCTATCAACATAATGCTTATATTGGTGGCTTCTTAGCCGGTTATGATACGATGGACACTTTAGCAGCACTCGTCTTTGGTTTGGTCGTTGCCAATACCTTGCAGAGGTATAATATGACACCGACACAAATGCAAAAGACAACGATTGGTGCTGGAATTACTGCTGGTTTATTTCTTGGCTTAATCTATTGGCTTTTAACGTCAATTGGACATACGACAAGTGCCCAGTTCCCAGACACGATTAATGGGGCGCAAATCCTATTGAATTCGACCGTGATGGCAATCGGCCTGCCGGGCGCGATTCTTTTAACCTTTATTTTTAGTTTAGCGTGTTTGAATACGTGCGTTGGTTTATTAACTTCTTTATCAGAGTACTTTACGCTACTATTTCCACGTTTTAGCTATAAGGGTTTCTTAGCGATTTTCGTCATCTGGAGCTTTATTACCGCTAACTTTGGTTTGAATACTATCCTAAAGATTTCAGTACCAGTATTAATCTTTATTTATCCGGCAGCTATTGTCTTGATTGTGATGGAGTTGACGCGTCAATGGTTTAACTATAGTCGTCAGACTTACCAGTTAGTGATTTATACAGTGGCAGTGATAAGTGGCATTACGGCTTTAGAATCAGCTAGAATTTTTGTGCCGGGTATGACACAAGCTTTTAACACCTACTTGCCTTTATATAAGCAACAATTAGGTTGGTTAGTACCTTTTCTGATTTTACTGGTTATTTGTTCACTGTTTGAGTATTTCATTAAAAGAAGAAATAAAATGGCTTAAATTAGTCGCTTAAATCAAGAAGAATAAGTTCACAAGGCTATTCTAATCTATGGTATAATGTGGTGTATTTATTTTGAGGAGACGAACTGATTATGATGAAATCCAGTATTAAATGGTTATTAATAAGCTTATTCATCTTGCTCAGCGGTTGTAGTAGTGAACCGATGATTAAATTAAGCGAGGAAAATCAAGCTAAACTTGAAGAAAAGCGCCAGCAGTCGCAAGTAAGAGTTGACGAACCACACACAGAAGCATCACCTAGCCAAAGCCAGCAGGAAGAAACTGTGGCTGATGTCAATCAGTCTATGGCGAGTACGATTGATCCGTCTAGTTGGACACGTTTGCCTGACGAGACAGTCTTGGATCTAAGCAATTACCTACCGTTTTATCCCTATCAATTGAAGCAATTTAACAATGTGACTGGGATGTATACAACTTATGTTGATTACTTCGATGAAGCCAATCGTGTGATGCAAGTACGAGAAATCGTCGGCGCAGACACTTTCGTGAGTGCTTACCGATGGGACGAAGCACAGATTCAAATGACACTACGCCAGGAGAATATCGCTTTATTTGAGAATATGCTAGAGACAGGCCAACAGACTGCTGATAATGTGATGACTTTATTGAGTGCGCCTTTAACGGTTGGCACGACTTGGTCATATGATGGTACCCATCAAAGTGAAATTTTAGGACTATATGAAGAAGTGACTTTGGGTGAACTTACTTTTACTCAAGTTATCGAAACATCGACTCAATTTGAGGATTATGATTTAAGACAATATTACGCAGCAGAAGATGGCTTAATAGGCACTCGCTATGTCACATCGACTGAAGCCACTGAAGCAGAAGATTTTTGGCAAATAACATCAAAGGCACATCAAGTCATGATGATCGTTAACCAAAGCATTGCTCAGCCTCAAACGGATGAAAACTCACTCTTAGCACTTGAGAAAGTGTCATTTGCCTTTCAGACGAATGACACGATGGCACGCGCTTTCCAAAGATTGTTCAATGAACAAGGATGGATTACTGACGATATTGTTATCAACAGTATTAGTGTCGATGAAACTGGGATAGCGACAATTGATTTCTCGAGTGGAGTCGTTTCTGCTTTCAATCAACACCATAGTAAAGAAGCAGGTGTGATTCCAGCGATTGTCACGACAATCGGTCAGTTTTTAGACGTGACTCAAGTTCGTTTAACTGTCAATAACAATGGGCTTTTACCAGACACCTTGCCGTATCCACCGAAAGGTGTTTATGAAGTTGATGCAAGCTGGCTAGCAAATTAAGCCAAGCAAACAACCTGTTCTTTTACATGATGAATGTAAGAGAACAGGTTATTTATTTAATTATTTAATCTAGGTTTGCGACGAGCAAATTCAGAGAACTGGAATTTCTCGAGGCGATGATGCGAGACTGTGTATTGAAAGAAGGTAGTATCTTCTAAAAATACATTGCTGCTAACGCTGATGATATAGTCCATCGGATCTAAATGCATTAATTCGATATCTAGCGGACTGGCTTTTTCAGCGACAAATTCTTTAGTTGCATAGCCAATCGTTAAAGATAATTCATTTTCAAAATACTCGTAAATAGAATCCTTTGCGGCTTCCATTGGTACATGATTGATGACAGAACAACGAATATAATCTTCATCGATAATCATGACTTCATTATTCATTTCACGTGTTCTTACAAGATGAATGAACCGTTCATCAGCTGTAACACCATTTTGTCCAATTAGAAAATCCGGCACAGGAATTTGCTCATTTGTAATTAAACGAGTAATTGATGTGATATTCTGTTCAACTTGTAGCTCTTTATAGCTGACTAAACCACTAATAGGTAAAGAAAAACGATGATAATCCAACACAATGGAACCACGTCCTTGTTTTTTCTGGATAAAACCATTTTCTAGTAATAACTTTTGTGCCTTCCGAATTGTTTCACGGGAGACATTATAATTTTTGGCTAGCTCATGTTCACTAGGAATCAAGCTACCAATTGGATAGTCACCTGCTTTAATTTTTTGTTCAATATCTAAGTAGATTCTTTCAAACTTGTTCATTTTAACACCTCTCGAAGCCTATTTTACCACGAATCCTATAGAGATGGTATGTAAATCAATTTCAAAAGACTAAGTTTTTCATAACTGTCTTTCGAGCAGTTGCTTTTCTTTGGATAGGTTTGTTATAATGCATATCGAAATGAATATAAGCAGTCAAAGTGCTAATTAACTCCTAAACTAGACAGGGGTTAATTTAGGCACTTTTTTTGTGGACATAAATAGACTCAAATTAGGAAGGAGCCGGTCAAATGTATCAAGCAGATACGATTGCTGCAATATCAACTGCCCTAGGAGAAGGTGCAATTGGCATTGTACGTTTAAGTGGTGAAGAAGCGATTGAGTTCGCAAATCTGGTGTTCAAAGGAAAAGATTTAACAAAGGTACCTAGTCATACCATTCATTATGGGCATGTGATTAACCCAAGAACTGGACAAACAGTCGATGAAGTCATGCTGAGCGTGATGCGAGGTCCGCGTTCTTTCACTCGTGAAGATATTATTGAAATTAACTGTCATGGTGGGATCGTGGCGGTTCAACGAGTATTAGAAATGGTGTTATTAGCAGGTGCACGCTTAGCGGAACCAGGCGAATTTTCTAAACGTGCTTTCTTGAATGGACGAATTGATCTATCTCAAGCAGAAGCAACAATGGATTTAATCCAAGCCAAAACAGCAAAAGCGATGGAAGCATCGGTTAATCAACTTCAAGGAAGTTTATCGCGTAAGATTACGAGTCTTCGTCATGAAATGCTACAAACACTTGCTCAAGTTGAAGTAACGATTGATTATCCCGAGTACGATGATGTTGAAGAATTGTCTTCACGTCAATTGAATGAAACCGCTCGTTCAGTCAAGGGAGAAATCGGAAAAATCCTTCATCAAGCACAACACGGCAAGGTTTTCCGCGAAGGAATTAACACCGCCATTATTGGTCGACCAAATGTTGGTAAATCAAGCTTGTTAAATATTCTAACAGGAATGGAAAAAGCCATCGTCACTGAAATTGCTGGAACGACTCGTGATACGATTGAAGAATACGTCAACGTTCGAGGCGTTCCCTTGAAATTAATCGATACGGCCGGAATTCGTCAAACAGACGAAGTGGTCGAACAAATCGGTGTTGAAAAGAGTCGAGCAGCAATGGAAAAAGCTGATTTGATCATCTTAGTCTTAAATCAATCAGAGGACCTTCAAACAGTCGATATTGAGTTACTTGAAGCGACTAAAAATCAGAACCGAATTATTCTGATGAACAAGCAAGACTTAGCGCCGGTATTGACACGAGAGACACTGGCGCCTTACGGTGTTAAAGAAGATGAATTGATTACAACGTCTATGTTGAATGAATCAGGCTTAGATTTATTAGAACAACAAATCGAACAAAGATTCTTTTCAGGAGCTATCCAATCAGGCGATATTAACTATTTATTGAACACTCGTCATACCTCTCTACTCCAACAAGCGATTGATTCCTTGGATGAAGTTGTGGAAGCGACTGAGTTAAGTATTCCAGTTGATTTAATTCAAATTGATTTTACTAAAGCTTGGGACTTACTTGGAGAAATTACGGGGGAAAGTGTCCAAGATGAATTATTAGACAAGCTATTTAGTCAATTCTGTTTAGGTAAATAAATCGTTAAAGACAAAGGATGATGAAAGAATGAATATGAAACTATCAACCATCTGCTATCTCGATAATGGCTCTCAATTTTTACTTTTACATCGCAATAAAAAGGCAAATGATATCCATGAAGGAAAATGGGTCAGTGTGGGAGGCAAATTTGAAGCAGGTGAAACACCAGAAGCTTGTGCGATTCGAGAAATCAAAGAAGAAACGGGTTTGACAGCTAAAGCGCTAGATCTAAAAGGTTTTATAACTTTTCCAAATTTCACTCAAGATGGGCAAGATTGGTATAGTTTCGTTTATCGAGTGACGGAATTCGAAGGAGAATTAATCGCAGATTGTGATGAAGGCACTTTGGAGTGGGTCGATTACGATCAAGTGTTAAACAAGCCAACTTGGGAAGGTGACTACAATTTCTTGAAATGGATACTAAACGATGAACCCTTCTTTTCAGCACAGTTTACCTATGTTGATGACAAATTAACAGATGAATCCGTTAAATTTTACTAAAGAACGAAAGGAATGAAACAATGCAAACTTATGAAGCAGGTAATTATGATGTGATTGTAGTTGGAGCAGGGCATGCAGGAGCAGAGGCAGCTTTAGCAGCTGCTAGAATGGGCAGTAAAACCTTATTACTTACATTAAACTTAGAGATGGTGGCTTTTATGCCATGTAATCCATCAGTAGGTGGACCCGCAAAAGGAGTTGTCGTAAGAGAAATCGACGCTTTAGGTGGTGAAATGGGTCGTAATATCGATAAAACCTACATCCAAATGAGATTATTAAACACAGGAAAAGGACCTGCTGTTCAAGCCTTACGAGCACAAGCGGATAAACACGCTTATGCTACGAGCATGAAAGAGGTCTTGGAACAAACAGACAATTTAGACTTAAGACAAGGTTTAGTTGACCAATTAATTATTGAAGACGGTACATGTCGCGGTGTGATTACGAATACTGGTGCTACTTATCGTTCAACATCGGTAGTCTTAACGACCGGAACGTCTTCACGTGGGAAAATTATAATTGGTGATTTAAGTTATTCATCAGGCCCAAACAACACGATTCCATCCATTAAATTATCAGAAAACTTATTGGAATTAGGTCTCGAACTAGTTCGCTTTAAAACAGGAACTCCGCCAAGAATTCATCAAGATACTGTGGATTTTGACGCAACGGAAGAACAACCTGGCGATCTTAAGCCGAATCATTTTTCATACCAAACACCAGACGAAGCTTACCGCTCAGATAGTGTCTCTTGCTGGTTAACGCATACGAATCTAGGGACACACGAAATTATTCAAGAAAACTTACACCGTGCCCCAATGTTTAGTGGGATGGTCGAAGGTGTCGGCGCGCGTTACTGCCCGTCGATTGAAGATAAAATCGTTCGCTTTAGTGATAAACCACGTCATCAAATTTTCATTGAACCAGAAGGTTTAGGAACTAAAGAGATGTACGTCCAAGGATTGTCGACTTCTTTACCAGAAGACGTTCAAATTCAAATGATTCGTTCAGTTAAAGGGATGGAAAGAGCGGAATTAATGCGTCCTGGCTATGCGATTGAATACGATGTTGTCGTCCCACACCAATTACGTTTGACGCTAGAAGTCAAAGAAATTCCAGGTCTCTTTACAGCTGGCCAATTAAACGGAACAAGTGGTTATGAAGAAGCGGCAGGGCAAGGGTTAATTGCAGGTATTAATGCTGCGTTGAAAGCCCAAGACAAAGAGCCTTATATTATGAAACGTAGCGAAGGTTATATTGGTGTGATGATTGACGACTTAGTGACTAAGGGAACGACAGAACCTTACCGTTTATTAACATCAAGAGCAGAGTATCGTCTATTATTAAGACATGATAATGCAGACTTACGTCTAACAGAAGTGGGCCGTGAATTAGGTTTAATTGACGAGACACGTTATGCAGCCTATCAAGCCAAAAAAGACCTGGTAGCTGAAGAAATTAATCGTTTATCAAACGTCCGCCTAACGCCTAAGACACCTGGTTTGGAAGAGTTATTCGCAAGAGTGCATTCAACAGCCCTTAAAGATGGTATTTTAGCTGTTGATTTACTAAAACGTCCAGAAATCAAATACTTAGACTTAGTAGAATTATTACCTCGTGAAGATGCACCACTTGATCGACAAGCTGCGGAACAAGTCGAGATTCAAATTAAGTACGATGGTTATATTAAAAAAGCGATTCAACGAGTGGATAAAGTCAAAGCAATGGAAGAAAAATTAATTCCTCAAGACATTGACTATGATGCGATTGACAGTATCGCCAACGAAGCCCGCGAACGTTTGAAACTCATTCAACCAAACAGCTTGGCTCAAGCCAGTCGAATCAGTGGAGTGAATCCTTCAGATATCGCGATTCTATCCGTCTATATCCAACAAGGAAAAATTGCACGTGTCACAGATAAATAAACAAAATTAACGAATACAGGAAGATGCAGGCAAAGTCCTCAGCATCTTCCTGTATTTATTTAGGATGTTAAATTAACTTCAATATAACTACTTTTATTATAAAGTGTTCCTTAAGAGGAAACACCATGTAAGGAATAGTTTCTGTAAGAAACCTGTCAGATAATACTAACAGCACAGATTAAATCAACAAGAAATAAGTTAAATAAATCTAACTAGCAAGCATTTAAAAGGAGCTAACTTTGGCAATTTCATGATAGAATAGAAGAATACTCAAGCTGTCCATAAAGAAAAACAGCTAGTCCCAAATGAACTGACTGAGACTGGAATATGGAAAGGAAACGAGGGATTACATGGAGTTAACAGATTTATTTGACTTATTAAGGCAGCACCATCATCCTGAAAATGCGGCAGCTATGTCACAATATATGCGCCAGCAATTTACCTTTATCGGAATTAAAACGCCCCAAAGGCGACAATTAGCCCAGCCCTATTTTGAACAGGAACGTCAGAAAATGAAACGACAACCAACTGAAGCCACCATCAACTGGCCCTTCGTTAAAGCGTGTTGGCAGGCTCCTGAAAGAGAATTTCAATTGCTGGCAGCTGATTATTTAAAATTGCTACAAAACTATTTGAAAGCAGATGATTTAGACTGCTTAGCAGAGTTAATTACTGGCAAATCTTGGTGGGATAGCGTCGATTCATTAGTTAAAATTGTCGGAAAACTGGCTCATCAATCGCAGGCCATGAAAGCTCAACTGCTTGAATGGAGCCAGGCGGATAATATTTGGTTACGCCGAACAGCCATTATTCATCAATTGGGTATGAAAGCTGCCACTGATAGCGACTTATTGGCTCAATGCATTCAAAATAACTTCAATACACAAGAGTTCTTTATTAATAAAGCTATTGGCTGGGCTTTACGCGACTACGCCAAGTTTAACGAAGCTTGGGTACGTGCTTTTTTATTGGCTCACCAATCGCGTTTAGCCCCTTTAAGCTGGCGCGAAGCCAGCAAACATTTACAAATGAATGATACATTGTAACAGATGAAACGCGAGGAGAAACTGTATGAAAAAATCCTACTTAATCACGAGTGCAGTCGCGACTGCCTTGGGTGTATTTATGATCGCTGGTCTGAATAGCAAATTATTGACGCGTAAATATACGATGAAAAGTTCTTTAATCGATCAAGATGTTCAAATTGTTTATATCAGTGACTTACACAATAATTATTATGGTGAAGACCATGAAATTTTAAAAGAAGCCATTACTGCCTTAAAACCTGATTTAATTTTACTCGGTGGAGATATTTTTGAAGTGAAACAACCTTTAGAACCGGCTGCAAGTTTTATCCGCTGGATCGGCGCACACTATCAAGCCTATTACGTCACGGGCAATCATGAATATTATTCTTATCGAGTGTCTGAAATGCGTCAATTAGTGATGGATAGCCAGATTAAAGTATTGCGTGGCGATACGGATGTTATTGAGGTAAATGGTAATCGATTGGCGATTAGTGGGATTGATGATGCAGAAGAAAGTCACGTTTATCCTAATCAATTGATTCAAGCGCAAGAACAAAGACCAAGTGAGCCAACATTTTCAATTCTCTTAAGTCACCGACCTGAATTCATTGAAGACTTTTTACCTTATCAATTTAATTTAATTTTAAGTGGCCATGCGCATGGTGGACAGTGGCGCGTGCCAGGTTTAATCAATGGTGTCTTTGCGCCAGGACAAGGGATGTTTCCCAAGTATGCAGGCGGACGATTTGCTTTCGACCACAGCACCTTAATTGTTAGTCGAGGTCTCTCATATCAAGATCAACCAGCCCCAAGATTTTACAATCGACCAGAATTAGTGAGTATTCAGCTAGTCTCAGATGCTGAATAAAACAAGGAGTTCGCGCAGTCCTTATGAAAAGGAGAATGAGAGTTGTCAGTTATTAAGATTGTCTTAGTTGATGATGAACAGATTCAATTAACCTATATGACGCAATTGCTTAATCAAGCGGCAGAGCAAATAGGGCTTACCCTCCATGTGGATACTTATTTAAGTGGCGAAGCTTTTCTATTTGCATTGGAGGATCATTTAGATTGGGAGTTAGCCTTTCTAGATATTGAAATGGCACAGTTAAATGGCATGTCAGTCGCCAAGAAATTGCGTGAACATGCGCCACAAATGGCTTTAGTCTTTGCGACGGCTTTTGCTGAATACGCGGTGGAGGGTTATGAAGTTCAAGCTTTAGATTACTTATTAAAACCAATTAAGTTAGAAAAAATTGTCAGAGTGTTAGAACGTTTTATAGCGATGCGACCAGAAGAAGCCAAATACTTAATTTTAGAGGTGGCGGGTGAACAAGTACGCTTTGATTTAAGCGAGATTGTGTTTTTAGAAGCCAATAAGCGTGATATTCTCGTTCATACGCAAACGGATAGTTTTACTAGTCGCATTAGTTTGGCAGAAGTGTCCGATTTAATAGATGATCGTTTTGTCCAAACTCATCGCAGTTACTATGTTAATTTAGAATTTATAACACATTTACTGAAGCAAGACGTTCAATTAAGTACTGGCGAATCGATTCCGCTATCACGTCGACAAGCGAAACAAACACAAAGTGCTTTTATTGAATACTATCGAAAGTCGGTGTTTTATGATGACTAGTATGAATTGGCTAATCTTGACTTTGAGCTGTCTAGTGATTGGCCTTATTTTGTTAACGATTTACCAGCGAAAAGAATTGAATTTTCATAAGTTGCAGCAGAAAGAACTGGATGATTATGCGACGGAAGTTGAGTCCATCTATCGTCAGTTGCGGGGGATTCGGCATGATTACCGTAATCATTTGCAGGTGATGGAAGCATTTACTGAAACGAAGCAGTTAGCGCAGTTGCGTCAATATATTCGCCAATTGACTAATGAAATGAATCAGGTAGATACGATTATTCGTACGGGCAATACAATGATTGATGCCTTGGTGAATACTAAATTGACACGAGCTCAAGAAGCAGGGGTGGCTCTTGATGCGACAGCGATTGCCCCTCGTAACTTGGCGATTGAAGATGTAGATTTAGCGATTATTATTGGAAATTTATTGAATAATGCAGTCGAAGCTACGACCTTGCAATTGTCTGCCAAGGGTATGGCGCCTTTTATTCGATTGTATATTGCGCCAATGAAAAATAATTTATACATTAGTGTCACCAATACAATGTTCAAAAATCCGCAAGCACGTTTCATGTCTTTGAAAGGTGTGAACCGTCAAGGTTACGGGCTGAGAAGAATTGATCAAACCGTTGACAAAAATAAGGGGCATGTCAATCGTCAGTGGGAAGATGGCGTGTTTGTGACAGAGATTACCTTGCCTTTACTGGAAAAAGCCGGGTAAAATAATAAGCAAAAGACCTAAGCGTCGGAAGGAGTCTAGGACTCGTATCCAATGTTTAGGTCTTTTTAATGATTTACTGATTGAATTGTTGGTATTCGCGGAATTCTTTGACGTGTAAGTTTAAATCGCCTAGGAAATAGTCAATATAACCTAAGTGACGGCTCATAACAGCTATTGTATACGCGGGCTCACCGTCTTCATAGTAAATACCTGTATCGTGATTGCCGTCTTCGTATTGACCGTATTTAGCGGCCATTCCTTCATCGACATACATTTTTAAATAAATACCTGATTGAGCTTCTAGCATAATATCGACAATCGTTTGATAGTCAGGATTGCTTGCGACGCGAATTAAAATTTCATTTAACATTCGTGATGTTGCGAAGTTTAAATTGTAAATGTCGCCATTATCAAAACTTAAGTCACTTAAAGCAATTAAATCAGATTGGAAATCACCATACATACTGTAATAATTATTAATTAAAGTATTCCATGCGGTATTATCAGAATAGAAAAGCGATTGATAAACTAAATCATAAATAGCATAACTATCTTGGAAAGCACCGTTTGTAATTTCTCCTCCACCTTCTTCATACCAGTCTTGGGTAAAAGGTAAGTGGCTGTCCCAAGTTAAATAACCTTGGCTGATTAAATCTGAATATAAGACAGCTGTTCCGACTTTATTGGTGCTGGCGCCGTGAGAAGGGATATCCGCGTTTAGATGGAAGGCTTCACCAGTTTCAAAATCATAAATCGAAATCGACAAATAATCCGAGTCATATCCATAAGAATTGATCTCGTTCCAGACAATATCTTCTATAGAAGCAAATTCAGCATAATCTAAATCACCTTCAAAGTTTTCGCTTTCTTCGTCGCTTTCATCTTCTGCGACTGGTGAGCTATTCTTAACCGAAATCGCAATTGATTCACTTTCTTGGGAGGTAGAGGCTTCGCTAGGCGTGCTCTCTTGATCTGTCAGCGATTCTTCAAGGGCTTGGTCTTGACACGCTACTAAAAATGTCATTAAGCCAATAGTAATAATTTTTTTGATTATTTTCAATTTTTCACCTCATTCAAATACCAACGATTATAGCACTAATTGAATAAAAAGAAATGAAATATGAATGACAAATTGATATCATTTTTAATAATCACTTCGGTAGAGAAAAGCTGGTTTGCACTACACATAGGTTAACAGCTAGCATAACTTAAACATGACGCTCTTTTAGTGTCTATTGTTTAACAAAAAAAAACCTAAGTGTCCCAGTGACACTCAGGTTTTTTAAAAAATCCAACTTAGGCTAAAGCAATTTCTTCAACTTTGGCTTTCATGTCTTCAATATCAATCGTTGTATTGTGTCTAACTTCAGCCTCAAGTAAACCTTCGATGGCTTCTGGATAAGCAACACCAGACAATTCATTCAATTTATTTAATAAATCTGCATCAGATAAACCATCCGTTTCAATACCTAGAGCCCTTAAAACTGCTTCTGGGAATTTATAAGGACTAGCCGTTGAGATAATCACAACGGGCTTATGACTTAAACTTTGTTGACTGGCTTTGCGATGTGCTTTAGAAGCGACGGCAGTATGTGGGTCTAGCACGTAGCCTGTTTTTTCATAGACTTCCTTAATCTCTTCCATCGTTTCTGTTTGAGTCGCAAATTCCGCGACAAATTCAGAAAAGTTCGCATGGTATTTCTCAGGAATTGCATAGCTCTTACGATCAGTTAACTCTTGCATATACTCTTTCAATAAACGGTCATCCTCGTTAATCGCATGGAAGACTAAGCGTTCGAAGTTACTTGAAATCAGAATATCCATTGAAGGCGAAATCGTTAATTCAAATTCACGGTTGATATCATACTTACCACCATGGAAAAAGTCATATAACACCCGGTTGTCATTCGAGGCACATAATAGTTTATCAATCGGCACACCTGACTGTTTAGCGTAATAAGCGGCTAGAATATTCCCGAAATTTCCGGTAGGAACACAGAAGTCGATTAAGTCACCTGGTAGAATTGCTTGTTGCTTCACCATTTGCGCGTACGCATAGAAGTAATAAACAATCTGTGGCACTAAACGACCAATATTCATCGAGTTAGCAGACGAAAACTGGGTATCGTGTTCAGCTAATTTAGCGCGTAAGGTTTCATCGTTAAACAACTCTTTGACCTTAGATTGGGCTCGGTCGAAGTTACCGTTGACTGCGATGACATACGTATTATCACCAACTTGAGACACCATTTGTTGCTCTTGAATCGAACTGACGCCACCTTTTGGATAGAAAACGATGATTTTAGTGCCTGGTACATCCGCAAAACCCGCCATGGCAGCTTTGCCAGTATCACCAGATGTAGCGGTTAAAATGACAATGTCTCGGTTGTTGTCTTGAATTTGATTGGCAGTGCTCATTAAATGAGGCAAAATCGATAAGGCTTGATCTTTAAAAGCAATTGTTGGGCCATGAAACAACTCAAGATAATGTTTGCCACCAACTTCAACTAAAGGCGCAATCGCTGGATCATCGAATTTATCGTCATAAGCCGCTTCAACGCAAGCTTGCACTTGTTCAGCAGAAAAATCATCAAGAAAAGCCCGCAATACAAACGTTGCCATCTCTTGATAAGAAAACTCTTTTAATTCATTCCAATCTAAATTGAAGGTTGGAAAAGAAGTCGGCACGAATAAGCCGCCATCGTCAGCAAGACCTTTAATGATTGCCTCCGAAGCAGACACAAGATACTGATTATTACGGGTACTTTTATACTGCATGTGGACATCCCTCACTATTCTGTAATTATTTCTCTCATTATACTTTAATTTAGTCCAGACAACAAACACCAAACGCATATAATAAGAGGAAAGAGTATGAACTGACCGTTTAATTCACAAAAACAACCACTCGTTCCACAGAATAGTTCTATCAGTTATTTGGTAGTATGATCGTTATGAGGTGAAAAATATGAAAAAACAATGGTATTACTTTAAAAATATGTGTCGAGAAATTACAGAATACAAACGTTCTATCTGGTTTTGGTTTGGTTTGCGAGTCATAACTCAAACAGTCTTACCACTAATGCAATTATTATTATCTGCGCAAGTGATTCAATGGTTATTAGCGGGGATTTCTGTTGAGAAATTTTTATTTGAATTAGCTATTTGGGTCACAAGCATCTGCCTTATAGACGTCGTAAATAACCGTCTGATGTTTTATTTTGAAACGGAAAGTGATGTTTTTCGATTATCGATTATGATGAAAATCACTCAAGTCATTTATAACATCGATTATCCATTGATTGTGTCTGAAGAGGGACAGAAAATTTATTCAGAGGCAAACAGTTTAGTAGGTAGTCCAGCGCAATTATTTGGTCGCTTCATTCAAGAATTGTCGCGTTTATTGAGTGCTATAATAGGAATATTGATGTATATGAGTTTAGTTTTACAAGTTGATCAGCTTTATGTCGTGATTATCAGCTTGTTAATTGCAGGATTGTTAATTTTCAAATGGCTACACAAGAAAATAGCGCCAAAGATTATGGAAGAGACTTCGTTTAATAATAAGCAGAGCAGCTATATGCGAAGGTTATATGGTGATTTGCGTCTAGCAAAAGATGTTCGATTATATCAAATGACTGGTTGGTTTTCTGAGATTCAAGAACAGATTACTGCTGATTACCGCAAGTTGATGAAACCTAAGAATAAACTAGTCTTTGCAGAAAATACATTCTTGTCTTTTGGTATTATTCTGATTACAGTCTTTGCCTATTTTCAAAGTGTTCAGTTGATTGCCGATGATCAATTAGCTGTTTCCGAATTTGTCGTCTATATCGGTGTGATTACACTGCTAGCGAGTACAATTACTCAGTTTGTTAACCAAGTCGCAATTATGGACCGTGATTTATCAGAAATGAAGTATTATGATGCCTTTATGAATCAGACGCCGATTTTTAATCATAATCAAGGCATTGACTTACCGACCTCAGATATTTCGATTGAGCTGAAGAATATTTCTTATACTTATCCTAATCAAACTAAGCCAACACTCAAGAATCTATCTGCGACGTTTAAAGCTGGTGAGAAAATTGCGGTTGTCGGTGAGAATGGTGCTGGGAAAACGACCTTGATTAAATTGATTTGTGGCTTACTCCAGCCAGATGAAGGTGAAATTTTGATTAATGGCCAGCCACAAGCAGCCTTTAATATCCAGACATATTACGAACTATTCTCGGCTGTTTTTCAAGATGCTTTTTTATTAACCTATACAATTCGTGACACGATTGTTCAAGGCTTGCCTTTCGACGACGAGATTTATCAACGTGTCTTAGAACAGAGTGGGGTCGATAAAATTATTGCTCAACTGCAGCTGGGAGATCAAACACAAATCGTTAGAAAAGTCTCGACCGAAGCGATTCAACTGTCAGGTGGGCAATTACAGAAAGTAAAATTAGCTCAAGCGTTGTATAAAGATGCGCCAGTTCTTATTCTGGATGAGCCGACGGCGGCTTTAGATGCCTTAGCTGAAGACGAAATTTATCAGGACTATTTACGTTTCTCGCAGGACAAATTGTCTTTTTTTATTTCACATCGCTTGTCGTCCACGCGCTTTTGCGACCGAATAATTTATTTGAAACAAGGTGAAATCACAGAGGTGGGTAGTCACGAGCAATTAATCGCTGCTGAAAAAGATTACTATCGTTTATATGAAGCTCAAGCTTATTATTACCGTGAGGTTGTTCAACTAGAATTAGAAGCAGAATCTGAAAAAGAAGCTTTTAAAAATGAAGTGGGAGGGGTAATCTAGTGAAGAGTTCAACATTATTTATACGTGCTTTAAAAGATATGTGGCAAGCAGGCAAAAGTTATTATTTGTTACTTTTTCTGCAAACGTTCTGTAGCAGTAGCATTTCTTTTCTAAGCTTTATTTATATGAGTCGGATTGTCAATGCTTTAAGTCAACAGGCAACTGAACAAATCGTTAGTTTGCTTATTCAATATTTAAGTATATTTGCTGTCCTACAGTTGGTAAGTACTCTGCTCCAACCCCAAGGTGAGAATTTCAATGAAATCACTCAACGACGTTTATTCGAAATGCCCTACGAAAAGATGCTAAGAATGCAGTATCATTTCGCGGATAATGCAGAAACGATTCAAAAATTGGAAAGAATTAAGTTCGGAAATTTGTCGCGGCAATCAAGTCTCTATTTGATGAATGTAAGGATTCCTAACATAATGGAATACGTAATCCGAACAATTTGGGGCTTAATTCTACTTACACCTTTGTGGAATGTCAGCACGACGAGTGCGACGGGTTCATTAGCATGGGTGAACACACCTTGGGTCCTACTGATTTTCGTTGGAGGTATTCTAGCGAGCGTCTTTTCACAGTTTACAGGTTCGCAAAAAGCGGCTAAATATATGGAAAACATTGGCGAACGCGTCCTCAATGTTAATGCTAAATATAACTATGAAAATGATATTCTGTCCGACATTGAATCAGGGAAAGAAATACGTCTCTATCAAATGGGAGAGAAGCTCAATCAAAATCAATTAGATATGCACGACTCAACAGCTCTTCTATTAAGAGATTTGAACAAAACTGGTGTTGGTTGGCATATTATGACGGTTATAATTGGTCAACTATTAAATTATGCTGCTTATGCGCTGATTGGCTTGCGCGTTCTGTTGGGCTTTTTACCAGTTGGACAGATTATTCAACTGTCGAGTGCCTTGAGTCAAGTCTTAGCCAATCTACCGATGTTGATTCAACATTTAGCGATGATTTTATCTCAACCGGATACACTTGTTGAATATTATGAGTTTATGGATTTACCTGACGAACAAGTTAAAGGTTCTCTGCCGATTGAAAAACGACTAGATAATCAGTATCAGTTAGAGGTCAAGAACTTGAGTTTTTCGTATCCTGGCTCAAATCAGAAAGTGTTGTCAGATATTACAGCCAGTTTTGATGTCGGTAAGAAGTATGCAATTGTTGGCGAGAATGGTTCGGGAAAAACAACATTCATTAAACTACTTATGCGTTTGTATGATCCAACCAGTGGCGAAATTACTCTAAATAAAATAGACAGTCAAAAATATAAATTGACGGAGTATTTCCAACTTTTTTCTGTTGTATTTCAAGATTTTCGATTGTTAGGTTTAACATTAGGCCAGAACATTGCGGTTAGCCAGGATTATGATGCGGATTTAGCTATGACAACATTGGATGAAGTTGGTTTAGCGGACTTCTCGAAGACCTTACCTAAGGAACTAGATACTCATTTAGGAAAAGAATTCGATAACAGAGGCGTCCAACTTTCTGGCGGTCAAGCACAGAAAGTTGCCATGAGTCGTGCCTTGTATAAAGATGCACCCATCATGATTCTGGATGAACCGACGGCTGCCTTAGATCCGGTTGCAGAATTTGAAATTTATCAAAAGTTTGATGAAATTGTCACTGACAAAACAGCTTTTTATATTTCTCATCGCTTATCGAGTTGTCGTTTCTGTGATGAAATATTAGTCTTTGATCAAGGCAAAATTATTCAAAAGGGAAGTCACCAAGAACTCGTTAAACAAGCGGGTAAGTATTACGATCTTTGGCATGCTCAAGCACAGTACTATCAATAAGTTTTAATAAAGCGTCACATGGCAAATATTACAGCCAAGTGACGCTTTATTGATGTTTAGATTTTATTGCCTTAAATTCACACTTTCGTCATATTTTTCTGATAAATTAACATTTAACAAGTATAAGGAGGATTGTCATGCGCAAAATTAGAACAATTTTTACAGCCTTACTTTTAGCCTCGGTGATAGTATTAGCTGTGTCAAAGCAAGAAACGAATTCATGGCAACTTCCAGAGGATATTCTAGCCAAAGAAAGAAACAATCAAAATCATGAGACACAATCACATCAAGGTTTCCCTGAGGAAATAGAAGGTGTGTGGGAAGTGACAAAATCAGATGGTACTGCCCAGACTTTAACGCTGTACGGTTCTCAATTATCCGTTCATACACAAGAGACTGGTAGTGTCTATTACGATAATATCGTGACACAAATCCAACAAGACTCCCCCCTCATGGCGAATCCTAATGCGACAAAAAGCTACGCTTTAGTTTGGGATATTAATGCCTTCATTGAACGATACGGAGAAAATAATTTGCCTGATAATCAAGCGCCCTTTACTTTAGCATATGACGAACAAAATGATCAGCTTTCCACCAGTTCAACGCTAATTTATAAAAGAAATAAAGAAGCTGAATTAGTTCAGCAATTAAAAACTCAATTGGTTGAACAACTACCCATTAACAGATTACAATTAGCTGCGATTAATTCTCAAATTTTGTTAGATTTATGGGAAGCCGCCCAGTTAAATGAGTTAGAAAATGAAGCGTTAAGTTTATATTTATACAAAGGCTTGCAAGCTCATTACCCTGAATTATCTTTACTTGCTCAAGCTGACATTAAGGATTATCAAGCATTAGTGGAAGAATTAATGAAACGAAACGGCTTAACCTATGAAGAAATAAATCAAGCGGGGCCAGCAAAGTTATGGGCAACTTATGAAAGACTAAGAAAAGAAACGTTAGCTGAAGGTGCTAGTAATGAAGTTAACATTGAAACTCAATTGCCGGTGATTATGGAAGCTTTACAGGTTGAATTAACAAGCCTTCGAGCAGACTACCAACAAGCAGTCATCGAAAGAGAAAAGCAAGAAGCTATTATCATTTCGCAATGAGGATAAGGTTGATAAACAACATAAGCTCAAGGAAGCTTTCTAGATTTATTTGTTTAGAAATTGATAGACAGCCCTTGCACTAGATCTAACTGCATTCTAAAGAATAGCATTCTGATTCACATAAAGGAGTCTCTTTCGAGGCTTCTTTTTTGGCTTAGAAAAGGTAAATAAATTGATGATAGGCTTTGGTGAACGATTGTGAAAACCTCCTTCAACTTTTAAAGAATTGACCACTTAGGTAGGAGCACGAGAGCTACAGAAATAAAGGTTTCTGTTGCTTTTAAATACAAGTCTTTTCCTTTAAAAAATGTAGAGATTTCATTGCTATTGAGCTAGTTTTCGGGTAAAGTATAAAGGTGTGTGAAACATTCTTGTTTCACAGAAAATATGTAAAATAAGGGGCTGTCATCATGACAACTGAAGAATTTGTCCAAGCTTTAAGCGAGCATGGAATCACTCTTACTCCTGAGCAAGTTAACCAATTTGAACTGTATTATGAGTTACTGGTTGAATGGAATCAGAAAATTAATTTAACAGCTATTACGGAGAAAAAAGAAGTCTTTTTAAAGCATTTTTATGATAGTTTAATGCCATTATGGATGATGCCATTAGAAAGCTATGCCGTGAGTTTATGTGATGTAGGAGCAGGAGCTGGCTTTCCAAGTATACCTCTAAAAATAGTACATCCTGAATTAAAGGTCACCATTGTTGATTCATTAAATAAACGTATCATCTTTTTAGAAGAATTAGTGAGTGCTTTAGGCTTAAGTGACGTGCAATGTGTTCACGGGCGTGCTGAAGATGTTGGACAAAATCCACAGTATCGCGGTCAGTTTGATGTCGTTACTGCCAGAGCCGTCGCAGCGTTAAACGTTCTAAGTGAATTTTGCTTACCACTTGTTAAAAAAGGTGGAAGTTTCCTAGTGTTAAAAGGTGCAAAAGCAGATGAAGAAATCGAACATGCTCGAAAAGCACTCACTGTGCTTGGGGCGAAGTTTGAACAACAGGCAAGTGAGTTATTACCGATAGAAGAGAGTGAACGCACGATTCTATTGATTAGAAAAACACTTGATACACCAAAGAAATATCCAAGAAAAGCTGGTAAACCAGCCAAACAACCAATTATTTAATAAGTTAGGGAGGATACAGCATGGGGAAAATGATTTCGATCGGAAACCAAAAAGGTGGCGTAGGTAAAACAACAACTACAGTCAATTTAGGAGCTGCCCTAGCACAATTAGGCAAAAAAGTGCTAATTATCGATTCTGATTCACAAGGTAATGCAACGAGTGGATTAGGCGTCGAGCGTGGTCAAGTGAACAAGAGTCTGTATGAGATTTTAGTCGATCAAGAGCCGCTTGAAAATTGTATTCTACCAACATCAAGCGAAAACCTAGATATTGTTCCTTCTACTATTTCTTTAGCTGCAGCAGAATTGGAACTCGTTAACGTTAAAGACCGTGAATTACGTTTGAAAGAAGCCGTTAATCCAATCCGCGATAAATATGATTATATTCTTGTGGATTGTCCGCCTTCTTTAGGGCAATTATCAATCAATGCTTTTACAGCGAGTGATACGATATTGATTCCTGTTCAAGCAGAATATTATGCCTTGGAAGGTTTGAGCCAGTTATTGAATACAATTCGTCTCGTTCAAAAAAGCTATAACCGACAATTTAGAATTGAAGGTGTTCTGATTACGATGTTAGACGCCCGTACCAATCTAGGCTATGAGGTTGTTGAAGAAGTACGTAAATATTTCCGAGAAAAAGTGTATAAAACGATTATTTCACGTAACATTCGTTTATCAGAAGCACCTTCTTACGGCCAGTCAGTGTTAGATTATGATCCACGTTCTCGTGGCGCTGAAATGTACTTAGATTTAGCAAAGGAAGTGATTTCGAGTGGCGAATAAACCTAAAAAAACAGGTTTAGGTCGTGGAATGGAAGCTTTATTTACAGCTTACGAAGAAACTCCGACAGATAATGAAATCGTCGAAGATATTCCTTTAGACCAAATTCGACCTAATCCTTATCAACCACGTAAACATTTTGATAAGATTGCCTTACAAGAATTAGGCGAATCAATCAAACAAAGTGGTGTATTCCAACCAGTTATCTTGCGTAAATCAATGATTAAAGGTTATGAATTGATTGCAGGTGAGCGACGTGTTCGTGCGAGTCGTTTAGCAGGTAAAACAACGATACCAGCAATTGTTCGTCAGTTAGACGAAGAAAGAATGATTGAAATTGCGGTCGTTGAAAACTTACAAAGGGAAGATTTAAGTCCTTTAGAAGAAGCTGAAGCATACAGCATGCTGATGGATAAATTAAATTTAACTCAAGCCGAAGTAGCCGATCGTATGGGCAAGAGTCGTCCCTACATCGCGAACTATCTTCGTTTATTAACACTTCCAGAAGAAATCAAGCAAATGGTAACAGAGGAAAAAATGTCAATGGGTCAAGCAAGAACCATACTAGGATTAAAAGACAAAAGCCAAATGATACCAGTCGCTGAAAAGGTTGTAAGAGAGCATTTAACCGTTAGACAATTGGAAGAACTTGTGCAACAATACAATCAACAAATGCCGATTCAACCGAAGAAAAATGAAAAAACTGATAAAGTTGCCAAAGCTCCTCATATCGTCGAAATTGAACATCAAATGCAAGAACGCTTTGGAACAGGTGCTTCAATTAATCAAAAGGGGGATAAAGGAAAAATCGAAATTGAGTTCTTATCTCAATCAGATTTAATCCGTATTCTGGAGATGTTAGACATTCAGTTGTGATGCGTTACAATCTGACATTACTTTATTGGAGGAAGCAAGATGGAAAAAAAATACGATAAATTTGATACTGTTGAAATGCGCAAGCCTCATGCCTGTCAAACTAATCGCTGGCAAATCGTACGTATGGGAATGGATATCCGTATTAAATGTGAGAATTGTGGACATGTTGTCACAATGACACGCCGTGATTTTGAAAAGAAAATGAAAAAAATACTTGTGAAACACGAAGAAAACTAGTAACAACCGTTTGAAACTATTAACATAAATAGAATTTTTACAGAAGAAAGAGAGTGCCACCTATGTCATTAACAGCAGGAATCGTTGGTCTTCCAAACGTTGGGAAATCAACACTTTTTAATGCAATTACAAAAGCAGGCGTTGAAGCTGCGAACTATCCTTTTGCCACTATCGATCCTAACGTTGGTGTGGTAGAAGTACCAGACCAACGTTTAAATGAAATCACTAAATTAGTTAAACCTAAAAAAACAATTCCAACTACGATTGAATTTACAGATATCGCTGGAATCGTAAAAGGTGCTAGCCGTGGTGAAGGTTTAGGGAATAAATTTTTAAGCCACATTCGTCAAGTCGATGCGATTTGTCACGTTGTTCGTTGTTTCGATGACGGTAACATTACTCACGTATCGGGTAAAGTTGATCCAATTTCAGATATTGAAACAATTAACTTAGAGCTTATCTTAGCTGACTTAGAAACGATTGAAAAAAGAATGGCTCGTGTTGGTAAATTAGCCCGTACAAAAGATAAAGAAGCAGTTGCTGAAATGGAAGTTTTAGAAAAACTTAAAGTCGCATTGGAAAATGATCAAATGGCCAATTCACTTGAGTTTTACGATGCTCAATTACCTTATGTTCGTAACCTATTCTTATTAACACGCAAGAAAATGTTATATGTAGCGAATATTGGCGAAGACGAAGTGACTGACTCAAGCGATAATCCATACTTAGCACAGGTGCGTGAGCTTGCAGCAAGTCAAGGCGCAGAAGTAGTGCCGGTATGTGCACGTCTTGAAGAAGAGATTGCTGAACTTGATGATGAAGAAAAAGCCATTTTCTTAGAGGACTTTGGAATTGAAGCGTCTGGTTTAGATCGTCTAATTCAACATGTTTACTCTCTATTAGGCCTGGCGACTTACTTTACAGCTGGTGAGCAAGAAGTTCGTGCTTGGACATTTGTTCAAGGAATCAAAGCGCCTCAAGCTGCTGGTATTATCCATTCAGATTTCGAACGTGGCTTTATCCGTGCGGAAACTGTTTCTTATGATGACTTAGTCACTCATCAAAGTATGGCTGTAGCCAAAGAACATGGCCGTGTGCGTTCAGAAGGTAAAGACTATGTCGTTCAAGATGGCGATATTATGTTATTCCGCTTTAACGTTTAAGAGAGGACATAATTTATGAGTAAAGAAACTGAAAAAAATACCCCCATTGTAGATCCAAACGAAGCAGATAAAATTCAAGCAGCTAAAGATGCGATTAAAGCAAGTACTGGGACGAAAGTTGAGACTAATGCTAACGTTGTAGAAACGACTCAAGTCAGTCCAGTTGCCCCAGTCGCTGTTAATCCTTTACCTGGATTAGAGTGGGATGAATTTAATCAATTGACGAAAAGAAGTCAACAATTCTTAGTATCCATTGATAAGAAACTAACGGATGGCGGCTTGACTGAAACGGTTAAAATGCCCATTTACACAGAAATGTTAGAAACTTTAATTGAAGGCCAACAAGTAGGACAAACGGCTCGTCAAATTTACGGCACGCCGACTGAATGTGCAACGTCAATTTTAAATCAGAATTTTCAAGATCAAACAGAAGTGACTCGTTCACCTGATTGGCAAATTGCTTTGGATGGTGGCTTAATCTTAGGATCAGTTTTCACTTTTATCGTGGGACTGTCTATGATGAATGCAAATGCTGAGCAACCTGAAGCGGTCTTATCTATGGGACTAATCACTTTAATCTTGAATTACTTAGTAGCCGGTTGGGCGATGCTTCAAACGTCAAAAGTAATGCCTAATATGGAAGCACCAAAAGGTAAAAAAGGTTACTTCAAATATTTCGGAGTATCCTCACTATGGATGATTGTTTGGGTGGCAGTAGTGACCCTATCCGCAGCCTTTATACCATCAGTTATTAACCCTATTTTCCCTCCAATGGTTTATATGGTTATCGGAGCGGCGACATTTGGCTTACGTTTCTACTTGAAGAAACGTTATAACATTGTCGGTGGCGTATTTTAAATTTAAGTAAATATTATTTTATAACACGAACATTCTAGTGAGGCAATTGTCTGTAATCTTATGCCCTTTATCAGAATTCTCTCAATCTGAAATTTAAAGATGATTGACGAAGGATATCTGTCTGAATGTTCGTGTTTTTATTTTACCTAAAATTAATTTGTGTGACGAACATCGTTGTGTCGATGATTGCTAAAGCCAAGAGTTTGATGAGGGATTTATAATGTTCATATTTTACTTGCATGTCGGTCGGTAAAATGATAACTTAGTAAAAATATATTCAAAAAAAATTAGGAGGCGTGCAAATGACTGCATGGGAAACAAAGTTTGTTCGAGAAGGTTACACATTTGATGATGTATTATTAGTGCCAGCGAAAAGTGAAGTGTTGCCAAATGATGTAGATCTTTCAGTAGAACTATCTCCCAACTTAAGGTTAAATATTCCAATTATTAGTGCAAGTATGGATACGGTCACTGATGCTGATATGGCGATTGCGATGGCTAGACAAGGTGGTTTAGGTGTTATTCACAAAAACATGTCAATTGAACAACAAGCGCATGAAGTAAAAAAAGTAAAACGTTCAGAAAATGGTGTTATTCTTGATCCTTTCTATTTAACGCCTAATCACACGGTTCATGATGCAGAAGAATTGATGTCACGCTATCGTATTAGTGGAGTGCCAATCGTGAAAAGTTTTGAAGATAAATTATTAGTAGGTATTATTACTAACCGTGATATGCGATTTGTCACAAACTTTACTTCGCCAATTGAAGAAGTGATGACTCAAGATAACTTAGTAACTGCACCAATTGGAACCTCTTTAGAAGAAGCGAAAGAAATTTTACACCGTCATCGAATCGAGAAATTGCCAATTGTTGACACAGAGGGTAGATTATCAGGTTTAATTACGATTAAAGATATTGAAAAGGTCATTCAATTCCCTCATTCAGCTAAAGATGAACACGGTCGTTTATTGGTTGCTGCAGCGATTGGTGTAACATCCGATACTTTCGAACGTGCGGAGGCTTTAATTCAAGAGCAAGTAGATGCGATTGTTGTGGATACTGCTCACGGTCATAGTGCAGGTGTAATTCGTAAAATCAAAGAAATTCGCGAAACTTATCCAGATGTAACGATTATCGCAGGGAACGTTGCCACAGCGCAAGCGACACGTGAATTATTTGAAGTGGGTGTTGATGTGGTAAAAGTGGGGATTGGTCCTGGATCAATCTGTACAACCCGTGTAGTTGCAGGTGTTGGTGTGCCACAATTAACTGCAATTTATGAATGTGCATCAGCAGCCAAGGAATATGGCAAGACGATTATTGCGGATGGTGGGATTAAGTATTCTGGTGATATCGTGAAGGCTTTAGCAGCAGGGGGGCACGCCGCTATGCTAGGGAGTATGTTAGCAGGAACAGACGAGTCTCCTGGTGATTTTGAAATTTATCAAGGCCGTCGTTTTAAATCTTATCGCGGGATGGGAAGTTTAGCAGCGATGGAAGCTGGTTCTAGCGATCGCTACTTTCAATCTAAAAACGAAGCGAAGAAAATGGTACCAGAAGGTATTGAAGGGCGCGTTCCATACAAAGGAAGCGTCACAGATATTATTTTCCAAATGGTTGGTGGTATTCGTTCAGGTATGGGTTATACAGGTTCAGCTGACTTGAAAGCATTACGCGATGAAGCACAATTTATCCGTATGAGTGGTGCTGGCTTGATTGAGTCACATCCGCATGATGTAAACATAACCAAAGAAGCGCCTAACTATTCAAGATAATAATAGTCACTAAATAAACAGCATGTTTTCGATCAATTCATCGAAGACATGTTGTTTTTGCTTAGGTGTTTAATTGAGTTTCTCTAAGCGTTATTTTCATGATAAAAAATTTGCGAAGCATAGAAGAAGATGCCAGCTAAAGCATAACTAAAGGCTAATACTTGGAATATGCTCCCGATTGAAAAATTCAACATCAATAAAAGCATAGCTAAAAAGAAGCCCGACGCAAAGGTGATCGAGCAGTTTCTTAAGGAACGCAATACAAGCAGTTGGTCACGGTCCTCTTTTCGTTCGGCAGGATGTCTTGTTCGCAAACGTCCAAAGAGATATAAGACGGTAAAAATAGCGATTTGAACCGCAAAGGTCATTAACAGGGTTCGTATAAAAAAAGCGCCCCATAAGTAAATTTGAGTTTCGAAAGCTAGTGCGCTTCCAGTTACTTGACTTTGTTGGAAAAACTGCCAAGTGAAAATAACCAAGTGTGCGATTAAATGAATAATCGCAGGAATTGATTTTTTAGTCATAGTGAAACCCCTTTCTTTGTGTGCATAGCAATTATAAGTCATATTTGGCCTGATGTGAAATTATTCCGATTTGACGAATATTTGTAGTTAAACAGCATAATGTTTAACATGTGATGAAAGTGTGAAACTTTGATGTAATCTTTGATAAAGAAAGCGTTAAAATGTTAATCGTGCTAAAATAGGGTATAATAAAAGAGAGAGTATTTACATGAAAGATTGATAGAGAAGGAGTTGAGTATAATGCGAGTTTTAATTGTAGATGACGATCGCGAAATTGTTGAATTACTTAATATTTATTTAAAAAATGAAGGCTATGATGTAGTGAAAGCTTATAATGGCCAGCAAGCGTTAAATTATATTAAGAACGATGAAGAAATTGAATTAGTGATTCTTGATGTGATGATGCCTAAGATTAATGGAATTGAGGTAGTTGAGAAGCTTCGTGAAGCCAATCATAGTATCCCAGTCATTATTCTGAGTGCTAAATCTTCTGATAATGACAAAATTCAAGGCTTAATTTCTGGTGCCGATGATTATGTAACGAAACCCTTTAATCCTTTAGAAGTGATTGCGCGTGTAAAATCTTTACTGCGTCGTCAGCATAAATATACTGAAACTGAAGAGCCTGATACAGTGGAAGCTGGTCCGCTGATTATTAAGAAAGAGTCTCATGAGGTCAAAACAATCACGGGTAAGGCGATTCAATTAACAGCCTTAGAGTTTGGGATTCTCTATTTATTAGCGAGTCATCCGAATCGTGTGTTTAGTGCGGAAGAGATTTTTGAAGCTGTTTGGAATCAGGAAAGTATTGTAAGTGCAAAAACTGTAATGGTTCATGTGAGTCACTTACGCGATAAAATCGAATCGGCAACGGGTGGCGAAAAAGTCATTCAAACCGTTTGGGGCGTAGGTTACAAAATTGAAGGCTAAAGCGAGTCAAAGTCCAGCGATCCCTGAGACTAGATTATCACGTAGTGAAAAATTCGAATTAGTACTAGAAGCAATCGTAACACTCTGGATAGTATTCTTTTTCTATTTGAGTGTTATTTTGCTATTCTCAGCTATTATCGATTGGGAACTCGATTTCTTGGAGCTAAAAACATTACGTGTTCAATTTATGTTGACGGAAAATCGATTGTTAAATATGTTTTACCTATTCAGCGTCTTGTTGATCGTCATTTCGGCTTTATTAGTATGGTGGCGCATTAAGCGTCGTTTGCGAATTGTTCATCTCGGACATGTATTTAAGCAACTCGAATATATTACAGATGGTCATTATGATTACCGTATTCCAGATACAAACTTAGGTAATTTGAGTTCGGTAGTGACGAGTATTAATAAACTTGTCGACAGTACAGTTGAAGCGATGGAAGAAGAAAGACGGATTGAGAAGACGAAAGATGAGTTGATTACGAACGTTGGTCACGATATTCGTACGCCATTGACGTCCATCATTGGTTACTTAGGTTTAATTGAGAATAAACAGTATCATAGTGTCGAAGAAATTTTAGACTATACGCATACGGCGTATACTAAAGCCTTACATATGCAAACCTTGGTGGCTGAGTTATTTGATTATGCGTCTTCTAGACAAACAACCTACGTTCTTCAACCAAGTAAAATCCAATTAAAGTTATTTATGGAGCAGTTGGCAGCCGATTTTGAATTATCTGCTGAAGAAAAAGGTGTGGCGATTGAAGTCAGTGTGCAGCCAGAAACCTTAACAGGTGATTTTGATGTTGAGAAGATGGCCCGAGTTTTTAATAACTTGATGGTAAATGCATTAAAGTATGGTTATGGGGCAACAGTGATTAAAATAAATGCTTTTTATTTAAAAAATCATCCGCAGAGTCCGAAGACAATTGTGTACGAAGTGAGAAACAATGGAGCACTCATTCCTGAAAAGGATTTGAAGCAAATTTTTAATCGAACCTATCGAACGGATCAATCGCGCCACTCGGATGAACCAGGTAGTGGTTTAGGTTTATCAATCGTAAAGAATATTGTTGAATTACACGGCGGTCAAGTGTATGCTTTAATAGATGCAGATGAATTAGTTTTCCGAATTGAAATGCTGCAAACATATAATTTAGGTGACGCGAATGAAAATAAATAAACAATTGAAACAATTTTTTAGCGGTTTGCTTATCGTCTTGATTTTGCAAACCGTCTTTGTCAGTCCAAAAACAAGTCTGGCAGCCATAAACCAAGCGATTCCAGAAACGAGCGCTCAATCCGCGATGGTGATTGACGCAACCAATGGTCAAATTTTATTTGAACAAAATTCAGAAGAAGCCGTTGAAGTGGCCTCTATCAGTAAATTATTGACGATTTACATCGTTTTGCAAGCGGTTGAAAAGGGTGAAATCGACTTAGATTACCAAGTGCCTATCTCTGACTATGCTTATGCTGTTAGTCAGGACTACGATGTTTCTAACGTCCCTTTAAGACAAGATGAGTTATACACGGTCGAAGAGCTAATTGAATCTGTTATGATTTCCCTATCTAACGGATCAACAATTGCATTGGCAGAGTTGGTGTCAGGATCTGAATCTGACTTTGTTAAACAGATGAATACTTACTTGGAGAATTGGGGAATAATGAATGCCTCAATTATTAATGCGACAGGTTTGAATGGAGCTTATGATCCAACCGATGCTGAGACCATTGATAAAGGTCCCCAAAACATGCTATCAGCTGAGGCAGTTGCGATTATCTCCTACCATCTTCTCAAAGATCATCCTGAAATTTTAAAACATACCCAAATTAATCGAAAACTATTTAAATATGGCACCTCAGATGAATTTGAAATGACAAATTACAACTTGATGTTACCAGGTAGAACGTTTGAATTTGAAGGCGTTGATGGCTTATTGACAGGTTATTCAGCTAAAGACGGTGGAAGTTTTGTTTCCACGATTATTCGTAATGACATGCGTATTATTAGTATTGTATTAGGGGCACAAGGCACAGAATCGCGTTATCATGAAACGAAAAAACTATTTGATTATGTTTTTTCAGCTTATATGACAGAGGAAATTATTAAGCAAGGCGATGAAGCAACACAAGTTTCGCAAATAAAAGTGTCGAATGGTAAAATCAGTCCCGCTCCGATGCGCTACGGCGAGAATTTAAATTTAGTGGTGCCAGTAATTGATACAGCCCCTCGATTGGAATACGAATTTATTCCTAATGATCAGATTAATCAAATAGGCGAATTGACAGCACCGCTAGAAGCTGGAACTGTCATTGGCTACGTTTCTATTAATATTACAGACCAAGCAATTCGTTATTTAAGAACAAGTGCCGCTTACGATACCGGCGGCGTACCGGTTGAAATTGCTGAAACAATTGAAGTAGCTCCTTGGTATTCACAAACTTGGCAGATTATTACTGAATCAGTAGGCAATGGTTGGGACAGTACCCGACGCTTCTTCACGGACATTTTTAATTAAATCTGTTAGGATGAGTAAACGATAGACAGAAAGGATGTTATACAATGTGTAAGAAAGAAATTGCGATTTTAGCTGGAGGCTGTTTCTGGTGTATGGTCAAACCATTTGATCAATGGGATGGCGTAGAATCTGTCATTTCAGGCTATACAGGTGGACATCTACCGAATCCAACCTATAAGGATGTATGTACGGGAAGGACAGGACATACTGAAGCAGTCAAAATAACCTACGATCCATCAATCATTTCATATGAAGAGATTTTAGATATATACTGGCAAATTATGGATCCTACTGATGCAGAGGGTCAATTCGTTGATCGTGGCTCATCGTATCGTCCAGAAATCTTTTACACAAGTCTTGAGCAAAAAGAAGTAGCAGAAGCATCTAAAACAGCCCTTGATCAAAGGGGTCGTTTTGACCGTCCGGTTGTTGTGCCGATTACAGCAGCAACAGAATTCTATGATGCAGAAGACTATCATCAAGACTTTTATAAAAAAGATCCCATTCATTATGAACGTTATTCACGCGGATCAGGACGTCATGCTTTTATCGAGAAGCATCAAGACTAAACATTAATAATTGTTTTAAGTAATCGCTCTGGCTTGATATTCATAATTTTGAGGTGTAACATTATTTTATTGAATTAAATTTATTTGATAAGATAAAAGTACTTCCTTTTATAACTTAATAAAAAATAAAGACGTTTGTTGAGTGAATTGCAGCTAACAAACGTTTTTAATTTTTACACAATATGCCAGGAGGCGTTCAAATGCGCGATATTTACGAAGCACTGAAGCAATTTAAAGCGAAGGATTATGTACGTAATCAAAAGCTTTATGAAACATTAAGTCAGACACAAACGCCCCACACTTTATTTATTGGATGTTCTGATTCAAGGGTAAGTCCGGAACGCTTATTACAAGCTTATCCAGGCGAGGTTTTCCACATTCGCAATATTGCAAATATTGTTCCCCCAGCGGGACAAAGTGTGAAATATGCTTCAACAACTTCTTCGGTTGAGTATGCAGTAGAAGTACTAAATGTAAAAAACATCATTGTTTGTGGGCATTCAAATTGCGGCGGTTGTGCGGCCAGTATTAATCCTCCAAGTAATATTGATAAACTTCCTTATACGGATATTTGGATTTCTCAGATTAATGCATTAAGAGATCAAATAGCGGATGAGATGGCCGGAGAAAGTTTTGAAGAACAAGCGACTCATTTAGAGAAAGTGAATGTTATTCAACAATTATCTAACTTGTTAACCTTCGATAATATTCGTGAACGCGTGGCCGATGGTCAACTCACATTAAATGGTTGGCATTACAATATTGGGACCGGAGAGATTTCGATTTATAATCAAGAAAAAGAAGTCTTTGAGGTATTTTAATAATAAATTGATATTGCTTTTTCTTACTAACTAATGTATCATATATTTTAGTTTGAAAAAGCAATAATGCCGGCTTAGCTCAGTTGGTAGAGCATCTGATTTGTAATCAGAGGGTCGAGGGTTCAAGTCCTTTAGCCGGCATAAAAGTAAAAAGTTGAAGTTGACCTAGGTCAGCTTCAACTTTTTTTTGTTTAGCTAAAGACTTCTGATTTAGGCCTTGTGTTTCGACGTTTACTTAGCCGATTAGCAAAGAGTTCATTACTCAAGGCTGAACCTAGTATTAAAATCGTTCCTAAGACCTGAACGAGTGTTAGACCTTGTTTTAGGATGATTGCAGACAGGAAAATCGCTGTGATCGGGTCAATGTAACTTAAGATTGACGACGTTTGAGTAGGCAGTTTATTCATAGCAGAAAAGAATAATTGATAAACTAAGCCAGTGTGAATCGTTCCAACAAATAACAGTAAACCGATGATTTGTGGTGTCCAATTGACAGCACTAATATCTTCCGTAAGTAAAATATACGGCACCATTACGCAAGCAGCAACGAGTAGTTGGAAGAATGTTAACTCAAGTCCTGATAAACCTTTTGTTTTCTTGTTAAGAATGATAATACTCGCATATAAAACAGCGGCAGCTAGTCCATAACCTACTCCAAGAAGATTACTTTCTCCTCCAGATAAGACACCAGAAATTAAAACTGCCCCAAACATTGCAAAGCCTGTACAGATTAAGTTAAAACGCGTAATTTTCTCTTTCAATACCAAAGGTGCTAATATGACTACAAAAGCGGGTGCCATATAATAACATAAAGTAGCGATCGCAACACTAGTGTATTGATAGGCTTCAAATAGGAAAATCCAGTTAAAACCGATAGCAGCCCCTGAAATTACCAAGTATCGGCCGTTTTCTCGAACTTTAGGCCAGTTAATCGTTTTTCTTTGAATCAATATAACGAATAATAAGAACAAAGTTCCAATGACAGCTCTTGCTGCTGCAATTAGAGCAGAAGAGATTGGCATATAATGAACGAAAATGCCGATAGATCCTACAATTAACATCGCAATAATAAGTTTAAATTTCTCCATTATAACCCTCCAGCCAAATAATTATAGCTATCGTAACACACCTATAAAATTAAGAGAAGATTAAAATACAATAATAATATATATAATCAAACCAAACAAAAAGCAGAACGAGCATCAGCCCGGCCTGCTTTTAAAAAAATCTATGTCATGTTAATAAAGGTGTCTAGTGTCATTCAGGCGACTCTTCGCGGTTAGACTCTTTTAAATTATCTACTGCATCTAAATTGAATGATTCAAAATCTTCTGGTACGACATCTGCGTTCTTTTCTTCCTCGCTACGGTTTACATCTGTTTCAGGTAAGAGTGTGTTATCACTATTTTCCTTGTGAGTTCTCGCAACCGCTCGCGCTCCTGCTAAATTAGCCAAGCCTTCAACACCTGAAACGGGTCTTTCTGGATTTTCAGTTGGCATCCATGTCACCTCTTTCAAAGTTTTTTTCAATATAACATAAAAAGAAAGCGATTACTAACATTATGCCTTCAATCAAATTTAACATAGACTGCTAAATTAAACCTATTGTATGCGCTCTCTGTTGGTGTTAATTTAAAGTCAGGTTCTATTAATAGACAGAATAAATCATTTAATTTGAGAGGAGTTTTCTAATGTCACAAACACAAGTCATTGCTTTTCATTTACGCTTTGGAGATCGTCGTTTGATACCTGAACTCAAGCAATTAATCAGTCAAGTTCTAGCAACTCAGGCCGTATCTCATTTAATTTTAGAATTAGACAAATCCTTTGTTTTTACCAAACATCCCGAATTGAAGACCGGAAGCCATGCTTTAACAGAAGAAGATGCCAGGGAGTTAACTAATTTTGCTCGTAAGCATCAAATGGAGATTGTACCTTTGATGCAATGTTTAGGTCACCAAGGATGGGGAGGCAGTCGCAGTGCTTTACTAACAGCTTATCCGGAGTTTGATGAAACACCACAAACACCATTAACAGCAGAATGGCCAGAGATTTTCTGCCGGAGTTGGTGTCCTTTGCATCCTGATGTGAATCCAATCGTCTATGATATGTTAGATGAAATCATTGAAGCCTTTGATGCCAAAACCATTCATATTGGAATGGATGAAGTATACGAGATTGCGAGTGACCAATGCACAAGATGTCGAGGCAAAAATCGTGCGGATCTATTTATTAAAGCTGTCAAAGACATGCATCAACACATTGTAAAAATACATGATTTAGATATGATGATGTGGGGGGATCGATTAATTGATGCAGAACGATTTGGCTATGATAATTGGGAAGGAGATACGTTCGGCACTTACCACGCCGTTGAGCAATTACCTAAAGACATTGTCATTCTTGATTGGCATTATGATGAGCGTACTCAAGGTTATCCAACGCCAGGCTACTTTATGGAAAAAGGCTATCGAGTAATGCCTGCCTGTTGGTATAAGAATAACGTTGCTAAGCAATTATTTGAAGAGACTGCAGAAGCTGCTAAAGAGCGATCGACAGAAGATAAATATTTTGGCAGATTAGTCACATCTTGGCATCACTGGGACACAGAAGCTTTTACTGTTTTTGAACAGATAGCTAAAGGGCAGCATACAGATAATTTAGAGTTAAAACAGTTGTATCAAAGCTTACAAATCTCAAAGGACGCTAAGTATAATGTGTAAAATCAATACACTATGTATCTTTTGAAGGTTGTTGAAAAGGGTTTCATAAACTTCTATGATGACATTGAAAGTTTAGCAGCTGACTACAAAAACGTGATTGCGACACGTGGCGCAGACGTTGACAACGAATTATACGCACACATCGTAGCGTTATACCAATCAGAAACAGTAGCTGATAAATTAGCTGAAGTTTCAAACGGTGCTGACTTACCAGCTTGGACTGAAAACGACGAGTACCCATTAAGCCTTGAAGCAGCTGAAGATGATTCAAACACAACTGAAGAATCAACAGATGAAGAAGCTTCTGACGAAGAATAATATCAAAATTAATAATAAAAATAACTACTGAATAAAACATTGAGTGGCTAAACCTCGGTATAATACCGAAGTTTAGCCACTCAGTTTTTGTATAAGCTTATGGGGTTAATGGAGGTTGTATTTCGCTCGCCGTTGAATTTATCCAATGCGGTGGTCGCTTCTAGCGACTCGCTGACGTTCTTGATTTTGAAGTTCAAAGGCTTAGGTTAGCGAAGTGATTCGTTCGCCTGTTATGCTTGAGTGAAAAAACGTTGAATGCGTTCAACTGCTTGGATGGTCCGCTCGCGTGAATTAAAGGCGGTTAATCTGAAATAACCTTCGCCACTAGGACCGAAACCACTACCGGGTGTTCCAACAACTTGAGTCGCTTCGAGTAAGGCGTCGAAAAATTCCCAAGACGTCAGATGGTTTGGTGTTTTTAACCAAATATAAGGGGCATTAATACCACCGAATACGGTTGCGCCAACTGCTTCTAGGCCTGCACGAATGATACGAGCATTTTCCATGTAATAAGCGATCTGTTCGTTAATTTGTGTATTGCCAGGTTCTTGGTAAAAAGCCCAACCTGCTCTCTGGATAATATAGGGCGCGCCGTTGAATTTAGTGCTTTGGCGACGTGACCATAACTTATTCAAACATTGTCCTTGGAAAGATAGTTCTTGAGGGACGACCGTATACCCTAGCCTTAAACCAGTGAAACCAGCTTTCTTCGAGAAACTTCTGACTTCAATTGCGCATTTTGTCGCGCCTTCACATTCGTAGATTGAATGTGGAATATTCGGTTCTTGAATATAGGCTTCATAGGCTGCGTCAAATAAGATTAAACTATTGTTTTCTAAAGCATAGTCTACCCAAGTTTGTAATTCAGGTTTACTCAAGGTCATACCGGTAGGATTATTAGGATAACAAAGGTAAATGACATCGACAACTTGTTTAGGAAGTTCAGGAATAAATTGATTGGCTTCGTTACTGCTTAAGTAAGTTAAGTCACTCCATTGTCCGATTTGCTCATCCCAATCGCCTAAGCGTCCAGCTAAGACATTGCTGTCGATATAAACAGGATAGACAGGGTCGCCGATTGCAATTTTATTGTTCACTTCAAACAGCTCTTGCAAATTAGCTATATCACTTTTTGCGCCATCGGAAATGAAAATTTCTGAAGCGTCAATCGCAAGGCCTCGGTCTTGGAAATCATGCTGTGCGACAGATTGGCGTAAGAAGTCATAACCACCCTCAGGACCATAACCTTGGAACGTTTCACTACTTGCCTGTTCATCGACTGCTTTATGGAGTGCGTCAATAACCGCGGGAACTATCGGCTGAGTCACATCTCCGATACCTAATGAAATAAGATCTGAGTTAGGATGCTGTGTCTTGTATTGCTCAACTTTCTGATTGATGGTTGAGAATAAATAGTTTGCGGGAATTTTCTGGTAATTCGTATTGGGTTTCATGATACTCCTCCTAGTGGGTGTTTGGGTAATAAGAGCCGGAAAAACGAGTGCGAGCAGGGCCTTCCATATAAACATCGCCTGATGTTGAAGTGTCCCAAGTGATAATTAAGGAACCACCAAGTAAATTGACAGTTACAGTATTGTCGGTGAAACCGTTAAGGATGCTAGCAACGGCAACTGCACAAGCGCCAGTGCCGCAAGCTAACGTTTCGCCACTGCCTCTCTCCCAAACGCGCATATTAATTTCATCTGAGCGAATTATTTCTGCGAATTCAGTATTAATTTGTTCAGGAAAACATTCATGATGTTCGAATTTAGGGCCGAGCGATTGTAGGTCGAGTTGCGAAATTTCGGGATGAAAAATGACCAAATGGGGATTGCCCATTGATACGGCGGTCACTTGGTAGGTAGTATTTTCTAAAGTGAATGGGTGTTGTAACCAATTGGCTTCTTTTGTTTGGACTGGGATGAGCGAATTCTCGAGAATCGGTTGGCCCATATTGACGCGAGCGCCTGTCACTTGTCCTGATTGATTGAAAATAAGTTCTACTTGCTTAACGCCACTGAGGGTTTCAATAGTCAGATGTTTATCGGACCAAAGGTGTTGGTCGTAAATAAATTTGGCCAAACAGCGGATACCGTTACCACACATCTTGCCTTCACTTCCGTCTAAGTTGAACATGCGCATCTTAAAGTCCGCAATGGAAGAGGGACGAAGGACGATGATGCCGTCACTGCCGATGCCGTAATGTCTTTCGCTCATTTCAACTGCTAAGTCAGCTAAATCCGATAAATTCTCTGCTAAATCGTTAATGTAAATATAGTCATTACCGAGGCCTTCCATTTTCGTGAAGGGGATGCCTTGATTGTTTATTAAATTTGTCATTGTGTCTCACTCCTTAATTAGTTTAATAAAAATAGGACCACAAACAAAAGTCTGTGGTCCTCGGAATGGAGCGAGTAACATTCTTTTGCCGGGTAATTGTTTGCACAATCAAACTTAACTGGCAGTTAAGTTGAACAGTTACTAACCTATTATGATTAGCAACCAACGATTCATCGTTTCGGCGACTTTCCCTTTCCAGACATAATCTGTACTCTTGTCAGTCGCACCTCGCACAATTCCTTTTTATTTTTAATAGCATATCATTGTATTTAATTGACGTCAACTAATTATTATCAATCTCATTAATGTTTTGTATTTTGAATTAGTAACAGGTGAAGTATTTCTCAATTTCCCAAGGTGAGACATACATGGCAAAGTCTTTGTACTCTTGGTTTTTAGCTTTGATAAAGTTGCTCGCAATGTGTGGCCCTAATGCGTCAAGCATATCTGGTGAGGCAGCAAGCTTGTCAACCGCTTCTTTTAAAGAACCGGGTAGGCTGATGATATGATGAGCTTGGCGTTCTTCGGCCGTCATGCGATAAATGTTACGGTCAACAGGTTCTGGTGTGGCTAATTTTTCTTTGATGCCAAGCAGACCAGCTTTTAAGATAACAGCCAGTGCTAAATAAGGGTTGGCAGATGGGTCGACACTTCTCAATTCTACCCGCGTGGAATTTCCTCTAGCAGCAGGAATTCGAATCAAAGGCGAGCGATTCTTTTCGCTCCACGCGACATAGACAGGTGCTTCATAACCTGGAACCAAGCGTTTGTAAGAATTAACAGTTGGGTTACAAACGGCAGTAAAATCTGTTGCATATTTCATAAGCCCGGCGATAAAGTGCATGGCTACATCTGACAATCCAGATGTTGAAGTTGGGTCGTAAAAGGCATTGCCATCTGAGGTGAAAAGTGAAAGATTGAAATGCATACCAGAACCATTGATACCAAAGAGTGGTTTGGGCATAAAGGTTGCGTGTAAATGGTGTCGACGGGCGACTGTTTTAACGATTAATTTGAAAGTTTGGATGTTATCGCAAGCTGAGATCGCATCGGCATATTTCCAATCGATTTCGTGTTGGCCGTGCGCCACCTCATGATGACTGGCTTCGATTTCGAAACCTAATGCTTCTAACTCGAGAACAATATCTCGGCGGCAATTTTCAGCCAAGTCATTCGGTGCTAAGTCAAAGTAGCCACCGTGGTCATTCAATTGCATCGTTGGGTTTTCTTGATCATCGAGTTTGAATAAGAAAAATTCTGCTTCGGGTCCTAAATAGAATTGTTTGAAGCCCATCGCAGTCATTTCTTCAAGTACACGTTTTAAGTTACTACGTGGATCTCCTGCGAAGATGTCACGTTGTGGAGTTTCTACATCGCAAATCAACCTTGCGATTCGGCTAGTTTCGTTCTCTGTAATCGCCCAATCGAAGACGAGCCAAGTGGCTAAATCAGGCACCAAGTACATATCGCTTTCTTCGATTCTGACAAAACCTTCAATGGATGATCCGTCAAACATCATGTTGTTATCTAAAGCTTTGCTTAATTGAGACAATGGAATCTCAACATTCTTAATCGTTCCAAGGATATCTGTAAACATTAATCGAATAAAACGTACATTTTTTTCATCAGCATCTGCTAGGATACTCTCTTTTGTCCACGTATTTGTCATACTATTCCCTCCGTTATTAAATATTAAATAGAAATATTTTTTTGTATTTTGTTAGATTATAGAGGGTAAATATCTCAGAAACAACTTTTTGGTCACCTGCTATGTCATAAAATATGACGCAAAAACAGCGTTTTTAACAATATTAACTAGCGAGACGATAACATTGTGATATAATATTACACAAAATAGGTCGTGATAAATTGTTGGTAATTAAATGATAAATATTGAGGTTAGTTGGATTTAATTGTGTCAATTAAATGAAAGTTTATGGAGGTGAAAATAATTTTTTGTAAGAAAAAAAGTATTTTTTGAAAAGCCAGTTGTTAATAGCAAAATAAAAGTACATAAGTTTGCAGAACATTTGTACATAACTCTGCAGGCAAAAAAGGCCTTGTTAGCTATCCCCTTATCCTCTAAAGTTACTTTTACTTGGAGGTAGAAAAGGATGCTAACAATGACCGCGATATTAATACTATTAAAAGTTTAAGAAATAATCACGATAAATCGACTAACGGTATTCCCCCAACGCTCAGTATCAATTGGCGCATAGCTAAAAAAATATGCGGATCAACCTGTATGGCCCAAATCCATCAAAAAAATAGAACGAGCTAAATCAATATAAAACTTAAAGTTGCTTATAAAATAGCCAGTAAGAAAATCTCACTGGCCGCAAAGCAGGTCGAGGTTATGCTTAAGTTTTTATTATATAAGGGATTATAGGCTTTTGTTGATTTAGCAAGGCTTGTACTACTTTCAGCTTGTTGTTTTTCTAAAGTGATAGGCGCTTGCTAGTCGATTCCCCTGGACTATCGGCTAGAAAAGCCATTAATCTGGTCGATTCCCTCGGACTCGTCCGAGTTTCTTTGATAAGACCGCGATACTTATGATTTAAGAACCAGTTGATTGATAGTGTTTTAAAGCAAAACGCCAAAAACCATAAACGGGAAATATAAATAACGTCGCGATTAAAGGTAGAAACATAAGATAGATCTGATTACTACGGTCAGTCAAATACAGTAATGGGTAATATTGAACTAAAGCCAATGGCACAATGAATGTCAGAAATGTCAGGACGATTTCTCCGTAAATTGAGAAGGGATACTGGCCAAATTCACGACCCCCATCCGTTAGAATGTTGATAAATTCTAACCCCTCTAAGGTAAAAAAGCAGAGGCTAGCATACAATAAGAACAGGCTTGCGAATACGATAGTAGCGCCGAACCACATGAAGAGTACGGTTAATATTTTGGCTGGGGTCCAGTTAATAGTGCTGTTGGTAACGGCCCAGATAAACAGTAAAACAGCTTGAATTAAACGACCGATTCGCGAAAATTCCATTCTTGAACCGAGTATTTGAATAAACAAATTCTTAGGTCTGACAAGCATGCGATCGAATTCGCCGTTGCTAATAATTTGCGCAAAACTGTCGAAGCCACGGGCGAATAGTTCAGCGGTCGCAAAGGCGAAGGAGACAATCGAAAAATTTAACAGCACTTCAGATAGGGTAAAGTCTGCCACTTTATAAAAACGGTGCATCATAAAGTAAACGCCCAGAAAAGAAGTAAAGGTGGCAAGAAACTGGCCGAAAAGGAGCATTAAGAAAGAAGCTTTATGCTGCAATTGACTTTTGAGTTGGATTTTTAAGTAACGTCCATATAATTTCATGCTTAGCCTCCTTGGATAACCACGCGTGTTAAGGCGTTCTTCATGAATAGCTGGCCAAATACAATCAATAGGATGAGCCAGAATAGTTGTGGAAAGATAATGGTCCACTCCTTGATGTCACCACTGTAAACTCTCAATGGTACGTTTTGCATTAGACCAAAAGGCGTTAATTCTATCACGTGTTGAATAGAATGTGGAAGGAAAGGCAAAGGAATAATGCCGCCTGTTAGGAAATCTCCGATGGTCATCACAAGTGTACGTATGCCGGTTGAGGATAATAAATAAAAAGTTGAAATATAAATTAACATCAAAAAAGCGATGACTAAGCAAGTGCTTAATAACATCGTGAGTAGAAATAAAGGTAAATGTTGACTGATAGATAAACCATAAGGTTCTGGTAAGAAAAGAGCCACGATTAAAGGCGGGAAACAGCGCAAGAGTGTGCGTGCTGAGCGAAAAGCTAGCGTCTTCGCAAACCAATGTTTATACAGGCTGAGTGGTCGCACTAGTTCGTAAGCAATTTGACCATCCGTCACGCTTGTAAAGATACTGTTGTCGAAAATCCAGACAGCGAATAAATTGAGAAATGCTTGTTGGAGCCAGATATAGTCTGTTACTTGGCTTAAGCCCATGGGAAAGGCACTTGGATTACTTTGGTAGAATGCTTTAAACATTAAAACTAACATAAAGCCCCAAGCAAATTGTGTGAGAATACCAGCGAAAGCAGCCGAACGGTACTGAAGCACACTAATGAAATGAACGCGAAAGATACTCAAATAGGCTTTCATATTTCAAACTCCTGGTAGAGGTTAACGACTAATTCTTCAGCGGTCGGCTGCTTGACCGTTAAGGAAGTTACCTCGAGTTGCTTTGCTAAGCTTTCAATTGCTTTAGCTAGCGAAAGTTGTTGCGTATCGACTTCGACTAAATAATGACCGGCTGTTTGTTCCAGTAAAGTCAGTCCAGCTTGGGCTTGGAAGTTGCCATGCACAGCTTCAATGACAATCTGTGTGTGGTCTTGTTGCCGCTGTTTTAGATCTTTCAATGAACCATCTAATAGAATGCGTCCCTTACCAATTAACAGAATTCTTTCGGTCAGTGCTTCGATATCTTGCATGTCATGGGTGGTTAGAATAATGGTGGTTTGATGTTCATGGTTCAGCTCTTGAATAAATTGACGCACAGCTATTTTGGAATGGGCATCCAGACCAATCGTAGGTTCATCTAAAAATAAAAGAGAAGGAGAATGGAGCAAAGAAGCGGCAATTTCACAACGCATTCTCTGACCTAGACTCAGTTGGCGCGTCGGAGTGGTAAGCAAATCACCAATGGTTAAACGCTCGCTCAACTCATTAAGCTTTTGGCGGTAAGCGGCTTGATCAATATCATAGATATCCCGTAGTAATTCAAACGAATCAATCACTGGTACTTCCCACCAAAGCTGTGAACGTTGGCCGAACACTACGCCAATATTGCGCACGTGCTCCTTGCGATTTTTCCATGGAGTTAGGCCGTTGATGACACAAGTCCCACTATCAGGAACAAGCACGCCACTCATAATCTTGATGGTACTGCTTTTACCTGCGCCATTCGGCCCAATGTAACCTACCATTTCGCCAGGTTGGATATTGAAGGTAATATCACTGAGAGCATCAATTTGAGTGTACTCTTTCTGGAACAAGGCTCTACTTGTCTGCCAAAAACCAGCCGCTCGTTTAGCTACTTTAAAACTCTTCTGAATCTGTTGTAATTCAATCATGAACTAATCGCCACCTTTCAAGACATTTTAAGGAACAATAGTGTAGCATAACACTTAATCGAAAGCGAGAATAAACCTTAAATATCATCCAAACACGCGTACCATTTAGTCTCTAAATAAAATTCAAATAGCAAACGCTTTCGTGATACCCTTTGTAAGAAAACATCTTCAACTTCCGTTATACTAAAGTTAGTCAGTGTTTAAGATTCTAATAAAAAGGAGTTTATTATGCGTTATTATGACCAACATTTACACACATATTTTTCACCGGATTCTTCAGAGACTTTTGAAAACTACTTGCTTCAATCAGATTTACCAGTCGTGACGACTGAACACCTTGATTTTTTTAGCTCAGTACAAGCCATACCAAATGTTATCCCGGATTACACAGGCTACGTTCAAAAGCTAGACCAACTCAATGCCGAATATGACAACCGATTACTCAAAGGCATCGAAGTAGGCTTCACCTACGCTGATCGCCACCGCATTGAAGACTTTCTAGCTGACAAAACTTACGACATCCAATTACTTAGCATTCACCATAACGGCCGCCATGGCTTCATGACTCTGAATCACGACACCAAACCACTCAACACTCACCTAGACGAATACTTTGACCTCATGTTAGAAGCTGTCAACCACGCGCCCTACGCCAATGTCCTTGCTCACTTTGACTTCGGCTTACGCGGCTACGACAACGTCCAACTAACAGACCTAGAACGCAAAGAAACCGTCCTAACACAAATCTTTAACAAAATGATCGAACAAGACCAAGCGCTCGAACTCAACACCCGTAGCATGTACCGCTACGACAATGCCCACCTCTATGACTACGCCATTGCCTTATATACACAACTAGGCGGCAAACTCTTTACCGTCAGCTCAGATGCTCACGTGGCAGCAGACTACCAACTACACTTCACCGACGCCTACGCCATGTTACGCCGACACAACGTCCAACACCTCGCCACATACCAAAACCAAACCATCCAACTCGTTGACCTCCCCAACTAAATCCCCCAACCTTGCTTAACCAAAGCAAGGTTTTTTTTCAGCGAAAATAAGAACAATCCCCATAAAACGAAGAAAAAATAATGAAATGAATTGCGAAAAGAAAGTAGCATTTGAGAACTTGGGAAATTTGGCTAACGATGACATTACGGGGGCTGCTTTTAGCAGTCCAGGTTCTGTTGATACGAAGGCAGGTGTCGTTAAAGGTTTTAGTGCGATGCCTTATTTGCATCATTTCTCAATTGTTCAAGAATTAACTGAGGCGCTTGACGTGCCAGTCACCTTTGAAAATGATGCCTATTGTGCCGCTTTAGCTGAGAGCTGGCAAGGAGCGGCTCGCGGCGTTCAGAATGCGATTTTTATTGTGATTGGTTCAGGAATTGGTGGCGCGATTATTTCAGAAGGAAAAATATTGAAAGGCCGCAATCTATTTGGCGGCGAGTTTGGCTACATGATGATGGACGCAGAATATTCCTTTAGTGACTTGGCTAGTCCAGTTAATACAGCGCGCCGCTATACTGAAGAAAGTGGCAGTCAAATCGCGATTTCTGGACAGGAATTATTCGAGCGAGCGGACAGGGGAGAGAGTCTAGCTCAAAAGCATGTCGATCAAATGCTCGATGCGCTCGGACGTGGCATTCAAATGTTGTCAGTTGTATTGAATCCTGACCGTGTTCTGTTAGGTGGGGCGATTTCTGAACGCGATGGTTTACTTGAAGAAGTGACTCAAAGAGCTCATGGATACTTGAAACGCACTCAGGCGACTGATGTTGTACTCGATATCGAGACTTGTCAATTTCGCAATCAAGCGAATTTATTAGGGGCAGTGGCCGCCCACTATTCTCAAACAAGGCAATAAAAGCTATACTAAACAAAAGGAGCTGATGTATTGAAAGTAGGAGCAATTGAAGCAGGTGGGACAAAGTTTGTGTGTGCCATCGGTAATGAACAGAATGAAATTATTGAAAGAGTGTCTTTCCCCACGACGACACCAGAAGAAACATTGGCGCAGGTCTTTGCGTTTTTTGATCAACATCTAGACGGTTTAAAGGCGATTGGGATTGGATCTTTCGGTCCAATTGAAGTGCGTCAAGATTCGCCTCAATATGGACAGATTCTATCAACGCCTAAGCTAGCTTGGAAGAATTTCGATTTTCTAGCAGCTGTGAAGGCCCGCTACGATCTTCCAATGGCTTGGACCACAGATGTCAATGCGGCTGCAGTCGGTGAAGCAAGTGTCGGCGCCGCTAAAGGCCTTGATAACATGTTGTACGTGACGGTTGGAACGGGGGTTGGTGTCGGTGCGCTCGTTAATGGCAAGCTACTTGAAGGCCTTGGACACCCGGAAATGGGACACGTGATTGTCCACCCACATCCAGCTGATAATTACGCGGGCTTCTGTCCCTATCATGGCAACTGTCTTGAAGGGATGGCCGCTGGTCCATCGATTGACGGGCGTTTGGGCGTATCGGGCAAAGACGTCGCACCTGATGATGCGGTTTGGACTTACGTAGCTAATTATTTAGGCCAAGCCTTGGTCGACTATACGTTAATTTTGCGTCCTGAACGGATTGTGATCGGTGGTGGCAACATGAAAGTCCCTGGCATGTTGGATAAAATCAAAGACCAATTTGACCAACTGATGGCAGATTATGTGGATTACCCAGACTTAGCCGATTACATTGTCTTACCTGGACTAGGTGATAATGCCGGTATTACTGGCGCCTTAACGCTAGCCAACCAAGTTAAATAATCGACTAAAGCGCCACCTCTCCAATTGGAAAGATGGCGCTTTTTTTTGATAAATAGCAAGGGATGTATGCCTGACATTATCTTCTGACGGCCTGAGCCCAGAAGATAATGTCAGTAGCAACTAGGCTTCTTTTTGAGGTTTCAGCTTACTTTTTTCTTCGTCTAAGGTCAATTGTCCGTCTTTCATAGAGTAGACTTTGTCACAGTAGCCAATGAGGCGTTCATCATGAGTGACCATGATGGTTGCCTTATTTTGTTCCTTCGTTTCGCGAGCCAGGATTTCAACCACTTCATAGGCGCGCTCAGTATCCAAACTGGCCGTTGGTTCATCGGCTAAAATAACAGATGGATTATGGTATAAGGCCCGAGCAATAGCGACCCTTTGCTTTTCTCCGCCTGAAAGATCGCTCGGATACTTATTGCGTAATTTATCAATATCAAGCTGTTTCAGCAACTTATCAGCCGTATTTTGGTCAAATTTTTCGCCTTTGACTTTGTTGACTAAACGTAAGTGGTTTTCGACGGATAGAAAGGGAATTAAGTTAGAGGCTTGCAGGATAAAACCAATTTCTTCGAAACGCAATTTGGCACGTTTTTGTTCATCGACTTCACTAAATTTATTGTTATTAATAAGAACGCGACCTTCACTCGGCGTTTGAAGGCCTCCGATAATTGTTAAAAAGGTGCTTTTTCCTGAACCACTGGGCCCAATGACGGCAACAAATTCACCTGATTCAACGGAAAAAGTCGTGTCTTTTAAGGCGACAATTTCTTTACTACCATCTAAAAATTTCTTTTTTACATTAATGACTTCAATTGCTTTCATATGGCAGGCTCCTATCCTATGGCTTCAAGTGGGTCGATTTTAGCGACAGTTCTAACAGAGAAAAAGGCGCCGAGTAGAGCAAACAGAATAATCAAAGCTGAAATAATCAGTGTAAAGTAGATATTCTGTTGAAAGGGAACCGTGCTTGGTAAGACGAGTCCCGTTATAATGGTCAACGCGAGACCTGTCCCAACGCCAATCACGGCGAGAAGAAATGTTTGAGCAACTACTGACTTAGCAATATAGTTGGTTGAAATACCTTGGGCTTTCATGACCCCGAACATACTTGCTTTTTGAACCGTTAAGACATACATAAAAATTCCAATCACAACGGCTGCGATGACAATCAAGAAAATGATCATTAAAGCGAAGGTCAAAACTTGTGCCATATAGCCAGGCAATTCTTTGATATAGTCATCGATCAAGTAGAGGCGTAAATCATCATTAGACAATTTAACTGACGCTAAATCATCGTCGCGCACAATAAAAGCACTGACTCGCCCCTCAGGCGTTTCATTTTGAGCTTCGAATCGAATCTCTTGGTAAGTTGGAATCGTCGTATATAAAACCGGTGAGACACTAAATTTGGCATTCTCCGTGAAACCAACGATTTTAACCGTGATCTCTGTTCCCGCCAAGTTTAACTCATCATTTAATTCAAGACCATACTCTTTTTGTAAACTAATATCAGCCACAACTTGATGGTCAGCAGTGACTTCTACACCGTCGATGATAGTTGGCATTAAAAATTCATCGGGATGAACTCCAAAGAAATTCACCGAAATTTTATCGTCCTCACTATTGGTGCCAGCTTTTCGGACCACGTTAGGTGTTGTGCCAAGCATCGCGATGTCATCTGCGTCAATCGCTTCTTTGAGACCTATTTCCATCATCGACATATTAATATTCGCATTGGCTTCATCCTTTAAGATAATCGCACTTGCGTCCCATTTATCAACTGCCGTGCGGTTCTCTTGCGCCAGGCCGAATGCTAAACCTGTTAAGAAATAAACCAGATAACTGACGAGCACCATGACGCCAATAATTAATAGGAAACGTGTTTTAGAGTGTTTAATTTCATTCCATGCTAAAAACATGATCGTACACCACCTTAATTTTCACACCTATCGAACGATAAGTTTTTATAATTATATCACTTGATAAGTTTATTTGCAATCATAATGTGTTATGATTAATCGACACACAATTCACGTCCAATTGACGAATATTTGGAAGGAGTTTCCAAGGATGACAAAAAAAGAAGCCACGACGCGAGAAAAAATCATCGCTGTTGCCCAAATTCATTTTATGCGAGATGGCTACAATGCGACCTCAACCCGCCATATTTCCCTAGAAGTGGGCATTACGCAACCGAACTTATACCATCATTTTAAGAATAAAGAAGCCCTGTATGTGGCTGTTTTAGAAGAAGTGGCTCATGAAGCGCTGAACGATTTGAGTCGGATTAAACTTCAAACGGATACCGATTTGACCCAAGCTTTGATCCAGATGACTTCATATTTGCAGGAAACGCATCCCTTCAATTTTTCAATGATGATGAATGATATGAAAAAAGAAATCTCACCTGAGGCAAGCTTCGCCCTCTATCAAATTTTTAAGGCCGCTTATCTGCAACCTTTTATCGATTTATTTACCTTACACAAGGAAAAATTACAGTCTAATTATGAGATTGAACGCTATGCTAGTCACTATTTTTTATTAATTTCACCCTATTTAAATCCAGACAACTTGTCATATAATCCTTTATCAATCGAAGAAATTATCAATTTCTTCCTCTATGGCATCACTAATAAGAAATAATAGACCGACACTCTGCCTTTAAAGAGTGTTTTTTTTGACCTTTCCTAACGCAATATAATTCTAAAGCCATCGGCCAATCAGCTAACAAGCAAGCTATTGTTCATTTATCAACAAATGTGCGAAAATAAGCTCAAAGAGGTGAGTGCATGAAGAGATTACTCAAGCGATTACTCATAATAGTTGCTGTTTGCTTGTTGCCTTTGCCAGCTGTGAACGCTCAAAACCCGCCAGTTGAAAGTCAGCCGCCTGAAACGCAGTATCTACCAGCCTTTGACAGTCAGACACGCGCAGCAAGTTTTGAAACGCAAACGGATTTAGCCGTTACCGTAATTACCGACCAATTATCAGCACCTTGGGGCTTAGTTGAATTAAGTGATGGACGGCTGCTGGTGACACAAAAACAAGGCGATTTAGTCATCGTCAATTTGGCGGACGGGTCAGTCTCTGATCCAATTGGAGGGTTTGAAGGGGTCACTAGCCAGGGGCAAGGTGGCTTGTTAGATTTAGCACTCGCCCCAGACTTTGACAAGAGTCGGCTGATTTATGTCACCTTTTCCCAAGTAATTGCAGGGGGCAATTTGACAGCGGTTGGTCGCGGAAAATTAGCCGCGGATGAACAAAGGATTGAACAGTTCGAAGTGATTTTCCAAGCTGGTCCAGCCTACGAAGGTACTCAGCATTATGGTAGTCGACTTGTTTTTGATAGCCTTAGCAACTTATTCGTGACAACAGGTGAAAGGTCCGACCCTTCAATGCGCGACCAAGCTCAGTCACTGGACAGTTATTTGGGTAAGGTCCTCTATTTAACAGAGGAAGGCACAGCAGTCGAGGGCAATGAGTCGCCAATTTATACGGTGGGCCACCGCAATGTGCAAGGTTTAGCCATCGCGCCCGACACTGGCGAAATTTGGATTAGTGAAATGGGACCGCGAGGCGGTGATGAATTGAACTTGCTGATTGACGGTCAAAATTATGGTTGGCCCGTGGTAAGTTATGGGATTGAATATAGCGGTGAACCTATTAAGGATGGTCAAAGTCGTCATGATGGGTTTACGGAACCGGTCTATTACTGGGACCCGGTAATTGCGCCAAGTGGGATGGCGTTTTATGACAGCCAGATCATCGAAGAATGGCAAGGCAACTTGTTTATTGGCGCTTTAAAAGGCAAACATATTGCCCGCTTACTGATTCAAAATCAACAAGTGGTTGCTGAAGAAAGATTATTGCTTGAAGAAGGCGAGCGTTTCCGAGATGTTCTAATTGGTTCAGATGGCGCGCTCTATGCGATTACAGATAGTGGCAAACTCTATCAAGTCAAGAAAAAGAACTAGCAAAATCACTGAACCCATCTATGAAGTCGGGGATGACGCCGGTTAAGCCCCTTAAGGTCTAGCCGTCGTTCGTTTTCAAACAATGACTAACTCTGAGTTGCCTTATTAAACTAAAAAATCCCCCTCTCCCTGACCCTGAGTTAGGGAGTTTTCTGTGCCAGACTCTACCAGAGTATCAAGAGCGCAATCTGACAATTCGTTTGCTTTCTGCTTCACAAACTGGTATATTATTGGCTAAATAAAAACAAGAAGGGTGACGCCGATGAAGCATTTAGGAACCAAAGAACTAGAATCAGACCGCTTAATTTTAAGACGTTTTACTCTGGCAGATGCCAAAGCCATGTATCATAATTGGGCAAGCGATGATGAAGTCACCCGCTACTTAACTTGGCCAAGTCATGCCTCTCAAGACGTGACCGCAGAAATACTTCAAATATGGGTCAAGGGCTATGACGAAACCACGACTTACTCATGGGCTATCTGTTTAAAATCAGATCCAGACCACCCGATTGGTTCGATCGCTTTAGGTATTAATGATGAGCGACTTGAGGCCATGGAAATTGGCTACGCCTTAGGAAAAGCCTGGTGGCGCCAAGGCTTTATGAGTGAAGCTTTCGAACGACTGATTAAATTTGCTTTCGAAGAACTAGAAATCAATCGTTTAGTGGGTCATCATAGTGTTGAAAATCCTAATTCAGGTCTTGTCATGGAAAAATGCGGCATGCAATATGAAGGCCGAATCCGCCAAAGCGCCTTTGATAATCAAGGGAAATTGATAGATCTATTTCAGTATAGCTTGCTTGCCTCAGATTTATAAAAAGAAGTCGACATGAGTATTGACTATTGCTACGTCACAAGCTAGAATAGTTGAGCACAGTTCTTTTGCCGGGGTGGCGGAACTGGCAGACGCACAGGACTTAAAATCCTGCGGTGAGTGATCACCGTGCCGGTTCGATTCCGGCCCTCGGCATTGCTAACACACTCAGTCTCGTAAGAGATGGGGTGTGTTTTTTTGCACTAAAAAAATAATCAAGGTTTAAAGGCCTAGCCACTGCTGCTTGAAATCTGAAGTTTATGTTCAAGTGTATGTTATAATGTTCAGGAGTCATAAAGACATGAAAAGAAAGAAGGTAGCAAAAATGGGGATGGAAACATATAGAATTGATGAGAGCAAGGGCATGGAGCTGGGGATTTATACATTGGGTGATCATCTACCCAATCCTCATACGGGCCAACGACCTAGCGCCCAAGCCAGATTAAAGGAAATCATCGAGCTGGCTCAATTGACGGAGCAAGCAGGCTTGGATTTCTTTAGTGTAGGTGAAAGTCATCAAGAATACTTTACCACGCAGGCCCATTCGGTCGTGCTGGCGGCGATTGCTCAAGCGACAAAGACGATAAAAATCGCTAGTACTTCAACAATTATTAGTACCTCTGATCCGGTCCGTGTGTACGAGGATTTTGCGACGCTAGATTTAATTTCAGATGGGCGAGCCGAAATTGTGGCTGGTCGTGCGTCGAGGGTCGGTTTGTTTGAATTGCTCGGCTATGATTTGCGAGATTACGAAGAATTATTTGAAGAAAAATTTGATCTGCTCTTACAGATTAATCAACATGAGGTAATTAACTGGGAAGGTAAACACCGTGCCCCTTTAGTCGATGCCCACGTCTTACCACGTCCTAAAAATGGTAGTTTACCGATTTGGCGGGCGGTTGGTGGTTCACCAGCAAGTGCGGTTCGGGCAGGTTTACAAGGGGTTCCAATGTTTTTAGCCACCTTAGGTGGGCCAGCTTCCTCTTTTAAGGTATCTGTTGATGCTTACCGTCAAGCTTTAGTTCACAACAATTATTCAGTCGAAGATTTTCCAGTGTCGATTGCGGGCTGGTTTTATGCCGCAGAAGATTCGCAAACAGCGATGCGTGAGGTCTACCCACATCTAAACGAAGGGATGAAACTGACCAATGGTAGAGGCATGCATAAGCAGGCCTTTGCGCAAGGGGCAGATGTCCGTAGTGTACAGAATATCGGTAGTCCACAACAAATCATTGAGAAGATTTTATATCAACACGAGCAGTTTAATCACCAACGTTACATTGCGCAAATGGATTTTGGCGGGGTGTCGCATCAGCAATTGATGAAAAATGTTGAATTGTTAGGAGACGTGATTGCGCCAGCGGTTAAGAAATATACGCGGAAAAAGTAACGATTTGCTCGCTTAGACAATGTAGAGCCCTATTTTGCTATGGTAAATGAGAGTGAGATAAAATTATGATTAAAAAGTGTTGACATTTATTAAAGGGTGGCTTAGAATAGGAAGTACAAACCAGTATTGAAACGCTATGAAGTGGAAAGTAAATGAATGCAACGTTGTTAGAGAGCTCATGGTTGGTGGAAATGAGCATCGTTTGTTTCGTTGAAAATGGCCACAGAGCGGTCACTGTGAATGACTTGTCACAAACAGTGAACGGCAGCAACCGTTAACATTGCGCAGTATAGAGCTGAGTGTTTCTGTACTGTTAGAGGCTATTCTAGTGATGGAATAGCGAACAAAGGTGGTACCACGGAGTTGAACTCACGTCCTTTCTATTAAGTTAGAGGACGTGAGTTTTTTTTTATGGAAGGAGGCTGTCGATAAATAGATCGATGTTATTTACGAATGGGCATGTACACTTCGATACAAGCAACTATTAAGCAACTATTAAAACTTAAAAATAAAGGAGATTTTCAAATGAAAAAATTAATCAAAGGTTTATCAGCAGTCACATTAGCAGGTTTATTAGCAGCAAGTTCAACGGTGAGTGTCTTCGCTCAAGACGAAGCAGGACAATTTGATGGCGAACATGTAACGGTTGGGGTAGCAAGTGATTATGAAGCCGATGTTTGGGATGTTGTTGTCGAGAAGGCATCCCAAGAGGGCATCGAGGTTGAAATCGTCTTGTTTACTGACTATGTGCAACCAAATATTTCTTTACAAGATGGGTCGACTGACTTGAATGCCTTCCAACATATTGCTTTCTTAAACAGTTGGAATGACGAAAACGACGGAGATTTAACAGCTTTAGGGTTTACTTATGTTGCCCCATTACGTGCTTATTCAGATAAAATTGAATCTTTAGATGACTTACAAGATGGCGATAAAATCGGGATTCCAAATGACCCAACCAATGGTGGTCGTGCCTTATTAGCTTTAGAGCAAGCTGGCGTGATTGAAGTGGATGATGAAGCAGGCGTTTTACCAACTGTAGATGATATTACAGCCAATGATAAAAATCTTGAATTTGAAGAATTAGAAGCGGCTCAATTGGCACAAGTTTTACCAGATGTCGCGGCAGTGTTTGTTAATAATAACTTTGCATTAGATGCTGGTTTATCTGTTGAAGACGCGATTTTTTCTGATGGGGATGATATCGAAAGTTTAGCAGCAGATTACAAAAACGTGATTGCGACTCGTGCAGCTGATGTTGAGAATGAATTATATGCACACATCGTGTCATTGTACCAATCAGAAGATGTGGCAGTTAAATTAGATGAAGTATCTGAAGGTGCTGATTTACCAGCATGGACTGATAACGATGCTTACCCATTAGATGTTTCTGCAGAAGCAACATCTGATGAAGCAGCGGAAGATTCAGAAGAAACAGATGAAACAGAAGAAGAGTCATCAGAAGAATAAGACTTTAAGCGTAAAAATAAGCATGGTGCTTGGCCTGGTTGGGCTAAGCACCATGTTTTTTCTTGTCGTGTTTGGTTTACGAGTGTTTTGTGACAAATTGTGTCCTTGATCAGGTCACCAAGTTCTGAAAGACTAGCTATTGATGATTTAGAAGCAATTAAAATACTTATCAATCTCCCAAGGAGAAACATCGCGCGAATAGTCTTCATATTCTTGCGTTTTAGCTTTAATGATATTGCTAGCGATGTGGGAACCTAGAGCAGCTTTCATTTCTTCAGAAAGAGAAAATTCGTGAACCGCTTCTTTCAAAGATCCCGGCAAACTAATAATGCCATTTTTCAAACGTTCACTGGCTGACATTTGATAAATATTGCGATCAACTGGATCGGGTGCCTCAAGTTTTTCTTTAATTCCCAAAAGTCCAGCACTCAGAATACTTGCTAGAGCTAGGTAAGGGTTAGCAGAAGGGTCAACGCTTCGCAATTCGACGCGAGTTGAGTTACCACGAGAAGCAGGAATGCGAATTAAGGGTGAACGGTTTTGTCCCGACCAAGCCACATAGACTGGTGCTTCATAACCAGGGACTAAACGTTTATAAGAGTTAACTGTCGGGTTGCAAATAACGGTAAAGGCTGTCGCGTATTTCATTAATCCAGCAATAAAATGCATGGCGGTTTCAGACAGACCTGATTCAGTTTCAGGATCGTAAAAAGTATTGCCCGACTCATTAAATAAAGACATATTGAAGTGCATACCAGAACCATTGATACCAAAAATTGGTTTAGGCATAAAAGTCGCATGCAAATTATGACGACGCGCGACCGTTTTTACAATCAGTTTAAAGGTTTGTATATTATCACAAGCAGTCACAGCATTCGCGTATTTCCAGTCGATTTCATGTTGCCCATGAGCGACTTCATGATGGCTGGCTTCAATTTCAAAGCCTAATGATTCTAGGGCTAAGACAATATCCCGTCGGCAATTTTCGGCCAAATCTGTCGGTGCTAAGTCGAAATAACCTCCATGATCATTCAATGTCATCGTTGGCTTGCCTTCGTTGTCTAATTTAAATAAAAAGAATTCAGGCTCTGGCCCTAAATTAAAATGAGTAAAACCTAATTCGGACATTTCATCTAGCACACGTTTAAGATTTTGACGTGGATCCCCAATAAAGCGGTCGCGCTTCGCTGTTTCGACATCACAAATCAAACGTGCAATTCGTAAAGGTTCATCGGTATTGGTTCCTGCGATATTCCAATCGAAAACCAACCAAGTATTTAAATCAGGCACGAGAAACATGTCGCTTTCTTCAATTCTCACAAAACCCTCAATGGATGATCCATCAAAGGTCATATTATTCGCCAAGGCTTTTTCCAATTGAGACAGAGGAATTTCCACATTCTTTATGGTTCCTAGTATATCGGTAAACATTAAACGAATAAAACGTACGTTATGTTTCTTTGCGTTTGCTAGGATACTTTCTTTCGTCCACACTGTTGTCATTGTTCTTCCTCCATTTGTAATAAAATATATTTTTATTTTTCTGAATTATATTCTCAAAAAAAGACTAATGCAACATTTTAGTTACCTTAAATGTTAGGAAACATCACATGAAACTTCATTATTAACGCCGATTTTATGATGTTTATTTTTGAAAAGATAAGATTGTTATATTAAATGGATAAAAACACACAGAAGAATTAATTGACTTAAATTAAGTGATATAGTTGATGTATTGGGATTAAATTAAATCAATTAATGACAAGTGAATGAATGGGAGCCCTATTTTGGAATGAAAAAAATAAAAAAACCGGTTTTCTAACTGGTCTCGAAATTTGTGAGCTGGTCAGCTCGGTATTAAGGCGTGAACTATCTGTTTCGATCATTGCTATGCTATAATTATCACATAAAGATCTAGTAGTTGGAGGCGAGCGTCGGTGTTAACCCTTATTTTATTTGAGAGAGCTGCATTAATTATTTTATTGGCCTATATTTTGATGAGCAATCGTCACCTGAAGCAATTACTGATGACACGGACGCAACTGAAGTCAATCATCAGTTTGATTATCCTTTTTGCCATATTTGCTATCTTATCTAATCTATTTGGTGTGATGATTTCGATCGAACAATTCTCATTCAGTTCGGCACTCAGTTCACTGAGCGATGAGGTCGTGATTGCCAATACACGTGTGTTAAGTATTGGGATTAGTGGCTTAGTTGGCGGACCAATTGTCGGTTCAGCTGTTGGGTTACTTTCAGGTGTGTTTCGCTATTTTCAAGGTGGGACGGATCCTCATATTTACTTAATTTCCTCCATTATCATCGGCGTCTTGAGCGGTTGGATTGGGCATTATTTTGTGCAGCGACAACGTTTCCTAACGCCAGTCCAAGGGGGCTTGATTGCGATAGGTCTCGAAATTATTCAGATGGCTTGTATTGGCTTTTTGAGTCGAAATCAAGCAACGGGTTGGAATTTAGTACAAGTGATTTTTGTTCCCATGGCTGTGGTGAATAGTATTGGGACCGGTCTTTTTCTGTCGATTATCATCAATGCTTTGAGTCAGGAAGAGAATTTAAGAGCGATTCAAACGCATGATGTTTTACAATTAACCAAAGATATCTTTCCTTATTTTCACAGTGGTTTGAATCGGACGAATGCCAAAGAAATTTCAGAATTGATTCTTAAAACAATGAAAGTTTCAGCTGTCAGTGTGACAAACCGTGACGAGATATTAGCCTTTACGGGAGTTGGGAGTGATCATCATACGGTGGGGTCTGATTTAGTCACTGATTTATCACAAAGGGTCATCTCTAGTGGCGAAATGTGGGTGGCACACAGTCGCTCAGAGATTGGTTGTATATGTGAAAAATGTCCGTTAGAAGGAGCCATCGTCGTACCTTTGAGTAATGGCAAAGAAGTGATAGGCACACTGAAATATTACTTTACTCAAGAGGATAATTTAACAGAAGTTGAACAGCAGTGGGCAGAAGGTTTAGGCGAAATATTCTCTTCACAAATCCAACTTGGACAAACAGAAGCCCAACAGCATCTGTTGAAACAAGCAGAATTGAGAACCTTACAAGGACAAGTCAATCCGCATTTCTTTTTTAATTCTATCAATACAATCAGTGCCATTATGCGGTTTGATCCAGATAAAGCGCGACGCTTACTGTTAAAACTAAGTCAGTATTTTAGAGCAAGTTTAACCGGGAATCGTCAAGCTCTTGTAACGGTTGAGGATGAGTTACAACAAGTCCAAGCCTATACAGAAATTGAAGAAGCTCGTTTTCCAGGGCGCTTTGATATTAGCTATGATATTTCTGAGGACATGCTGAATAGTTTAATCCCACCCTTTTTAATCCAAATATTAGTCGAAAATGCGATTCATCACGCCTTTAAAGATCGTGAAGAAAACAATCAAATTAATATCTCATTAAAGCGACTCAATGACAAGGAAGCCATTTTTTCTGTTTCAGACAATGGCTTTGGCATCCGTGAAGACATTTTAAAGAACTTAGGCAAAGAAACGATTGTATCAGATTTAGGCAGTGGCACAGCTTTGGAGAATTTAAATCAGCGTTTATTGGGAATTTATGGCTCGCAAAGTGAACTGAAATTTACAAGCAGCAGAGAAGGTACGGTCGTTGCTGTGCGCTTCAAAATATTTGAAAGTGAGGAGGAATGGTTAGAATGAAAGTATTGCTAGTAGATGACGAGCCTTTAGCACGTCAAGAGTTGAGTTATATTATTAAACAGTATCAAGCCGACGTAGAGATTTATGAAGCAAATAATATTAAAAGTGCTCAGACTTTTCTATTGAAGGAGAAAGTCCAAGTGGTTTTTCTGGATATGCATTTACAAAATGAACGTGGCTTAGAATTGATGGATACGATTAATGCCATGGACACGCCGCCCCTCGTCGTTTTTGCGACCGCTTATGATGATTATGCCATCAAGGCATTTGATATGAATGCGACTGATTATATTTTGAAGCCCTTCGAAGATGAGCGCATTCAATTAGTCCTTCAAAGATTAGATAAATCAATCGCCAATCAACAAGGGACTATTAACAAGGAGGAGCGTGAGTCAGACCAGTTGGCTTATAAAATAGTCAACAAGTTTTTGCCCGTTGAAGTCGATGGTCGGATTACGATGGTGCCTTTTAATGACATTCACGTAGTTGCTACAGAAGATGGTGCCTTAACGATCTACACAGCGACGGAAAGTTATCAAATGCGTGATACCCTAAAGATGGTTAAAAATAAATTGCCTGAAGAGTTGTTTATGCAAGTGCATCGTGCCTATTTGGTAAATATTGAAGCGATTTCTGAAATTCAACCGTGGTTCAATCGTAATTATCAACTCACGATGAAGAATGGCCAGAAGGTAATTGTGAGTCGTTCTTATATGAATGCTTTTAAAACGCGATTAGGCATCGAGTAAGGGAGCCTATTTGTAACAGCTCAATTGACTTTATGTGCAGTTCACTAACAGATATGTGCATTTCACTCAGAATTCAGTCAGCTTTCCTGATGTTGTGATAAATTTATCATAACAAAACAGAGGAGTTGAATAAGATGGTAACATTGCTAGGTGGTATCGCTTTATTAGTTATCGGTTATTTCGTTTACGGTGGCTTTATCGAGAAGAACTTTGGAATTGAACCAGATCGACAAACCCCAGCTGAGGTTTTACAAGATGGGATGGATTTTGTTCCAATGCCGCGTTGGAAAAATGCTATTATTGAATTATTAAACATCGCCGGAACAGGGCCGATTTTTGGACCAATCATGGGTGCCTTATATGGACCTGTAGCTTATATTTGGATTGTAGTCGGTTGTATTTTTGGTGGGGCTGTCCATGACTATATGGTCGGTATGATTTCCCTAAGAAACGATGGCGCTCATTTGCCAGAATTATCAAGTAAGTATTTGGGCAAACCTATGAAACATTTTGTTAACATTTTTTCAATTTTACTCTTATTACTAGTAGGGACAGTGTTCGTTACATCACCAGCTAGTTTAATTGAAAGTTTAACACCTGACTTTATGACGACAGGAATTATTGTCGCTTTAATCTTCGGCTACTATATCGTGTCTACCTTTTTACCAATTGATAAAGCAATGGGGAAAGTTTATCCATGGTTTGGTGCAATTTTAATTATCTCAACCGTTGCGATCGGTTTGTCATTGATTTTTGGAGGTCACGCTTTACCAGAATTAACACCGGCAGCGATTCGTTTAGAAAATGTCAACGGCGTAAAATTATTCCCAGCGATTTTCTTTACCATTTCTTGTGGTGCAATGTCAGGTTTCCATGCCACTCAAGCACCAATGGTGTCACGTACGACTACTTCTGAAAAACAAGGCCGTTTCTTATTCTACGGCATGATGATCGCGGAAGGTGTCATCGCAATGATTTGGGCTGCTGCGTCAATGAGTCTATTTGACGGTCAAACATTAAGTCAGATGATTGATGCTGGTACACCATCAGCTGTGGTTAACCAAGTATCCTATATGTTATTAGGAAACGTCTTTGGGACAGCTGCCATTATTGGCGTCATTGTCTTACCAATTTCATCTGGTTTATCTGCTTTCCGTTCATTGAGAAATATTATTGCAGATTACATCAACTTAAAACAAGATAACTTGAAAAATGTTTTGTTATTAACCATTCCAATCTTTGCCGTGTCATTCATTTTAACTAGAGTTGACTTTAACTTACTATGGCGTTACTTCAACTGGGCAAACCAAGTGATTGCAGTTATTGCCTTGTTCGTCGCGACGCGTTATTTAATGTATAAAAAACGTAACTATTTGGTTGCCTTACTACCAGGAACCTTTATGTTATACGCATGTCTAGTGTACATTGTCAGCGAGCCAATTGGCCTTAACTTAGGCCTTAATGCATCGACCTATATCATTAGTTTAGCGGTAGGTGTGGCAATCTTAGTCTTCTTCTTTGTGACAGGTAATAAACAAATGGCTAATTTGGCAGAGCGTCCAGATTTAACGCACGACTATCTACCAATCGGTACCTTCAGTAAATAATAATAAATTGCATAATAAGTCTTGAGTAGCGACTGCTACTTGAGGCTTTTTTGCGTCTTAAAGGCTACGGCGTGAGTTCCAGCGAGCGTTCTGAATCCTGATGCAAGGAATTTCGAGGACTATTTAATGAGTAAATTTTAGAAGCGAAAGTGGGATTTTGACAAGGGAACGCTTTCATAATTGACTTCGTGAGTATTTACAAAAGACTTGCGTTATACTTATTTCAGTAGTTATTTTTTTAGTTCAGATTAAAAGGAGCGTAATATGCGATACTATGATCAACACTTACACACCTATTTCTCACCAGACTCACGTGAAACGTTTGAAAACTATTTAAACCTAACTGACTTACCATTGATTAGTACCGAGCATCTTGATTTTTTTAGCCCCTTACAGCGGGCCGAAGATGTGATACCGGATTATGACGGTTATAGTGCTAAGGTTGAAGAATTAAATGCGACCTATGACAACTGTTTATTAAAAGGCATCGAGGTTGGTTTTACTTACGCCGATCGCCACCGAATTGAAGAGTTTTTAGCAGGAAAAGACTATGATCTTAAACTGTTGAGCATCCATCACAATGGTCGCCACGGTTTTATGACCTTGAATCATGATCAAAAGCCTTTAGATATTCACCTCGATGAGTATTTCAGCCTCATGCTAGAAGCTGTGCAAGCTGCCCCATATGCGAACGTTTTGGCTCACTTTGACTTTGGTTTAAGAGGCTATGATGACGTGCAATTGCAGGAATTAGAGCGCAAAGAAGCCATTTTGACGAAAATTTTTAGAACGATGATTCGTCAAGACCAAGCCCTTGAATTGAATACTCGGAGCATGTACCGCTACGACAATGCGCATCTGTATGACTATGCAATTGGTTTATACAAACAATTAGGCGGCAACTTATTTACAGTCAGTTCCGATGCCCATCGAGCCAGCGACTATCAATTGCGTTTTAGTGATGCCTTTAACATGTTGCGCAAACACAATGTCAAACAATTAGTCACCTTTCAAAATAGCGAAGCCAACTTTGTGGCGCTACCCAACTAAGCAAGCAATGCATTCATTGCTTGTCAACCCAACCCCTTTAGAATTCAAGGCGGTTGGGTTTTTGTTTTTGTCTCAGTCTCAGTCAAGCAACTCACCAGCCCATAGGATTCGCTTAATTTTTCTCTAAAACTAAACTAATTTTTTTATGTTTACCTAGTCAAGGGGCCCACCGCTAGCTCTTAAAATAAGTAAGTATTATTTAGTGTTTCCACGAGGAAATTGAAAATATTTTTTAATATTAAAGCTTTGAGAGAGCCTGTATAGACCAATATTCGCCATAAAAAAATACTTTTGATTTTTAGATGATAATGCGTGACTTTTGGAGTAGAGAGCTTTAAACTATGTCATTGATGGTATAAGTATATTGCCAGAAGATGGCAAGTTTATATTGTAAGCGTTTTTGTAAATTGGTCATACGTTGTTTGTTGCTCAAGGTGTAGAAATAGAGGTGTAGAATGAATAATTTTAGTTGGGCTTGGACTTATGTCAAAACGGACTGGGGAAAAATGTTAGTCGCTTGCCTACTGTTGCTGGTCAATTCAGGTTTGTTTTTAGTCAATCCTTATTTAATTGGTTTAATTGTGGATCAGGTGATTTATAGTAATCAAGGGCAATTATTAATTCCTATTATTTTAACGATGGTTGGGTCGACGCTTATTCGTACAGTTGTGCGTTATAGCTATCAAATGATGTTTGAACAAATCTCTCAGAATAGTCTCTATCGCTTGCGTCAGGATTTGTATCATAAGGTCAATGAATTAGATTTTGAATACTTTAACCATACGCGTGTCGGGGACGTTATGGCACGGATGACAGGTGATACAGATGCGATCCGTCACTTTATTGGTTGGGTATCCTACAATATTGTCGAAAGTTTAGTGTGGTTTGTTTGTGCAATTGTCGCGATGGGCTTGATTAATGTACCTTTGACGCTCTCGCTTGTAGCTGTGACACCATTTATTTTTATCTTTGCTCGTCGTTTAGTGAAGAAAAGTAGTATCAAATTTTTCGACATTCGCGAGAGTTTTTCACGTTTGAATTCGATGGTGGAAGAAAATATTGGTGGTAACCGCATGGTAAAAGCTTTCGCTCAAGAAGAGTTTGAAATTGAAAAGTTTGATAAGCATAATGATGACTTTAAGCAAAAGAACTTGGCTTCTGCCGATGTCACACGGACTTATATGCCTTGGCTAGAAGGCTTTGCGGGCAGCTTGAATGTGATTACCTTAGTTTTAGGTGGCTATTTAGTTATTCAAGAGTCGGTTTCGATGGGAGAATTGGTCGCCTTCAATAGTTATTTATGGATGTTAAACAATCCGATGCGGATGAGCGGCTGGTTGCTAAACGACGTTCAGCGTTTCCAAGCAGCGTGTATCAAAATCCGTGATTTATTGACAACCCAATCTCGAATTCCAGTCATTAATCATGATGGATTTTCGCCTGTTAAAGGGCAAGTGGAGTTTGCTGGCGTGTCCTTTAAGTTTGCCGATGACCCTAATTTTGCCGTCTTGAATAATGTCAGTTTTAAAGCAGAAGTCGGCCAAACGGTCGGTATTATTGGGGAAACGGGTTCAGGCAAATCGACACTCGTTAACTTGATCGGTCGTTTCTATGATGCAACAGAAGGTGAAGTAAAAATTGATGGGCATAATATTAAGGAATACCCGGTGCGTTTTTTACGTAATCATATTTCGATGGTTATGCAAGATGTCTTTTTATTCTCAAATACGATTTCAGATAATATTGCCTTTGGCGATCCTTATACGAGTGCAAGCAATGTCAAACGCATGGCTGCTGTCGCCGATGCGGATGCTTTTATCTCGCGGATGCCGGACGGTTATAGCACAATTGTCGGCGAGCGTGGGGTTGGTTTGTCTGGAGGTCAGAAACAAAGAATTAGTTTAGCACGTGCCTTGACCAAAGTACCGAGTATTTTAATACTTGATGATACAACCTCAGCGGTTGATATGGAGACGGAAGCGAAAATTCAACAAGGTTTAAATGAAGTCACTGATCTCACGACAACGTTTATTATTGCCCACCGAATTTCGTCAGTCCGTGATGCGGATTTAATTTTAATGTTGGATAAAGGCTCCATTGTTGAGCGTGGGACTCATAGTCAGTTAATTGCCCAAAGAGGGCGCTACTATCGTCTTTACCAGAAACAATTGGGAATGGAAATTGCGGATGATGACCAAGAGGCTGTTTCAGAACTAACTGAAACGCCAAGCTTGTAAGTAAGCGGGGTGACTAAAATGTTTAAATTTAAGCAAAAGAAACGTATCACAGATACAGAAAACTATGATAAATCAGCAGAAGAAGTCGAAAAAGAAAAAGTTTATAAGCGTCAACGCTTGGAAGACGATGAAGAATTAGAACAAGAATTTAAGTTTTCAGATTTAAAACGAGTGGCCAAATATCTCGCACCTTATCGTCCGGCCGTCTTGAAAGTTTTAGCAACAATCATTGTAGCTAATATCGCCGCCTTGGTGGGACCTTTGTTAACCAGAAGTGCCATTGATGAGGTGATTCCAGCAGGCGACACCTTACGCTTATTCCTATATGGTGGCTTATTCATCCTGACCTTAATCGTGATTGGCTTGTGCATGCGTTACCGTATTTATGCGATTACCGAAATTGGTCAAGATACATTGAAGGACATGCGTTCTGATTTATTTACGCACCTGCAATCTTTACCTTTTTCCTATTTTGATAGTCGACCGCATGGCAAGATTTTGATTCGTGTCGTCAACTACATCAACACCTTGAGTGATCTCTTGAGTAATGGTGTCATCAACCTGGTGTCTGATTTATTTAGTTTGATTTTCACGCTCACCATCATGCTGTTGATTGATGTTCGTTTGACCCTTTATAGTCTTGCTTTGTTACCGATTCTCTTTGGGCTAGTGCTGTGGCTGAAAAATTCACAACGCCGTGCCTATCAACAATTAAGTAACAAGCAATCGACCTTGAATGCTTTTATTCACGAAAGTATTGCGGGGATCCGAATTACACAATCCTTTGCCCGTGAAGAGGTCAATAACGAGATTTTCACATCAATCAGTGAAGAAAATCGGACCCATTGGATGCAGGCTGTTAAAATTCAATTTTTAATGTGGCCAATTGTTGAGAATATTTCCATCTTAACGGTTGCGATGATTTACTTTGTGGGGATTCGCCAAATTGGCGTTGAAGTTTCCACAGGGACCCTGATTGCTTTTGTGGCCTATGTCAATAATTTCTGGAATCCGATTATTAATATCGGAAACTTTTACAATAATTTGATTACGGCCTCTGCTTACTTAGAGCGGATTTTTGAAACGCTAGATGAGCAGCCTCAGATTGTGGATGCCCCCGATGCCCAGCCACTACCAGCTATAGAAGGTCATATCGAATTTAAAGACGTGATTTTCCGTTATGAACCAGGTAAAAATATTCTGGATGGTGTCAGCTTCAAGATGGAGCCAGGTAAATCCGTCGCCCTAGTTGGGCCAACTGGTTCTGGTAAAACGACAATTATCAGTTTATTGAGTCGTTTTTATGATGTGAACGAGGGAAGCATTCAGATCGATGGACATGAATTGCGCGATATTACGATGCGTTCCTTGCGTAAGCAAATGGGTGTCATGCTCCAAGATACCTTTATTTTCTCAGGCACCATTATCGACAACATTCGTTACGGTAACTTGGATGCGACTGAAGAAGAAGTCATCGAAGCTGCCAAGACGGTGCGGGCGCATGATTTCATTATGAACCTTAAGGATGGTTATTATACCGCCGTTGAAGAGCGTGGGAGCACCCTGTCAGCCGGGCAACGCCAGCTGATTGCCTTTGCACGAACGATTATTGCCGATCCGCGTATCCTAATTTTGGATGAAGCGACCAGCAGTATCGACACGGAAACGGAAGAATTGTTACAAGAAGGCTTACAAGAATTATTGAAAGGCCGAACATCCTTTATTATTGCCCACCGCTTGTCAACCATTCGCAACAGTGACCAAATTTTCTACATCGAACAAGGTCGCATTGTCGAAAGCGGCAGTCACCAAGAATTATTGCAATTACGTGGACTCTACTATCAATTGTATCAATCACAATACAACCAACTCCTAGAGCAAAATAGTTAAATTAATCTTACTGCGAGCCTCTCTTACTTGAAGCAATCAAGGGTTAGGGGCTCTTTTTGTTACCTTAGAACAGTCGGCAAATGGGGTGAAAGCCAAGAGTGTGTATGTTTTATCAGACGGCTCTCTGGAGAAGCAGTGAACAGACAAAAGAATGCTGTAAGGTGTAAAGGACTATTTTGCCTGTGTTTGGGGTGTTTTTCTTTAAAGACTATCTCGAAATTTAATTAAATATATTCCAATGATTAGGCGTATATGTTAAACTAATCACATTAGAAAATTGGAGGAATGATGGGATGTCAAAATTATTAAAGTTACTCGTGTGTGGTACGTGTTTACTCGGGGCTTTCTTGCCCAGCAATTTAGTTGTAGCTGCGCAAGCAGAGGATGAAGCGGCTGTCGATTTGTTAGTCGGTGTCATGCCAGCCACGGATGCGGCGCCGATTTTCTGGGCGGATGAGTACGGTTTGTTTGAAGAAGCCGGGATCAATGTCCAAGTGGAATTATTTACCAATGCGACCCATCAACAAACGTCAGCCCAAGCCCAGCAAATTGATGTCTATATGGCGAGTTTGGTCGAATTTTTAATTGCGATCGAAAATAATCCCGAAGCGGGTGCGATTACGACCAGTACGGACGGGGTCTTTCCTGTGGTCGTGTCACCCAAGTATGATGGCGGAAAAGACGTCAGCATTGGCTTGATGGAAATCAGTGTCACGAATTATGTGGCCGATTTATTTTTAAGCGATTATGCGTTGGATAAACAGTTTATTGCAGAAGTTCCGTTAAGAATTCAGATGTTATTGGCCGGGGAATTGGACATGGCCGTTCTGCCAGAGCCGATGGCGTCGAATGCACAAGCCCAAGGCTTGGAGAAACTGTTAGTGAGTGAATCGGACGATTTTTCTCCGAATGTGATGATTTTCAATCAAGCGACCTTAAGTGAAGAAGCCGATAAAGTGGCTGCCTTCCACCAAGCCTATAATGCGGCTGTTCTAGCGATGGAAGGGCAGGAAGAAGCGGTCAAGGCTTTGTTGCTTGAACGCATTGGTTTAGATGAGAGCATCCAAGACTTATTGGTGCTACCAACCTATCACCTAACCCGCCTGCCGAGTGAAGAAAATGTTAAAGCAGCTCGCGTTTGGCTAGAGCAGTTGTTGGGACAAGAAATCACAGTGTCCTATGATGAGTTAGTTGTTGAAGACTACGTGAGCAATGATTAAAGCTGATTCCCTAAGACTAGTCAGTGGTTCGACCGTGATTTTAGATGACGTCACAGTTGAGATCAAGCGGCATCAGACGACCGTGATTATCGGTCCCTCTGGCTGTGGTAAGTCAAGTTTATTGCGTGTACTGGCGGGTTGGCAGCCATTGACTTCGGGCAGCCTTGAGCCGACATTATCAAGCAGTGAAGTGGGGCTGCTCTTTCAAGATTATCAATTATTTCCATGGCATACGGTTGAGAAAAATCTACGATTAGCCTTGCAGGCCTTAAAGTTAACACGCAAAGAACAAAGCGAGCGTGTCGAAGAGCTGGCGCAGACTTTGGAGCTTCAGTCGCTTCTGCAAAAGTATCCTCACCAAATAAGTGGCGGGCAACAACAAAGAGTGGCCTTAGGGCAATTACTAGCCAAAGAGGCCAGTTATTTATTTTTGGACGAACCGACCTCCGCCCTGGACGCTTTGACGAAAGAAAAAATTCAAGACTTGCTGGTTAGTTTGCAAAAGAAACACTCTCTAACGATTGTTTGGGTCACGCATAGTATCGAGGAAGCGGCTTTTCTTGGGCAGAATGTGTGGGTGATGGAAGAAGCCAGCGTCATAAAAAGTTTACAGAATCCCTTAGCTGCCAGTGAGAATTACCGGCAACAGGCCCATTATTTTGAGCAACAATTGTTACTGCGACAACTTTTGGGAGGCAATCAGCGATGAAACAAATGCTGTCTAAGGTTTATGCTATTTGTATGGTCCTGCTTGTCTGGTATGGCGCTTACCGTATGTTGGAGGCATTTATCGTGCCAAATCCTTGGCATGTATTTGAGTATTTGTGGCGTGAGTCGCTTGGCGGGAGCTTGTGGCCACATATTCAAGCTAGCTTGTGGCGGATTTTATGGTCAGTCGCGGGCTCTTTATTCTTTGGCGCCTCCTCGGGTTTACTGGCAGGCAGTGTCCCTCTTGTTGATCGGTTGTTAACGCCAATCGTCTATTTGTTTTATCCAGTTCCACGGGTGGCCTTCTTGCCAGTCTTTTTACTCTTATTAGGCTTAGGTGAGCTGTCAAAAGTCGCCTTAATGATTGCAGTAGCAGCGTTTTATATTTACATTCCTTTGCGTGATACAGTCAAATATTTGCCAAAAAGTTACTTGCAACAAGCCCGGCAATTTGGCTTTAATGCTTGGCAGACTTTGAGGTATATTATTTTACCATGTGTGGCACCAGAATTATTGACGGCCTTAAAATTAACATTGGGGACAAGCATGGCAACGTTATTTTTCGTAGAAAATTATGTCACCCAGTGGGGTTTGGGCTATTTTATTATGACGAGTTGGTTCAAATCGGATTATATTGCCTTGTATGCGGGCATCGTTTTACTTAGCTTACTAGGCAATATCCTGTTCGCTTTATTGGGCCTCGTTCAAACACTCAGCATCAAGTGGCAAGCTTGAAGTAGCTGTTAAATTTTCCTTACTTCTTTCTGTCAAGACTTGAAATAAACGAGCGTTTGACCTAAGATAAATTGAGATAGAATTACCGTTCAAAGACAGCTGAAAGATGGAAGTTTGGTTCAATTCCAACACGGTCCCGCCACTGTAATCATGTGACAACATGTAGTCAGATCTTTCTTTCAGTTTGCTAATTTTTGCGATGACTATTCCGAGGCAGAATAGAATCGTGCAGCAGTCTATGTAGGGGTACATAGGCTGTTTTTTTGCATACAAGGTATGGCTGTTTTTTATAGACTGGATGAAAAACATCTCAGATAGCTCTGCTTGTGTCGCTGTTTTAGCAAATAATTGGCTTCTATCAAAGCTTAAGTTTACTAAGGAGGAATTATTTATGAAAAAATGGTTATTACTTTTATCAGCATCTTTTGTCTTAGCAGCGTGTGGTCAAGAGGTTGCAGAACCCCAAGTTGACACGTCAGCTGATACAGCGACAAGTGTCGTTGAAAGCGAGGTCAGCTCAGAGCTTGCGAGTTCAGAAACAGATGCTGACTTAGTTGAGGTCACAGTGTCCGTAACGGAAGATGGCGAATTAATTACAGACGGTGAACAAGTAGTCGAAGTCGAAGAAGGTGCACTGTTATTAGATGTGATGAAAGAACATTATGCTATCACAGAAGACGGCGGCTTTATCTCAGCCATTAATGGCGTAGAACAAGATGAAGATGCAGGCAAATGGTGGATGTTTGATGTCAACGGTGCAATGGGCGAAACCGGTGCGGCAGAAACTGAATTACAAGCAGGTGACTTAATTGAATGGAAACTAGAGGCCTTCGAATAAAACCAAGAAAATACTTTAGCGTTCAAAGAATTGCTGTCTTAGCTGCCCTAACCGCCATGAGTCATGTTGGGCGCTTGCTCTTCCAGTTTATCCCTAATGTTCAGCCAATGACGACGATTCTCTTACTGATTGCGCTAGTGATGGGGACTGTTGACGGGCTGGTTGTCGCTTTATTGTCCTTGTTACTATCCAATATGTTTCTAGGGATGGGTCCTTGGACAATGTCACAATTTATTGCGTTTACAGTCGTTATATTAGTGACGGGTTGTTTGCGACCGGTCTACCGATCAAACCGCCTACAGCCACTACTGAAACGTGGCCTGTTTATTGCTTTTGCTTTTCTGACAGGTTTGCTGTACGGCTTTGTTATTTCAATAATCGATGCTAGATTATTCGGCATTGCTAATTTCTGGGTCTATTATTTACAAGGCCTATCCTTTGATCTGTTACATGCTGCTGGAAATGCTGCCTTCTTCTTAATCTTGGAACCAATTCTGGTACCCTTAATTAAAAAGCACAGTGGCTTGTCACTCGATTAAGTTTCAACAGGACCGAACAGATCAACTCATAATGAATGGCCGAAAGGCCGTGTAGGCAAAATCCATCATCAAAAGCACTCATTGACGCATAGACTTTCAATGGGTGCTTTTTGTTTTCTCAAAGGCATAACGAATGAGTCAATCTTTACAAAAGAAAAAAATTCAGGCACAATGTTGTTAACGGATACATTAAAGTATATACTTTCTCGGATAACTCATACGTGGTAAAAAGCAGCACAATCAGGGGTTGAAGTATAATGAAAATCAAACAGTTTTTTCAAATGAACACAATTAAGAAGCGACTCTACTTGATTTATGTAGGGCTGCTTTTTATACCCATTATTCTGGTAGGCTATTATATCAGTGTTGAAATCCGCTCGAATCAGATCGATACGAAAATTGAAGAAATCGAACAGAATACCATTCGGACAACGAATGATTTAATTAGAACCTTTGAATTAATCATCCGCGTCTCTGACTGGATTTACCAAGATGAGCGACTTGCTCAAATTGTCGGGACCCAGTTTCAGAATATCTATGACGTTGTGCAAACCTATGAAAATTACAGTCAGTTTTCCGACTATATAAAATATTATCCTGAAATAGATTATTTACGTTTTTATACGGATAATCCTACCCTCTTGAGTAGTGTCGGCTTCCATCCAGTCACCCCGGCTATTACTTCAACAGCTTGGTATCAAGATACGATCGAAAAACGTGGACAAATCGTCTGGCGCATGATTGAAGATCCCATCACTAGGGAAAAAAATTTAAATCTGACGCGCTCAGTCTTTCGAAACAATCAGTTTATTGGTGTGGTAACCATTGCAGTGTCGACCGATGAAATCAATCAAATGCTAGCCAACTCAGGTAACAGTACTTTTTTAACATTGGATAATAATTTAATTTTTAACTACACGAGTCCCGAGTCGCCAGAAGAAGTCTCTGATTATTACCGCTTATTGGCTTTAGAAGGTGACCGAATTGACTTGAATCACGCGAATAGTGAGGAAGAAAGTATCCAAGGGACTGGTAATCAACTCACCTTTACGGTACAACCCGTTCCTTTGAATAAATCCTTGATTTCTCACTTTGAAATCGTTGGGACGGTGCCGACCATCAGCATAACCCGAGAGGCGAACCGCGTCTTAGTGACCGGTTATTTAATTATCGGTTTTGTCTTCTTGATATCCCTATTGATTTTAACGCGCTTTATTCAGCACTTTAATCGCCGCGTTTTACTCCTAAAAGAAAGTATGACCAAAGTGTCTCACGGTGATTTTGATATACCAAACAATTTGACTGGTAATGATGAAATTACGGATATTTACCAAGAACTACGAACAACGATGGGAAGTCTTCAGACCTTATTAGAAGAAGGTTACCAGTATGAAATTGATCAGAAAAATTGGCAACTTGTCAAAAAAGATGCCGAATTTAAATTGCTAGCCAGCCAGATTAATCCACATTTTTTATACAACACCTTAGAAATGATCCGCATGAAGGCGCTAAAAAATAAAGACCCAGAAGTTGCTGAAACGGTCAAAATATTAAGTAAACTGATGCGAAAAGCGCTTGAACGCGACCGTGAAGAAATGACATTGAACGAAGACTTGGCCTTTATCGAAATGTATTTACAAATTCAAAAATTACGACTAGGTGAGCGCCTGACCTATCGTATTCACATACAGACGACAAAAGAGTATATGATTCTTCCCTTATTAATCCAACCGATTATCGAAAATGCTTTTATTCATGGCGTTGAAAAAGTCAGTGGCCCTGTGAGAGTCTCACTTGAAGTGCTTGTATTAGACCGAGATATTGCGATCGTTATCCGAGATAATGGTCGGGGCATTTCAGCAGATAAATTGGCCGACTTACATGCCTTGTTGAAAAATGAGAAGGAAGCCAAGCGGATTGGCATTAGTAACGTTCAGCAGAGAATCCAACACTATTACGGTGTGAACTATGGCTTAACTATTTCTAGCGAAGAAGGAAAAGGAACAGAAGTTACTATTTTATTACCACAGAAAATGAATGAAAAAGGGGAGCAATAAGATGCATACAGTCTTAATTGTAGACGATGAGCCAATTGTACGCGAAGGACTCGCCTATATTATCGATTGGCAAGCAGCAGGTTTTGAAATCATCGCTTCAGCTAGCGACGGCCTTGAGGGAATAGAAATGATGAAGCGCTATCAGCCAGACGTGGTCTTAACCGATGTCCAAATGCCAGAAATGGCCGGCATAGAGATGGTTCGTTATGCCTGTGAGAATGGCTTACGCCGGGAATTTATTATTTTATCGGGTCATTCAGAGTTTACTTACGCAAAAGAAGCCATGTCTTTAGGTGTTGCCCACTACTTATTGAAACCAGTCGATGAAGATGAGTTGCTCGATGCGCTGGCTAGAATATCGCAACAAATTTTACTTAAGAAAAAACAAACAGCCAATTTAACCCTCTATCAAAATTATGTCGATGCAAGACGAGTCCGTCATTTTATTCTAAACGATCAAGGTGATAAAGAATTAATGACGCGCATGGCCTTTGATAGCTATTGTTTATTAGCCTGTGATTATGAGGCCTTTGGTGTGAACTCACAAGAATTAGAGGCGATTTTTGATGAGCATTTATTTGGGAAAGTTGCCAGTTTTAGTCATGGTAGCTTGCAATATGTTTTGCTGGCCGATCAAACGAGCAGTGAAATTAGTCGCATGACCCAACAATTAAGCAGCGCCCTCCAAGCCAAGCACCCAGAAATGTATGTCATTGTCAGCCAATTAACCACCGATTTTAAAGAGCTGCCTCAGCTGCAACAAACCATTAAAGCGTTAAAAGAGAAACGCTATATTTTCCCAACCTTACCAATTGTTTCCCATAAGCATCTCCAGGACTTTACGGAGAAAAACAAAAATAAAGCGGCCGGCTTTGAGAAAGTCGTTTGGAAGCAGAATTTGCTCGACGCGATTAAACAAAATCGGAAAAATAAAATCCGAGCTTACCTGAGTGAAATAGAGTATTATTATCAGAAAAATGAATGGACAGAACGAGAAATCAAGGCGGATATCGCTGACCTCTTCAATTTTTACTGTGATGAAATTGAAGAAGATATCAATCAGCCAATGAAAGAGCGTGACAAACGCTATATTATCTCTGTCATTTTGAGTGAGCGCTCACTGCAACAAACGTTTGAATTTCTGAATGAGATCTTCATTGATTTCAGCCGTCTCTTAGTCATCCAACAAGAAAGATTTGATATAGTTGACGAGATGAAGCACTATACTCATAAATACTATCACCTCAATTTAACCCTGCAAGAGCTAGGCAAGGAATTAAATTACAGTCATTCTTATTTAGGGAAAAAGTTCCGGTCAGAAGTCAAAATGAGTTACCGCATGTACTTGGATCAAGTCCGAATAAAAGCTGCTAAACAATTGATCCAAGACGAAAACTTTTTAATCTATGAAATTGCAGAAAAGGTTGGCTATGCCAACAGTGACTATTTTTCTAAAAAATTTAAAGCCTTAGTTGGTCAAAGCCCAGGTGCTTACCAACGCGACTGGCAAGATGCGAGAGAGAAGGAAATGACGTGACCAATAAAAACATTATCAACAGCCAATTTTACAAAATACTGCGCTATGGTTATTTTTTCCTAGCGAGTAATCTATTGTTTATCCTTGCCAACTTATTATTTTTAATCGTCTTTATTACGTTTCCACCAAAACTAGAATATTCGATCATTTACTTAATTGCTTTAATTCCATTGGGGCCGGCCTTGACAGCCCTGTTTTTCTCAATGGGACAACTGGTTCGAACGGGGGATCTCGCACCTGTCAAAGATTTCGCTAGAGCCTACCGGTCAAACTTTTGGCTGTCTTTGAAATATTGGCTACTGCAATTAACAGTGAGTGCCATCCTACTCATTGATGCCATCTATTTTTATCAAAGAGATTGGCAAATCCTTGCGGCAGTCTTTCTTGTCCTATTCTTACTTGTGTGCCTCTTTTCACTGATTGGCTTTCCACTGATCGCTACTTTTGAAATCGAGTTAAAAAGTATTTATCAAGCAACAGTCGTGGTCATTTGGCAATACGCGCTCAAGCAACTAGTCAATTTATTAACGATTGTGGCTCTTGCAATTATTTTCTGGGCCTTTCCAAGCGAATTATTTTTATTTTTGTTTTCCTTAATTGCCTTCTATGTCATGCGACATAACCAAAACATGTTTGAGGCCTTGGCGGAACAGTTTTCACAGCCAGCGCCGGAAGGAGACGACCCCTTAGATGACTAAAAAGAACTTATTTTACAGCCTATTTGGCTTATTATTAATCCTTGCTATCCCCGCTTATTGGCTCAGCCAAGACGGTCCAAGCCAAGAAGTGACAGCCTCTACTTTTGAAGCTAGCATTGTTGAACCGTTTAAAGTGTTAGAAGCCCTAGAAGAATTCAGAATCACAGATGAGGATGAAGAATACGTCTTTACGTCAGATGGTGAAAAACTAGTCAGTGCTGATTTACCAGCAATTGAGGAAGAGGCACTTTGGGACTTTATCGCTCAAGTCATCAGCTTACAAGCCTTAACATTAGAAAAAGCCCCTGAACATACCTCGCTTGAAAAAATGACGCGCTATACTTTCACTCAGGATGAAAATTACGATATAACGCTCGAACTTTATGCGCTAGCTAATTCTGATAGTCATATTGGAGTAGTGACGCAGCGAATCGGTGACAAGGAACAAGAGGACGTCTTGGAATTTCCTAGCTTGCCGCTTGCTATCTCTGACTTTTCATTGCTCTATTTAGAAGCTCCCCTTGATTTAGGCTTAGGCAGTTTAATAGAAGTGGCCTATCAAGATACCAAAAACGACCTCACCTTAAGTCAAGAGAGTGACTGGAGTCATGTGGAACGCTCACCTTTTATCAGTGGTTGGTTCTTGCATGATGTCTATCAAACAGACTTTTCGGTCGAATATAAGCAAATGGAAAGCTTCCTAACGACACTGAAGAATTTACATGCGCAGCCTTTACCCGACTTTGAGCCGGCAACAGCTGAAAGGGCCAGTTTAAGCTTAAGCCTGATGGACGATGCCCAGCAAACAAGTCACTTAGCCTTTTATCCACACAGCGAAGAAAACCTGGCCATGTACTGGCAAGAAAAAGACGCCTGGTACGCTGTGCCACAAGGACTCGTCAATGATCTCACCTTAGACCCCCAAGCACTCATCGACAACTTTATCGCCTTAATTCCATTGGACGCGGTCGAAACAATTACCTTCGATGGACTGCAAAATATGACGATTAATCATCTGGTCGAAACAATCGGTGAAGGCGAATTGGCTGAAGAACATCATGAATTTTCTTTGGACGGGCATCTTGTCGAAGAAGTGGATTTTAGAAAAGTCTATCAATATTTAGCTGCCTTATCTTATCAAGATTTGATCCCAGCAGACGCCACGATGCCTGAAGAAGCTAGTTTGACGCTGACTTATCAATTTGAGTCTGAGGGCGAAACACTCGCCCATGTGATTCATTTTTATGATGTCTCAGAAGAAAGCTATGCCGTTGAGAAAAATGGTGTGCTAGAATTTACGGCATCCAAAGCACAAATTGACGATATGTTGACAGAATTAGCAGAATTTAACTAAATATAACTTCCGAAATCTGGACAAAAGCATCGCTTGCCTTTAACTTTTAAGCAACGTAAAGTGCTATTGTTCAGATTTTTTTAGTGATTTTTCGACAAATTTCATTGAATAGCTAATTTTGACAGGCTAAAGAGCTAATTTTTATGGTTTGTTTTGTAAACGGTATCAAATATACTTTGATTAAGAAGAGCGAAAGAAGGAGTGATTAGTGTGGAAGGTGTAAAGGTCATGGATAACGTCCTGCAAAGTAATCAAAAATCAAAAAAGAAGTTTAAAGAGAAAATTACGTGGAAGAAAATCAAGAACCAAAAAGGGCTCATCTTCATGGCATTACCTTTTGTTATCTGGTTATTAGTGTTCGCTTATTCACCATTAATTGGTTGGGCCATTGCCTTTCAAAATTATTTACCACAGAACGGTTTTTTCGGTTCAGAGTGGGTTGGGCTCAAACACTTTAGAGATTTATTCAGTGAACCAATGTTTTATACAGCTTTGAAAAATACATTAGGCATGGGAGGTTTAGGTCTAATTTTCGGGACACTCTCGTCCATTTCCTTTGCCCTAATCCTTAACGAGATTCGGTTTACCCGCTTTAAGAAATTTACACAAACCGTTTCTTACTTGCCCCACTTTGTTTCTTGGGTAGTTGTTGCGAATATCGTCATCCAAACTTTATCTACAAGTGGTGTCGTCAATGAGTTTTTAATGTCGATGAATTGGATCGAACGCCCAATAAACTTCATGGCAAAAGGGGACTATTTCTGGGGAATTGTAACCATCGCAGATGTTTGGAAAGAAACTGGTTGGAATGCCATTATTTATTTAGCAGCGATGACCAGTGTCGATCAAGAAATGTATGAAGCAGCTCGAGTAGATGGCGCCACTCGTTGGCAACAAATGTGGAGCATCACTTTACCATCGATTCGTCCAATCATCATTATTTTATTAATCATGAGTATCGGTAACTTAATAAATATTGGTTTTGAAAAACAAATGTTATTAGGTAACAACATTGTCGCCAACCAAGCCCTCGTTATTGAAAAATATGCCTTGGACTATGGGATTGGGATGTTCCGCTATTCATTTGGTACAGCTATCGGAATCTTCAAGTCTGTCGTAAGTATCGTATTAATCTTTACGTTTAATGGGATTGCGAAACGAACAGGCGAAGGTCAATTAATGTAAGAGGAGGAGCACAGATGACAGCAATTTTAAGTAAAAGAATAAAGAAACGGAAAGGCCCGCTAAATACGAGACCGACCGTTACAGATGTCCTATTAGGTATCGTGATGCTATTCGTCATTGTAGTGACTCTGTATCCCTTCCTGAATGTATTAGCCGTTTCTTTAAATGATGCGACGGATACTGCCCGCGGAGGCTTACATATTTTCCCAAGAGATTTCACTCTACAAAACTATAAGGAAATATTCTCGTCGAATAATAACTTACTGACAGCCTTTCGTAACTCGGTTTTAAGAACCATAATTGGAACAGTCGCATCGACTTTTTGTTGTGCCGTTCTAGCCTATGTTCTAAGCCGTAAGCACTTTGTCTTTCGTAAGCCGTTAACAATTATGTTAATGCTAACGATGTATGTCAGCGGAGGTTTAATTCCGTCTTACTTACTGATCAGAAATCTCGGCTTAATCAATAACTTCGCTGTTTATATCATCCCTGGTCTAATCAGCGCCTTCAATGTCATCGTGATTCGTTCATTTATTGATGATCTGCCTGATGCCCTTGAAGAATCAGCCCGGATGGACGGTGCTAATGACTTCACGATTTTCATTAAGATTATCATGCCGCTATGTATGCCTGTTTTAGCCACTATCGCTTTATTTGTGGCCGTAGGTCAATGGAACAGCTGGTTTGATACTTACTTATATGCTCGAAGCAACACGAACTTAACCACGCTTCAGTATGAATTAATGAAAATTATGGATAACTCTAGTTCAATCACTGCCAACGATGTTAGCAGTATGAATCAAAATGCCGCTTTAGTCCCTCGTACGACGCCCGAGTCAATTAAAATGGCGATTACAATTATCGCTACCGTTCCAATTCTAGTGGTTTATCCTTTCTTACAAAAATATTTTGTGACGGGCCTAACCCTAGGTGCAGTAAAAAGTTAAACAATGCTTTATAAATGAATGGAGGATTTTTAATGAAAAAAAGCTTATGGTCAAAATCATTACTTATGTGTGGTAGTGTCTTACTAGCAGCAAGTGCTCTAATTTCACCGACTTTTGTAGGGGCTCAAGAAGAAGAAACAACGTTAACATTCTTTTCGGTGGACTTATCAATAGACGATCCATTTACTAACCCTGTTGCCCAAGAAATTACGGAACGTACCGGGATTAAACTAGAATTATCTCACCCGGTTGGTGGAGATGAACAAGCGATTCCATTGATGATTGCCAGTGGTGACTACCCAGACTTAATTTATAGTAAAGGTGATTTGAATAAGTTAATTGATGCGGGAGCGGTTATTCCTTTAGATGATTTAATCGAGGAAAAAGGCGAGAACTTAAAAGCGATGTATGGTGAGCAATTAACACGTTTAAGAAATAGTCTTGAAGATCCACAAATTTACCACTTAGGAACGGGTGGCGTAACCAACTTACAATTAAAAACTAGCGGGACCGTACAAATTCAATTAGATGTCTTAAAAGAATTAGGCTATCCAGAAATTAATACGTTAGAAGAATATGAAGCCGCCTTGACAGAGTATATCGACATGTATCCAGAGATTGATGGTCAACCAACGATTGGTTTAAGTTTACTAGGTAGTGACTGGCGTTGGTTAATTACAGTGGGTAACCCTGCAGGTTTTGCGGCAGGTTTCCAAGATGACGGGCAATGGCATGTCGATGAAGAAACTGGCGAAACGTTCTATAAATTCTTAGTGCCTGAAATCAGAGAATACTTCAAATGGTTAAACCATATGAATGACATTGGCTTATTAGACCCTGAATCATTCACTCAAACATTCGACTCATATATTGCGAAGTTATCGTCAGGTCGCGTTTTAGGTACCGCTGACCAAGATTGGAACGTTTCTCAAGCAGTTGCTGTATTAAAAGCTGACGATAAAGCCAATCGCTTATGGGCACCGTTACCAGTTACTGTTTCGGAAGATCAACTTTCTCAAAGTACGCGTGACGCAGGCTTTACCGGTACAATGGGTATCTCAATTTCTTCAACCTCAGACAAGCAAGAAGAAGCCTTTGAATTCTTAGACTGGATGGCGAGTGAGGAAGCTCAAATCCTAGTTAACTGGGGTGTGGAAGGTGTTCACTATGACATCGTCGATGGCTTACGTGTTCAAAAACCAGAAGATAGAGAAAATGCCAACACGAACCCTAACTATAGTATTGACGCAGGAATTGGCGCTTATATCCATCCTTTCCCTATGTGGGGGAATGGCGCTTTGGACTCAAACGGCCAAACAATCGGTCGTGACTCTAAAGTAGATATTATGGAAAACTATACAGAGGCTGAAGTTGAAGTACTAGACGCCTATGGTATTGATTTATGGGTAGAAAGCTTCCCACAACCAGAAGAGTTAGGTCAACCACCGCATGGACGTGCATGGGAATATGTTATCCCAACAAGTTCTGATGTGACGATTATACAACAGAAAGCAGACGACTTAACGACTCAAAAAATTACTGAAGCAATTTTAGCAAGTCCAGAAGACTTCGATGCAATCTATGATGACATGGTAGCTCAATTAGAAGCCATGAATATCAAAGAAGCAGAAAGTCAAATGACGAAAATTACAACAGACCGTATGGAATTATGGAGTTCAGGCAATTAATTTTCCTATTTTGCCTTTGGGGTGTTGAATTTAAGGAGGCACTTATATGGCTTAGTCCATGTAGGTGCTTTTTATTTGTTTGGCAAATCAGGTGTTTACAAATGTGAGAACTTGAGGGACAATGTGACTAATTCGTGTTTTAGTGGTAACGTTTTATAGTGTCTATACTGCTTGGAGAAAATGAGGGAGGAATTCAATGCGTAAAGTACTGATCGTAGACGATGAAGCCATGATACGAGAAGGATTACGTTATGTCATCGATTGGCAAAGTTATGGCTTTGAGATTGTGGATACCGCTGAGAATGGGGAAGTCGGCCTAGAAAAGATTGCTCACTATCAGCCGGATGTCGTGATTGCAGATATTAAAATGCCAGGAAAAAATGGTTTAGAGATGATCAATGCGGCAATCGAGCAAGGTTTAACTTTTTATGCGGTCATTTTATCAGGCTATTCTGATTTTGATTATGCTAGGCAAGCAATTCAATTGGGGGCAGTCAATTATTTACTTAAGCCGGTCAATGAGGATGAATTAATCAAGATTTTAAAGTTGATTACTCAAAAAGAAACGGAAAAATTTGAACACAATCAAGCCAATATCTGGCATGCGAAGCTATTTGGAAGTGATATGACTGGGGTTGATCGTTTTCGTTATGTGAAACTCTTGCGTTTACCACAAGAGCAAGAAACCGAAAAATTAGTGAATGCCTTGTTACGGGAAGTGTCTGAGGCAGTGGTATTGACTTATCGTCAGTATCACTATGTGGTAATCTTAAGTGATGAACAGGTAAGTGAAGAGACGATTGGCCAACTTTGTCAACACGAAATGCCTCAAGAAGAGATGTTGGTGTCGCGGTGGTATGCAGCAGGTGAAAACTTGAAACCTATGGTCGAAGAGCTACAAAGTTTAAGTGAGTTGATTTTCTTGTTGCCGCAACAATTGCTGTCACAGGTCATAATCGAAAATCTTCGGAGTCATTATCCTGCGATTCAGCAAGCGAGTGAACGCTTGTTAAAAGCGATTTTTTCCCGTCAAGGGTTGAAAATCGCTCTAAAAGATTATTGGCAGAATTTCTATCACAATGTGGCAAGTGAGGAAGCGATAAAATGGCGAGTGAATGGTGATCTGGAGTGGATCCATCAACAAATTACCGGCAAAGTACCCGTTGAGATTGCTTGGTCTTCGGAACAGCTTCACGAAGAAATTTATTTGGCTGAGTCTTTGTCTCAGCTAAAAGATATGATAGCAACGAAGGTAGATAAGTTGAGTATCTTAATTGCGAGCTCTTTGAATCATCTGGATATTGTCTCAGAGTTGATTAAATATACGAAGGAAAATTACCAAGAGGAGCTAACCTTGAAAAAAGTTGGCGAATTATTCAATTACAATAGTGCTTACTTAGGTAAGAAATTCCGGAAGGAAACGGGAGAAAACTATTTGTCATTTCTCGATCACGTCCGAATGGAAAAAGCGAGCGATATTCTGCAGCATTCTAATTTTATGGTGTATGAAGTGGCTGAAATGGTCGGTTATAGCAATTCGGACTATTTCTACAAGAAATTTAAACAACATTTTAATGTGTCGCCTAATGAGTTTCGAAACAATTTAATGAAATAAGCCATAAAAAGAGAGTCTGGCACTCAGCGCTTATCGCGTTGTTGTGTCAGACTCTCTTTGTTTTAGTTTTAGTTAGCTGTTGACAATTAAAAGCAGTTGTTACTGTGAGGCTTGATCGGGCAAGTCTACCCTAGTCTCAAGTTTTTTGACGCTTACTTGTTTTGTTTTGGCTTTCAGCCCAAGATCACGAATAGTTAAAACAACGGTTGTTCCCTGGCCTTCGGTGCTGTCTATTGTTAAACCATACCCCTCGCCATAAAATAGGGACGCACGCTGGTTCACATTGGCTAAACCAATGTTTTTCTGAGAAGTCGTCGAAGGCGTGTTGATTTTTTCCTGAAGTTGGCATAAAGCCTCTTCAGAAATGCCAACGCCATTATCCTGAACCGTAATGATGATATCCTCTTCGTTTACCTCTACATTTAGGCGGATATAACCTGGATAGGTGATACTTTCTAAGCCATGAGTGATTGAATTCTCGACTAATGGTTGAATCAAGAGTGGTAAAAGAATGGCTCTCTTTTGGTCTAAGGTATTATCAACGGCATAAGAAAAGTTGACCCGGTCGCCAAAACGTAATCTTTGTATTTTTACATAAACGTGTAACGCATCAAGTTCTTCTTCTAGACTGACCAATTCGGTGCCGTGAGTCTTTAGGGTGTTACGCATTGAGGTAGCTAACAAACGAATGGCGTAAGCTACATCCGTATTGCCTGAAATTAATGCGGTCATCCGGATAGTCTCCAACGTATTGAATAGAAAATGTGGGTTAATCTGTCCAGCAAGAATGCTGAATTCCATTTGCTGTTGTTGGGTCAGTAGTTCTTGTTCTGATATGCGAGCTTGGAAAATCTCTTCTTCCTTCCGCTTGATCCGTTGAATGATGATATGGAAGTCGCGTGAAATTTGCGATATCTCATCGTCACCGTTGATATTCTGGAAGAAGTCGTAATCTTCGATGGACGCATGTTTGACGGCTTGTTGTAATTGCTGAATCCGATTAGTAAAGAAGCGAGCAAATAAAAGAACAATCAAGAAAGTAATTAAGACAACAGCACCAACAATCGCCGCCCAACGCAGCAGATTCTCTCTCAGGTTATCGTGCGCCTCAAAGTCTGCCGAATAAATATGAATGACATCATCAATCGTGCTCGATGAGAGCGTATTGTCTGAGATAATGGCACGTTGCTCATGTTGTGTTTGGAACAGCTTGTTTGAATCCAGACTAAGTGGTTGCCCTACTCGCTGAAGTTGATCACTGTAAAAAATCACATCATCGTTTAATTGCAATTCAAGATAATAAGAAGAATTGCGGAGACGATTTCGTAAATAGTTATAATCTAAACGAATCACCAAAACGGCTTTTTCATCGGATAAGGGTAAAGGCAAAGACTTGACTAAGACTAAGCGATTCGTTTCTTGTTCATTATCAGTCACGAAGAAGGCACTAGATTGTGTCATAGCCCGTTGATACCAAGCGGTTTCTTGAACACTATTATTGGCCGCTTGGATAAAGCGATGATTTGGCAAGCTTTCATTAGTCGTGTAAATGGTTAATTCTGAGATCGACGTCTGGTATTTACGGGCTTCTTCAACGGCAGGATAATCATCAATACTTTCCATCGCCTCTAAATCCGTTTCAAACTGACTGGATAAAAGCTCTCTTAACTCGGTATCATTCGATAAAGAAAAGACGGTGTTGTATAACGTATTCGTCGTATCAAATAGCACAGACTTTACGCGTTGAGCATTCAACTCAGCTAAATATTGGTAATTGGCTGTGAGTTGATTGGTCGAATCCACGACTAAATAAAGCCCAATTATCACAGTGGAAAGAAAAACCAAAGGAATATAAATAATAAATAATTGTTGACGAATCGAAAATTGACTCAACTTTCGAAAAAATGAAAATTTCATGGAAAAACCTCGTTAATTCCATCGTTTAAAAATGGATAATAATAAAAATGCACTGCAGTAACAAATCAATACAAAACCAAAAAGTGGTAAAAATAATCTAAAACCTGGAAACAGAACCATTAGGCAAAATAGGACGACTGGAATCAATAAGACGCCTAAAGATCGGACGGGATCAGCAACAGGTAAAAGAAAAGCATTTTTTAGCGTTTGTTTTAGGCTATTCTTGTAACGGCCAATTAAGGACAAGCTCAATGCTAAGACTACAAAGAAATAAGCAGCTAAGATGGCTGAGACAACACCGATAATACTGGTCAGAATCGTACCGCCACCGAACCAAAAAGAACTACTGTAAATTAATAGGGCGATCGGCACGGATAAAACAGCAAAAGCTGCGGTCGCTTGTTTCCAATTGCTTTTAATCGCTTGAAAATAATCTCGAATTAAATTACCGCGTTCATTGTCTGCATAGCGTAATAATACCTCAAATAGGGCGGAAGTGGCTACACCAATTGTAATAATTGGCAGACAAGATAGGATATACAGGAGATTTAGAAAAATAAATTGTGTCGTGACTGTTGTTAGTTTATATAATTGACCATCTGGATTGAATTTCATGGATTAACTCCTCCTCTTTCCTTCATTCTATACTCAAAAACAGATTTTTGAAAGCCTTACCAAAGTTGTGGTAGACCTAGAAAGCTTGTCATAAAAGCATTCTTCTTGGAAAACGCTAACAAGATGACTAATTTTTACTGATTGATATCTATTTTTAGCTGATAGAAAAATAAATGGCTATGTTACGATAAAAATGTAAAAACGGTTTCACATCTTGAGGAGGATGAAAATGGAGTTGAACAAGCAGTTATCTGACCGTGCGAAACAGAAAAAAAATAAAAACGGACTCATCATGTTTTTATGTATTGTCCCTTTTCTTATTTTAGTTTTCTTGTTTTCATACTTTCCATTACACGGCTGGATCTATTCATTGTATGATTATAAGCCCGCACTCGGTCTCGAAGGAAGTGAGTTTGTCGGATTAAGGTGGTTCAAGTTACTTGTTTCTAGTTCCACACAAATCGATCAAATTGTCCAAGTTTTAAAAAACACATTCGCAATGAGCTTTCTAGGAATAGCAACCTCAATTTTACCTGTTGCTTTTGCGATATTCTTAAATGAGATCAAAAGCAAATGGTTTAAAAATATCGTACAGACTTTAACGACCTTACCAAACTTTATCAGTTGGGTCTTAATTTATACAATTGCCTTTAGTTTATTCTCAACAACAGGTCTAGTTAATACCTTGTTACAAGAATATGGTTTTGTGACAGACCCTGTTCGTTTCTTAGATAGCGGGAATCATACATGGTTAATGATGACTGCTTGGAACATTTGGAAAGGCTTAGGTTGGGGAGCCATTATGTATCTAGCAGGAATTTCGGGAATTGATCCAGAACTTTATGAATCTGCCAGAATTGATGGAGCGAATCGCTTTGACTTAATGCGTCATATTACTTTACCCGCTTTAATGCCAACCTACTTAGTCATGTTAATGTTATCAATTGCCAACTTATTGAACAACGGGATGGAACAATATTTTGTTTTCCAAAACGCGTTCAATAAAGAAACCATTCAAGTCTTAGATTTATATGTTTATAATTTAGGTTTGGGAAGCAATAGTTTATCGTTAGCTACCGCGATCAGTATGCTGAAAAGTTTAATTTCTGTAGCGCTACTTGCGATTGTGAATGGCGCGTCTAAAAAAATCAGAGGAACATCAATTATCTAGAAAGGAGGAAGAACATTGGATTTGTCTATCGAAAAGAAGAAAAGATTTAAAAGACATACGAAAAATAATCAAGAAAGAACAAAAGGGGATATTATTTTTAATATCTTAAACTATACGTTTTTCTTATTGGTCACCTTAATTTGCGCCTATCCGTTCTATTACCTAATTATCAACTCAATCAGTAGTAATGATTTAAGTGCTCTAGGTAAGATTAGATTTTTCCCACAAGGGCTTCATCTTGAAAACTATAGGCAAGTATTACAATTAAGAGGCTTACCTTTAGCTGCGACGGTTTCAATTGCCCGAACTGTCATTGGTACGGTTACAACAGTTTTGGCATCTGCCTTTTTGGGCTTTATGTTTACGCAAGAGAAAATGTGGAAACGTCAATTCTGGTACCGATTCATCATTATTACAATGTATTTCAATGCTGGTTTGATCCCTATGTTTATAACCATGAAAACACTTGGCTTAACGAATAGTTTCTGGGTATACATTTTACCCGCAATTGTTCAGCCTTTTAATATTATTTTGGTAAAGACTTACATCGAATCTATTCCGCGTTCTTTACAAGAAGCAGCTGAAATTGATGGTGCGAACATTCTGCAAGTGTTCTTTAAAGTCATCTTGCCAAACTGTACACCAATTCTTGCAACAGTTGCGATTTTCTCAGCGGTTGCTCAGTGGAATTCATTCCAAGATACGTTATTATATATTACAGATCAGAGCTTATATTCTTTACAATATTTACTATATACCTATATCAACCAAGCAAACTCGCTGGCTCAAATGGTGAAGAATACGACGGGGTCTTTAGCGGGCATTGCTTCAGCAGCTACGTCACAAACGCCAACTTCGATTCGGATGACAATCTCAGTCATTGTGGTGTTACCGATTATGTTTATTTATCCACTATTTCAGAAGTATTTTGTAAAAGGTATTATGTTGGGTGCAGTTAAAGGATAAATTTGAGAAAGAAGGAAAAAAATGAGTAAATGGCTTAGAAAAACAGCAACAAGTTTATTAGCAATCACAGTGGTAGGAACATTAGCAGCATGCGGATCAGACGCATCGGAAGCTAACGACACAACGGAAGTAACCGAAGATAATCCATACGCGGAAACAATTACCATTGACGTCTTTGATGGTTTAGCGAACTATATGGGGATTCAAGAAGGTTGGTTCGGCAAAATAGTAAAAGACAAATTCAATATGGAATTAAATGTGATTGCGCCAAACGTTGCGGGTAATGGCGATACTTTATACCAAACACGTACAGCCGCAGGCGATTTGGGAGACTTAATCATCGTTGATAGAGGGCAACAATATAATGAATTGATTCAAGCGGGCTTATTATATGATGCCAGTGAATTTTATGACAGTATGGAAAATCTGCAAAATTTTGATGCTGCAGTTCAAAATCTAAATGAGGGTACAGATGGTATTTATGGTTTCCCAACTCAAGTTTCTAACTTGAAATCCACAGATCCTTCTGAAGGATTAGACTTAAACTATGGGGCATATATTCGCTGGGATTTATATGATGATTTAGATTACCCAGAAATTGAAACGTTAGAAGATATTTTACCTGTCCTCAAAGAAATGCAAGAAGCGAACCCAACCACTGAAGATGGGCAAAAAGTATATGGCTTCTCACTATTTGGTGACTGGGACGGTAACTACATGAACAATGCGAAGCAATTGCTAACACTGTATGGCTATGATGAGGTTGGCTTTGTTATTGCTAAAGCAGATGGTTCGGATTATCAAAGTATTTTAGATAGTGATTCTGAATATATTCGAGCACTAAAATTATATTTTGATGCCAATCAAATGGGCTTAGTCGATCCAGAGTCAACGACTCAAAACTATGATACATTATTTGCGAAATTCCAAAGTGGTCAAGTGCTTTACTCTTGGTGGCCATGGTTAGGTCAAGCAGCTTATAATACAACAACAAACTTAACCGACGGTAAAGGATTTATGTTAGCACCTATTCAAGATCAAGAGATTTTCTCTTATGGTGCTGAAGTGTATGGTGCAACACAATTTATCGGGATTGGTTCAAATGCAGAAGACCCAGAACGTATTGCTGCCTTTATTGACTGGTTATATTCACCAGAAGGAGTTCTGTCGAATGCTGCTCAAACGAGCGGAAGTAGTGGGCCTGAAGGTTTAACTTGGGAAATGCAAGATGACACACCTGTCTTAACTGAGTTTGGTGAGCAAGCATTATTGGATGGTGATGCAGATGTTCCAGCTGAATGGGGTGGTGGCACTTATAAAGATGGCGTCTCAGCGTTGAACGTCAATGCCGTATTGCCGATTGATACTAACCCTAACACTGGTCATGCTTATGCCTACACGATGTGGGAAAGTTTCTTAACCGATAATATGAATCCAGTCCAAGAAGATTGGTCTGAACACATGGGTGGCGCTTTATCTACTGTTGAGTATTTAGAGGAAAATGATCAAATCTTAGTCGCGCCAGGTGCAAGTTATGTCGCTCCAGAAGATAGTTCTGAAATTTCGACATTACGTAATCAAGTGAAATCAACAATCGTTGAGTATTCTTGGCGCATGGTATTTGCCAATGACGAAGAAGAGTTCAATACTTTATTAGCTGAAATGCAAGATATTGCGAATGGCTTAGGTTATGAACAAGTCTTAGAAGTGGATATGGCAAATGCTCAGGAGCAAAATGAAAGACGTGAATTTGTAGCAGAAGAATTTGGTGAAACAGAATAAGTTTTAATGATGAAGAATTGAGCTTCTTCAGTTAGCGCCGAGAAGTTTTGAGGGCTATTTTGGACTGAGGGTATTAAATTATTTGAGAAGTAGGTATGCCAAAGTGTCGGCATGCCTCTTCTTGCTATTAAGTTTGAGGAGGTAGTCAATAGGATGGGGCAATGGTTATTTGACAAGGGCGATCGACTTTTATTTATGGGTGACTCCATCACCGATAGTAACCGTTTATATGAGGCGATGCCGGCAGGTTGGGGTTCATGGGGAGACGGTTATGTCAATTTGTTGAATGCGTATACGACGGCTTTGTTGCCAGAAGAAGCGTTAATGGTGGTCAATCGGGGAGTAAGTGGCAATACAATTGTTGATTTAGGGCAGCGTTGGTCAGCAGATGCTTTGGCGTTTAATGCTGATTGGATTACGGTCATGATTGGTGTGAATGATGTCTGGCGTCATTTCGATGGGACATTTGCCCAAGTGCCGCTTGTGTCCATTGAGGAGTTTGAGGCGTGCTACCGTCGTTTGTTAGACCAAACGATACCGACAGTTAAGGGGATGATTCTGTTGTCGCCTTTTATGGTGGAGAGTCATTTGGAGGATGCGATGCGTCAGCAAGTTGATGCTTATCGGGGTGTTGTTGAGAAATTAGCGGAGGAATATCAACTTCCCTATGGCAATGTTCAGGCGAAGGTGGACGAGTTTTTGCGTCATCAGTCGTCTTACGTGTTAAGTAGCGACCGTGTGCATCCTTCTTTGGCAGGGCATTTGTTAATTGCACAAACATGGCTTGAAACTGTGGGCATAAAGGAGACTAACCGATGATAACAATGGATCAGATTAAACAAGTGGCTAATCAGGGGCCTTATACGCCGGATTGGCAGTCTTTAGGTAAGTTTGAGATACCGGCTTGGTTCAAGGGTGCCAAGTTTGGGATTTTCATTCACTGGGGCTTGTATAGTGTGCCGGCTTTTAATAATGAATGGTATTCGCGGAACATGTATATTGAGGACCATCCTGAATTTGCGCATCACGTGGAGACATATGGACCGCACAAGGAATTTGGATATAAAGAGTTTATTCCGATGTTTACTGCGGAAAAATTTGCAGCGAAGGAATGGGCAGACTTGTTGAAAAAGGCGGGTGCTCAGTATGTCTTCCAAGTGGCCGAACATCATGATGGGTTTCAAATGTATGACAGTCAGTTGTCTGATTGGAACGTGGTGAAGATGGGACCGAAGAAGGATATTCTTGGAGAATTAAAGACGGCCTTTGAAGAGGTCGATCTACATTTTTGTACGTCATCCCATCGGGCCGAGCATTGGTTCTTTATGGGGCATGGTCAAGAATTTGACAGCGACATCAAAGAGCCGATGGAAAAAGGCGATTTTTATTGGCCAGCCATGCCAGAGCCGGATAATCAAGATTTATTTAGTCAACCTTATCCAAGTGACGAGTATTTAGAAGATTGGTTATTTAGAACGGTAGAATTAATTGATAATTATCAACCGGAGCTGTTGTACTTTGATTGGTGGATTCAACACGATGCTTTTAAAGAACACTTACAATTGCTAGCGGCCTATTATTATAATCGTGGCATTGAGTGGGGCAAGCCCGTCGGTATTTGTTATAAGCATGATGCGATGATGTTTGGTAGCGGCATTGTTGAAATTGAGCGCGGGAAATTTGCGGAAGCTCAACCCTTTTACTGGCAAACGGATACGGCAATTGCTCGAAACTCATGGTGTTACACGTCTACTTTGGATTACAAAGAGACAAAGGAGATTCTTCATGATTTAATTGAAGTTGTCAGCAAAAATGGGAACTTATTATTGAATGTGGGGCCCAAAGGTGATGGTTCGATTCCAGCAAAAGATCAACAGATTTTAGAAGATATTGGCGCTTGGCTGGCAGTCAATGGGGAAGGAATTTATGATAGCAAGCCTTGGCGTCAGTCTGGTGAGGGGCCAACGGAAGTCTTTTCTGGTCAATTCCAAGAGGCTAATGTGAAGTCTTATACGTCTGAAGACATTCGTTTTACTGTTAAAGGGGAAGCCTTGTATGCTTTTGTATTAGAGGCACCAACAGATGGTACAGTGGTGATTCGTTCACTCGCTGAATCTGCTGATCAAAATAAACCTGAATTCCACGGTATTCTTCAAGCTGTTGAAGTACTGGGTTATGAGGGGGAGCTTTCGTGGACTAAAGATCACGAGGGTTTGCATATTCAATGTCCGGAGCTACGAAGTGAATTACCGGTTGTATGTAAGATTACGATGAAGTAGCGTGACGTTTGGTTAGTTTGGTTGACTAGGTTGTGGAGTGTTTGGCAGGGCTAGGCTTGTTTGACTAGGTTGGTTTGCTTGGCTTTTCTGGTGTGTGCTGTTCTTCAGGCTGGGGCTAAAAGTGTGGGAGTGTTGCTTGAGAGGTCCTAACGGAATGAAACGGAAGTAGGATGGTCCATAGCACTTGAGTGACATTGATCTGGTTTTGTTTGCATGAAAGCCTTAATTCTAAACAAGACTGCAAGCATTTGATAATCAGCCGAGCTCACTCTAATACCACTGCTTGTGTTTATTTTTAAAAAATAATTTAATGAATAGCCATTAAACTCGTATCAAGTGGAGTTTTATGGCTCTTTGTGCTGCCTTGAAATACGTCTTTAGATCGGCGATATGGCGCTTGTTGAAAGCGCTTAGTAAATAAATTTACTAAAAAATAAAAAAGCTAGCTGTTTTTTGATAAAGGAGGAAACTCTTTTGCTATGATAAGGATGTAGAAAGCGATTACATTCAGTGGTAAAAGAAAGGAAGGAAAAAATGAAGAAGTTCGGTAAAGTAGTGTTAGGTTCAATGTTAGCTTTGGGAGGTCTATTGTCAAACGTTGCGGTAAGTCCAGTAAAGGCACAAGAGGAATATGATTTAGTTGTGTGGGAAGATGTTTATAAAAGTAATGGTATCACACCGGCAGTCGAGCAGTTTGAAGCAGAACATGGCGTGAATATTCTAGTGATTGAAAAAACCTATGCTCAGCAATTGGAGGATTTACGTTTAGACGGGCCAGCAGGTTCAGGACCAGATGTTTTCACAATGCCAGCAGATCAAATTGGGACAGCGGTTGTTGAAGGCTTAGTAAAAGAAGTCAATGCAGATGACAATGTCAAAGCTAGTTTTACTGAATCTTCAATTCAATCGCAAATAGTTGATGGTAAATTGTACGGCTTACCTAAATCAGTTGAGACTCAAATATTATTCTATAATAAAGATTTGATTGCTGAAGAAGATTTGCCTGACACGTTAGAAGGTTGGTATGAACTGTCACAAAATAATACGCCAGAGTCCTTCGCCTTCTTAGCTTTATTTGATTCCTTATATAATACGATGGGGGTCATTGGCGGTTATGGTGGCTACATTTTTAACCAAGATGAGAATGGTAATTATTTGCCAGAAGATATTGGTTTAAATAATGAAGGAGCGGTAGAAGCGGTTAATTACGTGTCTAAATTTTATACAGAAGGCTTATTCCCAGATGGTATCATCGGTGAGCAAGGGATCAATGTACTGGAAGCCTTATTTGTTGAAGGTCGTGTTCAAGCTATAATATCAGGACCATGGAACCTAGAACCATTCACTTCTGCCGGTTTAAACTTTGGGGTTAAAGAATTGCCAATCTTACCAAATGGTGAACATATGCAATCTGTGGCTGGCGTCAAGAGTTATAACATTTCATCATATAGCAAGAATCCAGAGTTAGCTGAAGAATTCCTTTTATTTATTACCAATGAAGAAAATTCATTAGTGCGTTATGAAGAAACACTCGAAGCACCAGCGGTGTTGGCTTTATCTGACCACCCAAGTGTCGTTGAGAATGATGCAGCTGAAGCGATTGCCTTACAATCTGAGCATGCCCAATTAGTTCCAGGGATTGTTGAAATGAACGAAGTTTGGAACTCAATGGACCCAGCTTTACAAATCGTGATGAATGGGCAATCAAGCGCTCAAGAAGCTTTAGATATTGCTGTTCAACAAATTATTATGACGAATCAAGCTTTACAGTAAAAGTGGTAGATTGGAAGAGGTGGAAGTAAATGAAAGACACAAAAGCACCTGTCAGTGCCGTGCTCTCTTTGATCCCTGGTTTAGGGCAACTCTATAATCGGCAATATGTAAAAGGCTTGATAATGTTTAGTCTCTTTACAGCATTTGCGCTTGTCTTTAGCGACTTTTTCCAAACTGGCATCTGGGGTTTAGCTACTCTGGGAACGGAAGTTCCCAGAGATAACTCCATCTTTTTATTGTCAGAAGGCTTAGTTGCTTTAATTATTACTGGCATTGCTGTCATCTTCTATGTCTTGAATATTCGAGATGCTTATCTCAATGGTCAGCGCTTGAGCCAAGGCAAAGAGGTAAACTCAATTCGTGGTACTTACCACGCGATTTTAAACGAAGGCTATCCTTACTTATTAACAGGACCAGCTTTCTTCGTGTTATTATTTTCAGTTATTTTTCCTATTTTGTTCACAGTCTCTCTAGCCTTTACTAATTATGATTTATATCATTCTGCACCGGCTAATTTGGCCGATTGGGTTGGTTTAGAGACGTTTGCCAAGATTTTTTCTGTTGATATTTGGCGAAATACTTTTGTGAATGTATTAGGTTGGACGGTTGTGTGGACGTTAGCGGCTTCTACATTACAAGTATCAGTAGGTATTTTATTGGCAGTTATTGTAAACCAGAAACGAGTCAAAGCAAAGAAATTCATCCGCACAATTTTTATGTTACCTTGGGCTGTTCCAGGATTTGTGACAATCCTTATTTTTGGGGGATTATTCAATGATTCTTTTGGAGCAATCAATAATCAAATTTTAGCAAGTGTTGGTATTGATCCAATTTCTTGGCTGACAGATCCTAATTGGACGAGAATCGCCTTGTTGTTAATTCAGACTTGGCTCGGTTTCCCTTATATTTTCTTGGTGACGACTGGGACTTTGCAGTCAATACCTGAAGAATTATATGAAGCAGCAGTCATGGATGGCGCTAGCGCTTGGCAGCAGTTTAGACGGATTACATTGCCAATTATTCTCTATTCAATGACACCGATTATCATTACACAATATACGTTTAATTTTAATAATTTCAATATTATTTACCTATTCAACGGTGGTGGGCCGGCGGTGCTCGGGTCGAATGCAGGCGGAACAGATATCTTAGTGTCCTGGATTTATAAACTGACCATGCAGAATAGCCAATATGCCTTGGCTGCAGCACTAACCATTCTATTGTCCATCTTTGTGATTATCATTGCCTTATGGCAATTCAGACGTTCAAACTCATTTAAGGAGGTGCAATAATGACAAGTAGAGTAAGAAATAGTAGGAAAAAACCATTTAATAGTTCTCTCTTTTTCTCTTATCTGCTTATTTCGATCGTTATTGTCATTATTCTGTACCCAATTTTATGGACGATTGGAGCTAGTTTTAATCCGGGTAATAGTCTAATAAGTACGAGCATGATACCTAAAAATCCGACGACAGAACACTATCAAGCTTTATTTCAGAACGAAGGCACGCTGCAGTATCTGAATTGGTTTAAAAACTCGATTATTGTTTCTTTATCAACGATGGTATTATCAACCATCTCAGTTACGTTTACAGCTTATGCTTTTTCACGGTTTCGTTTTAAGGGACGCAAGAATAGCCTCATGTTGTTTATGCTACTGCAGATGATTCCCCAATTTTCGGCACTTATTGCCATATTTGTTTTAGGACAAATGCTTGGATTGATTAATAATCATCTCTTTTTAGTTTTTATTTATGTAGGCGGACAGATTCCGATGAATACTTATTTAATGAAAGGCTATTTTGATACGATTCCTTTATCATTGGATGAAAGTGCCAAAATCGATGGAGCTAGTCCGACGAGGATATTAATGAATATTCTGCTTCCTTTATCGAAACCAATGCTTTCGGTAGTCGCTATAAATGGTTTCACCGGGCCCTTAGGGGACTTTGCCTTATCATCGGTTGTATTAAGAAATGTTGAAAGTTACACATTACCATTAGGCTTGTATCAGTTAGTGACCAATCCAATGACAGCTAGTTATACTAAGTTTGCGGCAGGCTCTATTTTGATTAGTGTGCCTGTAGTAATCATATTCCTGTTATTCCAAGAAAACTTTGTATCAGGACTAACAGCAGGTGGGACGAAAGGATAGAAAGACAAATGAAATTATTACATGGTGGAGATTATTTCCCAGAACAGTGGCAAACACAACCTGAAACAATTAAAGAGGACTTTGCTTATTTTAAGCAAGCGAATATTAATACAGTCACAGTTGGAATGTTTGCTTGGTCTATATTAGAACCTGAAGAAGACCACTTTAACTTTGCTTGGCTAGATCAAGTATTTGATTTGGCTGAAGAGAATGGGATAAAGGTGATTTTAGGAACACCTTCCGGTGCTCGCCCTAATTGGTTAGCTAGTAAATATCCGGATGTCTTGCGAGTGAATTCGCGTTTAGAGAGGAATCTCTTTGGAGGTCGACACAATCATTGCTTTACTTCTGTGAATTATCGGGAACGTGTGCGTATAGTTAATGAAAAATTAGCGGAACGCTATGGTCAGCGAGAGAGTTTATTGATGTGGCATCTATCCAATGAATATTCAGGAGAATGTCATTGTGAGCAATGTCAATCAGCTTTTCGACACTGGATGCAGGAGAAGTATGGTACGCTCGACGCTGTGAATCAAGCGTATTGGAATACGTTCTGGAGCCACACCTATACGGACTGGCAGCAGATTCACTCACCAACAGAAGTTGGAGAAATGGCCGTCCATGCTCTCAATTTAGATTGGCGTCGTTTCGTTACGGATCAAACGATTGATTTTTATTTACATGAAAAAGCGGCCTTACAACGTTATTCTGATGATGTGCTAGTTACGACTAACTTTATGGCTGATACGGAGCATCTGATTCCGTTTCAAGCGTTAGATTATTCCAAATTTTCTCAAGTAGTGGATGTAGTTACTTGGGACTGTTATCCTGCTTGGCATAATGATTGGGAGTCAGAGGCAAACTTAGCGTTAAAAGTTGGCTTCATCAATGATTTATATCGTAGTTTAAAAGAGCAACCATTTCTAATCATGGAATCATCCCCTAGCTTTGTCAATTGGCATGATGTCAATCGACCTAAGCGTCCAGGCATGCATCAATTGGCGTCAATGCAACTATTAGCGCATGGCTCGGATAGTGTTTTGTATTTCCAAATGCGTGCATCCAAAGGTTCTTCGGAGAAATTCCATGGGTCGGTCATTGGGCACGTTCCACCTGAACGCAATCGAGTTTACCAAGAAGTAGCGACGCTAGGGCAACGCATGGCTGAATTGGATGGCCTGGTGGGTAGTATGAAACAGTCTGAAGTAGCTATCTATTATGATTGGGAGAATGACTGGGCCTTACAAGATATTCAAGGCTTCTCAAAGACAGGTATGCATTATCACCGTACTTTACATGATCATTACCGTCCGTTTTGGCAGCAAGATGTGAATGTTGATGTGATTACGAAGAATAATGCGTTTGAAGGATACAAGCTGTTAATTATGCCAATGGTTTATTTACACTCTGAGGACTTACTGGAGAAAATCCAGACGTTCGTTAAATCGGGTGGGACGGTAGTATATACATACTTGTCTGGCATGGCGAATGAGACAGATTTAGTATACGAAGGTGGAACACTAGCAGGTCTACAAGATTTATTAGGCGTGATCATTAATGAAACAGATGTTTATTATCCGAGTCAGACCAATCAACTGCTTTTAGGTGACGCTACCTATCAAGTCCATGATTATGCGATAGTTTTTGAAAGGACTAGTGCCGAAGCGATGGCTTATTATGGCAGTGATTTCTATCAAGGTGAGGCTGCAGTTTCAGTGAATCATTATGGAGACGGGCAAGCATATTACATTGGTGCACGAACAGGTGATGATTTCTTAGCGACGTTTTATACTGATTTGTTGGAGCAACTGAATATTTCGAGCAACAGTTCAACTAAAACATCGCAAGATGTGTCAGTTCAAACGCGCGAAGCAATTGATGGTACTGTATATTATTTCGCCATGAATTTCTCTAATCAACTTCAATCGGTTGAATTGTCTCCCAATTTGGTGGATGTTTCAACAGGGCAAGAAGTCGAGACGTCACTTGATTTACAAGCCTTTGAAGTAAAGGTATTAATCAGTAAAACATAAGAAGTTTGAGAGATTCTCTTACAAGGCGGTATAATTTGCCTTGTAAGAGTTCTTTTTTATTGGACGAATTCGGTGTCTTAAAGGTGAGATTGTATGAAGGCGTTGAAATTGACATATCGATGATGATAGATATAATGAAAGTATAAATATAAACAAGAAGGGATAAGCAAACAGGTTTCATTTTTAGGTAATGGTCGGCCTTGTGGCTTGTTAGAAGTTGTTGTCGGATGAAGAGCTAGTCGCACAGTTGCTTTATCTTTTGAAAAAGGTATTTACAACGGGGATGAGTATAATATGAAGGAATTCGGGTAATCTTATGAAAACGATCGAAATTTTTAAAGCTTTAGCAAATAAGAACCGTCTACAAATAATCTTTTGGCTGAGAAATCCCGAGGACTATTTTGTCCATGAATCGGGTGTTGATATGCGTGAAGTTGGCGTGTGTGTCAGTGAAATTCAACGCTTATTAGGATTGACACAATCGACGACGTCGCATTACCTGTCAATGATGAGTCAGGCGGATTTGCTGATAGTCAATCGAATCGGAAAGTGGACGTATTATCGTCGGAATGAAGAGACGATAGCAAAGTTACAAGATTATATAGGCCAAGAGTTGTAGGCACATTGTTGCAACAGTGTGCTAAATTTTTATCAGGGTACATCGAAGATTGTCGATGTGACAGCGTGACAATTGTGTGCGTTTATAAATGAAAAGGAGCTTAATCAATGAAAAAACTTACAGATACAGTGACATTACGTCATGGTGCAGAATTATCCAATCGAATCGCAATGGCCCCTATGCAGTCGCATTCTGGAAGACGCGGCGGCTTTGTGTCGGACGATACACTGCGCTATTATTCAGCACGTTCTCAAGCGGCTGGTTTGTTGTTAACAGAGTTTCATTATGTGAGTGAGAATGGTGGTCCAGCTTATGTTCCTGGTTATCCGGAACAATTGGGTGCTTATTCAGATGACCATCTTGAAGGCTTAACCAAATTGGCAGCGACTTTAAAGAAAGATGGCAATAAAGCAATCTTACAAATTCATCATGGCGGACGTGAAGCTAGAGGTAGAGCGGTTAGTGGAGAAGATGTTGTTGCACCGAGTGGGATTGATTTTTCATTCTTAAAGTATCCAGTTCGTGAATTAACTTTGGACGAGATTGACGAGATTATCGCAGATTTTGGTCGCGCAACTAAACGTGCGATTCAAGCAGGTTTTGATGGTGTCGAGATTCACGGTGCTAATCACTATTTGCTGCAACAATTTTTCTCATCTTTTTCCAATGTTCGTGAGGACAAATGGGGTGGCAGCTTAGAAAAACGGATGGCTTTCCCCTTAGCAGTAGTGAAAGAAGTGAAAAGAGTCATTGCTGAAGAAGGACCTGCCGATTTTATTGTAGGTTATCGTCTAAGTCCAGAAGAAATTCATGAGCCAAATGTTGGCTACACTTATGAGGAAGCGACTCAATTAGTGTCTGAAATTGTAAAAAATGAATTAGATTACATTCATTTGTCCTTATATGGAGGCTATGCTTCTTCGCCTCAAGGAACGGATAAAACTTTCGTAGAGCTGTTTAAAGAAGTACTGGATGACGAGACTAAATTATTAGCGGTGGGTGGCGTATTAAGTGAAGAGAGTGCACGTGACGCTATAGAAAAGTCAGCTGATATTGTAGTCGTAGGACGTGGGACGTTAATTGATCCGCAGTTTGCTAAGAAAGTGGTTGAAGGTAGAGGGCATGAAATTTTCCATGAATTAACGGCTGAAAATATTGATTACGTTCAGTGGACCGAGGGATTAAAAGAGGCATTCAGTCGTGATGACTCTCTGGGTCTACCACCATTACCTGGAGGAGACTCGATCCGTCATCTGCATACTGGTCGTTACGATATGTTTAGAGAGGTTTTATAAATAACTGGTTAAATAGGTGAATGTTAAGTTTTTTGTGAAAACCATTGGTAATGATCGACACATTGAATGAAAACAATAAACCCAGGCAGAGTTAGATTATGTTCTAACTCTGTCTGGGCTTTTTATTGTAAATTGCTATGGTTCACGGCGTGGATTAGGCTTGGAAGCTATCACCTTCGGATAGCATCGAGCCTATTAAGACATTTTTGCTGATTTTTCTATGGCTCGTTAGTTGTTCGTATAGCAAATTAATCGCAGTCCGTGAGATTTCTGGAATATCTATTGCAAAACTCGCCAAAGTTAGCAGGTTATCTTGAGAAGGGGCCTTATTATTAATGCTGATTATCTCTAAATCTTCTGGAATTTTTATAGGATGTTGTTCCAAAATCTGTAGCACTCCGAGCGCAATGGTGTCCGAAGCGATTAGGATGGCTTCGGGCAATGTATCCTTCTCTAAAGATTGCAGCATCTCATGGGCTAATTTTCTCCCACTCTCGATAGAGAATTTCCCGCCTGAAAAAATATATTTCTCTTGTAATAAGTTATAAGAATTTAAATAATGACGAAAATAACTCTCTCTAATATCGCGAGATTCTACCGAGTGATCGGGTGAGAAATACGATCCACCGATAAAACCAATCTTACGATAACCTTTATCAAGGAACAAACGAATCGCTTTCTTGGTGATATATTCCAGGTCAGGATTGACTGTATCGAATTTATTCTGAAAGTGTTGTGCTTCAACAAAGACGCCGTATTCGAAGTTTTTCTCTAGTATTTCAAGGTCAAGCATGCTGAAGGAACCTACCGCAATAAAAGCATCATATGTTCTTAAGTAATGTGGATCTAATTTTCCTTTTCGTAGAATGGTCAGTGAGAAATGCTTGTTTCGAGCAAATTGATCCAGTTGCTGATGCATTTCTAGAAAATATTCATCTTGAAGTTCCTCATTTTCAGAAATCCAATATAGGAGTAGTACTCTATCGAATGCAAAATTTATCTTTTCAAGTGGGTAGCCGAGCTGCATCGCAGTATCAAAAATAATCTTTTTAGATTGTGGCCGAATGGACAGGGTCGGATCGTTTTTAAACAAGCGAGAGATAGTAGCTGGAGAATAGCCGGAAGCCTTTGCAATATCATTTAGCGTTACCATTGTATCACCTACTTTTAGTTGAATATCTTAAAAAAAAGCTTTCTATCCCATAGTATAACATAGAGCAAGAGTATGGAAGAATAGGGAGGGGAGAAAGAATAGGAAAAAATGAAGATGCTGTGATTAGAGTCTTATGATTGGCTGATATATTTTTGTAAGTGGGGAAGGATTGGCGTGATCATAATGCTTTCTTGAGGGGGTGGGGCAAATTTTATTAAAGAGTAGTTGTTGGAGGCCAATAGTGTCTTCAAGTTTAAATAACTAAGGACACTAGGTATAAAATATGAAAAATTTGTTACTGAAATTTCACGTGGAGGCTTCGGCAGAAAATTTTTAAGTTTTAACGTGTTAACTCAAACCTCGAGTCGACACATTAGAATTGAATTTTGGCGAAATATGAAGATTTTCAGAGAATATCACGAAAATTGGTCTCCTGACACCCACCCAAGCACCAGCCACCTTCACCTCCAAAGCACTATTTAAAAAGCTAGCCCCCCAAACTGCACCTTTCATTTTACTACCAATCACACACTCCCAACCCATCATCCCAATCCCTCCACCACCAACTATTTTCCTATCCCATCATTCATTCACCCAAAAGACTAAATAGCTAATTTTTAGGGTAAGAAGTCTAATTTAGACGTTCAAACTGAAAGCGGTATCAAATAGACTTATAGTGAAGTGTCATGTCGGAAGAACAAACAGTTTAACTGCTCATTTAGAGAAATTGAAGAGAGTTAATGATGAAGAGGAGCCTTAGATATGAAGTATGAAAACCCAGTAATCCGTGGTTTTAATCCGGATCCAAGTATTTGTAGAGTGGGCGAGGATTTTTATCTTGCGACCAGTACGTTTGAATATTTTCCAGGTATCCCCATTTTCCATAGTCGCAATCTAGTAGATTGGGAACTGATTGGCCACGGCATCAGTCGTCCAGATCAGTTAACCTTATCGAATGAGATGCCCAATGCCCTAGGGCTGTATGCACCAACCTTACGACACCATAAGGGTAGATTTTACTTATTGTGTACGAATGTGTCGACGCGTGATTATGAGTCAGGGAACTTCCTTTTATGGACGGACGATATTCATGGCGAGTGGTCAGATCCAATTTGGTTAGATGTGCCAGGCATTGATCCGTCTTTATTTATAGATGATGATGGGACCGTTTATTATAATGGGACCCACGAAGAAATCTATGTGTGTGAACTTGATTTAGAAACTGGACAAACAGGTCCACGTGTGAATATTTGGACCGGTTCAGGTGGCCGTGATCCAGAAGGACCTCATATTTACAAAAAAGATGGCTACTACTACTTACTACTGGCTGAAGGTGGCACGACTTATGAACATATGATTACTATGGCCCGCAGTCGTCACTTAACCGGACCCTATGAGTCATACGCACACAATCCGGTCTTAACCAACCGCTCACTAGCCAATGAGATTCGAGCAGTAGGACATGCAGATCTATTCCAAGATCAACACGGTGCTTGGTGGTCAGTCTGCTTAGGCATCCGTTCCTTACCGGCTTTCCCAGTGCGACATAACTTGGGACGCGAGGTGTCCTTAACACCTGTCACATGGGAAGAAGGCCAATGGCCAGTCTTTGGAAAGAATGGGACATTGGAGACAGAAATCGAAGCTCAATTACCTGCTCCACGCGAGAATAAGACTGAAGTACGTCCGGCGAGTTTTAATGATTTAAATTGGACTTATTTATTTAGTAAAAATGACGAGCTGATCAAAGTGGCTCAAGATGGGCAGTTAGAATTATTAGGCAATGAAGCTAACCTAGCGAGCCAAAAAGAAATGGCTTGGTATGGTCGTCGTCAAGAAGAGTTTACCTTTACAGCAACCGCAAGTTTGAAGCTACCAGAACTTGAATTGAATCAAGAAGTGGGTATGACTATTTTTATGAATGCTAAGCATCATTACAACATTGCGGTTAAACGACTTGAGACAGGCAATGTCGTCTTCTCTAATTTACAAATTGGTCCACTAAGCGGAGTTCAAGCACAAACTGCTTACACGGGTGAGTCGATTATTCTACAAATTAGTGGGACACCGAAAGATTATCATATGGCTTACGGAACAGATTTAGATAACTTGACGCAATTAGGTCAAGCAGAGGTGAAATATCTAACGACTGAAGTCGGTGGTGCCTTTACTGGCAACTTCCTAGCTCTTTATGCTAGTGGGAATGGTCAGCAGAGTCAAACACCTGTCACAGTCGAGTGGTTTACTTATCAGTAGTTGGAGGGGTTAAGCATGGTTTATGTATGCTTTGATATTGGAGGAACACTCATTAAGCACGCTGTCTATAGTATAGACGGGCAATTACAAGCAAGTGGCGACTACCAAACGCCGCTAAGTTCAAAGGACTATTTTTATCAAAGGCTTGTTGAACAAATTAAACTGTATGAGGAAACTTATACGATTGCCGGGATTGGGCTGAGTATGCCAGGTTTTATTGATCCTAAAAGGGGGCATGCTTTAACGGCTGGGGCTTTATATGAACTGTATGATGAAGATATTCTTGCCGGGATTCAAGCTGGTCTGGATAAAACTTATCCAATGGCGATTGAAAATGATGCAAATTGTGCTGCTTTAGCAGAACAAATGAGTGGTCATGCGGTTGGTCTGGAGAATTTTTTGTTAATTACGATTGGCACTGGTATTGGAGGGGCGATTGTTTTAAATGGTCAACTTTACCGGGGGAATACCTTTAGGGCTGGTGAGTTTGGGCAGATGCATATCGATGTCTCGAAGAATCCTTACACCACAACCCACGAATTAGCTGCCACAAGTGCGCTAGTGAAAGCCTATAAAGAACACAAGCAATTAGACGAGAGTGTCTATGTGGACGCCAGAGATATTTTGTCAGAAATGGCAATGAATGCTGCGGTCAAGGAAGTCTTTGATCAATGGCTCGCTTATTTGGCCGCCGTTATTTTTAATGCATCGACTTTCTTTAATCCAGAGAAGATTTTATTAGGTGGTGGCATTAGCGCTAATCCAGATTTGCTTCCTGCCATTGAAGCGCAATTAAATAAAGACCCAAACTGGGAGGACATGCGTTGTCAGCTATTGGCTTGTAAATATTATAACGAAGCAGGCTTGCGCGGTGCGCTAGGTCTGATTAAACAAACAGTGGAATTAAGAGAGGAGCATTAAATGTTTTACGATAAGCTAGATGAATTTCCAAAAGATTTTCTCTGGGGGGCTGCATCGGCAGCCTACCAAGTGGAGGGCGCCTTTGATACAGACGGTAAAGGGCCTTCTATCTGGGATAGTTTTTCAAAAATTCCAGGCAAAACCTTTATTGGAACCAATGGTGATGTAGCGGTTGATCATTATCACCGTTACAAAGAGGATGTCGCCTTGATGGCAGAGATGGGGCTAAAAGCTTACCGTTTTTCAGTGGCTTGGTCACGTGTCGTTCCAGATGGTGAAGGGCCTGTTAATCCAGCTGGCTTGCAATTTTATATTGACTTAGTAGATGAACTCATTCAACACGGCGTTGAACCTGTGCTGACCCTTTATCACTGGGACTTGCCACAAGCCCTGCAGGATAAATATGGCGGTTGGGAGTCGCGTGAATTGATACCGGCCTTTAAAGAATATTGCCGGATTTTGTTTGAAGCATTAGGCGATAAAGTGAAGTACTGGGTAACCTTTAATGAACAAAATGTCTTTACAGCGATGGGATATCGTTGGGAAAGTCATCCACCAAATGTGTCAGATTTAAAACGGATGTATCAAGCCAATCATGTCATTAATTTAGCGAATGCGGCAGCTATTCAGCTGTTTCATGACTTAGTACCGCAAGGAAAGATTGGCCCAAGTTTTGGCTATGGTCCGACTTACGCTTTGAATGCTCGTCCAGAGAATATTCTGGCAGCAGTCAACAGTCATGAAGCCAATAATCGTTGGTGGATGGATGTTTATTGTAAAGGAACCTATCCTAAATTTATGTATAAACAATTGAGTCGTTTAGGGATTGCACCAGAAGTGACAGCCGCCGATCACGACTTATTAACGAGTGCCAAGCCAGATTTCTTAGGGATTAACTACTATCACGGCGGTACTGTTCGTGAAAACCGCATCGAGAATACGAGCGAGACGGATGTAGTGAAGAAAGAGTTCTCTGCCATTGATCCTTACTTAATGCAACCCAAAGAAGAACAAGCACAGTCACCTGAAGTCCCAATGTTTGAAGCCGTGTCTAATCCACATTTGAAAACAACTGACTGGGGTTGGGAGATTGATCCTGTTGGCTTTAGAGTGGCTCTGCGAGAAGTCTATGCAGAATATGACTTGCCTATTTTTGTTACTGAAAATGGCTTAGGGGCCATTGATGTGTTAGAAGAAGATGGTTCGATTCAAGACGATGGCCGTATTGAGTATTTAAAAGCGCATATTTTGGAAGTTCAAAAAGCAATGACAGATGGTGTAGAGATGATCGGTTACTGTGCGTGGTCATTCACCGATTTATTAAGCTGGTTGAACGGCTATAAGAAACGTTACGGCTTTGTGTACGTTAATCGAGATGAAGCCAGTGAAAAAGATTTAGCGCGGATACCTAAGAAGAGTTTCTATTGGTATCAAGACTTGATTGCCACGAACGGCGCAAATCTCAATCAATAAATCTCAATCAGCAAATCCCAACAATAAATCTCAACTAATAAAGCACAACCAACAAATTTCAACAACAAATAAAGAAAAAAATTAAACCGAAAGAAAGAGGGAATTAAATGAAGTATTCAAATGGTGGATGGTTATTTAAAGACGGCTATGAAGTGAGCTTTCCAGCCCATGTTTATACGACGCGTTCAACGGAAGAGACGCTAATTTTATATGCACCTTTCAAATATACGAGCCATAAAGGCATGTCCTTAGATGGTGGTATGATGACAATTGAAGTGACAGCACCACGTCCAAATATTATTGGCGTCAAAGCCTATCATCATAAAGGTGCGATCAATCATGGACCAGATTTCGAATTGTATAAGGATTTAGTAGAGGCTGAAATTTCAGAAACTGACGAGGCTTATGTCTTTTCGAATGGTGATTTATCACTTGAAGCAAGTAAAGGTGAAGGTTTCAACTTAAAGTTCTTATATAAAGGCAAGTTATTAACTGAAAGTAAACCTCGCGGCCAAGCTTATGTGATCGATGATAAGCAACAAGCACATATTAGTGACCAATTAGAGATTGGTGTTGGAGAATTAATTTATGGCTTGGGCGAGCGCTTTTCACCCTTCGTAAAAAATGGTCAAACAGTTGATATTTGGAACGAAGATGGTGGAACAGGCACGGAACAAGCTTATAAAAACATTCCCTTCTATATTAGTAACCGTGGTTATGGTGTGTTCGTTGACTCGCCGGATAAAGTGAGTTTTGAAGTAGCCAGTGAGAAAGTATCGAAAGTTCAATTCAGCGTGCCAGGCGAAACGATGCAGTATTACATCATTGCGGGGGACGACTTAAAAGAAGTTTTACAACATTATACATCCTTTACAGGTAAACCAGCTTTCCCACCAGCTTGGTCATACGGCTTATGGTTAAGTACATCTTTCCTAACGGACTATGATGAAGCGACGGTCACACAATTTGTGGATGGCATGAGCGAGCGTGATATTCCCTTAGAAGTCTTCCACTTTGACTGTTTGTGGATGGAAGAATTTGAGTGGAGTAACTTTACGTGGGACGAACGTACCTTCCCAGACCCAGAAAAAATGTTAGCTCGCTTGAAAGACAAAGGGCTGAAAATTTGTGTCTGGATCAACCCTTATGTAGGTCAAAAATCACCGATGTTCGAAGAGGGCATGGAGCATGGTTACTTTATTAAACGTGCCAATGGCGATGTTTGGCAATGGGATAAATGGCAAGCAGGTCTGGCAGTTGTCGACTTTACAAACCCAGCAGCTGTCAAATGGTACCGTGACAAGTTGAGTGCTTTAATAGATATGGGCGTGGATAGCTTTAAGACCGACTTCGGTGAGCGAATTCCAGTAGACTGTGTCTATCACGATGGCTCAGATCCACACCGTATGCACAACTACTATACGCAATTATATAACCAAATTGTCTTTGATTTATTAGTTGAACGACGTGGTGAAAAAGAAGCCGTCTTATTCGCTCGTTCAGCCACAGTCGGTGGTCAAAAATTCCCTGTTCACTGGGGTGGTGACAGTACGTCGGATTACCCTTCAATGGCTGAATCATTACGAGCCGGTTTATCCTTCGGGATGAGTGGCTTTGGTTACTGGAGTCATGATATTGGTGGCTTCGAATCAGGCTGTACACCGGATTTATATAAACGTTGGACACAGTTTGGTTTACTATCCTCTCACAGCCGTTACCACGGTAGCTGGGATTATAAAGTGCCATGGTTATATGGGGATGAGGCAGTTGATGTCGCGCGTAAATTTACTAAATTAAAATTAAGTCTCATGCCGTATCTTATTAAAGAGTCGACTTACACGCATGAAACAGGTGTGCCAATGATGCGTTCGATGGTCTTGGAATTCCCAGAAGACTTAGCCACACACACACTCGACCGTCAATACATGCTAGGTGAAGAGTTATTAGTCGCACCGATCTTCAACGAAGAAGGTCACGTTGATTTCTACGTACCTGAGGGCAAATGGACAAATTACTTAACAAATGAAGTGTATGAAGGGCAAAGATTCTATGACCAAACATATGACTACATGACCTTACCACTACTTGTTAAGCCGAATACCCTATTAGCTGAAGGTAATGTGGACAACCAAGCCGAATATGACTATGCCGATGGCGTTACCTTACATGTCTTTGAATTAGCAGAAGGTGCGCAAGCACAAACGGCGATCTATACAAAAGATGGGGACTTAATATCCGAAGTTAAAGCAAGTCGCCAAGACAATACCTTGACGATTGATGCACCAGGCTTAACAAACTTCAATGTCTTGTTGCGTAATATTTCAGATGTTTCAGGTGTTGACGCGCAAGCACACGACCTAGGCGTATTAATCAGTGACCTAGCAACAAACGTCAGCATCACATTAAATTAATTGGGAGGCAGGCATGACAAAACAACTTTTTGATCGAATGATTTTTGGTGGAGATTATAATCCGGGCCAATGGCCGCGTGAGGTTTGGGATGAAGATATGCGCATGTTTAAAAAAGCGCATATTAATTCAGCGACTGTAAACGTCTTTTCTTGGGCGAAATTACAACCTTCTGAAGCAGTGTATGACTTTTCAGAGTTAGATGACATAATGGCAATGCTTGAAAAAGAGAATTATGATATTGTCTTAGGTACATCCACAGCAGCTATGCCTGCTTGGATGTCCCGTAAATATCCAGATGTGAACCGGACCGATTTCTATGGGCGCGAGCATAAGTATGGTCATCGTCACAATCATTGCCCGAACAGTCCAACCTTTCAGAAATATGCGGAGCGTTTAGTCTCCAAAATTGCTGAACGTTACGGCGATAGCCCACACCTTAAAGTGTGGCACATCTCCAACGAATACAATACAGAATGTTACTGTGATAACTGTGCCAAAGAGTTCCGTGTCTGGTTACAGGAAAAATACGAGACAATTGAAGCAGTCAATGAAGCTTGGAACATGGATTTCTGGAGTCATACCTTATACGACTTTGACGACATCGTGCCACCGAACTATTTAGGTGACGGCATTAGTGATACCATGACTGCCTTTGCGGGGCTTGCGGTTGACTATAAACGCTTCCAATCCGATAGTTTACTCAATAACTTTATTATGGAACGTGAAGCCATCCGTCGCTATGACAAAGAAACACCTGTCACGACGAACATGATGGGCGCTTATAAAGGCTTAGATTATTTCAAATGGGCGAAAGAAATGGACATTGTATCTTGGGATAGTTACCCAAGCTATGAACCAGACTGGGCGCATGTGTCGATGATGCATGATTTGATGCGTGGTGTTAAAGACGGCCAAAGCTTTATGTTAATGGAACAAACACCTAGTCAACAAAACTGGCAACCTTATAACTCGCTGAAAGCCCCTGGCCGTATGCGTGTGCAAAGTTACCATACGATTGCCCATGGTGCCGATTCGGTTCAATACTTCCAACTGCGTCGTTCAAAAGGTGGCTGTGAGAAATTCCACGGTGCTGTCATTGAACACGTTGGTCATGAAGACACACGAGTCTTTCGTGAAGTGGCTCAATTAGGGCAGGAATTGGAAGCTTTAGGCGACCAATTAATCGGTGCGCGTTCAGACTCTAAAGTCGGTATTTTATTCGACTGGGATAACTACTGGGCATTTGAATTTACCAGTGGACCCAACGTTGACTTATACTATGTTAATCAAGTCCAACACTACTATAACGCCTTGTATAAAAAACAAGTCCAAGTCGACATCCTCCATATGGATTCAGACTTCTCTAACTATGACGTGATTCTAGCGCCGGTTTTATACATGGTCAAAGAAGGCGTTGCTGAAAAATTAGAAAAATTTGTTGAAGCAGGCGGTAGTTTCCTGACAACATTCATGAGTGGAATCGTTGATCAAAGCGACAACGTGCACTTAGGTGGCTACCCAGGACCGCTACGAAAATTGCTTGGCCTATGGGTAGAAGAAATTGATGCGTTAGCACCTAATGCAGCCAATGCGATTACGAGTGCCTCTGACGCGATCCAGTCAGCCGACTACAAAGGTAGCCTCGTCAGCGACCTGATTCACCTTGAAGGTGCTGAAAGTCTAGCGAACTATGATAGCAATTGGTATGCCGGCATGCCAGCAGTTACAAAACATCATTTTGGTAAAGGGACTGCCTACTATATCGGCACCCAGGCAGATGACGATTTAACGGCACACGTCGTTCAATTATTATTAAATGACCAAAACATTGCGACATTAGAAGATGTACCAGAAGGTGTTGAAGTGACGGCTCGCCGCAAAGATGGCACAGAGTTTGTCTTTATCATGAATCACAATGACACAGCCATCAGCACAAACTTAGCCTATGAAGGTTACACAGACCTATTGACAGGCGAACAGTTAACAAACGATTTAGAATTAAAAGGCTTCGATGTAAAAATCGCTGTCAAAGACAAGTAATTCCCGGTCTCATTAGGCCACTAAATATTTTTGCGAATACACACACACAGCAAATACCCGCTACAGCTTTCTCCCCAAGGAAGCTGTAGCGGGTATTTTGTGGTCTTTCTGTCTTTTTAATGGTGGCCAAGCAAAGGAAACGCGAAAGCTAGCGGACTATTTTGCCTGTGGCTTACTTAGGAATTTGGTCTTTGGTTAAGTCATTATGGAAGACTTTGCCGCTGCGCTCGTATAAAACGTCCTTGACGCCGAGGCGGTGGTTGGCCAGGCGGGCCAGGGCGAAAAAGTAATCCGAGAGGCGGTTGAGAAATTTCTGGCAGGCAGGGTTGATGGCCTGCTTTTGCTGCAGCGTCACGGTGCAACGCTCAGCGCGTCGAGTGACAGTGCGGGCCAAATGAATCAGGGCCGCCAGCGAACTTCCGCCGGGCAAAATGAATGATTCGATAACCGGTGGGATGTCGCTGTAAGCATCAATGCGACTTTCGAGCCAAGTCACGTGCTCACTCGTCATGCGAAAAGGGTAGCGCTCAGAAGCTCCAGGCGTCGCCAAATCATTGCCGCAGTCAAACAGATATTGTTGGATCGCCATAATTTCAGTCTGCAGCTCCGGCCACAGATCGCCGTGAGCAGCCACCATGCCGAGAATACTGTTCAATTCGTCGACCGTCCCATAGGCTTCGACTTGCGCACTGTTTTTATGGACAGATTTTCCGCCAATAATTCGGGTCGTTCCATGATCACCCGTTCGTGTGTAAAGTTGCATCATTCTTCCTCCTTGCTTTGCTATAAAAAAAGCTAGACCACTTTGAAAAGGGTCTAGCGAGAGTTTACTTAGTTGACTCTACAGGCCACAACGTAACTGAGCGTTACAATTGATACATGTGTTACAGCCGCCGATATCTTCTACGACACCTTGGCGACAGATAGGACACGTATCGCCCACTTCTGAACCGTAAACCACGTCATCTGTATGACCTTTAGTTAAGTAATGTTCTGTTTCAGCTAATTGAACTAATTGACGCAATTCGTTTTTATCATCGACAATGCGCGTTTCTTCCATTTCGAATAATTCGATGTGATCCACTTCGTTTTCTTCCGCGGCTAGAGTGAGGACTTGTGAGTCACGGGAACCGTCCACATAAACCGTTCCACCTTTAGCGCCACCTTTATAAAGTCTTTCGTATACTTTCTCAACTTGAGAAACAGTATAACCTTTAGGCGCATTAACCGTTTTAGAAATCGAGCTATCCACCCAATATTGAATGGTGGTTTGTGTATCAACGTGAGCTTCGGGAGCTAATTCCATCGCTGAAATGAAGTACTCCGGTAAATTGTTTTCATCCACTTCAGGATGAGCAGTTAAATATTCAGAAACGATATCCGCATTCACTTCAATGAATTTACCTAGACGACCACTTCTGAAATATTTAAAGGCAAAATAGGGCTCTAAACCAGTCGCTACGCCGACCATTGTTCCTGTACTACCTGTTGGCGCAACAGTCAGTAAATGAGAGTTACGGATACCATGTGCTAAGATCCCTTCACGGATGTGAGCAGGCATTTTTTGCATGTAGCCAGTTTCAACGAAGCGTTGACGTAATGCTTGTGTTTCTTGGTCGGTTTCACCAATTAAGAATGGGAAGCTGCCTTTTTCTTTGGCTAATTCAATCGATGTTTCGTAAGCTGTAATGGCCATAGTCTCAAAGACGTCGTTAACGATTTGGTTACCTTCTTTTGAACCGTATAGGCTCTGTGTATAGATCAATAAGTCAGCCAAGCCCATCACGCCTAAACCAATACGACGTTCACCTAGCGCTTGTTTTTGGTTAGCTTCTAAGAAGTAAGGCGTCGCATCGATGACGTTATCTTGCATACGCACACCAACACGAACGGTTTCTTTTAATTTCTCAAAATCTACCGTGTGATTTTCTTTATCGGCCATGTTGGCCAAGTTGACAGCTGCTAAGTTACACACAGAATAAGGTGCTAAAGGTTGTTCCCCGCAAGGATTTGTTGCGACAACTTTTTGACCGTATGCTTTAGCATTGGTGTCTTTGTTGGCATTATCAATAAAGAAGATACCAGGTTCAGCTGAGTAAGTCGCACAAATATTGATTAACTTCCATAATTCACGGGCACGAATTGTACGGTAAGTTTTAACCGCGTAACCGTCTGTTTCCCATTCACGTACGTCACCAACCACTGGCCAGTCCGTGTTATAAGCTGACATTTCTTCCTTAGAGTAGTTTTCAACATCTGGGAATCTTAATTGCCAGTCAGCATCTTCTTCGATGGCTCGCATGAAGTCATCCGTTAAAGTCACTGAAATATTCGCTCCAGTCAAGAAGTCTGGATTATGGACGCTATAAGTTCCGCCATCGCGAATTTTAGCTTCGGCTTCCGTAATGTTGCTTTCAGTGAAACCACCACGACCTGGGAAGTTTTTATAACGTACAATATTTTCAAACATTTCAATTTCTGACATTGAGAAAGGTGAGAATTTTAACTTTTCTTCTGCCAGGCGTTGAATTTGTTCGTCTTTGGATTGTTCAATCAAGTAACGTAACACTCGAGGATTTTGCATTTTTGAGATAATAAATTCAATAATATCTGGATGCCAATCCGCTAGCATAATCATTTGGGCACCGCGACGGCTACCACCTTGCTCAACCAAGTGCGTTAATTGCGCGATATCATCCAACCATGAAACTGAACCAGAAGATTTACCATTAACCCCACGAGCTAATGTATTACGTGGACGTAAAGTTGAACCGTTGGTTCCCACACCACCACCACGCGACATAATTTCCATCACCTCTTTACGGTGATCTGAAATCCCCTCACGCGAGTCAGGCACAAAAGGCATCACATAACAATTAAAGTAAGTCACATCTGTTTCCGAACCAGCTCCATATAAGACACGACCAGCTGGCACAAAGTTCATGCTCATTAATTGCTCGTAAAACTTAGTAAAAGATGTCTCACGGTCTGCTTGGGTTGTTTCTGTCGCTGCTAAACCACGGGCATTTCTTTTAGCGATTTGTTCATAATAAACTTCTAAAGGCTTATCCAAAGTGTCAATATGACGGGTCACAAGACCGCTTTCTTTTTCTTGTGTCTCTTCTAAAGAACCACGGTATTCTTCTTCTAACCAAATCACTGCTTCATTGCGTTCGAAATTTAACTGTTGAACAATCCCAATCCCGCGTGCAGGATATTTAGGATCTGCTTTAACCGTTAACACAACTAAATCGCCAGGAGCTAAAGTAGTTTTGGCCGAATCTTTAAAGGCGTAACGATCGAGCATCACCATACGCGAAACACCTTTATGCGTAATTTGCATGTCATCGGTCATCGGAAAAATCTGAGGAAACTGTTCAATATCTTTGTTTAATTGAGCTTGATCCCACTCAATGTATTTTTTAATTTCTGTAGCCATCCTATCATTACCCCTTTATTTACTGAAATATCAACTTTAAGTCAACATCGTGTATTCTTATAGATGAATTGCCATATATTGTGTTAAAAGAAAAGAACCACCACAATATATGGTGGTTCATTTGTCATCTAGTTTAAACTAAATCAATCTGATTAGCTAGTCTAACACACAATTTATACAATTTCTTAACTATTAAAAGTTTAGAAAAACAAACACATACTCTAGTTGCTTAAGAAATCGTCTGTCTTATAATGACTTAACTTAATTAGTCTAACATCGAAACTATTAACTTACTAGGGGGAAAATTGGGTAAATAAAAGACCCGTGTAAATGTTCGATGCCATCACTGAAACAGTGAGTTTTCAGGCGTCTTACATTTGCACGGGTTGGAATAAAAATTAAGTTAACCTATGTAATATTAAGAGAAGAACTCTTTAATATCTTCAGAAACAACCACTTCACCAGCTGTTTTCTCTAAAATTTCTTCCACAGTTACGCCAGGAGCGTGTTCTGTTAAGTAGAATTTACCGTCTTTGATTTCAAAAACTGCTAATTCAGTGATCACCATGTCAACTGCATTGGCTGCAGATAATGGTAAAGTACACTCAGTTAATAATTTAGAGTTACCTTTTTTATCAGTATGTTGAATTGAAGCAATAACTTTTTTAGCGCCAACTAATAAATCCATCGCGCCACCCATACCTGGAGCCATTACACCTGGAACCATCCAGTTAGCAATGTTACCAGCTTGGTCTACTTCTAATGCACCTAAAACAGTGACATCAACGTGTCCACCACGAATAATTGCAAATGAAGTTTGTAAATCAAATGTTGAAGCACCAGGTAATAAAGTGATTGGTGCGCCCCCTGAGTTACCATAGTCTGGTGTTAATGTGTCTTTTGTTGGTGTAGCACCAAAACGAAGCGCACCATTCTCTGCTTGTAAAATAACGTTTACGCCGTCAGGAATATAATTTGCTGAAGCGTTAGGGATACCAAAACCTAAGTTAACGATATCTCCATCTTTAAATTCTTGTCCAATACGACGAGCAATCAATTCTTTTGGATTCATTATTATGCTTCTCCTCTCAACATATTGTTTCTACCCCATAATTCACGGTAGTAGTCGTAACGTTCTTCTTCAGTTTGACCTTGAATAATATAGTCTACTAAGATACCAGGAACTGTTACATCCGTTGGTGCGATGTCGCCAACTTCAATAATCTCATCAACTTCCGCAATAACAATCTTAGAAGCTAAAGCTAATTCAACAGAAATTGATTTAGCCGTACCAAAACTATATAAGTTACCATATTTGTCCGCTTTATTTGCTTTAATAAAGGCAACATCTAGGTTAACGGGATCATAGATTAAGTATTCTTGACCATTACGTACAATTTTGTCTTGCTTTTCTTCTTGTAATGTACCGATACCAACTGGAGTGACAACGGCACCAAGACCTGCGCCACCTGCACGAATCATTTCAACAACAGTTCCCATTGGAACGTAATCTACTTCGATTTCACCCGCTAAAAATTGCTTGTTGAACGCTTTTGACGTTCCAGTATGAGCGCCGACAAATTTTTTGATTTGACGGTTTTCCGCTAATTTACCCACATCGTGCTCTTCACCTGGATAACCAGTTACTGGTTGTACTAAAGTTAATTCGTTAGTTCCGGCTTCTACTAAGCCATTAATTAATTCAATCGGTGTCGATACACCTAAGAAACCTGAAGTACCTAAAGAATCACCTTGTTTAACTTTAGCTACGGCTTCTTGGACAGTAATAATCTCTGCCATGAGTTTTCCCCCTTATAAAAAGTTTATATTTGGCCTTTAAATAAAATGACGCATAACGTCAGCGCTTACAATAAACATTCTATGTTGAAACATAAAAATCTGCCACCATCGAAAATTAAAGCGTACTATAAGCTATTCTTATAACCTTTCGAACAAAATAAACCCAGCAATCAAACGGTTCTGATAATGTTGGTCAAAAGACTTCTCAAAAGCGATCCTTTATTGTATAATAGTCAAAGAAAGTCAATGTTAGTGAAAAAGGAGGGGTAACTTTGTCGCAACGTAACATGTCGGACATTATCGAAGCGTATCTAAAAGGTTTTTTACGTAATAATGAGCAATTAGAAATAAAACGCAGCGATGTAGCCGAACGCTTTGACTGCGTCCCTTCACAAATCAATTATGTCATTAATACGCGCTTTACCCAAGAACATGGTTACATGGTCGAAAGTAAACGTGGTGGTGGAGGCTACATTCGCATATTTAAAATTCGTGTCGTGGATGAAGTGGATCACATTGACCAAATGATTGAATTAATTGGTAGCCAAATCAATCAACGAAATGGCATCAATTTGGTTGAGACGTTGATAGATTCTGGTATAATTACTCAACGTGAAGGTACCTTGATTTTATCGGTCATAGAAAAATCAGTATTGCACAGTATCTCAAGCCAAGAACAATCTGCCAGAGCCATGTTGCTCAAAACTTTCTTAGTACAACTAAGATATACAATAAAGTAAGAGGTGAAATGAATGTTTGAAGAACTATTTACAGAGAGTGCCCGTCAAGTCATGATATACGCAGCTGAACAAGCGTATTATTTAAGACATCAAGCGGTAGGCACAGAACATATTCTTTTAGGACTAGCCCGTGAAGAACAAGGAATTGCTGGAAAAGCTTTACGCGAGGTGGGTGCCGACTATCAATCACTATTGATGGAGCTTGAAATAATTCATGGCAAAGTCGTGAATCCGCGCGTCGAAGGCGAAATCGTCATTCCTTATTCACCTAGATCTAAAAAGATTATTATGAATGCATCTAATGACGCCAAACGTCTAGGTGCACCAAAAGTTGGCACAGAACATCTACTATTAGGTATGTTAAAAGAAGAAATTTTAGCAACAGTCTTATTGAAAAATTTAGGCATTAATATAAATGAATTACGCAAAAAAATCTATGAATTAATTGGTATTAATGGCAATAACGAGCGTGCTCAAATGGGTAACAAACGTGGCAATGGCCGCCAAAGAGGTCAACAAGCCGAAACAAGCCAAACACCAACATTAGATTCTGTTGCGCGCGACTTAACACAACTCGCTCGTGATGGCAAACTCGATCCAGTTATTGGTCGTAAAAAAGAAATCCGTCGTATCATCCAAATCATTAGCCGTCGTTCGAAAAACAACCCAGTCCTCGTAGGAGAACCTGGTGTTGGTAAAACAGCGATTGCTGAAGGCTTAGCCCAAAGAATGATTGACGGCGAAGTACCAGAAGATATCGCAAGCAAACGCTTGATGATGTTAGATATGGCATCTTTAGTCGCAGGTACGAAATATCGCGGTGAGTTCGAAGAACGTATGAAGAAGATTATTGAAGAAATTGCAGCCGATGGCCAAGTGATTCTCTTCATTGATGAATTACACACATTAATCGGCGCAGGTGGTGCAGAAGGTGCAATCGATGCATCTAACATCTTGAAACCTGCACTAGCACGTGGAGAAATCCAAACAGTGGGTGCAACAACTTTAGATGAGTACCAAAAGTACATTGAAAAAGATGCTGCTTTAGAACGTCGTTTCTCAAAAGTTCAAATCGATGAACCAACACAAGTCGAATCTATTCAAATTATTGAAGGTCTGAAAAGCAAGTACGAAGATCACCATAAAGTTGAAATTACAGACGAAGCAGTTCAAGCAGCCGTGAAATTAAGTGCACGTTACTTAACAGAGCGTCGTTTACCAGACAAGGCCGTTGATTTAATTGATGAAGCAGCAGCAAAAGTGCGTATCGACGAGTCGATCGTATTATCGTCAGTTGCCAACCTTGAACGTCAATTAGTCGAAGTATCTAAGAAAAAAGAAAAAGCAATTCTTGATCGTAATTTTGAACAAGCAGCTGAATTACGTCAAGAAGAACAAGCAATCGAAACTAATATTCAAAAAGCGACCGAGCAAGAAAAAGACGGTGAATTAGTGAAACATTTAGTGGTGAATGCAAATCACGTGGCAGAAGTCATTGCTTTATCAACAGGTATTCCAGTTAACCAAATGGAATTGGCTGAATCCCAACGATTAGTCCATCTAGAAGCTGAACTACATGAAAGTGTAATCGGCCAAGATAAAGCTGTTCAAGCTGTCGCTCGCGCGATTCGTCGTGCACGAAGTGGTTTGAAGAGTCCCAAACGTCCAATCGGTTCATTCTTATTCCTGGGGCCGACAGGTGTGGGTAAAACGGAATTAGCGAAGACACTTGCTCATTCAATGTTTGGTAGCGAAGATAACATGATTCGTGTTGATATGTCAGAGTACATGGAAAAACACAGTGTTTCTCGCTTGGTAGGTTCACCTCCAGGTTACGTCGGCTATGACGAAGCGGGGCAATTGACTGAGAAAGTTCGTCAAAAACCATACAGCGTCATTCTATTAGATGAGGTTGAAAAAGCCCATCCGGATGTTTTTAATATTTTGTTACAAGTATTTGATGACGGTCATTTAACAGACGGTAAAGGACGTCGCGTAGACTTCCGTAACACAATCATAATTATGACATCAAACTTAGGAGCAACCGCCTTACGTGACGAGAAGTCAGTTGGTTTCGGTGCAGTCTCTTATAAAGATGATCATGATGCAATGGAAAAACGAATCCTTGAAGAAGTGAAACGTGCTTTCCGACCAGAGTTTTTAAACCGTATCGACGAGACAGTTGTCTTCCATGCGTTGACGAAAGAAGAAATTCGCGAAATCGTCAAACTTCAAGCGCAAGAAATTATTCACCGCTTGAATGAGCTTGAAATTGAAGCGCGCGTAACGGATACTGCCGTAGATATTATCGCAGAAGCGGGTTACGATCCAGAATATGGAGCGCGTCCAATCCGCCGTGCCATCCAAAAACAAATTGAAGATGAGCTGAGCGAAATGATGCTGCGAGGCGACATTGAGCTAGGTGATAGTATCACCATCGGTGGCCGTTCAGGTAACATTAATATCAATAATCGTTCGAAACAAAGTTCTAAATAATTAATCTAAACATCAAAGCTTCCTCAAGGCGAATGGTCTTAGAGGGAGTTTTTGTATAGAAACGCAAGAAAAGAGTAAGTGTTTTAAATAGAGGTCTGATAGGGTGTGTGTTATAATTTAATTATAGAAAAATTTAATTTTTTGAAAGTAGGAGGAACAAAGATGAATAGAAAAGGATATATTGCGACGGTTTTACTAGGATCAGCTGCTACAGTGGCTGGTTTAGCGGCTTTTGTTTATATGAATGATTCAGCTCGTGAAAAAGTTGAAGGCATCATCAATCGTGAAAAAGCAAAATCATTTGTAAAACATACTTTAAACGGATCAGATGCCCTTGTTTCAGCTGTTGATAATTTGGATGATGCAGAAATCAACACTTTAATGAAGTTTGCGAATCAAGCAGGCAGCTTAAAGGATAAAACAGGCGATGCGTTTAGTGAAATTATTGATCGTGCGAAAAAGGTAACTTCGGACGCGACATCAAAAGTTTCAGATTACTTCGACTAAGCAAATAGAAAAAGAACCGTGACTAGCGCTGACTAATTAGCGCTAGTCACGGTTTTTTGTGTACCTATAAAGTCTGAAAATTCTCTCATATCATGACGAGTCGAGCGACGGATTCTGGAATATGTCTCACATCCTTGTTACTTTCGCGATGATGTGACGCACACAAGAAGGGAAACAAAAGCTATTCTCACACAGCCCTTGCAAAGCTCACACACACCTACATTCAATACATCTTTCTATATACAAGCCACAAAAACAAAAGGTGTCGCTCATCGCGATTTGCGACGATTAAAAATTAAAGCACAGAGATCTTTTATAATCGTCAGGAATGCGAGTGACTGACACCTTATTGTATTTAATTGAGTGCCAAGTAGCAGATAATTAAGTCAGGCAAATGTTGTAAGTTAAAACCAGTCTCTTTAGTAAACTTGTTCATGCGGTAGGTCAAGGTGTTGCGATGAACGAATAAAGCGTCCGCAGCTTGCGTTAAGTTTCCGCGACGCTCGAATAAAGTCCGGATTGTCGCCTCGTATTCAGAATTAGTTAAAATTTGTTGACGTAAATTCGATAGGATTGGCTGTTGAAGCGTTGCTTCATGGCCAATATAAGTTAAGAGACTATCGGATAAAAATTGGATATGATTAAAAACTTCCGACTGAAGCGCCTTATCAAACAAGGCTTGCTCATTTTCATATAACGTTGGCAAGGCCTGTGATACAGTATGAATTTGACCAATAATCCCTCTTGTGGATAACTCAAAATCATCATCTAATGTATTCACGAGGCCCGTGATTTGCGTCATAGCATCGTTTTCTAACTTATCTGAGTCTAGAATGACTAACATGCGTCTTTCGTTCAGCTGAATAACTGTTACGACAGCATCAATTGCATTCGTCAAGGTTTCTCGCCACATCGCATAATCAAACGCATCGGGGCGTTTATAATAATCAAACTGAAGCATCCGAATATGTTCCACACCCGTCGGCATATTCGGATGCTTATGAACTAAAAATTGATACCAACTTTCTTCCAAGTGGGTGGTCAGAAAGTTAGGACTCGCATCGATCGTTTTTTGAGAAAAAATCTTTAACAATTGGAGTTGAGAAGCGTCTAAATCACGAAGAGGAATATAAAGACTGTCCTCATCACAAAGAAAGTGAAAATACTCATCACTATTCGGCACTTTTTTTGGCTTATGCAAACTATTTGGATAGATATTTTTTAATGAATCAATCATATATGTTGTCCTTTCGAGAAACTAAGGTCTTGTCTCTACTAGTTTAACATTTACACTGAAGGCTCGACAAGCATTCCAAGCATCAGACATGCTACAATAAGTGTAAAGAGATCAAATATTTAGAAAAAATAGGTGAGTGAATGATAACAGCGGAAGAATTAAGCGAAAAGGACAGACTGGAACATGAGCGGTGGATGCGTGCCGCCCTGGATGAAGCGGTAATGGCAGGGGAGAAAGGCGAGGTGCCAATCGGGGCAGTCATTGTCAAAGACGGCGAAATCATCGCCAGAGCCCATAACTTACGCGAGCTGAGCCATAGTGCGGTCGGACATGCCGAGATCCTTGCGATTCAAGAGGCCAACCAAGCGCTGAATGCTTGGCGACTGGAAGAAGCGACCCTCTATGTGACGCTCGAGCCATGCCCAATGTGTTCCGGTGCGTTGATTATGTCGCGTGTTGAGCGTGTCGTATATGGGGCGCCGGACCTTAAAGCGGGTTGTGCCGGCACTTTGATGAATTTATTGGCAGACGAACGTTTTAATCACCAACCGGAAGTAGTGGAAGGGATTTTGCGCGAGGAGTGTGGGCAGTTATTAACAACGTTCTTCCAATCGCTGCGCAAACGCAACAAAGAACGCAAACAGTTGAAGAAAGAAGCGGCTGACGAAGCCTAAAAAGACTTGTGCTGTGCATAAGTCTGTGATTTAGTGGATAACTTTTACTTAAATGACTGCTTAATAAAAGTTGCGCACAGATGTTCTGTTCATAAGTGCATGTTTATGCACAGTTTGTGCATGGAACTCAAGGCGAAACAGGGGAAATTGCTAGTTGGTGGCTTTCAACAAGTGGATAACGATTGTTTGGAAACAAATACTCCCCTCATAAATCTATGTTTTACAAATAAATTTTACTGTGCTATAATACTAATTGGCAATGGTTGAGTCACGAATCGAGTCAGGACCGGAAGGTAGCAGCTATAAGTGACGATACCATGTGCCATTTTTTTTACTTAACATTAAACATAACGCGACGATCTACGCTTTCTTAAAGCTAAATCGTCGCGTTTTTCTTTTAATACTTTTTCTTAGGGTGTTTATCGATAACAGCCGGATTATTTGCGAGTACTTTTTCGCCTGCTTCACTCAAGTAGTAACCACGCAAGGTAAATTTTTTCGCCAACTCTTCCTCCGTATAAGCTTCACGGACGGCTTCTATTAATTCATCTTTTTTCATCTTAGAAAAAACCGTCACGCTTTTATCCTTCAACCACTTCTTCAAGAGCGGTGCAGTCATATAAGTTAGTGATTCTTTAGCTGTCATCACCATTACCAAGCCATCTTCAATTAAGTCTTCGATATCTGCTTTGGCATCAATCCCATAATCATATTCGAAATATTTGGAAATAACCGTCGTGTTGTCATAAGTTCCAAATTGAACACGCCATAAAATAATCATATGTCCTGGTAAGTAGCCTTCAGGTGTTTTGACCATATTACGTTTAGGGACTGCTTCACCAGAGCTCATGGCAGCCTTGTCTAACCATAACGCTAAATCACGCTCGGGTGATATGTAAGGCATGTGTTCGTGGTTAGCATAAAGTTCCTTCAAATACTGAATGTCTGCGGCGCTCCCATTTAATTTAGAAAAATCAGTTTCCTTCATATAAAGCTACCTCCTCTAATCTATCTGAAAATAGTATACCATAGGCGCTTAGCGGACTTCAATTTGTGAAGTGCCAAGAAGACATATGGTATAATAGTGAGCATTGAGACGTCACAATGGGTGAGCGTTGAGATTTTCAAGTAGACCATAATAGACGGCTGGAGATGGGAGTAATGGCTTGTTACTGGGAATTTATTCGAAGGTTGCGGTGGATGGGCGGTTTGAGGGGGTGGGCGCTTGCTTGGGTCGCTCTTTTTTCTGGGGCCTTATTTTGCCTGTGTCGTGGTAATGTGTTTGGAAGTTCGTTATAATTAGGTCAAGTTTTTATTTTCAGGGAGGGTTTAAGCATGAGTTATCAAGCACTTTATCGAGTTTGGCGGCCACAGAATTTTGATCAGTTAGTGGGTCAGGGTATGATCGCTGAGACTTTGAAAAATGCGATTAAAAATGAGCAGTTGAGTCATGCTTATTTGTTCACGGGTCCGCGTGGGACGGGGAAGACGAGTGCGGCGAAAATCTTATCGAAGGCGGTCAATTGTCCAAATCAGGTGGATGGTAATCCTTGTAATGAGTGTGAGTTGTGTCAGGGGATCACGGCTGGTCAAGTGAGTGACGTGATTGAGATTGATGCGGCGAGTAATAATGGGGTCGAGGAGATTCGTGATTTGCGTGATAAAGTGCGTTATGCGCCAACGCAAGCTTCTTACAAGGTTTATATTATTGATGAGGTTCATATGTTGACGACAGGTGCTTTCAACGCTTTATTAAAGACGTTGGAGGAGCCGCCAGCTCAGGTTTTGTTTATTCTAGCAACGACGGAGCCACATAAAATTCCGGCGACAATTCTGTCACGGACGCAGCGGTTTGATTTTCAGCGTTTGAAGGATCGCGACATTATGTCGCATATGGGGCATATTCTCGATGAGTATCAGGTGGATTATGAGGAGGAAGCTTTGGCAATTATTGCGCGTGCGTCCAATGGTGGGATGCGCGATAGCTTAAGTTTGCTGGATCAGGCTTTGTCTTTCAATAATGAAGAGTTAATGACACAAACGGCGCTGCAGGTGTCGGGAAGTTTTGATCAGATGACGTACGTGAAGTATATTCTGTCTTTATATGAACGTGAGGTTGAAGCGGCTTTGACGATTCTTGATGAGCAATTGCAGTCGGGTAAGCAAGCGAGTCGTTTTATTGAGGAACTGATTCTATTTAGTCGTGATGTCTTGTTGACGATGCATTCGTCGGCGAATAAGACTTTATTGAGTGATGCTGAGTTACAACCATTGCGTGATAGTGTGCCAGGAAGTTTCTACTATACGTTAATCAACGGCCTGAATGAAGCGCAAAATCAAATGCGTTTTTCAAATCAGCCAGATTTATATTTGGAGGTTATGACGGTCCAGTTGGTGGAGCAACCTGACTTGCAAGTGACGACTGGTTCTGGTGTTGTGGCTTCGGCGGGCGCTGAGGCTGCTGGAAGCGAAGCGGTTCAAGCGATGCAACAAAGAATTGCGGAATTGGAAGAGCAAATGTCGCAAATGTATCAACAACTGAAGGGGACCCAACAACAATTGGAGCGTGTTAGCGAAGGGAAAACAGAGCGTCTGTCGGTAGCGCCTCTTAATGAAGGAGAGGCTGCTGGTGGTGGAAGGGGTGGTTCTGGTTCTGGAGCGGCTGAGGTCGTTAAGCAAGACGAGCCTTTAACACCACGTCCACGTCCAAAGGTACCGCAAATGGTTTACCGTTTACGATTACAGCAAGTGTACGACGTTTTAAATGTGGCAACGCGTCAGCATATTATGGCGATCAAGCAACAGTGGAGTGTGATTTTAAACGAATTATCTCCGCAACACCGAGCGAAGTTAATGGCAACACAGCCATTGGCAGCAGGCCCTAATCGGGTGTTGATTAGCTTTGATAATGAGCAGATGTGTGGTTTGGTTCAAAATGATGCCATGTTGAAGCAATTGCTAGAGAATATTACAAGTGAAAAACTTGGTGAATCAACGAAGTTAGCCTTTATTTTATCGAGAGAATGGCAAAAAGAGCGCCAAAACTATAAAATCCTTCACGATCGTAACAATGGTCAGCCAGTGATTTTAGAAGGGCAAGACGACGATGATGATAATGATAAGGCTGCTTATGTTGCTGAAGAAGCTGCACTTGAAAAGCCAGCCATCAATGAGGCTGACTCTAACGGTGCTGCTGCGAATGCTCGTGAGAGTGGTCAGGCTAAAGCAAACACGGACTCTGAATCCAAAACTCAAGTGAGTGGTCAAGCTAAAGCGCCAGTGGCGAAACCTTCGCTTCCTACAATGCGAGATATGACGCACAACATTGTCCAAACCGCTCAAACGGCTTATGATAAGGCCCATTCTGATGCGGATCAATACGTGGATCCTTCGCTCGAAGCAAGTGATCCAGAAGCATCAGGGCAAACCGGTCAGCCAGAACGAGAAACTTTAGCGAGTGGATCGTCTCAAGTTGGTCGAGAACTGGATACCAACAATGACGTCGCCTTGTCTGAAAACGAAGAAGTTGAAGTGCCGCCAGTGATTTCTAAGGCACTCGAATTATTTGGTGAACGAGTGAATATCATTCATGAAGAAATACCGATGGAAGAATAAAAAAACGAACTACAGGCACAATAGGACAGCACATCTACTCGGCTTTTCAGTCGGTAGACGTGCTGTTTTCTGATTATATGAGTGAAAATTATGGGGTGAGCTTCTAGTTAAGGATAGCTAGCGACTATGAAGCGGTTATAGTAGTGCGCGAGCAGGTGAATCGCCGTTCGCGACCTTCGCGAGCAGAAAAAGCAAACAATTCTGACAATGTACCTTAGCTTTATGAGAGGACTTGTCATTTGCCCCCCCAAAAAAAAAGTGTCGTTCGTCTAGTCTCAAGACGATTAAAAAAAGAGCCGACCGCTCTTCTATAATCGTCAGGAACGTGAGTGACTGACCGCTTATTTGTTTCGGTTAATAAGCATGAGAAAACGCGTGTCAGCGAATGACACGCGTTCTTCGCCTTCTTTAGTTTATCTGCAATAAGCATAGCTGGTATATTTTTAGCGGTGGGGATCCTTTTCGAAATCACGGTCTAAATTGATAGGATCTTTACTTAATGAATTCTCATTGTTAATCTCTTTTAATGGGACATCCAACCCATCGGGGCTATGGTAATTTAAGTCTTCACTAGCAAAACTACCGCCTCGTTCGATGCGATTATCAGAATCGGTCGGAATCTGTGGTTCATCGACGGTCGCTACTTCGACAGTATTATCAATCATAAGACGGAACTCTTCTTCAACTAATAAAAGAACCTCACCTAAAGCAAGGGCCGATCGATAACCATCGAAATCGATCGCAGCCTCGTTAGCGTCTTCTTCTGATTGGAACATGCCGACAATACGATCCCATAGGCTCGTTTCTTCTTTATCATCTGCATCAGCCAATTCGCTCCCATTTACTACTTTAAAGTCTGTTCTAGTTTCATCACTCAAATCTCGCTCAGCACCTAAAATAATCGCCAGACGAGGCACACCAAGATCCACCAATTGATTCGCAACCGTTTCTGCAGCGTCCAACGTTTTAAAGCGATCAAATACAAATAAATCCTTCATTTTCCTCACTCCTTTTCTTTAACTTAAGGTTAGTGGAAAGTGGCTCCCAATTCAAAAGGAAAGGCTTGGTGCACGTATAACTTATGGAAATGTTTAAGATTAGGAAAAGGCCAAGAGCGCCCTAATAAAAGCGGCGCTTATAAATAGCTAGACTGATTTAGTTCACTCTGAGTTTGGTATCGCCTGTGCGAATCACATCCAGTGTGGCGTCTAATGGGCTATCAATTAAATTTCGGACCGCTGTATCTGTGTAGTAAGCAATGTGTGGTGTGTAAATGATTTGTGGATGTGAGATGAGACGTTGGAAAACGGGATCTAACATTTCACGACCACGCCAGTCAACAGGCACATAAGGCGCTTCGCCGTCGTAAACGTCAAGCGCTGCTGCGACCAAATAACCTGCTTCTAGGGCAGTGAATAATGCTTCGGTATGAACAATCGGGCCGCGGGCCGTATTGATTAAGACTGCGCCTGGCTTAAATTGTTTGAATAAATCGAGCGAGAATTGTTGGTAATTCTGTGGAGTAGCAGGCATATGAATCGTGACAATGTCGGCTAGTTTTATGGCTGCTTGGAGGGAGGATTGGAATTCCACTAAGTCAGCAAATTCTTCGCGTGGTTCGATATCATAAGCTACAACACGCGCTCCAAAGCCACGGTAAATGCTAGCGACTCTTGAACCAATCCGGCCGACACCGATCACGGCTACTGTCATTTCCTGGATGACACGTGAACGAATCGCTGGCATCCAACGAAAATCTTGTTCAGCCACTTTGGTTTGAATTAGCTCGGTTTTTCTCACCAGGTTCAAAGCTGCAGTCACAGCATATTCAGCAATCGATTCAGGTGAGTAACTTGGCACATTGGAAATGATGAGTTGATTGGCGTTGGCAGCTTCTAAGTCATGCATTTCAAAGCCAGCACTGCGTTGAGCCACTTGCTTGATGCCGTAGCTTGCTAGCGTTGAGTAGAGACTGACGTCAAGGTCAGCAACTTGGGAAATGGTCACACCGTCGTAACCTTTAGCTAAAGTGACAGTGTCCGGGGTTAAATTAAGCTTTGTATAATCAACCCGAACGTCATTTTTTAAAGACCAAGCCTCTACCATTGCAATCTCTTCATCACGTACACCGTATAACATTATTTTCACCACAATATTTTACCTCCAATGAGCAAACGCGCTACTCTCTCTTTTCTTTCTGTTTAAGTATAGAAGTCACTTTTCGCTAAGTCAACACAAGTATTAAAATGAGGTTAAAAACATGCCTTTAAGTTAGAAGATGATGAGTTATATTTTGTCCGGGGAGACGAACATCTTTTGGTTATTTACCTATAGATATGCTAAAATGATAATAGCTAAAAAGATTAAAGGAGTTTTATAAATGGTCAGAGGAATGGGAAATATGGGTAACATGCAAGGCATGATGCAAAAGATGCAGAAAATGCAAAAAGATATGGAAAAAGAGCAAACTGCTATCCAAAATACAGAGTTCACCGCTACGAGCGTCAACGAATTAGTGAAAGTTAAGGTTTCTGGTAAAAAAGAAATCCTTGAAATCGAATTAGCGCCAGCCTTAGTGGATCCAGATGATATTGAAATGTTACAAGATTTAGTACTTGCGACAGTCAATGAAGCGTTAAATCAAGTGGACCAAACAACAGAAACTCGTATGGGTAAATTTACACAAGGTTTAAATTTACCATTCTAATAGAAGATTGATTGTGTAAGAAGAGAGGCGTTTTGACTATGCAATACCCTGCACCTATCGCAAAATTGATGAATAGCTTTACTAAATTACCAGGAATTGGTGCTAAATCGGCAGCGCGACTGGCATTCTATGTACTGACTATGAATGAAGCAGATGTGACAGATTTTGCTCAAGCTTTAATCAATGTGAAGCGTGATTTAACTTATTGTAGCGTGTGTGGCAATATTACAGATACAGATCCTTGCTTAATTTGTGCAGATGAACAACGTGATCGTTCGCAAGTGCTCGTGGTTGAGGACCCGCGCGATGTAGCGTCTTTCGATCGTATGCAAGAATATCATGGTTTATACCATGTCTTGCATGGAGTGCTGTCGCCTTTAGAAGGAACGGGACCAGAAGATTTAAATATTGCACCGCTAATTAAACGTCTGCAAGAAGATACCATCCAAGAAGTGATTATCGCAACCAATGCCACAGCAGAAGGTGAAGCGACGGCTACCTATTTATCTCGATTGATAAAACCGGCTGGCATTAAAGTGACTCGTTTAGCGCACGGACTAGCAGTAGGAAGCGACATTGAATATGCGGATGAGATGACGCTTTTTAGAGCGATTGAAGGTCGCCGGGAATTATAAGTAACAGGCACCTAGTAAGTCAAGTGGCTAACAGGCGTGTTTTTGAATTCGTCACACTGAAAAGTGCTGGCATTTTAGAATTAGGATGTAAAGAGAACTCGAGCTACCGGCGCCCAAGTGCGCTGGAGGATAGCTTTTGAAAGGAAATACCATGACATACGGGAAGTTTATTTCGATTGAAGGACCGGATGGCGCTGGTAAAACTAGTGTCGTTCAAGCGCTTGTAGCAAAGTTACAAGCTGAAGGTGTGACAGATATAGTGACGACTCGAGAACCAGGCGGCATCAAGATTGCTGAGCAGATTCGTCGAGTCATCTTAGATGTTGACAATACTGAGATGGATGCAAGGACAGAAGCGTTATTATTTGCCGCTTCTCGTCGTCAACATCTAGTAGAAAAAATATTACCCGCTCTAGAAGCTGGTAAATTGGTCTTTTGCGATCGCTTTGTTGATAGCTCTTTAGCTTATCAAGGGGTTGCTCGCAATATTCCTATCGACTTAATCTGGGAAATCAATCAATTTGCGATTGAAGATCATTTGCCCGAATTGACTATTTTAATCGATGTGCCGGCGGAAGTTGGACTCGAGCGAATTTATCAAGCGAAAGGTCAGCGCCAGTTCGATCGTCTAGATCAAGAAGATGTCTCTTTCCACAATTTAGTGAGAGACGCTTTCTTATTTTTAGAAAAAGAAACGGAGCGAATCGTTTTAGTAGATGGCACGCAATCAGTAGAAGAAGTCACTGAGACAATCTATCATATTTTGAAAAACAAAGCAGTTATTTAAAAGCATATCACTAACGATTAAAGACAAAACAGGAGGGGTTTAAGATGAAATTAGTAATCGCAATTGTACAAGATCAAGATCAGAACATATTGAGTAATGCCTTTTTGGAAGCCAACATTCGAGCAACAAAATTGAGTAGTACCGGCGGATTTTTACGTTCAGGAAACACTACCTTTTTACTAGGGGTGGAAGATCATCTAGTAGACGAGGTGTTGGAAATCATCAAGAACTGTTCTGAATCACGCGAACAGTACATTTCATCACCTATCCATTTAGACGTTAGTTTAGATATCTCAGCGTCTTACCCAATTCGTGTAGAAGTGGGTGGCGCTACAGTTTTTGTGTTACCAATTGACAGTTTTCACCAATTTTAAATGAGCTTACTTTTCAAAGTGTTCGCTCTATTTTCTCTAAGAAACGAGCAGCTGTTGAAGTGTTGATTATAGACGCTAGGCTTTTGCCTTTAGGCGCCGAGCAATTTTATAAAGTTTAACAGACTAAGCTTGTTCTAGTTGTGCTATAGTAGCCTAACTGGAACAAGCTTTAATCTCAATAAGATATGTAGGTGTGGTTGAATATGAATAAGCAAACAGAACAATTCCAAAAATATTTCAGTGGCTTAGTGGCTCAAAAGCAACTATCACACGGTTATTTATTGACGGGTGATGATTTGTTGGGGAAACGGGCCGTTGTGAAAAACATTGGTCAGACGTTAGCTTGCCCGAATATAGCGGAAGATGGACATGCTTGTCTAAGTTGTGAAGTCTGTGAGAGAATCGCGGCTGACCAGTATCCTGATATCTTAACGATTGAACCGGATGGGAAATCTGTTCGTGTCGATCAAATTCGTGAATTAAAAGAATGGCTCGTGAAAAGTCCAGTTGAGGGTTTGTTTAAAATTGTTGTGATTGAAGCGGCGGAAAGTATGAATCCGTCGGCTGCCAATGCTTTACTGACTTTTTTAGAAGAACCTGTAGCCAATGTCTATCTATTCTTATTTGCCAAAGAAGCCGAACTTTTATTACCAACGATTCGTTCACGAGTACAACAAGTTCACTTCCAACCGGATGATCAAACCTTTATCATTGACCAATTAATGTCACAAGGCATTTTAGCGTCGCATGCTCAGATTATGGCTCGTTTTTCGAGTGAAGCCATTGAGCGTCTAAGTGATACTTATGACGAAGCCAATATGACGGACTGGTTCACGGCATTGAATCAGTTGTATCGTCTTTTAGCAACAAGCAACCGTACGGCTTTTGTCGTGATTCAAAGTCGCTTGAAAGTCTACTTATCCGTCCAACAATCATTGGATGGTTTAGATTATTTATTACTACTAAATCATCGTACAATTAAACAATTAAAAACTGGGCAAACAGTTCGTCTTGAAACAGATGAAGCAGAAAATATGGAGAGTGCGCAAGAAGTTAAACCGGTAGCAATTATCCAAGAAAAGTTTGTTAAAGCTTTGCTTGAGCAACAGTCCATTTCACTCGCGCATCTACTAAAAATGAATCATACATTTTATGAAGTTAAACAACGCGTCGGTGCAAACGTCAGTCCACAATTAGCTTTTGAAAGGCTAGCTGTCAAACTATCTAAATGGACTTAGCGTAATATATTAAACAAAAGAATACCAAGACAGGGGGTGTGTGCGTGGATTATCAAGATATTAAACAATTATTCGACCAATCATCAGAGCAATTAATACAACTTAATGAAACTGTGGCACAACTCACCGTTGCATTGAATGATTTGATGGAAGAAAATAACCGATTGCGCATACGCAATCAGGATTTAATGGCCCTATTTAGCCAAAATTACCATACGAATACGAATGAATCAGGGACTTCGACTCAACAATTACCAGCTGAAAATTCGACAGATGATAGTATCAGTGGAAAAGCGCGTTTGCAGACTTTTTATGATGAAGGCATTCATGTCTGTCATCCATATTTTGGATCGCAAAGATATCCAGATGAAGAGTGCATGTTCTGTCAGGGGGTCCTTGATGGCTTAGAGTAGCCAGATGTTGATGTGACTTGCTTGGAAGGTAACAGCGGTGACGGCTTTGCAGAGTGCTTTTGAAATATCAACACACTAGCGTATCAACTAGTAAACTTTAGCAAAATCTAGCTCCCCAACAAGCCTATACACTTTTAGATTATCAACCTGTTCCACAGTTCTTACAAGGAGAAATGAAAGAATGTTAAATGAATCACTCGTACAACTCGTTCATGCGAATGAACGAGTTGACTCATTTATACGCGAAAATATAAAGATTATCCAAAGTCCAGACTACTTTGCTTTTTCAGTCGATGCGGTGCTTTTGGCTGAGTTTATCAAACTGCCAGAACGTCGCTCTTTTCGCTATATAGACTTTTGTAGTGGTAATGGCGTCGTTCCATTACTATTAAGTCACCGAACAAAGGCGCCTTTGCTGGGGGTGGAATTACAACCAGAACTAGTCGATATGGCTCGTCGCAGCATTCAATTGAATGGTTTGGAAAACCAGATTGAAATGCTAGAAGCTGACGTGAATGACTTATTAAAGCCACGTCCATTATTCGACATCATCAGTTGCAATCCCCCCTATTTCCCAGTGGATCGTTCAAAAGACCATCACCGTTTGACTAGCCATGCAATGGCTAGACACGAACTGACTTTAACATTAGATCAATGGATCTATAAAGCGTCTGTCTTACTTAGAGAAAAGGGTCGATTATTTTTAGTTCATCGTCCTGACCGTTTAGATGATATTACCGAAACCTTATTGAGACACCAATTTTCACTTCACCGTATTCGTTTCGTTCATCCCAAAGCTAGCCAGAAAGCTAATGCTGTCTTAATCGAAGCGATTTATCGAGGCGGTCGTCAAGGTGTTAATATCGATCCACCGATTGTCGTTCATACGGAAGATAATCAATATACCGAAGAGATGCAGGCGATATATTTTGGCTAAAGAAGTCAAAAGCTTTTACTTTTACGTGTTGTATTGTGCAGATCACACTTTGTACGGTGGCTATACAACCGATTTAGCTGCCCGACTTGAAACGCACAATGCAGGTAAAGGGGCCAAGTACACGCGCGTTGGCAAAAGACAGCCAGTCAAACTGATATACGCCGAAAGATGGGCCAGTAAATCATTGGCCATGTCAGCGGAATATCATTTTAAACGCCTGACTCGTCCAGCCAAAGAACGTTACCTTAGCGAAGAAGGGCTGGCCGATGTTGCCAAGAGTCCCTTCGTTTTAGTCAATCGCATGCAAGAAATAGAAGTATCTATTGAACGTTTTCAAAAGATTTAAATTAAGGAGAGAGTCGCATGCAAATTCAAACAAGTTTTATCGAGAATACAAGAGTAGGTTTAACGGCCAAAGGAAAACTCTATCTTGTACCGACACCGATTGGTAATTTAGATGATATGACCTTTCGTGCGATCAACACACTAAAAGAAGTTGCCTTGATTTTAGCGGAAGATACGCGTCATACGATTAAATTATTGAATCATTTTAATATCGAAACTAAAATGCGCAGTTTTCATGAGCATAGTCGCGCTCACGAAGTGACTGAATGGGTGGAATTATTAGAGAGTGGTCAAGATTTAGCGTTGGTATCTGATGCAGGAATGCCATTAATCAATGATCCGGGCCATCCTTTGGTTCAAGCGTGTCTAGAAGAAGCGATTGATATCGTAGCTTTACCAGGTGCAAATGCAGCTTTAACGGCTCTAATTGCCTCAGGTTTGTCGAGCGAACATTTTACTTATTATGGTTTTTTCCCGCGTTCAATGAAAGAACAGAAAGAAGTGTTAGCATTAGTTGGAAGTCGGCAAGAAACAGCAATTTTCTATGAGTCACCTTTTAGAATTAAAAAAGCTGTGGTTGCGATTGAAAAAGAACTCGGAGCGGATACATCAGTCGTCGTGGCACGCGAACTGACGAAGCGTTATGAAGAGTATATACGTGGAACCGCCGCAGAGTTAGCAGCTTATTTAGCCCAACAGCCGTTAAAGGGAGAAATTGTTTTAATGCTGGAAGGTGGGCAATTACCCCTTCAAAGCAATTTAGCTGAAAAAGCAGCCCAACTTGAGTTACCGTATAAGGCGCAAGTTGAATTAGCAATGGCCGAGGATGGTTTGTCTTCGAAAGACGCCATCAAGCAAGTAGCCAAACAATTAGGTATTAAAAAACAAGACGTTTACCAAGCCTATCATGACTTATAGCCATCGTCAGCTGGTGAAAGTTAAGCAAATACAAGCCGTCACTCAAAAGCCTTACCTACAAGAAATTATTTAAAATACTTTGAAAAAACCAAAGAAAATTGCGAGACTTTACGTTACAATTAAGATGTTGAAATGTGTGCAAGCAAGATGAGAGCCGCTGAGATTATCAGCCGACTACGAATGCTAACACGAGATGAGGAGGTGAACTCTATATTCTATATCCTTGCTTTAATCTTATTTGTTTTGTCGATTGTAACGCTACGCTTTAAACATCCACAATGGCAACCGATTGTATTTGTCATATACGGTGTCACAAGCCTATTATTTGCGATTTTTGAAAATGGTTCTTTGACGCCCATTTTTATGATACGTTACTTTTTCTATATTTCAGGCGCTTTTATGACTGCCATTATTCCATTCTTTTTATTATTATTCGCCGCCTTAGTGCTCCAAAGAACACTTAGAGATCGACAGGAACATTACTTACGTAAGCTTTTTGGCTTTTTGATGGTAGGGACCGTATTGGCCTTTACCCTATACACCGTGTGGATAATCTGGCTTTATGGCCCGCTAGCCATCATGCGTTTTATGAGTATTTACGTTTATATCGCCATGTATTTAATCGCGACTTTTATTAGCTATGTTTTGGTAAATCTCAGCTTGAAATACTGGCCAAAACAGAAACATCATTCAGAAATTATTGTGCTAGGGGTCCGTATCGATGACGAAGGAGTCCTGAGTTCAACTTTAAGATCTCGCCTTCAATTGGCGGTCGAAAGTTACTTAGAAAATCGCTCGCAGAATATCATGAGTAAAATCATTGTAACCGGAGGCAGTTATGATCCGGAGGTGCCGACAGAAGCAGAAGAAATGGGGGGCTTTTTACTAGCTCAAGGTATCCCAGCCGAAGACATTATTCTGGAATCTAGAGCGTTGAATACACACGAGAATTTCTACTTCTCAAAATCCTTACTCAATAGTGAGCAATCGGTCTTAGTCGTGACCAGTTCCTTCCATTTGATTCGAGCTTACTATTTTGCTTGGCAAAACGGCGTATCTATCGACTTGAAAGGCGCACCGTCCTCTTTATTTTCCTGGGGCTACAACCTCGTTCGCGAATATTTAGCCTTTTTAATTCTGACGAAAGAAATCAATTTTATTTGTATGGTAAGTTTAAGCGTTTACTCAATCTTTCAACTATTCCAAATCTACTAAGGAGTGTGTGATATGACAAGCGAAACGACAAAGGAAGAGATTCAACGTTGCGAATGGATTGCTGGCAAACCTGATTACTACGTAGCCTACCATGACAACATCTGGGGCAAACCCACCCACGATGACCAAGAACTATTCAAATGGCTCATCTTAGAATCTTTTCACGTTGGCCTATCTTGGCAACTCGTTCTATCAAAGCAAGAAAACTTTGAAGCAGCCTTTGATAATTTTGCTTATGATATTATTGCTCAATACGATGAAATTAAAATCGAGGCATTGGCCAATGATCCAGGCATCATCCGCCACCGAGGTAAAATTAAAGCAGCCATTGCCAACGCACAAGCCTTTCAAGTTGTGCAAGCAGAATTCGGCAGCTTTGACACATACATCTGGCAATTCACGCAGGAGCAAACCCTCATTAGTCAAACCGATGAGCGCCCGGCGTCTAACGAACTGAGTGAGCGCGTCACCAATGATATGAAAAAACGTGGCTTCAAATTTATCGGAAGCATCACGATTTACTCATACTTACAAGCCATCGGCATCATCAACGATCACGACTTGGCATGCGATTTCCGCTAACAAAATAAACACCCGAGCAAATTTGCTCGGGTGTTTGTTATTGAAAAATTATTTTCTCTTCAACTCAGATAAAATCTCACCGAGCAATACTTCTTCATTAGAAGGTGCATCCGGCTCAGTATCTGGCGAAATAATCTTTTTGTTTTGAGCTTTCTCAAGCCCTTTAAGAACCATAAATAACATCGCCGCAATTAAAACAAAATTAATAATCGCTTGAATGAAAGAGCCGATCCCTAACGTCGTGTTACCAATTTGAAGCGACAAAGCAGACACATCCGCTTGACCAGTCACCGCCACAATCAATGGCATAAAAATATCGTCAACTAAACTCGTTACGATAGCCGTGAAAGCAGAACCCATAATAAAACCAGTCGCCAACGTCACAATACTATCGTTCGCGATAAACCCCTTAAACTCTTTCCACATAAATAATTCCTCCTTAAAACTACTAAATTATACTCGAATAATACCATAAAGGAATGCAATAACACCACTAAAAGGACTTTTGGGAAAATAAGCCACTCTCAAGCGAGACGTAAACCTTATGAAACTGCATTACTCAGGTGGCTGGTCCTTGCGGCGAACAAAACGCTCGATGGGAAAGTCTTCTGGCTTGATATCCCATTGACCTTGCTGAACTAGCTGCGTCCATTGATGACCTAAGAAAGGCCCACTCGTCAAGCCTGAAGCGCCTAAACCACTAACGGCCCAGACGTTCTTCAAACCGGGCACTTGCCCTACTAAAACCGACGCGTCCGGTGTATATGCTCGGCTTCCAACCTCACGGCGATGAATCGGCAGGCCTTTAAGAGCAGGCATCCACTGCTCTGCCGCTGCTCGAAGTGTTGCTAAGCGCTCTTCGTCAAAGTTTAGATCATATCCCATATCATGCTCGTGAGTCGCCCCCACGACAATCTCCCCATTGTTAAAGGGAATCAAATCGAGTTTACCTGGCAACATTACAACTGGCCAGTGACGGTCTTTCCAATCATCTGAATAGAAACTTAACAACTGCCCCTTATGCGCCGTAATAGCCACTTCATAGCCCAAAGGTTCCAATAGGCTAGGCAAATGTGGGCCGGCGCTTAAAAGGATGCGATCGTAAGTTTTTGCAAGGCTTGATGGACTGGCAAGCGTGACAGCTTGTTCTTCATTGAAGTTGGTTTGCGCGCGTTCACGAATGATTGTCCCACCGAATGTTTCGATAGCGGCCTGCAGATTTTGGATTAAGGCACGACCGTTAATGCGAGCGCCACCTTCAACAAAAGTTGCATGATAATCTGTTTCTAGATGCGGGAAAAAGTTTTGCAATTCATTATTAGGAACTGTTTGGATTTCCCCAATTGCTGGTGCTGTCTCGCGCTTTTTAGCGCCATCCGTCAAGTCTCGTTCTAAGCGATTGGGCTTATCGCGCATAATCAAGGTGCCATCTTGTTGGAAGATATCCGTGGTATCAAAGCCGTCCGCGTTCAAATCGGCCATCATTTTTCGGTAGAATTCTGCACCGTTCGATACGAGGAAGTACCAAGGTTTATTGCGTCTTAAAGTGAACCAAGGACAGATAATCCCAGCTGAGGCACTCGTCGCTTGACCAACCCCTTCGTCAAAGACTGTCACCTTGTGTCCACTTCTAGCTAAGTAATAGGCAGCCGTCGAACCGACAATGCCGCCTCCGATGATTCCAATTGTTGCTTGTGTCATCAAATCAACTCCGTTTCGTCTCTCTAGTTTAATGGAATTTAGCTTACTTGAAAAGCTTAGACTTTAACAAAGAGTGATTGACTATCAATTTAAGGTCGCAGGCTTGAGGTAACGCTAGCTGGTTTACAGTCTTATTTTGCCTGGAGGAAAAAAGACCGCTGAAAGATTCAGCGGCGGATGCATTTATTTATTTGCGTTAACAAATGTTTCGATTCGCTTCAGTGCTTCAGTCAGTTTTTCAGTGCTGGCAGCATAGCTTAGGCGGAAGTAATTTTTACCTGCTTCGCCAAAAGCCGATCCGGGTACAACGCCAACTTTTGCTTCGTGGGCTAATTTAGTCGCGAATTCGTAGCCGTCACCGTCAAACCAAGCGGGAACCTTAATGAATAGGTAGAAGGCACCTTGTGGGGCAGCCAGTTCAAAGCCGAGCTTCTCAAAGCCAGCCACTAGTAGGTCGCGTCGTTCGATATAGCCTTCGCGCATTTCGTTAATCGCCTCGTCACCTTCGGCATAGCCTTTGATGACTGCATATTGTGCTTGCGTGCTTGGTGCGTTGACGGCTGATTGGTGAACTTTGAAAATCTCATTAATTACCCATTGTGGGCCACAGATGAAGCCCATTCTCCAACCTGTCATCGAGTGAGATTTAGATGCGCCGTTGATGACAATCGTTTGTTCAGGAATATACTGGGCAATCGATGTGTGCTTGCCGTCAAAGGTTAATTCAGAATAGATTTCGTCAGAAATTACGAATATATCATGTTGCTTAATCACTTCTGCTAGTGCTTCCAATTGGTCAGCCGTATACGTTACTCCCGTCGGGTTCGATGGGTAGTTGAATAGTAGGGCTTTAGTTTCTGGATGCTCTTTTAGCGTTTCTTCCAGGCGTTGCGGTGTCAGGATAAAGTCGTCATTTGAGACGTCAACCGGGACAAACGTTCCGCCAGCTAAGCTAACTTGAGTGCCGTATACCGCATAATGTGGCGACGGAGTAATGATTTTTTCACCTTTATTAAGTAAGGCGTAAAAAGTCGAAAAGAGTGCTTCAGTCGCACCAACGGTTACTATAATTTCTTCCGTTGCTGAATAAGTTAGGCCGTATTTGCGGTCCATATATTGGCTAATGATTTCACGTAATTCAATGAGACCGCGCGAGTGGCTATAGCCGTTAAAGCTTTTATCGATGGATTCAATCGCGGCATCTTTAATAAAACGTGGAGTCGGATAATCCGGCTCACCAATCGTCAAGCGAATGATTCCTTCAATTTCACTGATAGAATCATTAAATGTACGAATCGGACTTGGTTTTAGGGCCGCCAAGCTTTCGTTTAACTTTATGTTTTTCATCGTAAACTCACCACTTTTTAAGTATTTTCTTATATTGTAGCATAAAAGATGAGTAGGTACGATAGAAAGAAGGAACAGCACTCGTCGAATTGTTTTTTTTTCATTAAGTTTTAGAAAAAAAAGCATATTGGGGGGCTTTTTGCGTATTTATATAAAAGACCAATTATAAGGAGCGATTAGATGTTAGAGAAGAATTTAGAGTTACAATATTTAGAGATTATGCAAGGGCGCAATGGTCTAAATGAGAAGGAGCAATTTAATTTAAAATTGCAACAGTGAGGTTTTTTAGGTGAAAGTGAATTGTATGAGTTATTGTTGAAGCATGGGCAGCGTGATTGGGCGTTTTTGCATGACCTGTGGCTTGGAGTAGGGGGCACGAGTCAAATTGACTTGTTACTGGTGAGCCGGTCTGGGATTTTAGTTTTGGATGCTAAAAATTATGAGGGCCATTACTCACATATTAATGGACAGGCGATGATTAACGGCAAACGGGTGAATCACGACATTTTCACCCAACTGAATCGGTCTGTAGAAAAGGTTAGAGAAATGTGCAAGCAACTAGGTTACAACGGGACGGTTAAGGGGCGGGTGGTGTTCGTCAATCCGGATAGTCAGCTTCAGGTGGAAGGCGCTGCGGCGGAACTAGCTTTGAATCGGGCGGGTTTGATTGGTTTGGTTCAACAAGTTTATGAGAGTGAAGTTATTTCGATGCCAGCCAACATGACTCCCCTTCAAATGCAGAAGCTGATCTCGGAGCGCTATAGAATTAAGAATCCTTATCCGCCTAAAAGCTTGTCGGTTGAAGAGGTGAGCCAGTTGAAGGCGGGATTGTGCTGTCCTGAGTGTTCGAGTTTTGAGGTCGAGTTGTCACGTTATAAAGCGACCTGTTGTCAGTGTGGACACATGGAGAGTAAGGAGCGGGCAATCGTCCGCACGATTTGTGAGTACGGGCTGTTGACACATGAGCGGGTGCTTCGCTCCACAGAAGTTCAGGTCTTTTTGGGGAATCAGGTGCCGTTTCATTATGTTTCAAAAAATCTTAGCAAAAACTTCCAACAATTAATGACAGGGCGCTATTCTCATTATGAAAACCCATCGACTGGCTTAAAGGATATCACTTTACTCAAAAAATATAACTTTAAGAGGTAATATCAACAATCTGTTTTAATAAGTCTGATGAAATAACATTGGTTAATCTAGAATGATGACGATTTACTATTATTGATTACCTTGTTAAAAGTGTCTATTCTACAGGGTCCACTTTATAGAGGTCTAACCCCACGTGGTTATTTCGCGACGTGGCGTTGGAGGGTCTAACCCCACGTGGTTATTTCGCGACGTTGAATTGGAGGGTCTAATACCACGTGGTTATTTCGCGATGTTGAATTGGAGGTCTAACCCCACGTGGTTTTTTCGCGACGTTGAATTGGAGGGTCTAACACCACGTGGTTATTTCGCGACGTTGAATTGGAGGGTCTAAGCCTACGTGGCTATTTTACGACGTAGAATTGGGCGTCTAACGCCACGTGGTTATCTCGCGACGTTGAATTGGAGGGTCTAAGCCCATGTGGTTTTTTCGCGATGTTGAATTGGGCGTCTAACCCCACGTGGTTATTTCACGACGTTGAATTGGAGGGTCTAACCCCACGTGGTTATTTCACGACGTTGAATTGGAGGGTCTAACCCCACGTGGTTATTTCGCGACGTTGAATTGGCGGGTCTAACCCCACATGGTTATTTCGTGACGTAGAATTGGGCGTCTAACCCCACATGGTTATCTCGCGACGTAGAATTGGAGGGTCTAACGCCACGTGGTTATTTCGCGACGTTGAATTGGGCGTCTAACCCCACGTGGTTATTTCGCGACGTTGAATTAGAGGGTCTAACGCCACGTGGTTATTTCGCGACGTTGAATTAGAGGGTCTAACGCCACGTGGTTATTTCGCGACGTTGAATTGGAGGGTCTAACCCCACGTGGTTATTTCGCGACGTTGAATTAGCGTTCTACCCCAAAGCTCCCATTACCTCACACCTCCCAAAACCCTGCAACACCAGCGGAGTCGCTCACCTACGGTTCCCGACGATTAAACAAAGAGCCTGCCGCCCTTGCAAAACCGTCGCGGACCATCGGGGAGCGACTCCTTTATTCTTTTAAAGCCCACTCACTTAATGTTAAAGCGACACGAGTTAAGTTACTTGTTAGCTCTACTGGCTAGGCTGGTGCTTTCTGTATGAAGCCGCGATAATAGTTGTATTTATCGTTAATAAAAAGTATAGTATTTATCACTAGTGGTGCATAAAAATTAATAAAATATTGACCAACACAGATTGCTTTTTATTCAAGATAATTTTAACGCTTCAATTAAAAAAACTGAATGCTGACGCAAGTGGATGACTTTGCCAGTTTTTTTTACCTGTGTAGTTAAATGAAAGTAATGTGCCCAAGCCCTTATCTTACGTGGGGACCAATTGTACGATCAGTTGCTCAAACGGTTCAAACAAGAGTGTGCGTAGGGTCCTTAACACTTGAAAAATTGACTTCTTTGTTTGGAGCCTTAGTCGCATAAGATAAGTCAGGAGATACGCAATCATCGCCAATATCACTTGGTTAGTGACGCCTTCTTCAGACTGAGAGAAATAATGTTTGATCGTTAGATGCTGCTTAATGTGTTTGAAGAACCATTCAATTTCCCAGCGTGACTGATAAATGGCACTGATTTCTTCTGCCGATAAATCATGACGGTTGGTTACCAGACGTAAATTTGACGCATTTTTACGCTGGATCGTCACAACTCGAAAGCGATGAGTGATGTCATTTTTTCCACCAAGTCGCGTCAGTTGGTCAGAGATAATGGGTGAATCGTTCGACAGTTTCCAAGTGGAATCTTCCGTATCACAGGTGAGCGAATTGCTTTTAAGACGTGTCACGAAGAAATAGCTGTGGTCGTCTAAGTGATCTAACATTAAATAATCCAGATAGCCTCGGTCAAAGACGTAGGTGGCATTGGGTTCTTCTACAATGTTTAGTAGAAAATTTTTATCATGCGCAGAAGCTGTACTCTGCTCGAATTTAACCGGGTAAATGGCTCCTTTGTCGATATAACGAAGCATGAGATGGACCTTAATCCCAGATTTCGTTGGACGAAACTTGGCCCACTTATACGCTAATTGACTTAACGAAAACGTGATCGAATCAATGATATATAACTTTTTGTGGGAGATTTTTGGATGATATGGCTCGATTTGTCCCAGTAATTGAAAGAATAGTTCTAATAACACCGATTGGGGACAGCGTTTCAATGACCTAGCTAATTGAGAATATGAAATGGCGGTTAATCCTACTTCCTGTTGTAGTTTAGGGTTGATGACGGTGTTTTCCAAATGGCGTAAACTCTCTTTTTCATCGTGAATCGCATGAAGTAATAGCTTAAGAAAAGCCTCAAAGTCCACCTTCTTCACATACTGATTAAATTGAGCCATCTCTTTTTGAGCACCTTTTGACAAGGTTGTTAAATTAATTGGCGAAAACCATTTATTAAATGTTATGTTTGTATTATACTTATCCATGGTATGTTCCTTTATAGTGGATTTGGATAAGTCATCCAACTCTTTTATAGAGGACTTTTTCGGTTCATTTCATGGAACAATTTGACGATAGTTTTATTAATTTTTATGCACCATTAGTGAGTATTTATATATAGATATCAACCATCTAAAAGAGAGGAATTGGTAACATGACAAAAGAAATCAAACATAATTTAGTAATTCTGGCTGCCTTTATTGTAGTGGCAACTTTAGATTGGCTGCAAGTGATTTCGATCAATTCCGCAGTGCTTGGTGCAGCAACATTACTCATGTATAAATACCCAAATAAAATCAATCGCAATATCTTTTTCCAACTAGCTGTCTTGGCGACCATGGTCTGGCTTTTTCAGATTTACTAAGCGTCCTCACTGACTCCATCCGACGTCATCCAAAATACCACTCCTTCTGATTATGAGAATTAAATGATAAAAAAGCTTGACACCTTCTCATTTTACTTGTAAGATACATTCAGATTAATAAAGCAAAACGCTTTGAGGTGGAAAGTAAATTTAATCATCTGTCAAAGAGAGCCTGTGTGGGTGTAAGCAGGTACAGTATGATGAATTGAAAATGGCCATTGAGCGGTCATTCCGAATGCACGAGCAATCGCGCAATAGGGATGAACGGCAGCAACCGTTAGGAAGCCACAGTATTAAATGAAGCTCTGTCCATTTGAGGCAGAGAGTCTAAAAATCATGCGTACTGTTTGAGGCTGTTTCAGTGATGTAACAGCAAATTAAGGTGGTCACACGAAGTTAACAAACTCTCGTCCTTTTCATAGGAGGGGAGTTTTTTGCATTTACACCAAGCGATTGACGTGTGATACTGAATTTAAGAAGCAATTAGAGGCTAGCCAAGCGCACACTCTAATCAAAAGATTACATCACAACCGGCGAGCTGCACCGAAATCGCACAATTATGCACGAACTAGCAGCAAAGCAAGCAACAAATACAACACAATACGCGCCCAGCACTATCAAATCAGGCACCAGCCAAACACCCTAGGCGCAAGAGGAGGAAAAACATGATAACACTACGTGACATAGACGTCGTATTCCATGATGAAGATCGTGTCGTAACTGCCGTGAAAGACGTCAACTTAGACGTCGAAAAAGGCGAAATATATGGCATTGTCGGCTACAGCGGGGCAGGGAAAAGTACTCTCGTTCGTACCATTAACCTGCTACAAAGACCAACAAACGGAAGTGTCCTAGTCAACGGACAAGATTTAATGACCCTGAAACCGCATAGCCTGCGCCAAGCACGCAAGAAAATTGGCATGATCTTCCAACACTTTAACTTGATGGAATCCCGCACGATTTTCGACAACGTTGCCTACCCACTAAAAGGTAGTGGTTTAAATAAAAAAGAAAAAGCAGCCAAAGTAGCAGAGTTACTGGACTTAGTCGGCCTAAAAGAAAAAACGGACGCCTATCCTAAACAACTATCTGGTGGACAAAAGCAAAGAGTCGCGATTGCGCGCGCTCTAGCCAACGACCCCGACATCCTTTTATGTGACGAAGCAACTAGCGCACTGGACCCGAAAACGACCAGCTCAATTCTGGACCTACTGCGAGAACTAAACGAAAAACTCGGCCTAACCATCGTGATTATTACTCATGAAATGTCAGTCGTTAAAGACCTCTGCCATAAAGTAGCCGTAATGGAAGACGGGCGCATTCTCGAACAAGGCCCAATCGTAGATATCTTTACAGAGCCCACTGAACATTTAACCAAAGAATTTATCGACACCGCCACCCATTTTGACCAAGAAATGGCCATGGTCTTAGCACATCCAGAAACACAGAAACTAAATCGCGAAGGTATTCTAGCGCGTTTAAGTTACGTGGGTGTTGGCACCACGCAACCACTGATATCAACCCTTGTCCGCGATTTCGATGTGACTGTCAACATCATATATGGACACGTTGAAATCCTACAGAATATACCAGTGGGTAATTTACTTGTTGCCTTTACCGGAGATCAGAAAAAAATCCAAGACGCGATCGACTACCTGCGCACTAGCGGTGTGAAGGTCGACTCAGTCAGCGAACTACTCGAAGAATACGTAACGAAGGAGGATTAGAATGGAGTATATCAATAATTTTATGATGGAATATTTACCACACGCATGGGACTTACGCGACAAATTCGGCGAAGCTATCTGGGAAACCATCTATATGCTTGGCTTAACAGTCTTCTTCGGCGGACTACTCGGCTTATTACTAGGAATCGTCATCACTGTGACCGGACCAAAAGGCATCCTACCAAACAAAGTGATCTATGGAGCGCTCGACTCATTTATTAACATCTTCCGCTCGATTCCATTCATCATCTTATTAGCTTTATTAGTACCATTTACTCGCCTACTCGTTGGCGTATCAATCGGAGCCACAGCGGCATCTGTCCCAATCATTATCTCGACCATCCCATTTTTCGCAAGACAAGTGGAAATCGCCCTATTAGAAGTTGATCCTGGCGTCGTCGAAGCCGCACAAGCAATGGGCTCAAGCCCACTGGGCATCATCTTCCGCGTTTACCTACGCGAAGGACTGCCAGCACTACTGCGCGTCAGCGCCTCGACCGTCATCAACATCATCAGCCTAACCGCAATGGCCGGAGCCGTCGGAGCAGGTGGACTAGGAACGATGGCCATCGCCCGCGGATATCAACGCAGTCGCATGGACGTTGTTTTAGTATCAACCTTCCTCATCCTAGTCATCGTTTTCATCAGCCAACGCCTATTCAACTGGCTAATCAAACGAACACAACATTAGGCAGAATATTCCCCACGATAAGCAAGCCTTACTTAGGGATTAAACATGCCCAAATGGACCCACAAACAATCCCTTCCATTCGAACGCAGAGTGGAAGGGACTTTTTTTATTGGCAAATAAAAGCCCCCACTCTTTGTCGGAGTGAGGGCTTAAACGTTAATTAAATATTTCTTCTAAAAAAGCAAAGTAGATTCCAATCGCTAATAAATCCGCCGCCCCACCAGGACTCAAGTGACGCTCCATCATTTTCTGATCGTAAGCGGTCAAATCTTCCATGAAATCAACTTGATTTAAGTTCGCTTCATGTAACTCCAGCATGTCTTTTTTGACTTGCTGCCAGGCGTCATAGCCCCCACGATGCAAAATATTGCCATCTTCCACTTCACTCATTAATAAGACAAGTGAACGTAAAAGAACAACTTCATCTTTCTCGTGACTTTCTCGGTATTGACGCAAGAAAGGCAACAATAAATGATGCACTGCAGGATAACCATTAGCCGCTTCACCGCGAATACCGGTCATACCTTTTTCTAAATATAAACGCTCGCCATTAGATAACTTGGCTTTTAAATGAATCTTGGCAAAATCATGTTTAATTAGATTTTCTGTCATTTTCTGTACGATGACTAAAATCGTTTCAACATCGATCGCTTCCAAAGGTAACTTCGGATTATTTTTTAGAAAATAGCCAGTGGCCGTTAAAATCACGCCAAAGGAAAAGTTTGCGCCTTTGTGTGTATTGATCCCACGCGTCGCCTCCAACATATCTTGTTCCGCTTGAATACCAATGACACGGCAATAATCAAACAAATCTTCTAAAGTGCCTTCATGTTGGTAACCAAGGTCAACATATTCTTGAAAATAGGGCGTTAAGGCCATAATGCTATTAAGAAAAGTATAGTAATTCATATCATGGTGAGAGCCGTTATTGGCCCGGTCAACTAAACCAGGCTTAGGTGTTAAGGCCACTTCATAAAGTAGAGCCTTAGTGGCTAGTTGAGCAACTTGCTTCGTAAGTTTATTAGCCAAGGCGTCGACGCTCCATTTCTGCTAAGATAAAGTCCAATGACCGATCGAGATGGTCATGAACCATCATCGTGATTAAAGGAATATCATTATTTTTCATACCTTTTAAAATTAACCAATGTTCTTCTAGTGCAATGCTACGACGCGCAGATGATCGAATCGCCACGTCACGGAAATAAACTAGATAAGTTTGTAAGTCAGTTACAATTTCACGTAAGCGCAACATCTCTGATTTTTCGTAAATAAAGGCGTTAAAATCAGAAAAATTCTGTAAGACTTCATCAACCTTGTCAAGAGCATTGAGCTGTTCGCCGTATTCTAACAAGGCTTCTAACTCGCGGTAATCTTCTGACGTCATGTTTTCCATGGCTTTGATCGTTGCTAAAGTATCCAATGCTTTACGAATATCATATATTTCGTGAGCATCTTTAATTCGAATCCCTTTAACCATCATTCCAATGCGGGGGACATGTTCGACCAGATTCTCTTCAGTCAGTTTTTTCAAGGCATAACGAATCGGAGTACGGCTAATATTCAGCACATCAGCAAATTCCATTTCATTGATACGTACACCTGCTGGAATATCTCCTAGAATGATTGTTTTCCTAAAAGCCTGATAAACCGACTCCTTTAAGGAGCGATTTTGACTTACATCAAGATTAAGTTTTACTGCTTCAAAAATGTCATTCATTCGTTATACTCCTTATAATTCAGCTGCTGATTAGTGAACTCTTTCAGCAACATTTAGTGTCTAGTTAATTGATTGAACGCACAATCTTTTGAAAGGCTTCAATTATTTCATTTGGCAATAAATCCATCGTGTGTTTGGCATTAAAGTTAATAATAAAATCAAGGCGTCCTTGCATTCTGCTCTTTAAGTAATCTAAGTAGACTTCATCTTCAAATGGGACATCGAAACCGTCTAATGCAACGAATTCGAAATGCTCCAATGGACCGAAGGGTTCAAATTTAGCTTCTTTCAAGACATTAGCTTCAATCAACCCCAAGGTATCTTTAGGGGTTACTTTCTGACCTAAAAACTCCCCCGTATTAATGATATAACAATCGACCCCTTTTTCAAATAAAGCTTTGAATTTTTCATAGTCTTCAACTAAAGGATACACACGAAATGGATTCGCATAAGGTTCAATGACTAATGCATCGTGGTCATCCGTCGTGTTTTCTGCCGTTGAACGTTTAGTTGCCAAGGTAGCCCCAAAAGCAGAAGCGAGCAAGGGATTGGTTACTTTAACAATCGGTGGCAAAGAATCATCCTTCATAATCCAATAAATCGCTTCGATCGGCTCATCAATTTTATCAACACGGTTGGCGGTCGAATAACGTGACTTAACCGTCCGCCCGTTACCATTACGGATATCTTCTGTCACTAACGCTTTCTTGCCCTTTTCATCAAGCGTCACACCAACGTTTTGTAAAGTCACGAAGTAGTCTTGCTCTGGATGTCCAGCGGGATAGTCACTCGTTTTATCAAAATAGGAAGGCTCTAAAGCAATCGAAGAGCCATCCTCGATGCTCACAATAAAAGCATCGTCATGTAAAACTTCAATATCAAAGCGTCCTTCATGTTTGGCATGGGTTAATGTTGATTTACCTGATCCAGATAAACCGAAGAAAGACGCAACGTGAGCATCAGCTTCTGTTCTAAAGATCTTCAAGCCACCATGGCAAGCGACATAACCGTTACGAGCCGCGGTTCCCCAAGCTAAAGTCAGCGTTCCTTTTTTTATTTCGCCAAAATAGTTCATACCTAAGACGGCGACCACGTTGTGTTCTGAGTCAAAATAAGAAAGGCCCATTGGATAATCAGGGTGTTTAAACTCAGGGTAGAAGAAGATGTAAATATCATTTTCAGGGTATTCTTTAGACTCTGCATAAAGCTTATCGTATTTTGCATTGGCAATTTGGAAATTGATTAACCATGAATATAAATTATTACTTTGGCTTTCAGGCATCGTAATATGTGCCTTCACCATGAAGTCAGTATCTAAGCCAACATAAGCAGTTGCTTTTAAGAAAGGTTGGTGTGAACCAGCGAAAATGGCGTCACGAACAATCCCTAGTAATTTATCGTCTTCCTCAGAATCATCACCATAATTGCGACGAGCTTTAGCAGTTCGACCAAACACTCGACCATCTTGGGTTAATAATTGCTTTGCATCAGCAGGTAAGCCTAATTCCACAGAGTGCTTGACCTCAGTGTCTAGAACGATTGTATTAGGAGCGTTTAAGGCCCTTAGATAAGCCTCTTCTAAAGAGTTGACTTGTTTGATGTTGTTTGAGTAAAAAGCTGTTTCGACGGTGGACTTGAGACGAGAGAAGTGAGGGTTACTTTTGCGAATATCATTCGTTTGAAACATCTCAATGGTTGCCATAAATACATCAGCCTTTCTTTTTATATTAAGCTCATTGTACTATATTAAAAATGAAAAGTTAAGCGTTTTCAAAAGGGGTCATTTAAGTTACTAAAGTGCAATATCATTAAATTAAACCATCTGTTAACTGACAAAAAAGCCAAGAGCTTTGAGGCTCCTGGCTAGCTTTATAAAGTGTGTGAGCTTATTGTGGAATGAAGAGACGTAACTGTCCAGTCAATACAATTGTCACGATGAAAATCAAGAAGATTCCTAATGCCCATTTCCCTGCTTCTTTTTGCCATTCACCCATATCTAAACCAGTTAAACGAAGTAATAGATAGATGAAAGCGACTAAAGGACTTAATAAGTGGAATGCTTGTCCCATTAGTGAAGCTAAAGCCATTTCCATATTTGTAAAGCCGTATAAAGCACCAGCTTCTGCTAGAGGAGGTAATACTCCGAAGTAGAAACCATCGTTAGAGATAAAGAACGTACCTGGTGCTGAGATAATCGCAACGATGATACCCCAGAATCCGCCTAATTGAGTTGGAATAATGTTGATGAAGCTCTGTGCTAAAGCATCAGCCATTCCTGAACCTTGGAATAGTCCCATAAAAATACCAGCAGCAAATACTAAGATAACTACTTGCACTGCATCTCCAGCATTTTCGCTAATACGTTTGTTTTGATCTTTAAGGACAGGATAGTTGACCATTAAAGCAATACATGTTCCGATTAGGAATAACATTAGAGGGGGTAATTCAATGGCTTCGATAAATGAACCAGCTACTAACCATCCGACTAAAACAATCGTTAAAATCATATTGAAAGTCCAGTTTTGAGGACGGCGAATTGCTTTTGTTTCTTCGTCTGTGATTTGTGTTAAAGCTAATACTTCTTCTTCACTTAGATCAACGATTCCTAAACGTTGTCTTTCTTTGCGGCCCATCATCGGTGCGACAATGAAGATCACGTAAGCTAATGAAAGCACCATTCCTGGTACTAAGTAGCCTAAGATTTCAGCCCCAACATCCATTACAGCCATCGCACGCGCCGTTGGTCCACCCCATGGTAATAAGTTCATGATGGTGTTTTGTAAAATAACCAATACACCTAAGTTCATTAATTTCATATCTAATTTTTTATAAATTGGAATGAAGGCACTACAGCAAATTCGCGTATGCCAATCGAAGATATGTTACCAATCTTAAACACACTAGATGAAGCAGGTTACCATTCGCTTGAAGTGTGGGGTGGGGCAACATTTGATTCTTGTCTACGTTTTTTAAACGAAGATCCTTGGGAAAGATTACGTCAAATCCGGGCAAATGTTAAAAACACCAAACTCCAGATGTTGTTACGTGGCCAGAATATTCTAGGTTACAAAAATTATGCCGATGATGTCGTTGAAGCTTTTGTCACGAAAGCAGTCGAAAACGGGATAGATATCGTTCGTATATTCGATGCGTTAAACGATACCCGCAACTTGGAAACAGCCATTCGTGCAACAAAAGCTGCCGGAGGACACGTCCAAACAGCTATATCCTATACAACGAGCCCAGTTCACACGGTCGATTACTTCGTTACACTGGCTCAAGAAATGGCTGATTTAGGAGCGGATTCAATCTGTATCAAGGATATGGCTGGAGTATTAACGCCACAAGCGGGCTTTGATTTAGTCAGCCGGATTAAAGCGACGATCGACTTACCGATTGTGGTTCATACACATGCCACAGGTGGAATTTCAGAAATGACTTACTTGAAGGTCGCTGAAGCGGGTGCAGATGTGATTGATACAGCCATCTCTTCATTTGCGGGCGGGACTTCTCAACCAGCGACCGAGTCCGTGGCAATGGCTTTAGAAGATTTAGGCTATAACACAGGCTTAGATATGGAAAAAGTGACGCAAGTGGCTGAACATTTCAATCCAATTCGTGATCGTTTCCGTGACGCAGATATCTTAAAAGCGAAAGTGAAAGATGTTGAACCTAAAACTCTGATTTATCAAGTACCAGGAGGCATGTTGTCGAACTTATTGAGCCAATTGACAGAAGCTGGCCTAGCGGATAAGTATGATGAAGTACTTGCAGAAGTGCCACGTGTGCGTGCTGATATGGGCTATCCACCATTGGTGACGCCTTTATCACAAATGGTTGGTACTCAAGCAGTCATGAATATCATTACTGGCGAACGTTATAAGATGGTCCCTAATGAAATCAAAGATTACTTGAAAGGGCTGTATGGTCGACCTCCAGCTCCGATTAATGAAGCGATTAGAAAGCAAATTATTGGAGACGAGGAGACGGTGACCGTGCGTCCAGCGGACTTAATTGAACCTCAATTACCAACCTTACGAGAGGAAATCAAAGAGTATGCCCATAGCGATGAAGATGTCTTGAGTTACGCTTCATTCCCTGCGCAAGCACGTGATTTCCTAGGTCGTCGCGAAGATCCTTTCTACGATGTACCTGAACAGACAGTTGCCGTCAGCATCAATATGCCTCAATAATTACACACAATAGGACGACAAATTTATTCCAATAAGACAACACATGACCGTGTTCCCCAACATAGGTCATGCGTTGTCTTTTTATTTCGATAGGATAAGATGTCACAGCTTTAGAGTTTGATTTAATTGCGGTAACAATAAATGGCTATACGAGACATACGACAGGCAAACGCAGTCTAAACATTGAGTGAATGGGTCAATTAGTTGCGCAAGCCGACGTTTTACTTATTACTGAAGGTCATTGCCACACGCCTAAATGTAAAGGAAATCAGTAGAGTCTTGCCTTCTGTGGATCCACGACGATTTATAATGAACAGAATTTTTTTGTAATTTTGCCACGAACGTAGTCAAGTGACACTACCTGTCTTTTCGCTAGATAGCATTGACGTACTAAAAAGTTCCGATAGCCAACTAAGAGAAGTTGTCATCTAGTGACAGCTTTCCTTAGAAATTTATTGGAGCTGTTAAAACAAAAATCCCGGAAGCGTGAATGGCTTCAGGGATAAGGTGACTAGAATAGACGTTGCTGGATTTGATGAGTGACATCGTTTCTTTCATTGACGTAGGCGACGAGAATCATTTTCTGATTTTCGTTGAGCTGGTTAGCTGGAATGCGATTGAGTTCAGTGAGGAGTTCTTTAGGGAAATAGAGACGGTGGTCGCCACGTGATTTACCAGTTAGAGAGTTCACTAGGGCGCTGACTTTTGACAATTCAACCGTCTGATTCGTCTTTGTAATAAGGTCAATTTGCGTATTCTTGCTGAGACGGTCTGGATGGTAATGGTCATAAGGTAAATCGTAGCTACTATTCTCACTGAAATAATATTCTGGATCATAATTGAAATTGTATAATTCTTCACTCAGGGCAATCGATAGCTGTGTGACCTCTTTTTCGTTAACGATAATCGATTTATGTGGTTTACGATTTAAAAAGCGGTAAGCCAAATCGGCTAAAACACGGTCTTCTTCTTGAGACCAGTGAACGAAATAGCTGTTAACAACACTGTCATCCAGACGTAAGTAGTCTTCTAGTGTCCACTTTTCAAAAAGGAAAGGTTCCAAAAGACCAATCGGCGTTTTCATATGAACGTCGTCTTGCATGTAGCACCATTTGGCACGTGCCAGTAAGTGTTTAAGGATTTGTTCCATCCCACGTGAAACGGGGTGGAAGTATACTTGCATGTACATTTGATAACGGCTGACGATGTAGTCTTCGACTGCGTGCATGCCGGAAAAATCAAAAACAATTTTGTTATTGAAGGGACGAATGACGCGCAAAATACGGGTTAAGTCGAACGTTCCATAACTCACGCCGGCATAAAAAGCGTCACGTAGTAAATAGTCCATCCGATCTGCGTCGATTTGACTACTGATTAACTCGACTACTTGTTTATTAGGATAGGTTTTATCAATCACACTGGCCACTCTGTCTGGGAAGTCATCGCCGAGGCGGCGAAGAACAAGGTTAATTTCCGTCTCAGGCGAGGTGATGATTTGGCCAGTGATGCGCTCGTGATTCGTATTGAAAATCCCTTCAAAGGTATGTGAGAAAGGACCGTGGCCTACATCATGCAAGAGCGCTGCACAAAGGGCAACGAGGCGCTCATTTTGATCCCACAGTCCGTCATTTGCTGAGACGGATTGGTAGTTTCTTTGGAACTGGCTGATGATACGGCGTGTAATTTCATAAACACCCAGTGAATGGTTGAAACGCGTGTGTTCCGCCCCATGGAATGTAAATGATGAGGTGCCTAATTGTTTGATGCGGCGTAGTCTTTGGAACTCACGGGTGTCGATTAAGTCGATGATGATGCGGTCGCGAATATGCACGTAGTCATGGACTGGGTCACGGAATACTTTTTCGCGGGGGAGTTCTTGAGCCTTTACTTTTTCCTCAAATGACAGCATAAAGCGGCCTCCTTATTGGTTGTTTTTCGGTTGAATGCTACGACTACGTTTGACCGCTTGTTCCAGGCGCGGTAAGTAGATGGCTTGTAATTCTGGATCAAGGTAATCGCCTCGTTCGTATTGGCTATAGTTAGCAATCGTATCTAATATATCTTGTTTAAAGACTGAAACAGTTAGCTTATCGGCTGCCGCTTCAGGCAGTAGATCAGTTAGACTAATCATCGAAGCAGGATTGACGCTAGGGAAGCGCTCATCTGCTTGGCCAATGGCATAAAATTCACGAATCAATTCTGCACGGCTTGCTTGGTCACCGGACACGCTAATATAAGCAGCGGTTGTTAAACCACTCTTAAAGCGTCTTTGGGCGATGCCACCGATTTTACGGCCGTTGACCACTAAATCAAATGTTCCTGGACAGTAAGAATCTTCTATCTCATAAGCATCTACTGTTAAATCATAGCGAGCGAGCGCTAGTTCGATTAGTTTGACCATTTGTTCGTAAGCCTCGTCTATCGTTAAGGGATAATAGTTATTATCTGATACCAGAGCGATATTTAAAACTCCGGCATCGTTGACGACTGCTAGACCCCCGTGAGGGCGCAAGCTAACGGTGTAGCCTTGGTCAATTAAATAGTCGACCCCGCCAGTAAAGTTAGCGAGTAATTTATCTTTGGCGCCTAGCAAGATTGTGTCGCGAACTGACGGGTAGAAGTGAAGAAGGGCCGTTGGTTTGGCACTCGCTTCTTCTAGGGCCGCAGGGGAATCGACAAGGCTGTTCGAGGGTTCGGTTGTGGCGCTTGCTGGTGTGTCTAGTGCCTTATTTTTCCCGGGTAAGTATCGGATGAAACTATCTTGTAGGGCCATGGCGGTGTCTTTTTCTTGGGCGTCAGGGTTATATGTTTCGTCGTATATGAGCCAGTGATGGTGGCTTAGGTAGTCGAATGTTGGCATGTATTGCTCCTTGTTTTGGTTGTTACTTTGATTATAGCATGCTTTGAATTATAATGAATAAGCAGAATGTTTAGGAGTGAGGTGTCTTATGGGGAAGCGTGAAGTTTCATTGGAGATTAATCAGTGGATTGAGTATCAGATGGAGGATTCTAAGGAGCATTATAAGTTTATGTCTTCGGGTGAATTAGTTGAGTTGTCGTCTTTTTCGCGTTTGGCTTATGTGGATGAGAATGGGGCGAGAATTGAGTTGAAGTGGCGTCCAGAAGGTATTTTGAATCCTTCACCAGTATTGGAGATTAGGCAGCCGGCTTATTCTTTGTTTTTTAATTTGGATCAGGTGACGGTGACGCCCTATCAGACGCCTCAAGGTGTCTGGGACTTGAATGTGAGGACGTTGGCGATGTCTTGGGAGCAGGGTGAGGGTGCGGGGCGTTTGGATTTGTCTTATGAATTAATTCTTAATGAGGAATTGCTGGGTAAGTATGATTTTCAATTGATTTATCGGTGACAAATCGGTAATATATAAAGGTACACTAGGAAGGAAGTGCCCGGATGGAATTAAAACAATTAACACATTTAAATAAAGATGAATTATCAATGGTTGAGGTCTCACATGCAATTTTAGAAACTAAGGGTGATGTCGTTGACTTTACTGACTTATTAGAGTTGGTCCAAGACTATCTTGGTTTTGATGATTCAGAATTAGAGTCACGTATGACGCGTTTTTATACGGATATTAATATTGATGGTCGCTTTATTTCTTTAGGTGATAATCGTTGGGGTTTACGCGCATGGTATGCGATTGATGAGATAGACGAGGAAATTATTACGTCTGCTGAAGAAGAAGAGCAACCGAAACGTAAGCTGAAGAAAAAACGTAAATTAAATGCTTTTGCTGATTCTGATGACATGATTGACTACAATGATGATGATCCAGAAGATGTGGATGGTATTTACGATGAAGAAGATGATTCATTTGATGATGAAGATGATGATGACGAAGAAGACGATACAGCGAGCTTGAACACAATTATCGATCCAGACGCCGAAGAGGAAGAAGAAGAGGAAGATAAAGAGTTAGTGGCTTATAAGAGCGATTTAACTGAGCTTGGTGATGAAGAGATTGAATTAGATGACGATGAAGTAATCGAAATCGATGATGAAGACGAAGAAGACGAAGAACAAAGTTTTGACGAAGAGGAAGAAGATTAATTTTAGTTAGCTTAAAATTCAAGCTTAAAAATTAAATTTTTATAATCACTTGACTATAAAATCCCAATCAAGTATTATCTTCATTGGGCACCCTGGCAGACTGTTAGGGTATGTAAGTCGTCTGAGCTCCCCGTTCCAATGGAATGGGGAGCTCTTTTATTTTTATGGCGGTCTTCGGTAACACCCGCGTGCCAATCATTTATTTGGACGCGCAGAAATAATTAAGTAAAGGGAGTAAACTTTTATGACAAAATACATCTTTGTAACAGGTGGCGTGGTTTCCTCAATCGGTAAAGGGATTGTTGCTGCATCTTTAGGGCGTTTGCTGAAAAACCGTGGGTTAAAAATCGCTATTCAGAAATTCGATCCTTATATTAACGTCGATCCAGGTACGATGAGTCCTTATCAACACGGAGAGGTATTCGTAACAGATGACGGTTCAGAAACTGACTTAGACTTAGGTCACTATGAACGTTTCATCGATGTCAATGCCAATAAATACTCGAGTGTGACGACCGGTAAAATTTATTCAGAAGTATTACGCAAAGAGCGTAATGGCGACTATTTAGGCGCAACGGTTCAAGTAATTCCTCATATTACTAACGGTATTAAAGAGAAAATTATACGTGCTGGTGAAATTACCAATGCTGATATCGTGATTACAGAAGTCGGTGGAACGGTAGGCGATATCGAGAGTTTACCTTTCTTGGAAGCTTTGCGTCAAATGCGTTCGGATGTTGGAACGGATAATGTGTTGTATATCCACACAACATTAATTCCTTATTTAAAAGCAGCGGGTGAAGTGAAAACTAAACCTACACAACATAGTGTCAAGGAATTACGTAGTTTAGGTATTCAACCTAATATTCTTGTTGTACGTACTGAAGAAGAATTAGCGAGCTCAATTAAAGATAAGTTAGCTTTATTCTGTGATGTGGCTAAAGAGGCAGTCATCGAATCGCGTGACGTTGAGACTTTATATACAATTCCTTTAAGCCTACAAGAGCAACACATGGATGATTTAGTCTTGAAGCACTTCGGTATGTCTGATTTACCTCAAGCGGATATGTCTGCATGGGAAGCACTAGAGCATAAAGTGTTACATCTGAAGCAAACAACGTCCATTGCCTTAGTTGGTAAATATGTTGAATTACCAGATGCTTACTTATCTGTTGTTGAAGCCTTGAAACATGCTGGCTATGCTTTCGATAGCGATGTTGACATTCATTGGATCAATGCTGAAGAAGTAACGGATGAAAATGCTAAAGAAATCTTAGGCGATGTGGATGGTATTCTAGTGCCGGGTGGTTTCGGTAGCCGTGGGATTGATGGCAAGATTGCTGCCATCAAATACGCTCGTGAAAATAAAGTGCCTTTCTTCGGAATTTGTTTAGGGATGCAATTAGCTTGTGTGGAATTCGCACGTAATGTTGTTGGTCTAGAAGGAGCAGATTCTGCCGAAGAAAATACAGAAGCGGTTCATAAAATTATTGACTTAATGGCTGACCAAGATGAAACACAAAATCTAGGCGGTACATTACGTTTAGGTCTTTACCCATGTGTCTTAAAAAAAGGGACAAAGACTCGCGAAATTTACATGGATCAAGATGTTATCGAAGAACGTCACCGTCACCGTTATGAGTTCAATAACGCTTACCGTGAAGTTTTAGAAGAGAATGGTTTAATATTCTCAGGTGTCAGCCCAGATGGTCGTTTAGTGGAGATTATCGAATTAGCGGACCACCCGTTCTTTATTGCCTCACAATTCCACCCAGAGTTCATTTCGCGTCCTAACCGACCACAAAGAATTTTCTCTGGTTTTGTTGAAGCAGCTTTATCCTACCAACATAGCATCAAAAAATAAGCGTTCACTAAGTCAAAAAATGGAGCCTTTCCGACGAGAGAGTTGGTGAGGCTCTTTTGGGCTTTCGAAGGGGCAGCGATGCGTCAGACGGAGCGCTTCATGTTCATAGGGTAAGGCGCTTGATAGAAAAACAAGCGGTCAAGCGCGAGTGAAGATTAGTTGTTTCACCTAGGTTTTGGATGGGAGAATATGTGGGGCGTTTAGTGTCAGGGCTTCCTTGGTGGGGGCGACAGATTCTTGCTGTCAAAATTTAAACCTATCATCCTGATGCTTTCGACTAGGTGTTGATTGGTCTTATTTTGTCAGAGGGAATGGTCTTAAATAGAGGTTTATTGTGAAAAGGGTCCTTTACTTTGGCTTTATCCCTAGCATCATCGGCTTTTTTGGAGTATAATTATAGAGGAATAAAATTTTGTATTGTAATCAAGGAGGAATTTGATCATGAGTCGTTTAGTAAGTATGACAGACATGTTGAACAAAGCTAAAGAGGGACAATATGCTGTAGGTCAGTTTAACATTAACAACTTAGAGTGGACACAAGCTGTTTTAACTGCTGCACAAGAAAACAATTCACCAGTCATTTTAGGTGTTTCTGAAGGTGCTGGTAAGTATATGGGTGGCCCTACTGTAGTTTCAGCAATGGTAACTGCTTTATTAGATTCAATGGACATCACTGTACCTGTAGCGTTACATTTAGACCACGGTTCTTCATTCGAAACTTGTAAAGAAGCAATCGACGCTGGGTTCTCATCAGTAATGATTGATGGTTCTCACGATCCAATCAACGACAACATCGAATTAACGAAAAAAGTTGTTGAGTACGCACACGCAAACGGTGCTTCAGTTGAAGCTGAAGTCGGTACTGTTGGTGGAGAAGAAGACGGTGTTGTAGGTGGCGTTCAATATGCTGACCTAGAAGAATGTAAGCGTATGGTTACAGAAGCTAATGTTGATGCTTTAGCAGCTGCTTTAGGATCTGTACACGGAACTTACGATGGCGAACCTCAATTAGGTTTCGACGAAATGCAAGCAATCTCAGACGCAACAGGTGCACCATTAGTATTACATGGTGGTTCAGGAATTCCCGAATTCCAAGTTAAAAAGGCTATCGAACGTGGACACGCGAAAATCAACGTGAACACTGAATTACAACAACAATGGACGAAAGCTGTTCGTGAGAAATTAAACACTGACGATAAAGTTTACGACCCACGTAAAGTAATCAAGCCAGGTTTTGACGCTATTGTTAAAACTACGAAAGAAACTATGGATATGTTTGGTTCATCAAACAAAGCTTAAGTCTTTCACATTAAAAAGCACTCTAGTTGCTGCGTGAGCAGGAACTGAAGTGCTTTTTTTCGTGTGTTTGTGGGGTGATGAATTGAACGAAATCGTCGTGCACTGAAAGGCATTGTACTTTTTATATAGAATTTAGTGGTTCAAAAACGTATATATTAAGGAAATGTTCACTACTTACTATACTTTATTACTTATGGACTAAAATTTAATGTACTCTTTATGGTTTGACGGCATTTTAAACGCTTCTTTGGAAGTTTTGAGCCGATGGATTAGACGGGCAAGCATAAACACCTCGATCTTGTAGAGAATGATCGAGGTGTTTATTGATATTATTGTTATTATTTATTCTGCTAAGGATTGAATTTTTTCTAAAAACGGACTGGCGATGCCTGTGTAAGTGATAAACAAACGGTCCATTGCACGTGAGAAAGCAGTGTAGAGAATGCGTTGTTCACGAGCCGTTGCGTAGTTGTCGGCTGAGACATTATCTACCAGCACATTATCGAATTCTAAACCTTTTGAGACACTGATTGGTAGCACTTGATATCGTTTGGTCGTCAATAGTTCCTGCAGTTGTGCTGCTTTTACGTCAGTTACTGCCTCACTTGGGTCATCAGTTTGCTTGAGTTCAGTAGTGTGGCTTGCTTGGCGATCAGTGAAATGTACGTCAAGATAGTCGCGCAAGTCATTGGCTTGGTCAGCTGTTTTCGTAATAATTGCTAAAGAACTTTCGGCAGGTAAGTCGGCTAGTAGCTTCGTTAACAGGGCCGGGTAATCTGAATGATCGGTTACTGAATAAATTTCCGGTGTCGCTCCATAAGGGCGAATCGGTGTGATTGCAATATTCTCTTGGCTACTTGCTAGTTCGCTAAAGGCTTGCGTGATGGCGCCACTTGAACGGTAGCTGTTCAATAAGTCATAACGTTGAACAAAGTCACGACCACGTCTTGCTCTAACAACCGCACCGCGTCCACTCATACCAACGGTCGAGCTATCCTGGTGTCGTGTTTTCTCGAAGATAGTTTTAATATCATCAAAAGCAATTGCACTATTGAAAATCGCTTGGTTTTCATCTCCGACCATGGTGAATTCGCTTTTCACAAATAAATCTTTCAATAAGTTAATTTGAGCCGCTGAATAATCTTGAACTTCATCAATTAAGACAAAACGCATTTCAGGTAGCGTCAATTTCTCAATGAAATGGTGAGTCAATGACAGGTAAATCACGGCTTCATCTACCGTCGACAAACCATCGGCCATATGTTGATACGTTTTGCCTTTTGTATAGTCTTGATAGACCAAATCAAACATGGCTTCTAAATTAATCCATTGGTTATCTTGAATCCCATTTGTAATGCCTTGGTATTTCTTCGTTAATAACTTGCGACCGAGTTTCACCACATTGGCATTCGATTCATCTGCAATCAAGCTACCGAAATATTTTTCTTGCATTTCTTCTGATAGTGTCAGGATTTGATTTTGCATTTTTGGCTTGCTAGCTTGCTTGCGGATACGTCTTTCCCAATAAGCGGCAAGCTTTTGTTTAGTCGCTTGAATACGAGCTTGTAGGCTGTTCTCAACGGGCGTTTCTTCAAAAAATTGTTGAATACGCTCAGTCGAAATAATCGCCTTACCTTTGTGGGTAAGGGGTCTGAAAATCTGTTTGCCTGCGAGGCTTGGTCCAGCTAATTTAGCAAAGTGATAGTAATCGGCAGTACGTAGAGTGCTTGTTTGCTCGTCTACTGTTTCGGCACTAATTCTTGCGAAGTAGTCTGTCTCATTTTCAATTTGCCAAGTTAAATATTGATCCATCAACTGTAAGAAAGTCATATTCAAGGGATTACTTTCACCTAATGCAGGTAAGACATTCGATATGTAATCAATAAAGTTATGATTAGGTGATAGAATCAAGACGTTATCTGACGTGATTTCTGTGCGTAAGGTATACAGCAAATAAGCAATTCGCTGCATAATGGTCGACGTCTTTCCACTTCCGGCTACACCATTAACCAATAATAATGGGTGGTCCATGTCACGAATAATCACATTCTGTTCCTTTTGAATCGTCGATGTGATATCAGTCATTTGTGTCGTCGCGTCTTGTTTTAAGGCTTCAAGTAAAACATCATCTTGAATCGCAACTGAGGCATCAAAGAAATTCAAAAGACGGTTCGCTTCGACAATGAGTTGGCGACGAGCTGCGATTTCCACATCAATTCGATTTTGGTGGACTTCATAGTTAGAAGGACCAATATCGTTATTATAAAACAACTCAGCAATTGGCGAACGCCAATCGTATATCAAATGTTGCGATTCTTCTGTCGCAAAGCCGTGACGGCCGATATAAAAGGTATCAAGATCATCGCCTTCGTCACCGTCAAGAAAATCCACAACAATCTTACCGAAATACGGCGCCTTCAATAACTGGACAACCTTTTGTAATAAGTTAGAAGCTGTTTCCATCCGAAGGTTCATCTGATCAATCTCGCGACTCTTCATTTCAAAGTTCGCATAAGTTTCTAACGTATCCGAATCATCCCCGAAATTTAGACGAACCTCATTGGCTAAGACGCTTAGTTTAGCGCGTCCGTCAGTTTCGTAATAGTCGAGTAATTCACTCAGCTCTACTTGGCTGTGTAACAATTGCTCATAGACATACTGTAAATAGTCTTGTTCATGTTGTAATTCTGTTTTCATAACAGCAACTCCTTTCGCGTCTGCTTGGACCCCATAGCATACTATATTTATGCTCACTAGACAATCATACACGAGAAAACCTTTCCAAGCTATTGCTGGGAAAGGTCTGGAGGGTAAATTATTTTAAAGATTCTGCTAAGGCAATCGACGCTTGAATACTTGCGACTGAAATCTTTAATTTTTCTGTTTCCCAATCGTTTAAGCTAACCATTAAGCGGCGCTCCACACCACGACGTCCTAAGACACAAGGAACGCTGAAGGCGCTCGGTTGGTCAAAGCCGTATTCACCGTTAGTGAAAGAGACTGCGACTGGATAAATCGCTTTTTCATCTAACAAAATAGCCCTTGCCAATTCGATGGATGATTCTGCGACACCGGCGTTGGTAACTCCAACTTTAGCATCAAAAACTTCATAAGCAGTTTGTACCACATGTTCTTTAATTTGATCGGCTGTCAGTGGCTCTACATCCGGGAAGTATTCAGCTAAGTCATCAAAAGCAATACCACCAACGGTTAAGCGACTTAAGACAGGAAAGGCTGTGTAGCCATGTTCACCCATCATATAACCAGCAACCGATTTTGGATCGACGCCGTAATGACGTCCAATAAAGTGACGTAAACGAGCGGAGTCTAACATACAACCTGTACTTAAAATTTGCTGGCTAGGATAGTCATACTCATTTGCAGCAATGTAAGCAACCGTATCGGCTGGATTAGTAATGAAAATTAAAATCGCATCACGTGTATGTTTGACAACATTATCCATAATTTCACGAATAATTGACGCGTTATTCTTCATCAATTCCTGACGATCAGCTGGAACAGGTTCAGGCGCATAGACATGTGTCGCTGAAACAATCACGATATCTGCATCCGCTACTTCTTCATAGCCACCCGAATGGATATGGATGTTACGCCTTGACAAGAGTCCAGTGGCATGGTCTTGGTCTAGCGCCTCACCATATGCAATGTTCCCACGCGGATCAATGACCGCAATCTCGCCAAACAATTCTGACTTTGCTGCATAAGCTAAAACGTGCGAACCAACATGGCCGGCACCGATGACTGCTAATTTTTGAGTTTTCATAAATAAACCTCGATTCTAATAAAGTTCTAATGATTATAATATACCACACATTAAGCAGAGAAATATAGTTTCTATTTAGCTTTCTAGAACTGTCATCGCTAAGTTCGTATGGAGCGGTGGGGCTGGATGGTGGATTTTATTTGCTGAGAATGTATAAAGTAGGGGTGGCTGGCTTACAGTGATTGGGATTTTTCCCATTTGTCTTGTGAAATGTATATTAGAAAGTGAGGGATGCACGCTGAATAATATCTTGCTTCAAGCCCACGCTAATTGTGGAAATAAATAAGGAGTCAGCCACTGAGTGTCTGACGGTTTTATAAAAGCGTCAGCTAACGTTAATCGTCGTGAGTCAAAGACGAACGACACCTCCTAGTTTTGGGGTTTATTCTTATAGAAGAAACAATTTTTGAAGTAGAAAGATGCTTCTTGGTTAATCAAGCTGAATCTGGGTGAGAGGGTAGTCTGGTTTTGGATGGAACCTGCCGACTGTGGTAGTAGGGTCGGCAGTCTCTCGCCAGTCCAGTGCCGACTGTTGTGAAGGGTCGGCATTCTCGTCGCTGTCCAGTGCCGACTGTTGTTTAGGGTCGACAGTCTCTGGCCTGTCCAGTGCCGACTGTAGTGTAGGGTCGGCAGTCTCTCGCCAGTCCAGTGCCGACTGTTGTGTAGGGTCGGCAGTCTCTCGCCAGTCAAGTGCCGACTGTTGTTTAGGGTCGACAGTCTCTGGCCTGTCCAGTGCCGACTGTTGTTTAGGGTTGACAGTCTCGTCGCTTTCCAGTGCCGACTGTAGTTTAGGGTCGACAGTCTCGCCGCTGTCCAGTGCCGACTGTTGTTTAGGGTCGACAGCCTCTGGCCTGTCCAGTGCCGACTGTAATTTAGGGTCGACAGCCTCTGGCCTGTCCAGTGCCGACTGTTGTGTAGGGTTGACAGTCTCTGGCCTGTCCAGTGCCGACTGTTGTTTAGAGTCGGCAGTCTCGTCGCTTTCCAGTGCCGACTGTTGTTTAGGGTCGACAGTCTCTGGCCTTTCCAGTGCCGACTGTTGTTTAGAGTCGACAGTCTCGCCGCTGTCCAGTGCCGACTGTAGTTTAGGGTCAGTGCCGACTGTAGTTTAGGGTCGGCAGTCTCTCGCCAGTCCAGTGCCGACTGTAGTAGTAGGGTCGGCAGTCTCTCGCCAGTCCAGTGCCGACTGTTGTGTAGGGTCGGCAGTCTCGCCGCTGTCTATTGCCGACTGTAGTTTAGGGTCGGCATTCTCGTCGCTTTCCAGTGCCGACTGTAGTTTAGGGTCGACAGTCTCTGGCCTGTCCAGTGCCGACTGTTGTTTAGGGTCGACAGTCTCTGACCTGTCCAGTGCCGACTGTTGTTTAGAGTCGGCATTCTCGTCGCTTTCCAGTGCCGACTGTTGTTTAGGGTTGACAGTCTCTGGCCTGTCCAGTGCCGACTGTAGTTTAGGGTCGACAGTCTCGCCGCTTTCCAGTGCCGACTGTTGTTTAGAGTCGACAGTCTCGCCGCTGTCCAGTGCCGACTGTAGTTTAGGGTCGACAGTCTCGCCGCTGTCCAGTGCCGACTGTAGTTTAGGGTCGACAGCCTCTCGCCAGTCCAGTGCCGACTGTTGTTTAGGGTCGACAGCCTCTGGCCTGTCCAGTGCCGACTGTTGTGTAGGGTCGGCAGTCTCTCGCCAGTCAAGTGCCGACTGTAGTTTAGGGTCGGCAGTCTCTCGCCAGTCAAGTGCCGACTGTAGTAGTAGGGTCGACAGTCTCGCCGCTGTCCAGTGCCGACTGTTGTGTAGGGTCGGCAGTCTCGCCGCTGTCTATTGCCGACTGTAGTTTAGGGTCGGCAGTCTCGTCGCTTTCCAGTGCCTACTGTGTTAGCAGAGTTCGATCCAAGCCCCATCTGACACCCACTCAAAGCACTATTTTATCAGGATTAGCTATTATCAACAATTAGTTGCCATTAATTGTGAGGTGTGCGACTTGGGTTTAAGGTGAAAAGCGTTTACAATTGGAGGTGAAATGAATAATAGAATTCTGGAGGGAATATAATGGGTTATAAGAATAATAATACGGGTTACCGTGATGGTCTGTTAGAGTCGCGAGCAGTGATTAAACAGGGGCGTTATGCGATATTGCCTCATGATGGTTTAGTAAATAATGTGGTACCAGGTTTTGAGAACACACGAATTTCAATTTTAGGATCGCCACGTTTAGGCGGCTCATTCAGTGATTTTATTGCTGAATTTCAAGAAGGTGGCAAGAATACAAGCGGTTTCGGTGGTGAAGGGATTGAAACCTTCGTTTATGTACTATCAGGTGCACTAAAAGTGAGCGACTCACAAGGAGACGTTCACGAATTGACAGATGGCGGCTATGCATTCTTCCCAGTTGACGAATCAATGTTTTTCGAAAACAACCAAACGCAAATGACTGAAGCCTTCTTGTATCAACGTCGCTATGATGCCTTAGAAGGTTACCAAGCGCATAAAGTTGTTGGCAACCGTTCAGATATTACGCCGATTCACTATGAAGGTATGGAAGATGTTTTACTATGGGATTTACTGCCAGTGGATGACTTAGGCTTTGATATGAACATGCATATCTTGTCGTTTGAACCTGGCGCAAGTCATGGTTATGTTGAAACTCACTATCAAGAGCACGGGGCTTATTTATTGTCAGGAAAAGGCATGTATAATCTAGACAATCAATGGTTCCCAGTTGAAAAGGGAGATTACATCTTTATGGGAGCTTACGTTCCTCAAGCGGCTTATGGCGTAGGACGTGACGAACCATTGAGTTATGTGTATTCCAAAGATGCCAATCGTAATCCAGGCGTTTAGTCTAACAGAAGAAGGGGAGTAACACATGTCAAATCATGAAGAAGAAAAATTAGTAACCGTTTCAGCCACACGCTTGCACGAACTAATTAAAGCAAAATTACATAAAGCTGGTTTAACGGATGAACAGGCAGAAGAAACAGCCAATCATTTAGTCTATGCAGATTTAAGTGGCGTGCATTCACACGGCGCGGTTCGCGTCGAATATTATGCCGAAAGAATTAATAAAGGCGGCATTATCACGCAGCCAAACTTACGCTTTGAAAAAACAGGCGACAGTACGGGAATCTATCACGGAGACAACGCTCAAGGTCATTATGTGGCCAACTTAGCACTAGAACCTGCCATTGAAATGGCCAAAGCAAGTGGCGTGGCAGTTGTAGGGGTAGCTCGCGTCGGGCATACCGGTACATTGTCATACTATATGCGTAAAATTGCTGAAGCGAATTTAATTGGTATTTCCATGACGCAATCGGACCCAATGGTTGTGCCATTTGGAGGTGCAGAAACTTATTACGGAACTAACCCGATAGCCTTTGGCGCACCAAGTGACGACGAGCATCCATTGATTTTTGATATGGCGACAACCGTTCAAGCATGGGGTAAAATACTGGACGCCCGCTCGAAAGGCCGCGAAATTCCCGACACATGGGCAGTAGACGAAACAGGTGCAGCAACGACTGACCCTAATGCAGTCCGCGGCTTATTACCAATCGCCGGACCAAAAGGCTACGGCTTGATGATGATGGTTGATATGTTATCAGGTATCTTACTCGGCGTGCCATTCGGCCGCGAAGTCTCATCGATGTACTCTGATCTAACCGCAACCCGCGACTTAGGCCAAATCTACATCATCATCGATCCAGAAAGATTTGCCGGCCTTGACCATGTTAAAGCCAACGTTAGCAAAACTATGCATGATTTAAATGGCATCAAGCCTGCACCCGGTTTTGACCGCGTCCAATATCCAGGCCAAGGCAGTAACGAGCGTTACGCCAACAACCTGGCCAACGGCGTAGACATCCCAGAATCCATCATCGCCTATCTGGAATCCGACGATATCCACCATAATTCTTACGACGGTTTAGGCGCATTTGCCAACTAAACCCTTTTTTCAAGAATAAGACTTTAAATAGTATACAAAAAACACACGAAAACTGGTGTGAACCAGCTCTGACGAACAGAGCTGGTTCACTGGCTTTCGTGTGTCTTGTTGTTTTAGTCGCCTTAAAAAATGCTAAAACTAAAAGCTAGGACTCAAGTCTTTGGAATTACGTTTGATTTTCATCGCTTAACTCTAAAGCTAAACGCAAGTTCAATGAATTTTCTGGCGAATTCACTGAGAAACCCAAGGTCTCTTCGATACGCTGAATACGGTATTTAACCGTATTTCGGTGAACAAATAAAGCAGAGGCCGTGCGGGCTATTTCACATTGTGAATCTAAGTAAACATGTAACGTTTTACGTAATTCTAGTAAAGAAGCATCTTCCGGATAAGCAAAATCTTGAAGAATATTTTGGCAGAAAAACCGGACATCATTATGTTGCAAGTGATTAAACAAATGGAACATGCCTTTATTTTCATAAGTCATAATGGTGTCTGTCAGTTGCTGTGTTTTACGTTCTTCAAACACTAAGTGAGCTTGAGTATGTGATTGGTCGATTTGGCCAAGCGTTGGATAGGCATTGCCTACACTGAAAATCAGCTTTAATGGTAAAACGTTGGCGATATCTTCCCGTATTTTCAATAAAATCTTGTCTAAGTGAGCTGGCTTTGCTTGCAACATCAAGATGACTTCTTTAGTTTGAGAGAAATAAAACACTAACGCATCTGGGCAATACGTCTTAATGTTTTGACGTAACCAACGTGAGGCCATTAGTAACAATTCTTCACCATAAGGTGTCAATTTTGACAGCTTTAAGGCTGAGCTATCATAAACATGTATGATCTGATAGTAGGTAGATTTAATGTAACCAAATTTCTCATTCATCAAACGATCAGGCGCTTTATGCTGGTTTTGTGATGAGTAGTCAATGAGTTCCCGATAAAAGTCAGCTTCTTGAGCATACTTACTGTCCTCAATTCGTTCATTTTTAAATAGAATATAAGATAGCACCATCGAAGCTTGTTCAATGGCGAAATTCGAAATCGGGTAAGGAATATGCTCTGGATTCAAAATCACCAAGTGATGAGGGAAATTGCTGTAAACTTTAATCGGTACTAAAGACACATGCAACTCTTTATGATTAACGTCTTGAATAAGAAAAGAACCTTCTTGTTTAGAGGTAGTTTTCATTAGATCATACAATTGACTTGTATAATAATCTGCCCGATTGCTTGAATCATTGAAGTGAATCGAATGAGTTAATATTTTCCAATAAGGATTTAATAAAATAACGGGTGTTTTGACCATGTGACTAAATTGATCAATGACTATTTTGTTAGAAGCATCTTGAATCAATAGGTCTGAAAAACGCTTTTGTATATCTAAAGCAAATGATAATTCTTCATGACGGGTTCCCCAGATGATATCCAGAAATTGATGCAGTAAAGAGCCTAACGAATAATTGTCCGGAATCAAAAGTAAAGGGAAACCGACAGATTCAGCATAAGCAATCACGTGCTCATCCAATTGCCCTAAAAAACGGCCCACTTTAATCCCTAAGCCAACAGCCTTCGCACGCAGCAAGGAATCAATCAGTGGCAGCAACTCTTCTTGCTTATCTTGATATACCATGGCAGTCGACAGTAACAAGCAATCTTCTGTTACGAAGTGTTCAATATCAGGCGTTTCCGTAATTTCGACACTTTTTATTGGCAAATCTATCCGATCCAAACCAGGTGTAATTAATTTTATATCTGAAAAACGTGGTAAGTTAAGTAAGTCATTCAAACTTGTCATCGAAAGTCCCCCTCTATTTATAAGCAACTGATGTTAAGTTACAACAGCGCATACATTTTCAAATGAAGGCTGTAAATTTTTTTCGTTAGCGATAATTTTCGAGTATAATATGAGTATACTACTGAACGAATCATTGTTCAATCTGCATACCTAAGATAACTAAATTAGTGACTCATTACAAAATATCAAAGAAATCTTTGCAGATAAGTCACTTAAAAAATTAACTATGGAGGTCATCTTATGTACCATTCAATCAAAGTCCCCAAACGAACTATTATGACGCCCGGCCCAGTCGAAGTGCATCCTAGAGTACTGCAAGCTATGAGTAATTCAATTCTTGGTCAACACGACCCGGCTTTTTTAACGATAATGGATGAAGTTAAAGAATTAATCAAACAACCTTTTGGTACCCAAAACAAGCAGGCCTTTGCGGTCGACGGCTCGTCACGTTCAGGGATTGAAGCAGCGATGATTGCTATTCTAGAACGAGGTGACACAGTACTTATCCCAGCTTATGGACGTTTCGCTTACTTATTAGCGGAAATCGCAGAACGTTGTGGTGCAGAAGTGGTGTTGATGGAAAAAGATTGGGAAAGTCCCTTTGAGCAAATAGATATTATTAACAAAATTAAAGAGGTTCAACCTAAATTAGTCGCAATGATACATGGCGAAACAGCCAACGGCCAAGTGCAAGCTTTAGATCAAATCGGTGCTTATACTCAAGCAAACAATATTTATTTTTTAGTTGATATGGTAGCAACGTATGCTGGGATGGAATTGAAAGTCGACGAATGGGGCATTGATATAGCCATAGCAGGCAGTCAGAAATGTTTGAGCGTGCCAGCAGGTTTATCACTTGTCACGTTTAATGAACGTATCGAAAAATTGTTAGCAGAACGTTATCAACTAGAGTTAGGCTTAAGTGCTGATTTGCGTAATGAACGCCATATCCAAAGTAATTATCTTGATTTGAGTCAACTGATATGCTATTGGAATGAACAAAGAATCAATCACCATACGGAAGCGACAACTTTAATCTACGGTGTTCATGAAGGCTTACGTTTATTGTTAGAAGAAGGTCTCGAGAAAGTGTATGCCCGTCACCGCTTAAACAATCAAGCCATTATGGCCGGTGTGCAAGCGATGGGGCTAGAAATTTACGGACAAGCAAACACTAAGATGCCGACAGTGACGCCAGTTATCATTCCTCAAGGTGTGGATGCAGTCAAAGTACAGGAATTGATGTTGCATCAATTCGGGGTGGAAATCGCCAATAGTTTCGGAGACTTAAACGGAAAAATTTGGCGAATCGGTAATATGGGTTACAGCAGTCGCCATGAAAATGTTTTACAAGTGTTGAGTGCACTAGAAGGCGCTTTAGTATATTATGAAGTAGATATTAACGTCGGAAAAGCCGTCAAAGCTGCCTTGAATATTTTTCTGGAGAATGCTTAAGCAAATAGCGTGTGTAAATAGCTTGTTTAGAGAGCTTGTGTAAAGAGCTTGTGTAAAGAGCCTGAGTGAAGAGTTTAACTATGACACGGCATTTGACTTCTAGGTCACCGAGGTCGTTTAAATGAAGTGCTTTAGTAAAAATTTAAGTAAAGTGTGTTATAGCAAGGGGTTTATGCAGATTGAACAGCTAAATCTCAAATTTTATAGAATTTGCTATCTACATATGAAACGCTTTCATTTATAATGAAGCAGAAGATATAATCAGGAGGGATCATATGATAGAAATAACACCTCAAGAAGTCGATGAAACGATGGACTGGCTTGCAGGCATTTCAGATGCACAAGGACCAGGTACCACCCGTTTACTGTACAGTCCATCATGGATAGAGGCACAAAAGCAATTGAAGGAAAAGTTTGAAAGCTTAGGTTTTATTTGTGAATTTGATGCAGTGGGTAATTTATTTGCCACATTAGAAGGTAGCGAACAACCGGAAGAAGTCATCGCATCTGGTTCCCATGTCGATACGGTCACTAAAGGTGGACGATTAGATGGACAATTAGGAATTATGGCTGCTTACTTAGCCATGGAAAAACTGATCCAAAAAAATGGTCAACCTAAGAAAACATTACAAATCATATCCATGGCAGAAGAGGAAGGCTCTCGTTTCCCTTATGTATTCTGGGGCTCGAAGAACATCTTCGGTTTAGCGTATAAAAAGGATGTGGAAACCATCAAAGATGCTGAAGGCGTTGGCTTTGAAGAAGCGATGCGAGCAGCCGGTTTTGACTATTTAGAAGGTGAACCAAAATTTGCCAAGATTGCGGCCTTTGTTGAATTGCATATTGAACAAGGAAACTTCCTCGAAAAAGAAGGGAAACAAGTAGGAGTGGTGAATGCGATTGTAGGTCAAAAACGCTATGACGTTGTATTAAAAGGACAAGCCAATCACGCGGGAACGACTCTAATGTCTTACCGTAAAGATACAGTGGATTGCTTTGCTCGCATTGTGACACAAAGTTTAGATAAGGCTCGTGCCGAAGGTAATCCATTGGTCTTAACATTCGGTCGGGTGGAGCCTAAACCCAATACGGTCAACGTGGTACCAGGAGAAACTTTATTTTCGATTGATTGCCGACACACAAATCAAGACACGTTAAACCGCTTCACTCAAGAATTAGAAGCCGATATGCAAGCAATTTGTCAAGAGATGGGTATTGAGATTTCCATTGATAATTGGATGGATGAATCCCCAGTGCCAATGGATGAAACATTAGTTGAGACATTAGAAGCAGTTTGTCGAGAAAATGATTTGAACTACCAACTCATGCATTCGGGTGCAGGTCATGATGCACAAATTTTTGCGCCTCGTGTACCGACTGTCATGGTATTCGTGCCATCGATTGATGGCATTAGCCATAACCCGGCCGAACATACAGAAGCTGAAGATATTGTACCAGGCATTCAAGCATTAGCTGGCACACTAGAGAAATTAGCTTATTAATTAACTAAATATCTACTAAAAAATTTGTAATACCGAGGCGACATACCATTAAAATTAATTGGCTGTCGCCTTTGTGATTTTTATTCTGAAGAATGAATAATAGATACTCGCATGAAACCTTGCTAGAATAAGGATTCCTAACAGCTGTTGTGCTAATTGTACACTGAAAGTTGTTCATTTGTCAGTTGTGGCTAATGCGATAATTGGTTTAACCGCTTACAATGAACTTGAATGAATTGATAGCGGTTGCTAAAAATTAAAAAACTTAATTTAAGGAGGCAATTTATGGAAGCTCAAGATTATAAAGTCACGCAAGCGGAAATAACAAAGTTTCAAGCACGGGGATATACCAACGAGGATATTTTACCCAAGCCAGCAGAAAAACGTCACACAGGTTTAATGAACTATTTCACCTTATGGATGGGTTCCGTGCATAACATTCCTAACTACGCTGCTGTTGGTGGTTTTCTAGTTTTAGGCATGGCGCCAATCAACGTGATGCTCGCTTTAGTCGTTAGTGCACTAGTAGTCGCATTATTCATGACAATGAACGGTTTAGCCGGGTCCAAATACGGCATACCTTTCTCAATGCATTTAAGATCGACTTATGGTAATACAGGGTCAAAACTACCAGGTTTCTTACGTGGTGGAGTAGCTGCCATTGCTTGGTTCGGTTTACAAAACTATACAGGTTCACAAGCACTTCTTATTCTAATTAGTAAATTATGGCCAGGCTTTTTACAAATTGGTGATGGTACAAGCATTCTAGGAATTTCAATTCCAGGATTAATTGCTTTCACAATTTTCTGGGCAGCCAACATGTTAATTGGTCTAGGTGGCGGGGGTATTCTAAATAAGTTTACAGCTATTCTAAGTCCTATTATTTACATCGTATTTGGTGGAATGACTATCTGGGCAATCAATGTCGCAGGTGGAATCGAAAACATTATGTCATATGATGTGGCCGGTGCAACTGCAGGTCTTAATCCAATTGTCGGTTACTTAATGATTATTGCATCTGTCTTAGCGGTTTGGGCAGCACCAGGCGTCAGTGTGGCAGACTTTACTCAAAATGCGAAATCATCACGAGATCAAGTTGTCGGTCAAACAGCAAGTTTCTTAGTTTCCTACGTAGGGTTTGCTTTTGCGAGTGTGGTTATTTTAATCGGTGGATCCATTAATGCCGGCACAACTGAGTGGGATGTTTTAAACATCATCAACAGTTGGGACAGCACACCAGCCATTATCATCTCGTCACTGGTATTATTAATGACAACTATTTCAACTAACGCAACAGGTAATATTATTCCAGCAGCCTACCAATTAACGGCTCTTTTACCAAAGTATATTAATTACCGTAGCGGCGTTATCATCGCCAGTGTGGTCAGCTTCCTTATCATGCCATGGAAACTAATGGAAAATGCAGATAGTATCTATATTTTCTTGAACGCCATTGGTGCTTTATTAGGTCCTGTTGCCGGGATTATGGTCGCTCATTACTTCTTATTAAACAAACAAAGAATTGACTTAGATCAATTGTATTTCGATGAAAGAGATAAAGCTGCTAAAAGTATCTACCGTGGCACAAACACTCAAGCCTATATCGCAACATTTGTAGGGTTAGTCGTGTCGCTAAGCGGACAGTTTATTCCAGCACTAGCTTTCATTTCAAACGTTGCTTGGTTAGCAGGTTTTGGTACTGGCTTCCTTGTTTATTGGTTGTTAACCAAAACAGCAAGCAAAGATTCAATCATTGGGGCTATAAAATAAGTTAAATAATATAATATTAGGAGGAAAGTAAATGAGTTTTGATTTAGTAATTAAGAATGGTTTAGTTATCTTAGATGGTGGCGAAGTTCAAACAGATGTTGCGATTAAAGACGGTAAGATTGCCGAAATTGGTACAGACCTAGCAACTGAAGGGGCAAAAGTAATCGATGCTGAAGGTTTGGTAGTCAGTCCAGGTATGATTGACGCACACGTGCATATTACCGAACCAGGCGGCGGCTACCGTGACGAGTGGGAAGGCTATATCACAGGAACTTCTGCAGCAGCTAAAGGTGGCGTCACATCATTCTTAGAAATGCCTTTAAACCAAGTGCCAGCAACAGTTGACGCCAAATCTTTAGAAATCAAATATGCAGCAGGTGAAGGGAAATTAAAATCTGATGTTTATTCATACGGTGGCCTAGTTCCTTACACAGTGAATACGGGCGGCATCCAAGAGTTAGACGAAGGCGGGGTTATTGCTTATAAAGCTTTCATGTCAACATGTGGGGACCGTACAATCGATGGCGACTTCATGAACGTTGATGACTATTCATTATATGAAGGCATGAAGCAAATCGCTAAAACTGGCAAAATATTATCAATTCATGCGGAAAACGCAGAAATTACTGACCGTTTAGGCGATATTGCTTATAAAAATGGTGAAACGACGCTTAAAGCTTATGTTGAGTCTCGTCCAGTCTTTACTGAAGTAGAGCCAATCAACCGTGCCATTGAATTAGCTAAAGAAACAGGCTGTCGTTTACATATCGTTCACGTGGCTTGTAAAGAAGGTGTCGATGCGATCACTAAAGCTCAAGAAGAAGGCGTAGACGTCACATGTGAAACATGTACTCACTACCTATACTTCGAAACAGATGAGTTAGATGCGATTGGGCCAGTGGTTAAATGTTCACCACCAATCCGTGATAAAGCTCAACAAGATGCTTTATGGGAAAGAGTCTTAAACGGTAAGATTGATTTCATTACATCTGACCACTCACCATGTACCCCAGACTTGAAAGACAAAGAAAACGCCTTTGAAGCTTGGGGCGGTATCTCAGGCGTACAAAACAACGTTGATATCTTGTTTGACGAAGGGGTTCAAAAACGCGGTATGAGCTTGCCTCAATTTGCGGCAGTCACAGCTACAAACGTTGCGAAATTATTCGGCATTGAAGAAAAAGGTAGCATCGAAGTTGGTAAAGATGCAGACTTCGTCCTAATCAAACCAAATTCACCTTACACACTAGCTACAGAAGATTTGGCTTACCGTAACCAAATAAGCCCTTATGTAGGACGCGAAATTGGCGCTCAAGTAGCCTCAACAATCTTGCGTGGTGAAGTCGTTTACTCAATGGAAGACGGCATTTCAGAAGCATTCCCTGGCGACTTCGTCAAAAAATAGTAAATAACACACAATGTTTATCTATTCATAACATCCCCCAATAGAAAACTCCCTAGCCAGAAGACGGCTAGGGAGTTTTTGGGTTATAACCACCACCTGCTAGGTCGAAGCTCTTAATAAACATTTCACATCAGGAGAAGCACCTAATAGAAACGTATCGATACATCCCTTCAAAGCAGTCGGTTAAAGAAAGAGGATGTCAGTCATTCACGTTCCTGACGATTAAATTTAGCTCAGGCGGCGAACTATAATCGTCGTGAGCTTCCAGCGAACGACACCGCCGGTCTCAAGGTCTTTGCTAGAAGTCTTTTTGAAACAGAAGTGAACTGTATACTTGGTGGAAGGATTGGATAGTCGTTTGGTCGGCGAGCTAGTGCATGTTAACTCCATGGATTGCGGGCTAAGACAGAAGAAGGCATCAAGGCGATTCGAGCAACGCATCCAAGCTCTTGTTTCATATCATGACTCACATCAGTACTGAACCATTCGCTCCACGGAACCATTCGCTCCACGGATCCCCCTCCCACCATCAAAGCCTGACGTTGCCAGATAGCTTCACTCAATATATCTCACCTTAGTTATACTCATTCATATGTTGAAATAAAAAAAAGCCTTCTAACACGTTGGTTAGAAGGTTTAGGCTTTAGAATAATAAAGTGACGATTGGAATGGTAATCATCGAAAGTAGGGAAGTCATGAAGACTATTTGACTGGCGAATTTCGCATCGTTACCGTAGTTGCCGCTGAACATTGCCACGTAGGTAGCGGTTGGCATAGAAATCATAATCACCGGAATGACTAAAGCAGGCCCTTCGATACCAAAGGCTTTAAGTGCCAGTGTGATAACGATTGGCACAATCAATAATTTTAAGGCTGAAGCCATATAGATGTACTTGCTTTGGAAGGCTTCTTTTAAGTTGCTGCGTGATAACATCAAGCCGATAACAATCATGGCTAAAGGTGAAGTGGCCGGACTCATCATCGTGATGACACTATTGAGAGGTTCGGGCACGCCCCACTGGAAGCCGAAGAAAATAAGTCCCACAACAATTGATAAAATCCCTGGACTGAAGACAACTTTCTTCCAATTAAAACCAGCTGCTTCTGTTCCATTACGTGAAATTAAGTAAACACCGAGGGACCATGAGACAGTTTCAAAGATAAAACCGGCACCGACAACAGCATAGAATAAGGCCTCTTGACCAAGTAAACTTTGGACAATCGGGTAACCCATAAAGGAAGTGTTCGAGAGTAATAAGGCTGTTTGGAAAATATCCTTTTGCCCTTTTGTTAAAGGTAAGCGTTTAGAAGAAAAGAAGCCTACAAGGAACATCACGACATAACAAAAGGCCATCACACCCAAGACCATAAAAGCGGTGTTTAAACGTTCTTCACTCATTTCTAGCTGCATGGCAGAGAAAATGGTGGCGGGCATTGTCACGTAAAGTACTAACTGAGTAATATCTTTTTGACCTTTTTCAGAGATCAGGTTCATTTTTCCGGCTACAAAACCAATCACAATTAACAGAAATAAGACAGATACTTTTTCTAAAGTTAAGAAAAAATCTATTTGCATGGAGACATCCTCCCTAGTTGTATTTTCTCTATTATGACAGACTCGTGAGTTGTGACGCAATGCGAAAGATTACAAAAATATAGGAAACCTTGTCATAAGTAGTCAAAAAATCGCGATTGTTTTAAAGGCTGTCAGTAATTTTTCCCTAATAGCAGTTTTTGGTGTAACATAAAGGTATTAAAAGTGTGAAAGGATCTGATAAGTTGAATAAGGAACGTAAAATTTCAATCTTACAAGATGTGTTGCGCTTCAAATCGGTAAACGATCACGAAGAGGAAGTCGCTAAGTATTTACAAGCGTTATTGGCAGAGTTTGATATTGCTTCAAACTTAGTAGAATATGCTCCCGGTCGTAGTAATTTGGTGGCAGAGTTAATAGGGAGTGCTCCCGGTAAAACACTAGGCTTCACTGGTCATTTAGACGTTGTCTCAGCTGGTGATGAATCAGAATGGATTCACCCGCCTTTTGATGCGGTTATTGATGGCAACAAATTATATGGTCGTGGTTCGACAGATATGAAAGGTGGAACGGTAGGTTTAGTTTTAGCAATGATTGAATTGAAAGAAAAAGCAATTCCTTTCAATGGTAAAATCAAACTTCTAGCCACTGTCGGTGAAGAAATCGGAACAGTCGGGGCTAAGCAATTAACTGCCTTAGGTTACGCTGACGACTTAGATGGTTTATTAGTAGCAGAACCCAGTGGGGCAGGTAGTTTAGTGACTGCTCATAAAGGTTCAATGAGTTATAAAGTGACTTCATTTGGTAAATCATCGCATAGTTCGATGCCACAAGAAGGTGTGAACTCGATTAACCAATTGGCAGAATTTATTGTCCGTGCCAATAGTGCGATGGCAGAAATTTCTGAAGCTTACGACAATTCTAAATTAGGACGTACCACACATGCGGTCACGATTATTAATGGTGGAAATCAAATCAATAGTATCCCTGAAAAAGCAGTAGTGGAAGGCAATATTCGCTCAATTCCAGATTATGACAATACAAAGATTATCACTTTAATGGAAACAATTATTGAAGAAATTAACCAAGCGATTGAAGGTCGTCTAGAACTTGAATGGACTCAAAACAACTATCCAGTTGAAAAACCTGAAGATTCAGATTTAGTGAAAGCGGCCCAAGCAATTGTGGGTGACTTACCAATTATTGGAATTTCACCTACAACGGATGCGGCACAATTTACTCAATCTAAAACAAAGTTTGATTTCTTACTTCACGGACCTGGCGTGCCGACCTTGCCACACCAAGTCAATGAGTATATTGAAATCGATGACTATTTACAATTTATCGATCGTTTCCAAGCCATTGCTTTAGAATACTTAAAGTAGAAAAGACTGACGATTACAAGTAAATTGCATCAACTTAAGTCTTATAAATCGGACAAAATATAACTAATTCAGCCACGCAAGGATGGCATGATAGACCTCAAGACCATGGGTTTCTACTTGGGTTCGGTCAAAATCATGATCATCTGAATCAATAATATGCAATTGGGCGTCTGGGATGTGTTGACTCATTAAACGAGATTGACGCACAGGCACATCGGTGTCTCCAGACGCCGCTGCTATAAATATTTTTGGAAGCGTTTTTAAGTCGGCATAACTCAGTGAAAAATCACGAGCCGATTGATGAGGCGGTAGTAAGTTAGCCATCCAGTTTCCTGCTTGTCGAGCGGCTAAATAAATCAAAAAACGTTCATCCATTGATCCAGTCACCAGTGGCTGTTGACCAATTAGACGTTGGATGGAAGCGGGAGAGACTTCTTTGAAGGTTAAGTAATGACGACTCGGTAAACTGAAACTGGCTTCATTAAGGTTGAAGTAACCATAAAGAGCGATAATACCGGCTGCTGTTTGCATTGTCTGATTATGAGGCATATTTTTATCAACGTTAACTTGTTTAGCCGCAAGGTATAAGGCTAGATAAGCACCGGCTGAACGCCCAAATAAATAATAGCGTTGAGTCGTTAATTGTAGGTTTCCCAATTCAGACTCAGTATTTTCTAAAAACCACTCGATAGCTGTTTGAGCATAGTCAAGAATTAAGTCGAGACCTGTTTCAGGTGCTAATAAGTAGTCAACTGCTAAAATTCCGTAGCCTGCTCCGGTCAATTGTTCGATATAAACCTCAGGCAAATCGTCACGTTGTCCAAAGATGAGACCACCACCATGAAAATAAATTAAAGTTGCTAGGTAAGTCTGTGTGCGAGAGGGGCGGTAAAAGCTTGCTTGTAAAGGTAACTCCTTGAAGCTAGCAAAAGTATAAATTTCTTGGCTATAAGTCATAAGCATCCTCCTGTTAGTCAAATTGATACTCTAAGTGTAGCTTAAAACTGTAAAAATTAGTGACTAGTGACTGTATTTTATTCAAAGTAGACAAAACAATTAGAAGTTTTAGAGAGTTTAAGCATTTAAAGCAGGCATGTAAGCGGTTATAATGAAAGGGAAAGGGAGGCTAAATAATGTTACATACAGTGATTCAAAAAAATAATTATCAAGACTCTATTAACTTGATGCTTTTAACAAACTCAGTGAACGACGTTGACGGGGTGAAACAAGGGCAAGTCATGATGGCAACGGATGCCAATAAAGATATCTTTAAGAGTGCAGGTATGCATACTCCAGAATTAGAGGCAGCTGGCGCAAATGATATGGCAATTGTCGTTGAAGCAGACGATGAAGCAGTTCTAGAACTAGTATTAGGAGAAGTTGAGCGTTTCTTAGGCGATTTATCTAATAAAAAAGCAGAATCAGGCACAACCAGTGTAGATAATTGGCATGACGCTTTAGAAGCAATGCCAGAAGCTAATTTAGCGCTATTTTCCATTCCGGGAACTTATGCAGCGGATGAGATTGAGAAAGCTTTAGATGCAGGTTTACATGTTTTCTCATTTAGTGACAATATCTCGTTAGAAGATGAAGTTCGTTTGAAAGAAAAAGCACACGAGAGCGGTTTATTATTAATGGGTCCTGACTGTGGAACGGGTGTCTTATCAGGCATTCCACTAGCCTTTACAAACGTTACAAATCCAGGGAATATCGGAATTGTGGCTGCTTCTGGAACAGGTATTCAAGAAGCCACCACATTAATTGACCGTTTAGGCGGAGGCGTGGTACATGCGATTGGTACCGGCGGACGCGATTTAAACGAAGCCGTTGAAGCCACTACAATGATTGATGCAGTGGTTGCTTTAGAAAAACATGATCCAACCGATGTGATTTTAGTGATTTCTAAGCCACCAGCAAAGTCAGTTCGTGATAACGTAATGAAAGTTTTACAATCATTATCTAAACCAGTGGTCGCTATTTTCTTAGGTGAAAAACCAGAAGCTCACGTAGGTAATGTTTCCTTAGCTTATACATTAGAAGAAGCAGCCCGTATTGCGGTTGATATTTCAAATGGGGAAACCGTGAAAGCCAACTACTTAGATCCAGTTGAATTAGAAGTAACGGAAACGTTAGCAGAAGGCACAACCGTTAAAGGTCTTTATTCAGGTGGGACGTTAGCAAGTGAAGCGGCTACTTTAATTGCGGACGCTTTAGGCTTGGAAAATGCTAAAGGCGAAGAAGGGTATATCTTAAACACTCAAGGCTTCCAAGTGATGGACCTTGGTGATGATATGTATACGCAAGGTAAGCCACACCCAATGATTGATCCAGACGTACGTGTACGTAAATTACGTGAAGTGATTCAAGATGAAACAACGGGCGTGATTTTACTTGATGTGGTATTAGGTTACGGTTCACATCCAGATATGGCTGGTGCGCTTGCTCCAGATATTAAAGCGGCTTTAGATAATGCTGCAGCTAGCGGTCGTCGTTTATATGTGATTGGTACAGTTGTTGGAACAGATAATGATCCGCAAAACTATGCTGAATCAGTAAGAACATTGAAAGAAGCTGGCGTGATTGTTGAAAGTAGTAACGCGCGTGCAATCCGTGCAGCCCTTAAATTAATGGGCCATGATTTAGTGGTAGCTGATAAAGGTCACGTTGACTATACTGGTGAAAAAGTTGAATTACCAATGGCAAGCGAGAAAGTCATCGACTTATTAAATTCTAAACCTAAAGTAATCAATGTGGGAATTGAAAGTTTCACTGAGCCAATCGTTACATATGGTGGCGAAGCCTTACAGTTTAACTGGAGACCACGTGCCGGCGGTAACAAGAAATTAATCCGTATTTTAAATGAATTAGACAAACGCGAAGCACAAATCGACGAAGATAACCAAATGATTATTGACCGTTTCTTAGAATCACAACCGTTCTTAATGGATGCTCAACCAGCTAAAGACGTGATTCCTGAGTTAAACACAGACGAGAAACTTGTGTTACACGCTGGACCACCTATTAAATATGAGAATATGACCGGACCAATGCAAGGGTCAGTGATTGGCGCGATGTTATTTGAAGGTTGGGCAACTGACCAAGAAGATGCACGTAGACAATTAGAAGCAGGCGAAGTTAAATTTATCCCTTGTCACCATGTGGGTGCGGTTGGACCAATGGGTGGGATTACAACGGCTAATTTCCCAGTATTTGTTGTTGAAAACAAAGCTGATGGAACAAAAGGTTACTGTATTATGAACGAAGGTATCGGTGAAGTGTTACGTTTCGGTGCAAACTCTCAAGCAGTAGTTGACCGCTTAACATGGATGGCTAATACATTAGGACCAGTGTTAGGAAAAGCTTTACGCACGATTGAAGAAGGCTTGAACTTAAACGTGATGATTGCTCGTGCGATCTCAATGGGTGACGAGTTCCACCAACGTAATATCGCTGGTTCATTAGTCTTCCTTAAAGAAATTACACCATCTATCGTGACATTACCGATTGATGATAAAGAAAAACAAGAAGTTATCCAATTCTTAGCAGATACTGACCAATTCTTCTTGAACATTATGATGGCCGCTGGTAAAGCCATGGTTGATTATGTTCGTAAAGTAGAAAAAGGAACAGTTGTAACAACAATGGCTCGTAATGGTGAAAACTTTGGTGTCAGAATTGCAGAACTTGGCGACGAGTGGTTTACTGCACCAGTTAACACACCAGACGGCTTATACTTCAGTGGTTACTCATCAGAAGACGCGAATGCGGATATTGGTGACAGTGCGATTACTGAAACTGTCGGAGTGGGTGGTATGGCAATGATTGCTGCACCAGGTGTAACACGCTTCGTTGGATTAAATGGTCTATCCGATGCTGAGAAGATTTCTGATGAAATGCAGAAAATATCTATCACGAATAACCCAACATGGACAATTCCTAACTGGGACTTCAAAGGTTCAACTTTAGGTATTGATATTCGTAAAGTGGTTGAAACAGGTATTACACCAATCATCAACACAGGGATTGCTCATAAAGAAGCAGGTGTTGGACAAATTGGTGCAGGGACAGTTCGCGCACCGCTAGCATGTTTCGAAAAAGCACTGATTGGCTATGCGAAATCAGTAGGTATTGACGTCGATAGCGAGTAAGTTAAGGTGGCAACTAAATCTTTTCAACAAACACTGACTAGTTCATTTGTCATCAGCCAGTATTTGGCTGATGACTTATTAGGCAAACAGACGCATCAGCAAATTAAAGTCCATTCGGTTTTTCCGAATGGCTTTAATTTAGATTTACAAGGTCAGCTGATATTCGTCGGTAAACACGGTGGCGATGTATCGGCCTTTGGTTTAACACTCGAAGCATCGGTCTTTTCACATTTGCAAAAGGCCCTTGTTGTCGGGCAAAGAGTTCGAATCACACCGACGGCGTGGACTTTTTATTCGCGACCAAATTTGCTACAATTAGTGCCAGGTCACGTGGAGAAAGTGGCTGTAGATATTGTGCCGATTACCCTTGAACAGTTGAAGACTAGCGCTCTAGAGGAAAGCCTCGAGGCAGCTAACGTCTACGCTCAATCTGGTTTCGCACTTAGAGCAGACATGACCCAGCTATTGGAGCAGTATCAAGCTGCGCTCCAACTTTCAGGGGACTTTCTTCAGCCAGACTTGCTTCGCCAATTCATCGGAGCAGGAATTGGCCTGACGCCTAGTGGTGACGACTTCTTGCAAGGAATGCTATTGCTGGAACAAGCAGTCGCTAGGGACACGAACTTGTCTGACACGGTCGTCAAAGCCGCCTTACCAGCAAGTCACCATGGACAAGAAAGACCCAGTTATAGCTTGTCTGACTATGTCCAAACAGCTTTACAAGAACGCTCAACGACAGCCGTTAGCCAGGCCTATTATCAGGCACTGTTTGCAGGAAAAGTTAACTTAAGTTGGGTGAAACTCTTGACGGCCATCAAAACAGACAACACAGGCCAACTCAAAGCTGCTGTCCAGCAGATACAAGCCTACGGCGCAACTTCTGGCAACGATATTCTCTTAGGTATGTTAAATGTGTTGAAATTTATTTAAATTTTCGGAGGTAATTATGGGAAAAAGAATCGTAGTAGCATTGGGCGGAAACGCCATTTTAACAGATGATCCATCAGCTAAAGGACAAATTGAAGCCTTACGTTACACAAGCAAACGTCTGATTGAATTAATTAAACAAGGGCACCAATTGATTATTAGTCACGGAAACGGGCCACAAGTCGGTAACTTATTGCTTCAACAAGTGGCAGCAGATTCAGAAAAGAACCCAGCAATGCCTCTAGACACTTTAGTGGCGATGACACAAGGTTCAATTGGCTACTGGCTACAAAACATGATGAATGAAGCACTAGCCGAAGGCGGCATCGACAAACAAGTCGCTTCGGTCGTAACTCAAGTCGTTGTCGACGAAAACGACAGTGCCTTTACTCATCTTACAAAACCTGTTGGCCCATTCTTAACAGAAGAAGAAGCCAAAGCAGCTACAGAAGCTACCGGCGATACTTATGTGGAAGATGCTGGTCGTGGCTACCGTAAAGTGGTTGCCTCACCAAAACCAATCAGCATTGTAGAGTACCCAGTCATCAAAGCAATGATTGAACAAGATTTTGTTACAATCTCTGCAGGTGGTGGCGGTATCCCAGTTAAAAAAGTTGACTATGGTTATGAAGGCGTTGAAGCCGTCATTGACAAAGATTTCGCTTCAGCCAAATTAGCAGAATTAGTCGAAGCTGACTTCCTAGTTATCCTAACAGGAGTCGACAATGTTTTCGTAAACTACAACAAACCTAACCAAGAAAAATTAGAAAACGTCACTGTCGCTCAGTTGAACAACTGGATTGCAGAAGAGCAATTCGCACCAGGCAGCATGTTACCAAAAGTAGAAGCCGCAATTTCCTTTGTGGAAAACAACCCAAAAGGTAAAGCAGTCATCACATCATTGGAAAACATCGAAGCAGTCATGGGCGAAGGCTCCGCAACTGTTGTCTCAGCCGAATAATATCCAAATATCCAACAGCCCTTCCTCAACGAAAACAATCGACGAGGGAGGGCTGTTTGTTTTCACCCTAAACGAAAAAAATGCCACTTAAAAGCGCCGGAAAACCAAGCACAAGGGTGTCCCTTAGCTAAGCAGAAGCAAATATGGTATACTAAAGAAGTAGCGTGTTGAAGAAATGCGCGAAAAAGGGTAGTTTCAATGAATCTTAATGTGCATAACCATTCACATGGTGTAGATGTTTTTCGAAGAAAGCGGTGTATAGAATGAGAAACAAGAATATGTTCAGAAGTACAGTGAGGATCAAACAAGAACTTTCAGACTGGTTCGCTACCCAATCAGCTGTAGGTGCAAAGGTCACTAAAGTATCAGACGATTCCATCACATTATCCATCGAGGACCGAGAAATCGAACTCGTCCCCCATAAAAACGACGGCCTAGAAGCAGAAATATCAGTCGAAGCAGAAGCGTTGAACAACATCATTGCCAAAGTCTCCGTCGGAGAAACACTCAGAACTGGAACAGGCCAATGGACCTTCTATTCCGAACCAGACGCCCAACGACTCATCTTTAGCGAAACAGAAACATTCGCTTAGCGCAATCACATAAATTAACACACTCAGCCAGACGTTACGTCTGGCTGTTTATGTTTTCCACGAATCAAAGAGGCACAACAGCCCTCAACTTGAAAGGCCCTTAAAGCCTCAACTCCCAGCCGCTTGGTGCCTGCCGGCGGCCCGTCCCTAAAAGTAAGGCAAGTGAAAACTATCCCAAGAAAGAATAGCGCTAGACGCAAAAAAATATCGCAATGAAAACGAATTTATATGGTATCATATGGAATAATATATGGTAAAGGGGACGAGCGTATGTCAGCAATTGTACCAATGAGTTTGTTAGTTGCTGTAATGATAGGAGGGTTCATTGCGGCTAAGTTATCCTTGTTTAGTGACCATGCTGAGTCGGACTTATCGGTCATGATCACGCAAATTGCTTCGCCTGCCCTTATTTTATCGACCGTGAACTCGGCCGGTTCACTAGGAACTAAGCGTGAGGCAATGACCTTCCTGTTGATTGCCTTTCTCTTATTCGGACTGTATATTCCCCTCGCGAGCTTAATGACCAGGTGGTTTAAATTCCCCCAGAAATCCCCGGGAGTCGCCAAGATTTGTTGATCATCAACAAATCAGGCTTCATGGGTCTACCGGTAATTTTAGCGATGTACGGTGAAGGGGCGATGTTTTATGCGGCTTTGATGAATATCCCGACTAACCTGTTTTCTTTTTCTTATGGTGCTTGGGCAATGGCCAAACACAGCCATCAAGAGGCTAAACCACCATCACTCGTAAAAATTCTATTCTCGCCAGGCTTTCTGGCTTCGATTGTGGTGATTGTTTTCTTCGTTTTCGATTGGAGATTGCCCATCGTAATGGCGGATTTTTTTAGTCTAGTGGGTGCCATGACAACGCCTCTGGCGATGTTTGTGATTGGAATGGCAATGGCGAAACTGGATATTCGCTTTGCTTTAATGAGCCGCGAAGTCTATGGCTTAGCTTTTATCAAGATGCTGCTTTTCCCGATGATGGTCTATCTGATATTCGCTTCCTTTATTAGCAATCCGATTATATTGAGTGTTCTGATTGTGATTGCCGGCATGCCGGGACCCGCAGTTTCTACCAGTTTTGCGATTCTCTATGAGGCGGACGTCGGCCTAGCTGCTCGCTATGTCTTTGTCACGACCTTATTATCGGTCGTGACCATCCCTTTCATTGTGAATCTATTGGGTCTGACGTAATACTTGCTTGACAAAGGGCTGGATAAGGTCTAAAATACAAACAACTTATATAGAATTTCTTTAATCGTGTTCCGTGAAACACGAAAGAATCACACGTTTAACTTTGCCCCCACAATAGGGCTGAGTGTCTTTCTTTGTGTACTCACGATCAGTAACTACGGTTACTGATCTTTTTTTATGGGCCAAATATGAATCTTAAGCATAAGGAGTTTGATAAAAATGGATAGTAAACTACCAATTATTGCGCTTGATTTCGCAACTGTCAACGAGCTGCAAGAGTTTTTAACATTATTTCCCACGGGTGAAACACTCAATTTAAAAGTGGGGATGGAAATGTACTACATGAACGGTCCTGAATTGGTGCGTGAATTGGTAGCCGCTGGACACAAACTTTTCTTAGATCTGAAATTGCACGATATACCCAACACTGTCAAGCGCAGCATGAGCATCCTTGCTCAATTAGGCGTTTCAATGGTTAATGTCCATGCAATGGGCGGATCAAGCATGCTAGAAGCGGCCAAAGAAGGTTTAGTAGCCGGTACCCCAGCAGGAGCTGAAACACCGCTACTGATCGCAGTGACTCAATTAACGTCAACCACTGAAGCACAAGTGCTCAACGAACAATTGAGCCGTGTCAGCCTCAACGAAAGCGTCAGCCAATATGCTAAAACGACAGCTGCTGCTGGCCTGGATGGTGTCGTTTGTTCGCCACTTGAAGCAGCACAAATCAAAGCAGCGTTAGGTAAAAACTTTCTAACGGTCACTCCGGGTATTCGCTTGGCAAGTAATGAAGTCACTCAAGATGACCAATACCGAATCGCCACACCCGAAAAAGCCGCTGCCATCGGAAGCGACTATATTGTAGTCGGACGTCCAATCACGCGTGCACAGAAGCCTCTCGAAACTTATCGCCAACTAACACAAGCCTGGCAAGCAGCTAAAACTAAGGGGGAAGCCTAATGACACACACACCTAAAACCAGTTTAGAAATAGCCGATATCTTACTAGAAATCGGTGCAGTCAGCTTGAATCCGACAGAACCTTTTACATGGGCAAGTGGCTTGAAGACACCGATTTATTGTGATAATCGTCTGATTATCAGTTATCCAGCGGCTCGTCAACAAGTCGAACAGGCATTAGCTGATTTAATTCAAAGCGAATTTTCTGACGTCGATGTCATTGCAGGCACAGCCACAGCCGGCATTCCACATGCGGCGATTGTTGCTTACTTACTGAATAAACCAATGATCTACGTGCGCTCGAGCGCCAAAGCCCACGGCAAACAGAATGCCATCGAAGGTCAGCTAAAAGCGGGTCAAAAAGTCGTGATGATTGAAGATTTAATCAGTACGGGTGGCAGCGTGATACAAGCAGCCGACATGGTCACACAAGCCGGCGGTGAAGTACTCGGGGTGTGTGCCATCTTCAATTACTTACTTGCTAAAGGCAAAGTGGCCTTTGAAGAAACGACTTATCCGCTACATACCTTAACGGATTACCAAATTCTAATTAATCAAGCAGTCAAAAACGAAAACTTAGCAGCCCACCGAGAAACGTTGGAGCAATGGTATCAAGATCCACAAGCTTGGTCACAAGCCTTTACTCAATCATAGGCGATCACATAGTAACAAAGTACTCAAGTCACTTGCGAAAACTCAATAGCCATTAATAAAGGAAGCCTGTGAGCTTCCATTAAGGGGAAAAAATACAATGAACACATATGAACAGAATAAGAACGACCGCAGAGCGCTAGTTGCTGCCATTATCGCTTCAGGCATGGACGATTTAAACGTCATGTTTCTAGCGTTCACAATGTCGACGATTATTACACAACTTAATTTAACCAGTGCCCAAGGCGGTTGGATCGGTACGATTACCAACTTTGGCATGCTATTTGGCGGCGTGGTTTTCGGGGTTTTAGCAGACCGTTACAATAAATTTAAGGTATTTAAATGGACCGTCATTATTTTCTCGGTCGCAACCGGTTTAATTTTCTTTACAGAAAGTATAGGCTATCTATACTTAATGCGCTTTATTGCGGGAATCGGTGTTGGGGGAGAATACGGTGTAGCTATCTCGATTATGGCCGGTATTGTCCCTCAAGAAAGAATGGGGCGTATCAGTTCTTTAAATGGGATTGTCGGCCAAGTTGGTTCGATTACATCAGCGATTCTAGCAGGTTTAATCGCCCCACTATTCGGTTGGCGCGGACTGTTCTTGTTCGGTCTGTTACCACTTGTTTTAGTTATCTGGATGCACTTTGCGGTTGATGCCACTCATGTATCAGATAGCGGTCGCCAAACGACGAATTCAGCATCAACAAGTAAAGGGCGCATCGCTGACTTGTTTAAAACGAAAGCTTTGATGCATCAAACGCTTGCTTTAATGGTTATGACGACTGTTCAAATTGCGGGTTACTTTGGCATGATGAACTGGTTACCGACGATTATGCAAGCCAATATCGGCGTCAGTGTTAGTGGCTCAAGCGCTTGGATGGTCACGACGATTCTTGGAATGTGCTTAGGTATGCTAGTTTTCGGTCAATTACTTGATCACTTTGGTCCGCGCTTAGTTTACGGCGTCTTTCTTTGTTGTTCTGCTGCATCGGTTTACTGCTTTACCTTTGCTAAAACAGGGCCCCAATTATTAATTGGAGGCGCAATCTTAGGCTTCTTCGTTAACGGGATGTTTGCCGGCTATGGGGCAATGATTACTCGTTTGTATCCTTATGAAGTTCGAACGGTCGCGAACAATACGATTTTAAATGTGGGTCGTGCCGTGGGAGGCTTCTCATCAGTAATTATCGGAATGATACTTGATTCGTCAGGTGTTCCAACCGTGATGCTCTTTCTAGCTAGCCTGTATGTCATTAGCTTCGTATTTATGATGAGTATACCGAATCTGAAACAGGCGCGCTATATAAAACATGGGCAAAGTGCCAGCAAAGCCAGTTCTGTGGCGGTAGCTCCCTTGGCAGAAATTTAAAGTCTACTATAGATAAGCTTACTTATGAACACACGTTGCCTTGTAAAGGTGGCGTGTGTTTTTGTGTGGCTAAGTATCAAAGGCCGAAAGCTTGCTTTTTAGCGTCTGGCTCTGATAGAATCATCGAGCGAGACTTTTTAGCCCTATTTTGCCATTAATAGTGGTCTTGGCTTTTAGGGTTTTGTTACGTAGCCTTTAAGAATTGGTTAGGTTAGTTTTTTTTCATGTAAGTTCGGTGGATAGTATGTTAAAATACTGGGGTAATATATTGTGAGGTGAGTGTATTTGGTTCAGGCATCTGATTCGTCGATGGAGCTTCGGATTCAAGGGGCTCTTATTACGCATATGTTAGATTATTATCAATATATCCCGTTGGATGAGTTTTTAGCGAACCACCCTCATTGGAGCACCTCCCAAATTCAGGATACATTAGCATTGCTTCAGGCGATTATTAGTGTGGACTTGAAGACAATCGAAACATTGGCCCCAAAACTTCATCTTGATTTTCTACAACACCCTTCTTTTCTTGAGCGTAAAGTATATAGTTATACGCAAAATTTGATGCTAAATCTTTCAGAATATGAATATGCAGACTATTTGCGTGGTTTAACGCCTATATTGGTGGATGTTATGCGCCTTGTGGTGGTTAAACATGCGTTACCCGATTTGGATCAGTATATGATACAAGTATCAAAAGAAACGACAGATGGTCGTTTGATTTATAAGGGTTTGCAGTGGAATCAAGAGAAAATTGAGAGTGGTCATAACCAGGTGCATAAAAGCTGGCAGAAATATTATGGGAAGCATTTCAATTACAATCATTATGTGAGTTCGAGTCATCTTTTGAAATTATTGATGGATTATGGCAAAGATGAGGATATTAAAGAGACAGCGACTCAAGTGCGTCAAGTTGAGAAAGACTTGCGAAACATAGTGGCTCATGAAGTGCTATTCGTAGATGATGCTTGGTTGCAAGAACGATCGAATATGGATGCGGATGAAATACATGGATTATTAATGCGTTTAATCTATATCGCAGGCCTAGACGATCAAAAGCAATGGGATGTTATAAGTGATTTAAATGAACAATTGAAAGAATTATTTAAAGCCAGAATCCAAGAGATTCGGGCAAATTAAACTATCTACTATACTAAAGGAGTTTACGTTTGTATGAAGAAATTAGTCATTCGTGGAGGCAAGCCATTAACAGGTGAAATTACAATTAATGGTGCGAAGAATAGTGCTGTTGCTTTAATTCCAGCTGCTATTATGGCCGATTCAGAAGTCATCTTAGAAGGTGTACCGGATATCCAAGATGTGTATTCGTTGCTTGAAATTTTAAACGATTTTAACGTTAAAACTGAATTTAAAAATAATACGTTGAAAATCGATCCTTCGGAAATTGCATCAATTCCAATGCCAACAGGCAAGATTCAAAGTTTACGTGCGTCCTATTATTTTATGGGTGCCACCTTATCTAAGTTTGGTGAAGGTGTGATTGGTTTACCAGGAGGCTGTTTCTTAGGCCCGCGTCCGATTGATCAACATATTAAAGCCTTCCGTTCTTTAGGTGCAGAAATTGATGATGATTTTGGCGTGATTAGCCTAAGTTCACCTAACGGTTTACAAGGAACACGTATTTATATGGACGTTGTATCGATTGGTGCAACAATCAACGCTATTCTTGCAGCGGTGAAAGCAGAAGGTAAAACAACGATTGAAAACGCAGCTCGCGAACCAGAAATCATTGATGTAGTTACTTTATTAAATAAAATGGGCGCTAAAATTCGTGGTGCAGGCACGAGCGTGATTCGTATTGAAGGTGTCGAAATCTTACATGGAACGAGTCATACTTTAATCCCAGACCGTATTGAAGCGGGCACTTATTTAACTGCTGCAGTCGCAATGGGTGACGAAGTTCGTGTAAATAACGTCATCTATGAGCATATTGAAAGCTATATTGCGAAATTAGATGAAATGGGCGCGAAGATGGAAATTGGTGAGGACAGTATTTTAGTCCATAAATCAGATGACTTACAAATGGTCAGCTTGAAGACATTACCTTATCCAGGTTTTGCGACTGACTTACAACAACCGATTACGCCACTATTAGTGAAAGCTATTGGTAAAGGGACAGTGATGGATACAATTTATCCTCAACGAGTGAAACATATTCCAGAATTAAATCGTATGGGAGCTAACATCCGAGTGGATGGCGATATTATTCGCGTTGAAGGCCCTTCAAACTTATCAGGAGCACCGGTTCGTGCGAGTGACTTAAGAGCAGGCGCCAGCCTTGTGATTGCTGGTTTAATGGCTGAAGGTGAAACGACAATCACAGGTGTAGAAAACATCTTACGTGGTTATACAGATATCGTTGGTAAATTGCGTGCAATTGGCGCAGATATCGACATGATTGAAGATGACCAAGAAGAAGCATAAAGTTAAAAAAGTATAGAAAGTAGGCATCTCATGGCAGACGCTTTTTCGTTAGAAACATTGTTAGAGAAAGAAGTGAAAGAGTTATACGCGTACGCGCGTGAACTCGATATACCTAACTATAGTCAATTAAGTAAGAAAGAATTGGCTTTAGCAGTAATGAGAACACAAGAAGAAAAGCAAGGATTCTTCCAAGTTGAAGGTGTTCTTGATATTCGTTCAGATGAGTCATTTGGTTATTTACGTCCAATTAACTATTCGCCGAGTCAAGAAGATATTTATATATCTAACTCACAGATTCGTCGTTTTGATTTACGTAATGGAGATAAAGTCGCTGGTCCAGCGCGTCCACCAAAAGCGAACGAGCGTTATTATGGTTTAATGCAAATTTCGACCGTCAATGGTAAAGATCCTGAAGCTGCTAAGCAAAGAGATCATTTCCCAGGATTGACGCCACTGTATCCGAATGAGCAAATTAAATTAGAGTACCAAAAGCAGTCGATTTCGAACCGTTTAATCGATGTAGTTTCGCCTGTTGGTTTTGGTCAACGTGGTTTGATTGTGTCACCGCCTAAAGCAGGTAAAACAACCATCTTGAAAGAAATTGCGAACGGTATTAAAGAAAATCATCCAGATGTTGAATTGATTGTCTTATTAATCGATGAACGTCCCGAAGAGGTAACCGATATTGAACGTAGTGTGAAGGCAGATGTTGTATCGTCTACTTTTGACCAACAGCCTGAAAATCATATCCGTATTTCAGAATTAGTGCTTGAGCGTGCAATGCGTCTTGTTGAAGACGGTCGTGATGTTGTCGTTTTAATGGATAGTATCACGCGTTTGGCTCGTGCTTACAACTTAGTGGTTCGTCCTTCAGGTCGTACTTTAAGTGGGGGCTTAGATCCGGCTGCTTTCTACTTCCCGAAACGTTTCTTTGGTGCGGCGCGTAATATCGAAGGTGGCGGTTCGTTAACCATCTTAGCAACAGCTTTAGTTGATACTGGTAGTCGGATGGACGATATCATTTATGAAGAGTTCAAGGGTACGGGTAACATGGAATTACACTTATCTCGCCAATTGGCTGAAAGACGTATTTTTCCTGCGATTGATATTAAACGTTCTGGTACACGTAAAGAAGAATTATTAATTGAAGCTCACAAGCTTGAACAAGTATGGCGCTTGCGTAAGATGATGCAAGGCGAGTCTTTAGAGTACACCGAGCAATTGATTCAACTATTACGTAAAACGAAAAACAATGATGATTTCTTCACTCAATTTGAGAAGATTGTCATGAAGTAATTTACTTGACTAAGACGAAGCTTGAATTAAGGCTTTGGCTTGGTTTAGTGTTGCGCTTAATTGAAATTAAATAAGAGTGATGGGCACGGGTATCTTGGATATCCGTGTCTTTTTTTGTTTTGTGTGGGGCGGATGATGTCTTTGTTGGGGAGTATGGGGAGGGCTCGGTTTTGGTGGAGGTATTGTGAGAAAGCTGGTTCGACTGCGATAGGGGGTGTGGCTTGTGCGTGTCGACTGGCCAAATGAGTCGACTCAAGCTGGGAGTGAACACGTTAAAGCCATAAAAGGGTGAATCGGTTTTATTCGATAGGAATGCTCTTGGGAATGAGTAAGTTGCCTCCACTTACACACCCAAAGGCCAAGACCTAAGCGCCTGTCACGGGGAAAGATTAAAGCTCACCATAACAAATCACCATAATTATGATAAAATACTAATAATGACACGTGAGAGAGTTATCATTATAGACAGCAATATGGTAAAATCTAGGTACAACATTCAAACAATAACGATTAAAGGGGATTGTTTTGAATTGTATCATACCATCAAATGAGCACCGATAATAAGTGTGCAGTTTATGGATTTTATCTCAACACAAAAGTTAAGGGTGAGTCGAATGGCAAAGGTAACCAAAACAAATGTCATGCGAATATTAACGCAACTGAAAATACCGTATACTATCCACCAATATTTGGGTGACGACGTTCGTTCTGGTGCAGATGTTGCAGAGAAGATGGGTGTTTCACCCACTCAAATGTTCAAAACATTGGTGACACAGGCTAAGTCAGGGGAGCACTATGTCTTCATGGTGCCAGTCCAATTTGAATTAGATTTGAAGAAAGCAGCACAAGCGGTAGATGAAAAAAGTGTGGCCATGATTAAAGAAAAAGAATTATTCCCACTGACGGGGTATGTTCATGGAGGCTGTTCGCCAATAGGGATGAAGAAAGAATTTCAAACGGTACTTGACGAAAGTGCCTTAGAATATTCAAGCATTTTATTTAGCGCTGGCAAAAAAGGTTATTCTGTCCAACTGGCGCCTGATATCTTAGAGAATATCCTTCCTTTAAAAATAGCAGATATTATTTTTAAATAAAGCAAATATATTATGTACATGAGGTGAAGTAAGCGATGAAAAAGTGTTCAAACTGTGGGTCAGCTAACTTAGATGAAGCTAAATTCTGTCATCAATGTGGCGGTTTAATTGCACGCGAGAGGCCTATGTCTAAAAATGACATGTCAAAGGAAGACAAACGACCCTCACTAGACGATTTAGAGTTTGTCGAAACGGACTTGACGAATGAAAGTCCTAAAACATTAAGAATGAAGGATAAGGTAAGTTTGCGTTCAACAGAAGAAACGCAAGTTTCATCAACGAGGGACCAACCCTCAATCCAGAGTAAGCATAAGAAAATGTCTGAAGTTCGCCAAACGGTCAGACAAGAAGAACCAGCATTCGTTGGAAGTCTTGATTCAGCACCAAAAACAACGCGACTGGCTGATACAGGCGATGTATTTATTGCCGATGTGTTGGCTAACATCGAAACTGACATCGATTTAGATGCAGACATCGTTGACTGGCACAGTGAAGATGCCGATCCAGTCGACCCAGAAAGTTTAGCGGTACCCGTTGAACGTGTTGGAAGGGCTCATTCCGCAGAACCTGTCACACCAGTGGAGCGCCCCTTTGAGCGAGCGAATCGACGAACGACTCAAAAGGAAGTAGATCTTCTTGAAGACGAAGTGACTAAAGAGGATTCTGTCACTGACAAACAGTCTGTTTTACAAGAAACGGATTTAGTTACACCAGCACCGGTGCTAAGTGAACCTACAAGTTCAAGCGAAGCCCCATTAACCACAGAGGCAGATGAACCAACAGTCTCGAACGACTCACTTGAAAATTGTAAGCCTTCGAATAAAAAACAAGCACGACAGACTAAACAACATGAAGAAAATCCAATGTTTAAACGGGAACCTGTTTATTTAAAACCAGATACCTATGGTCCCAGTGCGCGTGAAGCACAACGTAAATTGGATGCAGAATTAGCAGCGGTAGTTTCAACCATCGAATGTCCACATTGTGGCCATCAGAATCCGGATTACTATTCATTCTGCCAAGTATGTAAAAAGAAATTATATGCTTACGAAGATCAAATCATCGACACTCAAACAGAGTCGACAGCAGGAACGAGTACTTTTACAAGTCCATCAGAAAATGATGCGGTTGATGACGCCTTATTTGTTCCAGCTTACATCAATTCGGAGTCAACTTTGGAAGAAACAACTAAAAACAAACGTAAGAAGAAAAAGAAACATAGGAAAGAACGCAAACGTGGTTATGGTTGGCTCATTACGTTACTGTTGTTAGTCCTCTTAATCGCAGGTGGCGTCTTCGCTTATTTCTATTTTTTCAAAGGTGAAACAGCGAATGCAGTCTACCAAGAATATAGCGAAGCGATTGTGGCTCAAGATTATGACAAGGCAGCGAGTCTAACGGCTAGCACTAATGGTCATGCTTGGACAGGTGACGATGTCGAACGAATGATTGCCAACTACGCACAAGCACAAGTTGATTTAAGTACTTTATTAGCAGAAAACCCAGAAGCGACAGAATTAGTCCAAGGAAACCATCTCATATTGGAAGTAGATAGTGAGCCGAGTTTTCTAGGGCTCTTTCCTGAATACCAAGTCTTCGTCCATGCGATTAACGTCGCACTATCTGTTCCAAATGACTACCGCGATATCGCAATAACAACCTTTTCACATCAAGCACAACCAATTACAGCTGGTGATGCCGTCATCTTAGAGCCACGTGAAAATTACATTATAGTTCGTTTGACAGAAAACGATGAAACGCGCGAAATCGGGCTTGATTTAAATTATTCCTTAATGGCAGACGGCACATTACCTATTTCTCTAAAGGAAGTAGAAAACCGTATTCAAGCAGATCTAACGACATTACCGGGAGCCTATCCACAAGAATTTACAGCGACAGGTTTTGTGATTGATGGTCAAGAATATACGGCTGATATTATTACGTTGAATGGTTATGTGGGTCAAAGTTTTACAGTATCCATTCGCGGAGAGTACTTCGGTGAAGCCATTGAGAGTTCACAACAAGAAATTCATTTAGAAGATGACAGCCAAGTGCTCGTATCACTTGCTGACGACGGCGACTTACTGACTAAATTACAAGCGATTGAAGCCGCTAATGCCGACATGATTGCTAATCGTACACCTGCTGAAAGTGCAGAAACTTGGCTTCAAATCTTCCAGAACGATTTCGTTGATGCGATTAATTTTAGAGCACCCGACATGTTGGCTAAATATGGGGATGAATCAGAATGGTATGCCAATACCGCAAGCTGGATTCAAAACGAGGTAGTCACTAACGGTATTTACTATAATACTGCCACCTATGAAATCATCAGCGTTGAGCCTAATGATAGCGGACAAATGGTATTAACAACAACAGAATTATTCGATTATACGCTTGGTGGCGTAGCCGCCGTTCAAGCTCAAAGCAAGGTTTATGTCCTTGCAGACAACGGTGGACAACTGACGATTCTCTCTGTCGAAGTACAAGATATTGCAAATTAAAATTTCGACAAAATACCTTTGCATTTCTCTAACAGTCATGGTATTATTCTAGTGTTGCAGAGTACGCAAATGAATTAACTCTAAATTAGCAAATAGTTTAGGGCAGAAAGGAAGTAAACATAATGAAACAAGGAATTCATCCAGAATACCGTACAGTTGTTTTTATGGATACATCAACAGGTTTTAAATTCATCACAGGTTCTACTAGAAACTCTAACGAGACAGTAGAATGGGAAGACGGAAACTCGTACCCATTAATCCGTGTTGAAACATCATCTGATTCGCATCCATTCTATACTGGCCGTCAAAAATTCACGCAAGCAGACGGACGTGTGGACAAGTTCAACAAAAAATACGGTCTACAAGACAAAAACGCAGAAGCTTAATTTTAAACTTAAATGCTTTAAAGCATTCACGAAGACTACCTCTCGAGGTAGTCTTTTTGTGTATGGAGATAGAAAAAAAGTTGGTCGACAATCAATCTAGCAATTTTTTTATCTATTTGTACGTAGAAGCTAGAAGTAAAGGCCAAGCATTTGCTTGGATGCTAAGCTATCGCATGAGCTTTTTAAATGGGAGTACCCCAAAGGAGGCAAACACGTGTGATCGTGTTGTTTTCTTTTGAAGTTAATTAATCTTTTGTGACCGTCATTTATCATTCTACCTTCAAAGTCATTACGTTTGACAAATATACATGAGAAGTATATCATATGATTAAACATGCATATGATGCGTGGGTTTATTTTTTATGCAACATATGATGCGGCGCTCATGTGTAAAGCGTACTCATTACATTATACGAACAGGAGTGAAGGTAAATGAAAAAAGATACTCAAGCACCTATACTACAACAGCAACGTCACGCTCAAGACAGTGACGCTCACAACCACAACTCTCATCACAAGAAGCATACAGACAGTCATTCACATTCGCATAGTCATACTCACGATCATGGTAAAGCACCACTTATTCTATATTTTATCGGTTTAGTGGCTGCTGTCTTAGGCCTCTTGCTGTCGAACCAGTCACAGCTGATTCAAAACAGTCTATTCGCGCTAGCGTCAATCACGGCTGGTTATCATGTGATCGTATTAGAAGGGCTTGGAGAAACAATCGAGCGCACGAAAAAAGCCAACTGGTTTACACCGAATTCTCATATACTCATGGGTTTAGCAGCGATTGGCGCTTCGCTATTAGGTAATTATTGGGAAGGGTGTCTATTGATTTTAATTTTCTCAGGCGCTCACTTTTTAGAAGAATATGCTGAAGGTAAAAGCCAACGCGAAATTACCCAATTGATGAAACTTAATCCAACGACGGCACGCTTGTTACAAGAAGATGGTTCAACAAAAGAAGTCGTTGTTAGCACACTAAAGATTGGCGATCGCTTAAGTGTATTGAATGGCGACCAAGTACCCATTGATGGACGCATTCTTTCAGGTACAACTGCGATTGACGAATCGGCGATTAACGGTGAAAGCATGCCGGCTGAAAAAACGGTCGGCGATTTAGTATATGCTAGCACAATCAATGGGACGGGTTCCTTTACAATGGAAGTGACCAAAACGAATGAGAATACGGTCTTTGCTAAAATTCTCGAGCTCGTTAGCCACAACCAGACTAATCAAACAAAAGTCGCGAGCATTATCCAACGCTTTGAGCCCAAATATGTGAATGCAGTATTGATTGTTGTCATCCTTTTGATGTTGGCCGGTCCGACATTACTTGCTTGGACGTGGTCAGAAAGTATTTATAAAGGCTTGGTGCTATTGGTAGCTGCTTCGCCTTGTGCCTTAGCAGCCGCGACGGTTTCGGTCACATTATCAGCCACGTCCCACTTAGCCAAAAAAGGCGTACTTTCTAAGGGGAGTGCCTACTTGTCTCAGTTTGCCACAATTCAAGCAATTGCCTTTGATAAAACAGGCACCTTAACCCAAGGTAAACCTCAAATGACTCATCACTATTTCAGCCCACAAGTTAGCGATACTCAATTTTTAACGGACTTGATTGTATCGCTCGAAAAACAATCGAGTCATCCCCTAGCTCAAGCGGTAATTAATGGTTTTCCTAATGCAAGCACCATCGACTTGATAAATGTCAACAATCAAACGGGACAAGGGCTGATGACCACTTATCAAGGAAAAAACTACCGAATCGGCAAACCGTCGTCTTTTGAAGCGGTTGCGACCGATATCACTCAACAGCATGACCAATGGGCGGCTGCAGGTCAAACCGTTGTTTATGTTGCTTGCAACGAAGAAGTGCTGGCAGTGTTATCTTTCCTCGATGTGGCCAAGGATTATGCCAAGACGACGATTGAGTATTTCAATCGCGAGGGCATTCATACCTCGATGATAACGGGCGATGCAGCCAAAACAGCAGAGGCGATTGGTCAAAGTTTGGGGATCCAGGAAATTATCGGCAACGTGATGCCTGAGGATAAGGCACGCTTGATCAGCGAGCAGAAAGAACGCTACGGCACAAATGCCATGGTGGGTGACGGCATTAATGACGCGCCCGCATTGGTCAATGCAGCGGTTGGCATCGCGATGGGTGAAGGAACGGACGTCGCCGTCGAAGTGTCTGATATCGTCTTGATGAAAAACGATTTGAACAAACTGGTTCAAACCCATCAAACCGCCAAGAAAATGAATCGAATAATTAGACAAAATCTGGTTTTCTCGATGGCCGTCGTGCTTTTCTTAGTGTTTGTTACGCTGACAAATCGCGCGGACATCACCCTTAGCGTGATTATTCATGAAGGCAGCACCTTGGTCGTTATCTTGAATGGGCTACGCCTGTTGCTTCATTAACCCCAAGGCCAAATAGCTCTAATAATTCTCTAGCACTTATGTACAGTGTCAAATAAGAGGCGAGTGAGGTTGAAGGCTAGCGTGTTTCGCCATGATAAATTGAGTCTTATTTTCTGAGCGGAATGATTGACTTTTCTGTGTTTAAAGGATAACATTCTAATAATAATTTGTATTAAAATTTAACTATTTAGAAGGAGGATTTTCATGCTTTTTAATAATATTGTGGATGCGATTGGTTACACGCCTTTAGTTAAGATTAACGGTTTAGACGAGTCTTATGCGGATGTGTATGTGAAATTAGAGAAAAATAATCCGAGTGGTTCTGTTAAAGACCGTCCGGTGAAGTATATTGTCCAAGATTTGTTGGACCGTGGTGAGGTAGCTAAGGGTGGCACGATTGTTGAGTCGACGAGTGGAAACACGGGGGTTGGTTTGGCGATGGTTGGTGCGGCTTTAGGTATCAATGTCGTGATTGTAATGCCAGATTCGATGAGTGTGGAGCGTCGCACAATTATTCAAGCTTACGGTGCGGAGTTAGTGTTAACGCCTGCTTCGGGTGGTATGAAGTTAGCGGGCGACAAGGCTGAGGAGATTGCCAAAGAGCGTGGTGCTGTAGTCTTTGGGCAGTTCACGAATGATGCGAATGTGGTGTCTCATGTGGAAACAACGGCGCGTGAGATCTTAGAGGATTTACCCAACGTCGATGGATTCGTAGCTGGAATCGGTACGGGTGGTACGGTCTCTGGTGTCGGTCAAGTCTTGAAAGAGCAGTCGAAGGATGCGCTCGTGTGGGCGGTTGAACCAGAAGGGTCGCCTTTATTAACAGAAGGTAAGGCTGGCTCCCATAAAATTCAAGGGTTAGGTGCCAACTTTATTCCTGAGATTTTAGATCAATCAGTGATCGATAAAATTGAAACAGTTTCTAACGATGAGGCGATTGCCACTGCGGTAGCATTAGCGAAGTCTCAAGGGATTTTAGCGGGAATTTCATCAGGTGCCAACTATGCGGTGGCTTTACGAATGGCTAAAGAATTAGGTCAAGGCAAGAAAGTCGTGGTCGTTTTACCAGATAGCGGCGAACGTTACCTATCGACAGGGTTTTTCGGCGATGGACAAGCGTAGGTATCCTAAAGAGTTGCAGGAAAAAGCCTATGAATTAGCGCAATATATTTATGAGAAAGATCCTGCAGCGTCCAGTTGGGAAGAAGTTTATGATTTATATCCTGGCTTTAAGGCGGTTATGAGTCATCATCAAGCCCATCATTTATATCAAGTGGGCGAAGTCTACGAGGCGCGTAAACTGTCTGAAGCATCGCGTCACGAAACCGGGATTGAAATTCATCCGGGAGCGTGTTTAGGTCAAGATATTTTTATTGATCATGGCATGGGTGTGGTGATTGGCGAGACGGCGGTCGTGGGTGACCGGGTGAAGTTGTTTCACGGGGTCACTTTAGGTGGGACTGGTAGCGAAAAAGGTCGAAAGCGTCATCCAAGTATTCATCATGATGCTGAAATAGGCGCTAATGCCACCTTGCTAGGGAATATCACAGTGGGCCATCATGCGAAAGTAGGGGCGGGAGCGGTCGTTTTACATGACGTGCCTCCTTATGCGACAGCGGTGGGTGTGCCTGCTCGAATCATTCTACATGACAAAGACTGGAACCGAATTGGTGAGTATCAGATTTAAAGGCAAAAGCGCACCTTCCATTTGTTGTGGAAGGTGCGCTTTTATGTGTGTGGATGGAAGCTCCAAGTGCTTTTAGCCTAGCCAGTGGTTGATGAAGACGGCGATTTGTGGAAAGAGGCTGGTGACGACAATCACGCGCAAGACTTGCAAAACCACAATATCCGAGTTGGTGATATTTAAGTCGCCTAAAATTAAGACAACGTCTGAAGCGCCGGCTGGAATTGAAGCTAACATTGAATCGGTCAGACGCATTTTCTGGAATTTGTGAACCAGAAAGCCAATCACCAGACAGCCCAGTAGAAACATTGGGATTAAGACAAGGATGGGAACGACCAGTTGGGACAAGGCTGATAATTGTTCGGCGTAAAAGGTCGTACCAACATACCAGCCTGATAGGATTTGTGCCAGGCGGCGATAGCCGATTGGCAAGGGGGTGACGCCGATGGTTAGCTTTAAGATGGCCATCCCAATTAAGGCCAGCACCATTAGGTTTAGTCCAGTTAAGAATTGACTCGCCGCCCATGCGAACAAGCTAGCGGCCACTAAGGCAAGCAAGCTGTTGATGGGTCTTATTCGCGCCAGAGTGGACTGAGGTGTTGGCTCTTGATTTTGAGTGTCAGCCCTTTGATCAGTTTTGAAATGTTGATTGAGTTTGACGACCAGCGACGGGAAAACGCCGATGCCCATCACCATGCGGATGAATTGCATAACGGTGACGGTAATCGGATCGGCTCCGTAGTCCTGGCTGATGATTGGGATGGTGCCCATGCCGCCGGGAATTGAGGCGAAAAGTGCGGTCACGAGCGATAGCTCGCTGACTTGGGTCAGTAGGAGGCCGATGGTTATATTGAGAATAATTAGGCCGCAAATGATCGTCGCGAAGGCTTTCCACAGTCGGGGCAGGCGCTTGAGGTCCGCGGTTGACAGGGACGCGCCGATAAAGCTACCGGCAATCATTTGGGCGATTTCTTTGGTGCCTGGTGGTGCCCAGAGTGTGCCGGTCAGGACTTGCATGGTCGCAAAGACTAACATGACGCCGACGAGTAGGCCGCCTGGGATGCGGGCTTTCATAAAGCCATGACCGACGAGAATCGCGAGTGCGAGGGTGATGGCCATCATTAAGTAACTTTCCATTTTCTTCCTCCTGTTTATTAGCAAAGTAAAACATCACAAGTCTGGACTCGCGATGTTGGTGTTTAATTTATAGTAAAGTCTCCATCTAACAGAATACGAGAAAAACGGTGTGTGAGGTTGGCGGTGTAACCCCACAAGTTTTCTACCGGTAAATTGTAGAAGGGTGTTTTATGCACTTGATGCTTGAATTGGTAGTTGGGTCCATTGGGTAGTAAATGGAAAGGGAATTCATCATCAAACATCGACTTTACACGAATCGTATAATACTTTGGTTCGTTTTCGAGTAAGTAGGCGAGCGGAATTGTGAAGACGCGTTCGACTTCTTCGTTGTATTGAATATCTTCCAGCTTCACGTTGAGGCGGCCGACGTAACAGTAAATAATTGCCCAATCACTGATCACATAGTCAATGGCGCCAAAGAGTTCAATATCTTCTGCTTTAACATTCAGTTCTTCGGTCGTTTCACGCACCGCTGCTGTTGCGAAATCTTCGTTTTCTTCGACGCGTCCTCCTGGAAAAGAAGTTTCGCCTGGTTGTGAAATCTTATGACTGCGTACTTCGTAAAGGACGTGCGTTTCACCATCGACGTCAATCAAAGGCAACAAGACCGAATAGTGTCGCTGTTCTCCGTAAGGTCGCGCTTGATAGTTCTCAATAATGTGTTTAATGTTATGATCCATACCATTCAAACCTTTCTAAGATAATCCATCTCATTATATCAGATATCTGTTCTTTTTATGGTGCTAAAAGTGTGTTTTATTGGAGAGTGGGTCCTTTCAACTGTCATTGTCTAAGAGGCGGTTGTTTTCTAGGTGCAAGTGACGAGGGGCTTTTAACTAAAACGAGACTTTAAACAGGGGACAAAAAAGGATAAAAGGCGGAGCGGCGTGTATTTCTTTCTCTGGGAAGATTAAGGGTTTATTTTGTTTAAATTGGGTTGATTAATAGTATGATGAGGGTATTCAGTGGAGAGGGTTGGTTAGATGCATTCGATTAAGTTGAGTCAGAAGGGTTTGTCACATTATGTTGCGGGGGCGGGCTTTGATTTTCGTTATGCGAAGGTGGGCGAGCGTTTGGCTGTCGATGTGGAGCGGGTGTTGTTACAGATGCAGATTGAGCCGGCGGCCTTGTATTCAAGCGCGCAGGTTCATGGAGTGACTATTGAATATTGTGATGGTCTGCGTGGGGATGATTTTCTGGTCGGGAAGATTTTTCCGGAGACAGATGGTTTGACCACGGATCACCCGGCTGTCGCTTTATAGATTAAATTTGCAGATTGTACGCCAATTGTCTTATTTGATCCGGTCAAGAAAGTGCAGGCTGTCTTACATTCGGGTTGGCGCGGGACGGTGCAAGAGATTGCGGCGCATGCATTGGAGTGGCTGGAGTCAGACTTTAAGTGTCGGCGTGAAGATTTGGTAGTTTATTTAGGGCCGTCGATTGATCAGATGAATTATGAAGTTGGTATAGGTGTTTATGAGGCTTTTGGGGACTTTGCAGAGCGCGATCAATTTTTTAAACCGCATGGGGAGAAGTTTTTGTTGAGTATGTCGGATGCCAATTTAGTATTGTTGTTGGCACATGGCTTGAGACGTGAGCAGATTGAGGTGTCGCGTGAGTCGGCTTTTGAAAACCCGGCTTTGCATTCTGCTAAGAGAGAAGGAGCGGACTATGGTCTGAACGCGTTGATAACGATCGTATAGAGCTAGTTGTGTTATTGGGTGCATTAGCGCGGGGTGAGTTGGGTGCTAAAGCTTGTAATGTGCGCAAACCGCAGTCGGCCTGTAAGGTGAACCTATCTAGCGAAATTAGGCGACTTCCTTTCGTTATATCGGTTACAATAGTGGTAAGATGTCTGTAACGATGATCAGGAAAGGTGGATTTAAGATGAAAGCAATACAAATTAAAGAGTTTGGTGGACCTGAGGTTTTGAAGTTGGTAGAGATTGCGGAACCGACGCCGGGGCCGCAAGAAGTGCGTATCAGCATACATGCTGCAGGAATCAATCCCAACGAGGCCTATGCACGTACCGGCACTTACGGCGCTTATATTCCAGAGTTACCTTATACACCGGGCTTCGATGGAGCAGGAGTGATTGACACCGTTGGCGAAGGCGTGACTCATTTCAAGTCAGGGGACCGTGTCTATATCGGTGGCTTTATGGCCAAACGTAACACTGGTACCTATGCTGAAAAAGTCGTCGTAGATGCAACTTGTGTTCATCCGTTGAGCGAAGAGCTGACTTTTGAACAAGGGGCTGCATTGGGGATTCCTGGTTTGGCCGCCTATCAGGCGATTGTTTTAAGGGCACAAGTTAAAGAAAGCGATACTGTGCTGATTCATGGTGGAAGTGGCGCAGTTGGGCTGACGGCTATTCAGATTGCTAAGGCATTGGGTGCGAAAGTGATTGCAACAGCTAGTACTGAAGAAGGGCGCAAGTTGATTCGTGCACTTGGTGCAGATGTGGCGATGCCTCATGTTGCTAAAGGCGAGTATGATGAAATTATGTCCGTGACTGATGACCAAGGGCCGGACGTGATAATCGAGATGTTAGCCAACCAGAACTTGGAGACTGATATGGAAATTGCGGCCAAAGAAGCTCGTATCATCATTCTTGGTTCACGTGGTAAGATTCAAATCGATCCGCGGCACACGATGACTAAAGGTTTAACGATTTTGGGTTTGAGTTCCATCAACTTGGACGCGACTGAATTGGCTGCAGCTTATAAAGAGTTGACTAGATTGGTCGATGAAGGCGAGATTTTACCATTAGTGGGCGATGTGCTACCGCTGGATAAAGCGGCTGAAGCTCATGAACAAATTTTGACGAAAAAAGGGAATGGTAAGTTAGTGCTGAAACTTATTTAGAAAAGCAACAAGCTGCAGCCTTGAACTCTTTGGAAGAGTCGAGGCTGCAGCTTTTTTTGGCTTGTGACTGGCTCAAGCCAATGGATAGTCGTTCGAATCCGCCTCGAAAAAATTTTCATGCAGAACGATTATAAGGCGTCCGTCACTGCGTTTCAAACGATTTGATAAGGGTTGACGATAACTTTAATCGTCGTGAGCGATAAGCGAATGACACCTTTGGTTTTGAATGTCTGTGGACGAAGTGCTTGGTAACCAGCGGGGCAATCGCTATTCGCGCAGACACAACGTTAGTATGCTTTTTAGGAAAGCAGGGTGAATCAGCTAATTCTTGTTTGGGATAAAAGACGCCCGCATTGAAAACACAAAGGTGTCGCTCTCTGCGTTCGCGACGATTTTATAAAGACAGCTAGACTTAAAATCGTGCTGGCTTGCCAGCACACCTTCTGAATCATTTGGTGCGTGAAGCATTTGAATCTTCAGGTGGGCTGTGACTAACAGCAAGTAAGCTTGGGAATTTAGTTTTGAGGACCAGCCAATTCTGATCTCACATCATGGCGACTTGAGCCACGAATCCTGGCGCGTGTTCCACATCATGGCTCGATTCGCGATGATGTGGAAAGGGACAAACTCTAGCAAACCCCACTAAATCAAGCTATATTTTGTGGGGAAAGACCGATTATAGGAAGAATGCCAACTCAATCCGAGTGTCCACATCACAGGCTTACGTCACGAGCGGTGCTATCGCCGTTCGCGAAAGTCACGAGCACATCAACTTTACTCGGCCGCCAATGCTTCAAGTTTTGCGTATAAGTCAGGTAAGGCGTCGGCTAATTTGAAGCTGCGGTCGCCGCCTAAATCGATGGCTTGTAGCGTTGTCTGTCCGACACTGCGCAATTCGCCACTGGCTAAATCAAGAATTTGGTAGGCGATATGAATCTGATTGCCTTCGACGCCGCTGATTTTAGCTTGAATTGTCACCGATTCACCAAAGCGAATCATTGTTTTATAGTCGGCTCTCAATTTCACTAAGGCTGCTAGGACACCCAATTCCGCTTGTTCTTTCTCCGTGAAACCGATATGGGCCATCAATTCCGTACGTGCTTCTTCAAACAGGCGAATGAAATTCGAATGATGAACAATCGCCATTTGGTCAGTCTCATAGACTTGAACCTTATGAAGGGTGCTTACAGATGAAGGCGTTGTAAAGTCAAATTCAGGTATGCTTTGACGCGCACGGCGTGTGCTCTTAATTGAGTCGCCGTCTTTACCATCTGTTTGGTCGGTTTCAAAACGAGCTGCGAAGATATCGTGAACTGCTGGTAGAGAACGCTTTAAGGCAATGGGACGGTAGCTTTCTTTATCAAGAAAGGCATGCATGCTTGAACCGATGGCTTTGACTTTTCCAGTCGCCACATCAGTGACTTCATAAGAAAGGGTCATGGTGACACCGTTGAATTGTTCAACTTTGGCCGCGATAGTTACCGTTTCACCAAAGCGGGTCATGCGCTTATATTGAGCTGTGATTGCTAAGACCGGCACTAAAACGCCGTCGGCTTCCATTTTTGCATAGTCGTAGCCCATGTCGCTCATCATCCAGGTACGGGCTTCTTCAAACCAGCGGACGTAATTTGAGTGGTGAACAATCCCCGCTAGATCTGTTTCATAATACTGTACTAAGTGTTTCCAATTGCTTGCCATAAAAAAATCCTCCTAGACGTGTTAGTTTCATTATCATTTAATTGGTCACTATACTTTTTGTCCTTCACTCTGGGTGGCGATTGAGGTTTTTGGACTGTTTATTTTTCTTGATAAACTGTATAGTAATATTTTCCAATAGGTAAAGTATATCATGTTTGGGGTCTTGGGCTGGTATTTGGTGTATAATTTAAGGTGATTAGTTTGAGGAAGGAGTGTGTGCGATGTGTTTAGTGACGTTTGCGGTAGGGGGGCATCAGCGTTATCCGTTCGTTTTGGTGGCGAACCGCGATGAGCGTTATGAGCGGCCGACTGCGGGGCTACATTTTTGGGACGATCAGCCAGATGTGTTGGCAGGTCGGGATTTAGATCATGGTGGGACTTGGTTAGGTTTGACGCGGGCTGGGCGTTTTGCGACCTTGACCAATCATCCTTTTACAGAGTGGCAGCCGCATGAACCGGTGTCGCGCGGGAGTTTGGTCAGTGATTTTCTAAAGGGGGATCACTCAGCTGAGGCTTACTTGGACGTTTTGCGTGCTAGTCGTCAGCGTTATGAAGGCTACCATTTGATTTTCGGTTCGCTCGAGGGTGGCTTGTGGGTTTATTCCAATGTTGAAGACTGCGTCGAGCGCTACGCACATGGCCTACATAGTGTCGGCAATACATATGATGATTTGACTATGCATAAGGAAATGCGTTCGCTTGGTTTGTTGGCAGGTTATCTGGGGATGGCGGTGAGTATGGGTGTGATTGGTGGCGAACAGGAAACCCAGAATTTGGCGGATGGTGGGCTTGCATCCGGGGACACAACGGACACTTTTACCACTCACCGTGAGGTCTTGGATCCTGATGAGTTGTTAGAGATTTTCCAAGACAGCGTCCCGGCCAGCAATTTGACGATTATTCCTGAACAGTTGCCGCTGGAAGTCGCGCGCAATAATTCGTCGATATTTATTAAGGGGGATTATTTCGGAACGGTCGGCTCAACCGTGATTTTAGTCGACCGCGACGGTTGGGTGCATGCTAAAGAAGTGCGTTATAATCAAGAAGATATGATCGAAATAAGTGAAAAACAATTTAAATTAGGGCCAAGCGAGCAAAGTGTGCGACCGCATGGCCAAGTAACAAATGAGGTGAATGAATAGTGAGTATCGTCCAACGAACGATCAAAATAGTTCTCGCAGCCCTAGCTTCAATCCTACTAGCGCAGCTGTTAAATTTACAAAACCCACTCGCGGCAGGAATTGTCGCGATTTTGAGTGTGCTCGATACACGTAAAGCGTCCTTAAATACCGCTATTGCGCGCTTTTTATCGACTTTATTAGCCTTCGCGATTGCGAGCTTGATTTTCAAGCTAGTCGGCTTTAACATTTATGCTTTCAGCTTGTACCTGGCGCTTTATGTGCCTTTGGCTTATCAATTTCGTCTTCAGGATGGGATTGCGCCATGTTCGGTCCTCGTGACCCATTTTATGATAGCAGAAAGCATTGCCTGGCAATGGCAACTGAATGGCCTGATGCTGATGACAATTGGTGCCTTGATGGCGCTCGTTTTTCATATATGGATGCCATCTTACGCCAAGCAGCTCGAACAGTTGAAAGAAGAAATCGAATGTCAAATGCGTGACATTCTGCATATGATGGGCGATGCTTTGACGAACACTCCGGACCATTTTAATGAAATCCACCAAGGCTGCCGTTGGCTGAATCACTTATTGGACCAAATGAAAGAAATCGCTTTGACGGAATACGATAATCAATTGTTTAGAAATTCAGACTATTTTCTGAATTACATCAATATGCGTCGCGACCAAGTCCACATCATGCAACACATGACGGTTAACCTACCAGACCTGCACCTGGCGACTGAATCCAACAACATGATGTCGCAATTATTCCATCTAACCGCTGACGAATTCAACGAACTCAACACCGGCACGGCTCTGTTGGACAACATATCTCAACTCTACCGCGTTTTCCGAGATTCTCAATTACCCACAACGCGCGAAGAATTTGAAACTCGCGCCTTACTGTTCCAAATGTTAACCGACTTCGAACGCTTTCTAGAAGTCAAACGCGACTTCTTTGTCCACATGGACCCAAGCACCTACCAAAACCGCTTTGTACCTAAATAATTGAGCAAAAATAAGCCACCCTCAAGCTTGTGATAAACAAGCCTAGAGGGTGGTCTTTTCATTCTTGCCTTATGCACTCCGCCAGAAAAGCTTCTCGTACGGGAATACTTTCTTCTAAAAAGCTACCGAACCCAGAGAGCGGGAGGGCTAGTGTTTGCTAGGCGCCCGTTCATGAACCACTGCTTTTATAAAATCGTCACGGAATGCAATGGAGTGACACCTTTATCTTTTCGGTCATTCCCCTCTAAACTCATTCGAATTGTCCCACTCGCCATCTGAGTGGTCATGTTAAAGTTTTAATTGTCCCACTCAAATCCCGAGTGGGACAATTAAAACCTAAACATCACCTATAGCGTGTAAAATCAAAGATTTACTTGAGCATAAAAGGGCTGAAATCACCCAAATACCTTCCAAATTCATTCTAATTGTCCCACTCGCCATCTGAGTGGTCACGTTAAAGTTTTAATTGTCCCACTCAAATCCCGAGTGGGACAATTAAAACCTAAACATCACCTATAGCGTGTAAAATCAATGGTCTACTTGAGCATAAAAGGGCTGAAATCACCTAAATTCTCTCTAAATTCATTCTAATTGGCCACTCGCCATCTGAGTGGTCACGTTAAAGTTTTAATTGTCCCGCTCAAATCCCGAGTGGGACAATTAAAACCTAAACATCACCTATAGCGTGTAAAATCAAAGATCTACTTGAGCATAAAAGGGCTGAAATCGCCCAAATACCTTCCAAAGTCATTCGAATTGTCCCACTCGCCATCTGAGTGGTCACGTTAAAGTTTTAATTGTCCCACTCAAATCCCGAGTGGACAATTCCCCCCCAAAAAAAAAAAGCCTCCGATCCATCAAAAGATAGATCGGGCGACAAGTATACTTTTATTTCTCATAACCACATAGATCATAACCTTGAGCCATTGCCTCTTCTAAAGTTAAAGCTTCCACCGAGGCAGCCTTCTTCAAGCCGCGACAACGTTCATCCAAATGGTATTTGGTGCCGGACAAGGGCGCGATATAAACAGTTTGATAATCAGCTGAATCGCTAGAAGTTGAATTATCGCCGCCGCCTTCAAACTGGTTGGCCACCGCATTCGCCGAATCGCCGTCATCCAAGGATTCAAAAGCACTCGGCAAGCCCCACAAACCTTGGCGTTCGACTTGGGCAAAGTCTTTAGCTTCATCCAAGAATTCCAAGTAGCGTGTGTTGGGTGGGTAAATGTAAGTGACATCGGCCAAGCCTTCAGCGGCCAGCACTTCCTGCACTAAGACATCATCCGCCCAAACGTAAACTAGATCGCGCTGGTATTTGTCTAAACGCGAACCGATATCGTATTCCAAGTAAATCTGATCGGCATCCTCCAACAATTCGCTAACGCGTGCCTTTGCTTCGTCGGATAAAGGTTGCTTGCCCGTTTTAGGGTGTCGTAATTCAGGCGTATCGATTAATAGAAAGCGCGCCTTGACCTCACGCGAATCTTCCGTCAAGAAATAAGCGGTATCCCCATCGACAACTTTGACCAAGTCAACTTCAAACAAAGCAGCCATGTCAAAAGCTTCTGCTTGCCACTCGTATGACGACGACGGTACGTCTTCGGCCAAGCCAATCCCTAACGGCCACACGAGCCACAACATGAGTCCTATCAATAATCGTTTCATTGCCCACCTCCTCTTCTATCCTAACCTTTTTCTTACGCAAAATCTACTGGACAAAATAGGAAAAAGACCGCCATGGCGGTCTTAAAAGCGTGCGTTAGTTACTTGCGGATAATGACTGATAAGCCCGAATTATCCAGTAGACTTAATTCCTGATCATTTTCTTCATAACTAATATCGCCAGCGTCAAGTTGTTCCATAATATAAGCGATATCGTCAGATGAGCTTGCTTGCCAAATGGTAGCGCGTAAACCTTGAAGGCCAGCGCTTGGAGCAGGAGCATGTTCGCTTGTCCAACTATTGGTCCCCAGGTAGTGATGGTAATCGCCCGTCGCAAAGAAGGCAGTATCGCTCGTTGGAGCTGAGCTTTGAGCTAAGCCTAAAACTTCGCCGTAAAACCATTCCGACTCCTCAATGTTATTGACGCTCAAATGGAAATGTCCCATCCTAACGCCTTCACCAAAGCCGGTAACGTCCTGGCTTCTTTGAAGCAGATAGGGCGTGATATCTAAGGCCTCATTGCCACCTTGCGTGTAGCCAAATTCATCGATTTGCCACGAGCCGGTCGGCGTGTCTAGGTAAATTTCAATACTATTGCCTTCAATGTCACCTAGATAGGCGGCCTTACTGAAACCATGATCGGAATAGCCATGCATGGGGGCTTTGTTTTCAAGTAGGTGGGCCAGGGTCGTGCCGAACTCGACTTCGGAATCGAATAAGAAAGCCCCATGATATAAGCCACTTGTCTGGCTAGTTTTTGGGGCGGTAGCTGGGGAAATTTCTAAGAGAATCTCGCCGGCTGCGTTACCTAAAGCATAATAGTCAGCTGCCTCGTCGGCTTCAACTAAGTGCATCCCAAGTAAATGGATATAAAAATCTGCCAGAATACTCGGTTTCATCGCATTGAGTTGGTAGCCTACAGGTGTGAGGGCAGTTTCTTGTGCCTGTCTTTGGGCGTGTTCTTCTGCGCTTAAGTCTAGCACCGTACTAGCGTGTGCGAAGGGAACGCTCGTTTGCGCAAAGACGTGGGTAATGGGTAGAAAAGAAAGTAGTACTAGGCTGAGCAGTCTTCTTCTAATGTGTGTCATATGGACTCCTTCTAAATAAAGGCAGTCAGCCGGCCTTGTCAAGGACAGGGTCGGCTAAATGCGTGTGGGATGAGGTTCTATTTTGTTAAACGAACGATGGTGGTTAAACCAGAGTTGTCTTTGAATGTTAGTTCGGTGCCTGAGTTGTCGTAGGCGATGTTGTTGGCGTCTAAGCGTTCGATTACGTAGTCGTAGTCTGCTTGGTTACCTTGCCAGATTGAGGCGCGGAGGCCTTGTTGGTCCAGGCTGGCTGGTCCTGGTAGGTTGCGGCCTTTCCATAGGTTGGCGCCTAGGTGGTGGTGGTAGTCGCCGGATGCCATGAAGATGGCTTGTCCCATTGGGAATTTGAAACCTAGGCCCAGAACGTCAAGGAAAAAGTCGCGTGACGCGTCGATGTCACCTACGTGTAAGTGGATGTGGCCCATGGTTGTGCCATTTGGCATGCCGTCAAATTCTGGGCGGGCATTTTTAACGACTGCTTCGACGTCCATTTGTTCGACGATGCCTGCGATGTGGCCGTCTTCGTGGATGTCCCATTCACTTGTGTCTTTATCGACGTAGATTTCGATGCCGTTGCCTTCTGGATCGTCCATGTAAAGGGCATTACTGTAGCCATGGTTTGACGCGCCAGTTAATGGTACTTCATTTTTCACAAAGTGCATGAGGATTGTTCCTAAGTCAGCCATCGTGGGTAATAGAAAGGCCATGTGGTAAAGACCGGTTGCTTTGATTTCTTCGCGACTTGATGTTTGGAAGATTTCTAATAGGACCTTTTGGTCTGGCGTTCCCAGTGCGTAGTAGCCTTCTTTAGTTTCAATCGGTGTTAGGCCGATCACTTGCTCGTAGTAAGCAGCTAAGTTGGCTGAGTCGAGAGCGTTAATTTGGATGGCGCTGGTGATTAGATTGGTTTTTGCTTGAGTCAATGGATTCAATGTCATAGTAATTCCTCCGTTAAAGTTTTTTATGTGTAGGTGTTAAATTTATCATTCAAACGAACATTATAATGATAACGCTAATGCATGACAGTGTCAACAAATAAATCCAATGAATTCGAAATAATAATCTTTTGGGGGAAACAGATTCAGACAGAACGTGGTAAAATAAGGGGACAGTTTATAAAAGACAAAGAATCATAATTCATTGGACAAAATAGCTAAGTCAAATAGTTGGCTAGATAAAGGGGTTTTCGTATGAAGGAAAAAATAGCGGTGATTGGGATGGGCGTCAGTGGAGCAGGTGTCTTATTGGCGTATGCCAAGGAGTTGCCGCATTATCCGGCGGCTGAAGTGGAATTGGTATGTTTCGACTCGTCTGAAAGTTTTGGGCGAGGCAAGCCCTTTCGCGAGCAGTCGGTACACGCTTTGAATAATTCGCGGAGTCATACGATTAGTTATGATTTTGAAGACGAAGAGGATTTCGTTAATTGGTTAAAGATAGAAGGTCTGGAAGTACCGGAGTTTACCAGTCGCAAATTATTTGGCGATTATTTGAATGCTCGCACGCAAGCATTAGTCAGTGAGTTAGGAGCAAGCGTCATCGAGACGAAAGTGACGGCTGTCAAATGGTTGCCGGCTAGTCGCCAATGGCAGCTTCAGTTGTCGGCTGATGCCGATGGGCTTGAAGACGTTCGGGCTGAGGATTTGCTTTTTGACCGCCTGCATTTGTGTTGCGGCGAATTGCCGGCAGCTGATTATTATGACTTAAAAGGTCAGCCACATTATATTCATGAGCCCTATCCTCTAGCAGCCTTGAAGGAAGGGCCGAAGCCGGGCGACTCGGTGGCGGTGATTGGGACAGGCTTGTCGGCTTTGGACGTTTACAAATACCTATATGATGAATTGGGGATTCGCGAACTGAAGCTGTTTTCGCGTTCAAATTATTTTCCGAGCGTGCGGGGACAAGCGGACTCGCCTTATCAATGTAAGATTTTAACGGAAGAGAATGTGCGAGTATCTATCAAGCAGCAAGAGGGACGGTTTAGTTTTGAGAACTTCGAAACCTTATTGAAGGCGGAGTTGGCACAATTGGGGATTGATCTGACTTATTTTATAGAGACATTTTTTCGACGAGGAATCGAAGGGGTGTTAGTTTCCTACCATAATCCAGATCTAGTGAGTTTGATGCAACAGGTGATGTTGCAAGCGTCGATTATTCTAACGGAAGGTTGGGCGGCGATGAATGAAAGTGACCGCCAGCAATTTAATGAACGCTATGATAAGTTATTGGTTGCTTTTCGTAATCCGATGCCGCATGCTTCAGCGGTTGAATTATTAGAGGGCGTGAGAAATAAAGAGATTACTATCTTATGGGATGTGTCAATCATTGAAGCATGTCAAAGGCCAAGTGAGTTGACGCCAGAGGGGGTAGAGCCTTATTTTGTCCTCGGGCTGGGTGAGGGTGACGCGGATGTGGTGGTTGATTGGGTGGTGAATGCGACGGGCATGGATTTGGCGATGCGCGATCTTGAGGGCTATGATTTGCTGGAGCGTTTAGTCGATCAGCGTTTGGTGCAAGTCGATTCTGCGGGTGGTTTGAGTGTGAATTTTGAGTCGCTGAATCTGATTTCGCCGCGTTATGGTGAGTGGGCTAGTTTACATGGTCATGGGATGTTAGTGGGCGGTGCGATTTATCAGAATAATTCTACTTTTAAGATTCAAGGTCAGGCGCAACGGTTGGTGAGGCGTCTTTTAGCTCAGGCTGAAGTTTAATTTGGCTTAATATTTCACATTATCTTTAGAATCGATTATACTTGAATTAACAAGGTAAGTAAGAAAGGTGGAAAACATCATGATGATCGCACTAATTGGACTCGGAGTCCTGTTGATTTTAGCTTTTGCATGGATTTCAATTTATAATAGTCTTGTAAAACTTCGTACTTGGGCAGAAGGTAGCTTTAGTCAAATCGACGTTCAACTACAAAGACGTAATGACTTGATTCCTAATATCGTGGAAACGGTCAAAGGTTATGCAAGCCATGAACGTGAAACTCTTGAAGCTGTTGTCACTGCTCGTCAACAAATTGTGAACCTGCCGTCTGACGCTTCTCCTGAGCAAAAGAATGCCATGTCAAATGAGTTATCGGGTGCTCTTTCACGTTTACTAGCGGTTGCTGAGGCGTATCCAGATTTGAAGGCCAACACAAACTTCCAAGAACTTCAAAGAACTTTGGAAGATACAGAGAACAAAATTGCAACGTCGCGTCAATTGTATAACTCAAGTATTCAGCAATACAATGAACGTGTGCAAACTGTTCCTACAAATATTGTGGCGGGTGTTCATGGTTTTACAGTTAAACCTTATTTGGAAACACCAGATGCTGCTCGTCAAGCACCACAAGTTCAATTCTAAGCTTGGATTGTTTCTCGATTTGAATGGGACGTCAAAAGGATTATATCTGTAATGAATTAGAAGGCGCCAGTCCGTGGAAAGTGAGCGGGTTGGGGCTTTTTTTGGTTTGCTTGGGGCTGTTTGACGGCCACCAAAGTAAGCAGTGTAAAAGGCTAAAAGAAAAAACGTCAGCCACGATGGGTTTGACGATTTTACAAGGGCAGCAGCTAGCTTCTATCGACGTGAGCCTGGGCGAGTAACACTGCGGGTTTTCTTTGGGGGAAGAAGGAGAGGTTACACATTTAGAGTGAAATTAATTGCTGGTAGCAAAAGACGCAAGAAAGCTGGTTTAGGTTTGTGTATGACGCAAGGAAATTTACCTCGTTGCCTCCTCGACCTGCCGCCCACACGCGCATAAATGACGTTATCATGACATTATGGCGATATTCCCCACAAAGGACCTAGCTTCCTATATAATAGTATTGATGGGCGTTTACACTGTCGTTGAACTGTAATATATTTCCGTAGACAAGGTCTTTAAATTAGTCTTTAAAAAGAGTAAAATGAGGGCTAATGATAATTTGAGCTTTTTATGGGAATCATGACTCACAAAAATGACGCTTTTTTTTATGGGGGACTCATAAAGGAAGCGTCGCTCGATTTTTGCGGGGCGTCAGACGTGCTCAAAGCCAGATAGCTACACGCCAAGCTTTATAAAAGAAAGCATTAGTATTTACCAAGTAGCGATAGAAAAGCTGGTTTCAAACTGCCAGCTGGCTTAAGGCCCTATTGTATCCAGAGTGAAAGAGGAAGGAGGAAAGAAATGAGTCGAATTAACTTGTATGTGCATTACGATTCGGTAACGAACCATATTATGACGCGTGCAATTTCTTTACGGAGTTCGGATTTTAATGAGCAGTACATGCCGACCCATTTGATTTTAGGTGAAACGCCGCCGGAGTTTGGCCGTTATGATGCGCAGACGAACTTTAAAATTTTACGTGGCCAGACGGAAGTTTACGATTATATGGAAATTTGTCGTAAGGAGAATATTCGGATGTCCAATTGGGTTGATTTTGAGAGTATCGAGTTGATGCATCAATTATCGCCAACGGAAATTTCTGAGCTGTTGTATTTGTTTCATGCGCATAAGACGCTGAGATCAGCATTCTTCTATAAGTTACAGAATAACTATGTCTTTCTAACCTTGCCAAATGGTTTAAATAAGATGTATTATCGACACGTTACTCATTTCTATCCTCGTTTTCAACGAGTGATTCAAGAGGAGACGACTGAGCTTATGAATGAAAGAAAGTCGCGCTTTTTTGGACGTAAAGAAGTTGTCGCGAGTTTGCCGATGGAGGTAGTGGAGCAGTTGAGTCCTCTATTTGCGAGTGGTATTAAAATAAATTATTCGCAAGCTGAACAAAGAGAAAACAGCTGGCGAATTCCATTAATGATTATTGAAGATGAATTAACTCTTTTGTCACAAAATCAAGTCTTGAACGAGGCAGTCGGCAGCTTAGTTTATGACACACAGAGTAAAGAGTGGACGTTAGAGTTGCATGTTGACTTGGAAAGTTAGAATTGGGAGGATTAAAGAATGAAAATCACGCTATTATACGGAGGGCAAAGTGCCGAGCACGAAATTTCAATTATTTCTGCTCACAATATTTGCCAGGCAATTATGTACAAGTATTATCAAGTACAGCCGATTTATATTACAAAAGAAGGGCAATGGCTAAAAGCACCTTTGCTTGAACAGCCAAGCGACAGCGTGGAACAATTGACGCTTCAAGCAAGCGAGACGGCCTATTGGGCTCAATCATCTGATGAGACATCACGTGGCGTCGTGATTAACCCGGGCGCTATCAAAGTTGAGGACGAAGAGACAATCGTTTTTCCAATTTTACACGGTCCAAATGGTGAAGATGGCACGATTCAAGGCTTCCTTGAAGTGCTAGACGTTCCTTATGTAGGAGCGGGCGTTACGGCGAGTGCCAATGGTATGGATAAAATTATTAGCAAACGTTTATTTGACAACAGCAATATTCCACAAGTGCCTTATGTGGCTTTCGATCAAAGAGAGTGGCGCGAAAGTTCTGAGGAATGGATTCAGAAATGTGAAGGCAGCTTGTTATATCCATTATTTGTCAAACCCGCTAATATGGGCTCAAGTGTTGGCATTAATAAAGTACATGACCGTGAGCAATTGGCGGCAGCCATCGAAACAGCTCTTCGTTTTGACCGCCGGATTTTAGTGGAACAAGGGATTTCAGCCGATGAGTGTGAAGTCGCAGTTCTGGGGAATGATGACGCGCATGTCAGTTTAGTCGGCAAATTACTCAAAGAAGTGGATTTTTACGATTACAACGAAAAATATGTCAACAACAGTGTTCATAAGCAGATACCTGCTGACTTACCAGAAGCTGTTTCTGAGAAGATTCAAGAGTATGCGCTTCAAGCTTACCGTGCAATTGACGGCAGCGGCTTGTCACGTGTGGATTTCTTTGTCACAAGCAGCTACGACGTCTATATTAATGAAATCAATACTATGCCAGGTTTTACACCATACAGTATGTATCCAAGCTTGTGGCAAGCAACTGGCCTAGAAGCCCGCGATTTAATTGAAGAATTATTACAATTAGCACTGCGTCGCTACAATGCCAAGAAAGCCCTAAGATAATTAAAGAAAAAACAGGGAAAATAGCCTCACAGTGGAACGTACCCTATTTTGCCATTGTAGTGAGAGGGCTGTTTAATGGGCGAATAATAGAATGAATGAAAGATATTAGGTGGGAAAACGAATGAAAGCTATTAAGTTAATGGATGTTGTGAAACAGGTTCAAGCAATCGATTATACAGCTAAGGACCGATCGATTTCAGTTGAAAATGTTGAATTTGATGCGCGTCGTATTAAGCCAGGAGGCTTATTTATCCCCTTAGTTGGCGGAACGACAGACGGCCACAGTTATATTCAACAAGCGATTGATAATGGAGCAGTAGCGACATTATGGTCAGGCGACCAAGCAGAGGCACCTTCCGATCAATTAGCAGTCGTATTTGTTGATGATACATTGGAAGCTTTCCAAAAATTAGCCGCTTATTATCGCAAGCTAATTAATCCAGTAGTGATTGGGATTACTGGCAGTAACGGTAAAACGACAACCAAAGATATGACGGCTTCAACCTTGAAAGCCAAATACATCGTCCATAAAACAGAAGGTAATTATAATAACGAGATTGGCTTGCCCTATACTTTATTACATATGCCTGAAGACACACAAGTGTGTGTGGTTGAAATGGGAATGAGCGCTTTCGGTGAGATTGAATTATTATCCAAGATTGCTAAGCCAGATATCGCAGTCGTGACTTTAATTGGAGAAAGCCATCTTGAGTTTTTAGGCAGTCGTGCAGGGATTGCGCGAGCAAAGCTAGAAATTTTAAATGGTTTGAAGGAGAATGGCATCTTTATTTATCCAGCCAATGAAGCCTTGATTGAAACAGAAATGCCAGAGATTGAGTTTCCAATTTATATGCGCAGCTTTGGTTTCGATGAGCATGCGGATGTTTTTGCTTATAACTTGGTTGAAGAACCGGATAAAACCTATTTCAAAACCAATATTGACGAGAATGTCATCAGCATGATACCAGTGATTGGCGCTTATAATGTATCAAACGCGCTGATTGCTTTAAGTATTGCAGAAGTATTAGATGTGCCAAGTGAACAAGCAATTTTCCAATTGGCTCAATTTAAATTAACAGCCAACCGCCTACAATGGTTGAAAACCCATCAAGGGGCACGTTTACTAAATGATGCTTACAATGCGAGCCCAACGTCGATGCATGCGATTTTAACTACTTTATCAAATATTACGTTAGAAGGGGTCGAACGTAAAGTGGCTGTTTTAGGAGATATCCGTGAGTTGGGTAATGATAGCGAGCAGTTTCACCGTGAACTCAGCAGCTCAATTCATCCAGAAGCCATCGATAAAGTATACTTGTTTGGCCCTCAAATGGCTTACCTATATGAAGAGTTACAATCTAAATTTACGCTAGACCAACTCGTTTATATCGAAAGTAGACACGAAGAGTTGATTCAAGCATTAGAAGAAGATACCCGTCCTACCGATGTTTTACTTGTGAAATCAAGCTTCGGCGTTAATCTATTACAAGTTGTTACAGCTTTGACTGGACAAGTGACTAAATAATTGTTAAGATACAGTTCTATGTTTGATGGAAGTATTCAAACATGTTACACTATTATAGAAGTTAACAAAGTATCATTTAGTCATCCAATTATTAAAATTGCACCTTGACCGCATGACGCTCTACAAAGCCTTGGCTTAGTAGTCCTTTGTCATCGCGGTTTTTTCGTTGAGAGCGAAAGACCCTGCAGATTGTTTATCAATCATATTTTGCATTAAGTGGGTTGAATATTTGTATTAGAAGCGCGGAGATTGAGGCAGCATCTAGTACACGTCAGTTATGACTTTTGTCATAACCGTAAGCATCGAGTTGATGCATCACTCTCCTTGTGAGAGATATAGTCGGACTGAATCACACTTCTAATAACTTTTATTGTCGTAAATCAAAGAAAACACAGAAGAGGAAGAATAATATATTGAAATTTTCAGAATTAGCTATAAATAAAGACTTACTTAAATCCCTAACAGACATGGGCTTTGAGGAACCAACACCGATCCAACAACAATCAGTTCCTGTTGCATTAGAGGGCAAAGATTTAATCGGTCAAGCGCAAACAGGTACAGGTAAAACTGCTGCTTTTGGTTTGCCAATGTTAAATAAAATCGATAACAGTGAAAAATCTATTCAAGGTTTAGTCATTGCACCCACTCGTGAATTAGCCATTCAAGTACAAGAGGAGCTATTCCGTATTGGTAAAGAGCAAAGAGCTCGCGTTTACGTTGTTTACGGTGGTTCACCAATTGGTAAACAAATCGAACGTATCAAACGTAACCAACCACAAATCATCGTTGGTACGCCAGGTCGTCTATTAGACTTAATTAAACGTAAAGTCTTAAAATTAGACCAATTACAAACATTAGTATTAGACGAAGCAGACGAAATGTTAAACATGGGCTTCATCGAAGACATCAAGTCAATCGTTGAACAAACACCAGACACTCGTCAAACGTTATTATTCTCTGCAACAATGCCTCCGGCGATCAAAGCTTTAGGAAAACAATTCTTAAAAGAGCCTACGCATGTTAAAGTTGAAGCGAAACAAATGACAGCTGATTTAATTGAACAACACTTTGTTAAATGTCGTGATGACGAGAAATTCGACATCTTCACACGTTTATTAGATGTTCAAAACCCAACACAATCAATTGTGTTCTGTCGTACGAAAAAACGTGTTGACGAAGTCGGACACGGTTTATCGTTACGTGGTTTCAACGCTGAATTAATTCACGGTGACATCACGCAACAAAAACGTATGAGCGTTATCAACGCTTTCCGTCGTGGCGAAATTGAAATCTTAGTAGCAACTGACGTTGCTGCACGTGGATTAGATATTTCAGGCGTGACTCACGTTTACAACTACGATATTACTCAAGATCCAGAAAGCTATGTTCACCGTATCGGTCGTACGGGTCGTGCTGGTAAAGAAGGTATGTCAGTCACTTTCGTGACACCAAACGAAATGTCTTACTTACGTTCAATTGAGACAATGACCACTAAACAAATGAAACCTTTAGCGCCACCTTCTGATAAAGAAGCGCGTCAAGGACAACTACAACAATTAATCGACCAATTAAATGATAAATTAGCTTCAGAAGATATCGAAAACTTCCGTAACTCAGCTAAATTATTATTAAATCATTACGAAGTAAATGACTTAGTTTCTGCTTTATTAAGCGAAATCATCTCAGACAACTCTTCTGTAAATGTTCAAATCTCACCACAACGACCATTACCAGGATCTGGTGGCAAACAAGGTAATAACCGTTCACGCGGACGCAACAACCGCTCAGGTGGCGGTGGTGGAAAACGTTACGGCGACCGTGAAGGTCGTGGAAGCCGTGAAGGACGCTCAAGTCGTGATGGCCGCGGCAGTCGTGAAGGACGTACAGGAGCAAGCAGTAGCGAACGCCGTGACCGTCGTGATCGTCCAGACCGCGATAAACGTGCAAGCAGCAGTGATCGCCCAAACCGTGATAACCGCAAACAAACTGCAAGCAAAACAAACAAAAGTTTTTCAATCAAAAAAAATAAAGACAACTAATTTTTAATTATTTGAAAGGGTGACGGTGAAATGCGCGTAGGTACCGATATTATTGAAATCGATCGAATCCGACAAGCCGTTGAACGTCAACCGCGTTTTCCTGAAAAAGTGTTAACAGCCGCTGAATTGAAATTGTATGAGGCCTTCCGTGAGGAGCGCCGCATGAGTTTCCTCGCTGGCCGTTTTAGCGTCAAAGAAGCTTACGGTAAAGCGATGGGGACCGGCATTGGCCGTATCAGTTTTACAGATATCTCGATTCTACCTAATGATATGGGGGCGCCTATCTTGGTGTCAGCACCATTAGTTGATAATGTTCACTTATCGATCAGTCATAGTCGAGATTACGCAACAGCGACGGTGATAGTAGACTTACTAGAGGAAGCGATTGAAACAGCTCTGCAAGAATTTTTCGAAAACAAATATAATTAATTTAGCGTCAATTAAAGCAGTCACCTCGAGTGACTGCTTTATTTATTTGACTAGAAGTTGTAAAATGAATAACAGTAAAGATTCATATTAATAGATGGAAATAGAATACGAGGAGATAAATTCATGTTTGAACCTAGTGAACATCGTCCAACCGAGGCGATTGTCGATTTAAATGCGATTCAACACAATGTGCGTGTTATGTTAGATTTAATGGACGAAGACCAAAAACTTTATGCAGTTGTTAAAGCTAATGGCTACGGACATGGGGCCCCGCAAGTGGCTGAAGCGGCTTTAGCTGCAGGAGCCAAAGGCTTGGCTGTTGCAACGGTAGACGAAGCGATTGAATTACGACAACACGGTCATCGTTTTGTCCCGATTTTAGTGATGGGCTTAACTGATCCACGTGGGATTGCAGAAATTATTTACTACAATTTAACAGTCACAGTCAGTGGCTTGGATTTCTTCGAGAAGGCTTATCAACAATTAGCAGAAACTAACCATCTGTCAATTTTAGACGATGCTAACTTACGTTTCCATTTGAAATTAGACACAGGCATGGGGCGCATCGGCTTAACGACTGTAGAGGAAATTACAGCTTTTGCCGATGCAGTCAGCGAGATAGCTTGGTTGGACTGGGAAGGCGTCTTCACTCACTTTGCAACAGCAGGTGGCGGACCAGAAGACTATATCGATTATCAATGGGAACAGTGGTTAAAGCTATCAGCGGCCGTACCGGAAAACGTGAAGGTTCGTCATTATGCGAACTCAGCTATGGGTTTATGGTATCCACGTGAACCTAAGTCAGATATTGTTCGCTATGGTATTGCGATGTATGGTGTGGATCCTAAAGACCAGTTGCCATCGGCAACGAAAGTGAGTTTAAAACCAGTTCTTTCGATTGTTTCTGAAATCGTTCATGTAAAGAAAGTTCCAGCGGGCAAACATATTAGCTATGGTGCGACCTACTGTGCAGATGAAGACCAATGGATCGCCACTGTACCAATCGGCTATGCTGATGGTTGGTTACGTCGTTTTAAAGACACACCTGTCCTTGTAGACGGCCAAGCCTGTCCGGTTGTCGGCACAATCAACATGGATCAATTAATGGTTCACTTACCTGCTGAATACCCAATTGGTACGACAGTTACTTTATTAGGCCAAGACGGCGCTCTGGAGAACCATGTGTCGAATCTTGCTAAAGTCACTGATACAATCGGTTACGAGATTCTATGTGGCATCGGTGGGCGTGTCCCACGTATTTATTTAACTGACGAAACTTAAGCAGTATTTGGTTTTGGCGAGTAGGTGCTAACTGGTGAGTTAAGCTAGCGATAAAGCTATTACAGATTAACTATGAAGGTAAGTGCCGAGCGGTTCGAAAGAATCTGCTTGGCGCTTATTTTTTTAGCGCAAAGATTATCGATGTTTCATTGGGAATCATTTGCTTGGCGACCTTGGGTTGATGGGGTTAACGCCACATGGCTATTTAGCGACCTTGGATTTGCGGGGTTAATACCACGTGTTTTTTTAGCGACGTTGAATTGGCAGGGTTAACACCACGTGTTTTTTTAGCGACGTTGAATTAGCAGGGTTAACACCACGTGGTTTTTTATCGACGTTGAGTTGGCAGGTTTAACCCCACGTGTTTTTTTAGCGACGTTGAATTAGCAGGGTTAACCCCACGTGTTTTTTTAGCGACGTTGAATTAGCAGGGTTAACCCCACGTGGTTTTTTATCGACGTTGAGTTGGCGGGTTTAACCCCACGTGGTTTTTCAGCGACGTTGAATTAGCAGGGTTAACCCCACGTGGTTTTTTAGCGACATTGAATTAACGGGGTTAACCCCACGTGTTTTTTTAGCGACGTTGAATTGGCGGGTTTAACCCCACGTGATTTTTTAGCGACGTTGAATTAGCGGGTTTAACCCCACGTGGTTTTTTAGCGACATTGAATTGGCAGGGTTAACACCACCTGGTTTTTTAGCGACGTTGAATTAGCAGAGTTAACCCCACGTGGTTTTTTAGCGAGGTTGAATTAGCAAGGTTAACCCCACGTGGTTTTTCAGCGACGTTGAATTAGCGGGTTTAACCCCACGTGGTTTTTTAGCGACGTTGAATTACCAGGGTTAACCCCACGTGTTTTTTTAGCGACGTTGAATTAGCGGGTTTAACCCCACGTGGTTTTTAAGTGACAGGGCTAATGCCATGTGCTTACAGAATGGCGTGCAGTTAGCCTTTCAGTCCCAAACTCGTATAATTTTGAGCCATCTATTTAACCATCAATACCAGCGGAGTCATTCACCTGCGGTTCACGACGATTTTATAAAGAGCCAGTGCTTTTATATAAATAGTCACGAACGTAGTGAAGTGACACCGCCTTTCTTTTTTGCAAGATGGTCGCGTGGTTATAAGTGGACTAACAGCGTACTATCATAGAGGGTTTAGATGTCTCAATTTCACCGACACATCGACTTACTTGCCCAAAAGGATGTGGAATCAAGTATAATAGAATAGAAGACTGGCCAATAGAACGATCATAAGTCTGAGAAGAAAGGAGGTAGATTATGTTAGAAATTTATGGAATGACTTTAGGACCGATTCAAGAAAATACTTATGTCCTAGTGGACCAAGAAAGCCATCAGGCATTGATTTTTGATCCAGGTGATGAGGCAGAGCGCGTGATTTCATGGATACGCAAGCAAGGGTTAGAGCCTTTAGCGATTCTGTTGACGCACACTCATTCAGATCATATCGGCGCGCTTGATGAAGTGCGTGAGGCATTTAACATCGAAGTATACGTACACGAGAACGAAGCGACTTGGTTAGCAGATCCAGAGAAAAACTTGTCAGCAATCCAACCTTTTGGTGAGGTGCGCATGCGTGAAGCAGAAAATATTTGGACGGATAAAGATATGGGCATACAAACTATTGGACCCTTCAGTTTCAAAGTCGCACATGTTCCAGGGCACAGTCCAGGTCATGTGGTTTATATTTTCGAGGAGGCTCAAATCGTCGTAGTCGGAGATGCGGTATTCCAAGGCTCAATTGGCCGTACAGACTTACCAGGTGGGGATTATGCGACCTTAATGGGCGCTATTGCGCGTGAAATTTTAGTATTACCTGATGCTTATCAACTATTTCCAGGCCATGGGGGATTGACAACAGTAGGTGCTGAAAAGGCGAGCAATCCATTCTTTGACGTCTTTCGTCGCTAGAAGTGATTAAATTTCTGTAAGCATAAATAGTAGAAGAAAAAAACACGATTCTCTTTATGTCCTGGCGGCAATTTTTTCGTCCAGAATATAAAGTTATCGTGTTTTTCACCCGTAATATGGCGATTATTTTCTAAAAAAACGTACCGTTAGATGACAGGTTCTCTTAGCGTTCACTCGGAACGTGTGGCGTGATGACAAGTTCTTTTAGCCATCCTCAAAGCAAAATGAACCTCTGAGTGCTCACCTATCAGTAAGTGAGCACTCAAAAGCTTCAAATTTGTGTCATTATGGCACTAGCTGACTGACAATCGGCAGGATGTTCATATCCTTGCCACACCATGGCGTGACAAGTCCTAATCAGGCCTGTATCTTATATAGTCTATTTCACTCGGTAGTGACGTGTTTGATAGCCGCGCTTATTTAAGTCACGCACTAAAGCGTTCAGTTTGATTTGATCTAAGTCGTTTGGTAAAACGAAATTGATACTAGCGTAAGTGTTCGTGTCTGCTTCATCTAGGGTCATCAAAGAATTAATCTCTGAGTAGCGGTGGATAATTTTGAGTAGGCGTTCGTACTCGCCTTTTTTACCAATCGTGCGAACATTAATAACATGACCTGCTGTTTGCATGGACCATGCTTGAGCAAAGTAACGTGTCATAGCGTTGTGACTAATGGTTCCTAAGAAAGTATTCTGCTCATTAAGCACGGCTATATAAGGTAAGTCGGACATTGCAAAAAACAGACCATAAATCGAATCGGTATCATGCACTATTTTAGTAGTGTTCTTTAGGAAATGAGTGACCGGGATTTTATTTAAGTCTGCCTCTGGATTGTTAAATTTATATTGGTAAATGTGATAACGGTAAATATTACCGCGAAATAATGTGTTGCTCCCATCAAGGACTGGAGCCAAGCGTGCTCCTTCTTTTTCGAGAATTGCGACCGCATCTGCGCAATTCATGGTCTCGGGGATGCATGTTAAATGATTCTTATGGATCAAGAGTTCATTAATCATTTAAGAAACTGCTCCTTTAATATCTATTCTTCTAGCGTTCTTATTTTAACAAAGAATTAACGCAGAAGCAATGTTTTCTCATTGTTTTTTAATGTAAAATTCGCTTAAGACGCTAAAGAATCGTCAATAAAGTGAATAAGTTGAAAGAAATTGCACAATCTTATTGCTTTTTGTCAATATATTTTTTATATTTAAAGTAGTAACTTTTTTTAAAAATATAACTTTATCACAAGGGAGAGAAAAATATCATGGACTCCTCGGGGAATTCATTATTGGGTCAACTATTAATAATATTCATATTAACCTTAATTAACGCCTTTTTCGCATCAGCGGAATTAGCGTTTGTATCTGTCAATCAATCTAAAATGCGTGGCTTAGCTGAAGAAGGAAACAAAAAAGCTTTAAGAGTTTTAGACCTACTTGAAAAGTCAGATGACTTCTTGTCAACCATTCAAGTAGCAATCACCTTAGCGGGTTTCCTATCGAGTGCTTCTGCATCAGCAAGTTTTGCAAGTTTAATTGCAGACTGGTTACCGACCTTTCCCGGAGCAGAACAAGCAGCGATTATAATCGTAACGCTTATTCTATCATATGTGACACTCGTCTTTGGTGAACTTTATCCAAAACAATTGGCTCTACAAATGCCTGACGAAATTGCCATGGCAACAAGTGGGGTCATTAAAATTGTCCAAAAACTATTCAGACCATTCGTCAAATTATTATCATTTTCGATTGGTCTATTGAAAAAAATCACGCCAATTGACTTTACCGCTAGAGAAGAAAGTTTCACACGTGATGAAATGAAAGTCTTGTTAGCAGAAACACGTAAAAGTGGCGCAATCGATGTTGCAGAATTTTCAATGTTACAAGGGGTCTTATCATTAGATTCTAAATTAGCTCGTGAGGTAATGGTCCCGCGAACTGATACCCAAATGGTCGATATCGAAGATAATTACGATGAGATTATGCACGAATTACTAACCAGTCCATTCTCGAGAATACCGATTTACCGTGAAGACAAAGATAATGTAATCAGCGTCATCCATGTCAAAAGTTTATTGAAAGCTGCGCGTGAAGAAGGTTTCGAGAATATTGATTTACTGTCTATTTCAAGCGAACCCTTATTTGTTCCTTCAACCATTTATATTGATGACTTATTGGTTGAATTTAAACGAGAACAAACCCATATGGCGATCTTACGCGATGAATATGGTGGTGTAGAAGGAATTGTAACCTTAGAAGACTTAATTGAAGAGATTGTCGGAGACATCGAAGATGAAACGGATGTGAACTCATCTAGCTCGGTTCGTAAGATTGATGACAATAACTATTACATTAAAGGTGGTACACCGATCGATAAGTTTAATCAATACTTTCAACTCGATTTGGAATCAGACGAAGTCGATACGATGGCAGGGCTGATCATCGAACATATCGGCTATATGCCGGACGATGACGAGAAGGTGTCTGTTCGAGCGCAAGAGTATGTCTTAACGACGAGCCATGTCGAAAACGGCCGAATACGTGGGATTCATGTGGCTCACGACGAAGAACGAGCGCTTCATACGGAATTTGACTTCAGTGATGAAGACATGAGCATGTATGATCAATTAAATCTGATTGAAGATGAGGAAGATTAATAGCCCAATCAGTCAGTACCCAATCAAATAAACAAGGCAGAGTGAACATCAGAAACGACAGTCTCTAATGTTCACTTTTTTAATACCACACTAACAGATAACAAAAAAAGGAACGACAGTAAGAAGGAGAATATAAAACATGTTAAACGAAATGATGCATCGCCCAGTCGTGATGCCAGAATTAGTCGAATTTATGCGAAATGGTCAACAGAAATTCCCAGGCGTCTTGGGAGAAATTGAAGCCTATGCGAATGAATTGGGAATTCCAGTCATTCCGCACGAAACAGCCAAGTTTATTGACTTTTTCTGTGCCACTGTTGAACCAAAAGATATTCTAGAAATCGGAACGGCAATTGGTTTTTCAGCCAGTTTAATGGCGCAACATTTACAAACAGACGGCCACTTAACGACGATTGACCGTTATGCCAAAATGTATGAACGAGCCAAAGCTAACTTCAAGCGTATGGGCTTAGAAGAAAGAGTGACACTAATTGAAGGGGACGCTGCGGATGTGTTACCAACATTAGAAGCGGCGGCATACGATTTAATTTTCATGGACAGTGCCAAAGCGAAGTACATTGAGTTTTACCCACAATGCCTACGGGTCTTAAAAACAGGAGGCGTCTTAATTATTGATGATGTTTTCCAAGCGGGGACAATTCTAGAAGACGAAAAGAATATTCCAAAGCGTGTCAGAACCATTCACCGCAAGCTGAATGAATTAATGGATACGGTCTTAAATGACCCCATCCACCGTTCATGTTTAGTACCTTTAGGCGATGGTTTATTAATGGTAAGAAAGGAAGTGGGTCAAGATGACGCATAAAGATATTAAGCTAGTAGCCATTGATTTAGATGGTACCTTGTTAACGGATGATAAACAATTACCTCAAGCGAATATTGACGCCATTCACCAAGCGATTCAAGCAGGTGTTCAAGTCGTTATTTGTACCGGTCGAACGTTACCGGGTGTGCGTGAGATTATGGCGCAGTTACCATTTGATGGCGAAGATGATTTTCTGATTCTTCAAAACGGTTCTGTGACTCACCGCTTGCACGACCTTGAAATTGTTGACCAAGTGACTTTATCTAGAGAAGCGCGTGAAGTTTTAATGGATTTTGCACGTGTTTTTGATGAAGAAGGGGCTCAATTAGTTGCCTTTGACCAAGAAGGCATGATGCTCGTTAGTCAATATGAAGCCAACAAGCTTGTCGTTAGTGACTCAAAAGCGTTGAGCACACCCATTACACCTTTCACGGCCGATGAGTTTTTAGCTTTCGAAAGCTTTAATAAAGCCATGGTTTTAGCTGAACCAGAGATTCTTGATGCACTGAAGGATCGTCTGCCAAGCGAGTTGTTTGAACATTATTCGACGGTTCGTAGTCAACCAATTATTGCAGAGTTTCTAGTGAAGGGCGTATCGAAAGCGTCGAGCTTGAAAAATTTAGCTAAGCGTTTAGATATCGAAGCCGAGCATGTGATGGCCATTGGAGACCAGCTGAATGATTTAGAGATGATTCAATGGGCTGGCCTTGGTGTTGCCATGGGCAATGCCGTCGCTCGCATTAAAGAGGTTGCCGATGTGGTGACTGGATCCAATGAGGATGCGGGTGTTGCTCAAGCGATTGAAAAGCATATTCTATCAAAGGGAAAAGCTTAATAGAATATTTATAGATTCTTCATAATTGTATGCTAAAATGCTTATTTGAATAGGAAAAAAATACACGGTGGTGGAAATATGAAAAAAGCACTAATTATTGTGCTCTTAACGATTGTAGTCCTTGGGCTCGGTTATGGCGCTGGTATCGGCTTTTACGCTGAAAAGTTTCAGGCGAACACGAGTTTTGGGAATATTGATATTAGTAATTTATCTTTGGCTGAGGCGCAAGAGCGGATTGAAGCAGACATTAATCAACAAACTGTAACGATTACAGAAAACGGTAAGGGATTAGGGACGTTTTCAATGGCTGATTTGAATGCTCAAGTGAATACGCAAGCTTTCTTGGAAGCTTCATATAATAATCAAGATCCGATGCTTTGGTTGACGGGTTTCTTCGATTCGGTTGAGTACGATAATGTGTTAATGAATCACATTCGTATTGATGATCTTGCAATTGAAAATGCTTTAGCTGAGGTTGGAATCTCGAATGAAGGGCGAATTATTGCTCAAGATGCTTATATTGATTACGGTGAAGGACGCGGTTATTTCGTGGTACCTGAGGAAACCGGTACTCAGTTAGATATCGAGAAGATTAAGGAGTTAGTTGTGTCGGGTATTCAGAGTGGGTCTTCGACTATTGAAATCAACGAGAGCTATCTGCAACCTGAAGTAACAACTGAAGATGAGAAAATCACGTCGGTAATGAATCAGATTGATCAAGTATCGAACACGAAAATTACGCTAACGATTGCCGGAAAAGAAGAAGTGATTGCGAAAGAAACTGTTTTGGAGTGGATGTATTTCGATAGTAATAACGAAGTAGTCTTCGATCAGAATATGATTTACGAATGGCTCGGTACTTTAAATGAAAAGTATGCGACGTTCGATGATGTTCGTCAGTTCTCAAGTACCCTTCAAGGAACGGTTGAAGTGCCTGCAGGAACGTTAGGTTGGTCGATTGACCGCGAAACTGAAACACAAAACATTGCAGCCGATTTATATGCTGGAGTCGATGTAACGCGTGAACCTGCTATTGTAGGGACGGGTTATGCAAACTCTTTAGAAGGTGAAAGTGATATCGGCAATAGTTATGTTGAAGTCGATATGACAAACCAAATGATGTATGTTTACGTGGATGGTGCACGAGTGATAGAAACACCAATCGTTACAGGTCAAATAGGTACCTCTACGGTTGCAGGCGCCTATTCAGTCTGGAACAAAGAAACAGATACAGATTTAAAAGGCTTTAATGCTCATACAGGTGTTGATTATGTACAACCCGTTTCTTTCTGGATTCCTTTTGACGATACGGGTCAAGGGATTCACGATGCCAATTGGCAACCAGCCTTTGGTGGAGAGGTTTATAAAACCAGTGGTTCTCTAGGCTGTATCAACACGCCACCAGGTGTAATGCCACAAGTGTTTGAACATGTCACATTGGGTATGCCAGTAATTGTCTTCTCTTAAGAGCGGCATGTAATGGTTTATGAGTTGGTGTGAAGCGGCTGGCTGTTGCTAGGCTTGAAAGTCGAGCGTCATGGACCGGCCTCTAGCGCCAATTTAAAAAGAATAGTAGACAGAGGTCTGGACCATAACCGTTTAGGTTAGGCCGGACCTCTATTTTTGGTTTTTATAGGATGGTGAGGACGTGTGAGAAGAGCGACCGGGCCAATCGGCTAGATGCTAGTCAGCGAGCTTTTCTAGCCGGGACCTACAGGCGGAATGGATAGGCCACCTAAGCGAGCCATCTGCCACCTAACTCTTGCTCACCAAGCCCTCCAGAGCCAAAGGTGCCGTTCAGTTCGCCTCACGACGACTAAAGACACTCTCTTTTAATCGCCGTGAGTCGGCCGACGAACGACGCTGCTGGCTCTTAGGTTCTTTAGAAGCGAGCTGGAAAGGGAAACGTTCGCGAGAGTTTGGTAAGAACTATTTTGCCAGGAGTGAGTCAATCATTTAAAGAAAAGCATAATATTGAGTGAGTATTTTGACTATTGGTTTCTAAACGGTATAATATGAATGATATAGATAAATTATTTACTTATGTGTGTCGCATCTTTTTTTATGTTGCAGTTGCCGAGCGAGAGGCTTGAAAACTGCTCCCCAATCAGTAAACCAAAGTGCCAGTACTCATGTACGCGCACGTCAAACGGGAAGTTCGACAGAATCTATCAAAGAACGGCAAATGGCCGGAAATGTGTCCGGCAAATTTGAGATGGAAAGCTTGTTAGCTACCTGGATTTTAAGAAGAATTTAGTTATGCCTACGCCGTGAGCGCGTAGGCAGTAGAAGACTCGAAAGAGTACAAAGGAGCGAAATTAATAATGAAACACATTTTAGTCGTTGACGATGAAAAGCCGATTTCAGATATTATTGTCTTCAATTTAAAGAATGAAGGTTATGAAGTAACTACAGCGTTTGATGGTGATGAAGCCATTGAACAATTTGAGAAAGTGCAACCGAATCTAGTGATTTTAGATTTAATGTTACCGAAGATGGACGGTCTAGAAGTATGTCGCGAAATCCGTAAAACGAGTGCGGTGCCGATTATTATGCTGACAGCTAAAGATTCAGAAATTGATAAAGTATTAGGCTTGGAATTAGGTGCCGATGATTATGTCACGAAGCCATTTTCAAACCGTGAATTAGTTGCACGTGTGAAAGCTAACTTACGTCGCAATGCTTTACGCGATGCTAGCCAAGATGAGTTGCCGAACGAAATTGTCGTAGGCGATTTAATCGTTCACCAAGATGCCTATGTGGTATCAAAACGTGGTGAAGAAGTTGAATTGACTCACCGTGAATTTGAACTGATTCATTACTTAGCTAAGCATATTGGCCAAGTAATGACGCGTGAGCACCTGTTAGAAACCGTTTGGGGTTACGATTATTTCGGTGACGTTCGAACAGTTGACGTAACGATTCGTCGTCTACGTGAAAAAATTGAAGACCAACCGAGCCATCCAGTGTACATTGTGACACGTCGCGGCGTTGGTTACTTCTTGAAGAATCCAGAACAAGATCAAACATAATAGGAGTGTATGATGAAACGATCATATAATATTTTCCAATCGATCTATATCAAAATACCTCTGTTAATCATCTTCATTCTGACGATTTCATTTCAGTTTATTGGTGTATTCTTTATCGACCAACTCGAGACTCAATCGGTCACGACTTTGAAAGATCAAATTAATACACAAGTGGATTTTCTAATTAATAATATTAGCCCCATCTTATCTAGCGATGACCAGAGTGATGGGGAAAGGGACCGGCGCTTAAATCAAGCGCTGGATTCTTTTAGTTCTACTTATCCAGCTAAAATACAAATCGTGAACCCACAAGATTATGTACTGGCGACAAATGACATTACCCAAAGGGCCGTCGGAACGCGTACTAATGATGAATTTGTGATGAATGTGGTGATTAATCAGCGAGCATTTGATAACGAGACCCTCAACCAAGAGACGTCTCAACGTAATTATAATATTTATAAACCGATTATGTCTTTTGAAGAAACGCCACGACTCCTGGGAGCGGTAGCGGTTGAAGCGGATATGATGCGTGTTTATGAGCAAAGAGACTATGTTATGGAACTGTTCTTACGAGCGGCTGTGTTCGCAATTATTGGGTCCTTTATTGTCTCTATTGTGCTGTCTTCAGGCCTTACTAGGCCGATTGAGGACATGCGGCAACAAGCCATTCGGATATCGGATGGGATTTATAACTACCCAGCCAAAATATACGGTCAAGATGAGTTGGGCGAGTTAGCCTTAACCTTGAACGACTTGGCGATAAAAGTTAAAGATGCGCAAGAATTAACTGAATCTGAACGCCAACGTTTAGATGGCGTCTTGCGTCATATGACCGATGGGGTTATTGGAACTGACCAAAGAGGCAATGTTTTGCTTGTTAATGAGCGTGCGCTTTACTTATTGGGTATTCCACAAGAAGAAGCGGTCGGTACTTCACTGCTTAAATTACTGGAAATTGAAGAGCGCTATAACTTGAAAAATTTACTAGGCGGCGATAAGGAGATTATGATAAACCGCTTTGAGGATGGAGTCGATACCATCTTAAAAGTTGAGTTTTCTGTTATTCGCCGTGAAACCGGCTTTGTGACAGGGCTAGTAGCCGTTTTAACCGACGTTACTGAACAAGAAAAAACCGATCAAGAGCGTCGTGACTTCGTATCGAATGTTTCGCATGAATTACGTACGCCATTGACGTCAATTAAATCTTATTCGGAAGCTTTAGCAGATGGTGCTTGGCAAGACCCTAATATTGCGCCACAATTTTTAGAAGTCATCCAGTCAGAAAGTAACCGGATGATCCGTATGATTTCTAACTTGTTAGACTTATCCAAAATGGATGGTGGGCAATTAACGACGAATAAAGAATATATTGATTTCAAACGGATTGTAAACCATATACTGGATCGTTTCGAATTTACCTTAGCCAGCGGGGACGCCTCTAAGAAATATAAAATTAAACGTGAATTAACGAGCCGTGATATTTATGTTGAAATCGACCAAGACCGTGTGACGCAAGTGATTGATAACTTGATGAACAATGCGATTAAGTATTCACCAAATGGTGGGACGATTACAGTCAGATTAGTCGATACGCAAAACAGTGTTGTGATGAGTGTGACTGACCAAGGTTTGGGGATTCCTCAAAAAGATTTACCCCATTTGTTCGAGCGTTTTTACCGCGTGGATAAAGCGAGGTCGCGTGAACAAGGAGGAACCGGTTTAGGTTTGGCTATTTCTAAAGAGGTAATTGAAATGCATGGTGGCCGAATTTGGGTCGACAGTCTAGAAGGTAAAGGCTCAACCTTTAGCTTTGAATTACCATTTACCGTCTTTGAATTTGATGACGAAGGGTGGGATGATTTCGAATGAAAAAATTATCTATAACCTCGATTATTGTTGTCATTTTACTAGGCATTAACTTGATGTTAGTCTATTTTTTATTGTTCAACACTAGTTTATTAAACCGTTGGTTGAACCAATTTGAAGGAGAGACAGTCATCACGACGTCAACGAGTGAACCAATTGAAGATGCCGATGATTATTACGAACTGGCGAATCCAACAGTGGATGAGATCATCACACCTTATAAACTCATTGTTAATGAAGCGGAAGCTTTATATGATGTCAATAATTATGACACTTTACAAAACGTTATGGAATTGCTAGGTAATCAAGCCATAGAAGTAGCGTCTAACAGTGTGGAAACTAATCCTGTCATGTTCCAAGAAATCGTCAATAATGATTACTTACAACTGATTTACCCAACCAAGTTTTCAGTCCTGTCCTTGAAATCAATTATCAGCATGCCTGAGACAATTTCAACTCAATTTGAATTGAACCGAATTGTGATACCAAGAGATGGAGACGATTCAGTATATCTCGTCGATACCAGTAACTATTCTTATTTAACGGCTAAGTTCAAGGAGCCAGAATTAGCGGCAGAAATATTAAGTATTGTTGATGCGGTGCGTAATGAGCAGTGGTTGCCAGTGGCTCACTATGAATTAGGCGTAAACTCAGTCTACTTACCAATTTACGAGACGATTGCGTCTTCGCAAATTTATACACTCGATAAATTACCGGATAGTCTGTTTTTAGATGATGTTTTCCCCAATAATAATTACGATATTTCTGAGCCGGATGCGAATTCGGTCAGAAGTTATTATACATTGCTAACCTCGCTCCAAATTAATGATGCGACCAATGTAATGAATATTAATCATTCGATTTCCTCAAATCAAGAATCAAACAGTATTAATCGTGAATTTGTTCTGCCAGAAGAAAAAGTACGTTTTAGTTTCTCTTACATTCAAACTTATGAATATTGGCCGAGCGACATTCGTCTTTACTCTGAGTATAATAATACGGTCACGTATCGTCGTTTTCTAAATGGTTTGCCGATATATTCAGCACCTAGTTTAGCTGAATATGGTGCAACGCGAGTGACACTGAGAACGAATCCGCACATTGAAGTCTATCGTTATCAAATGCCTTTAGTCACCATTGGGACGCATATTCATGACTTGAGTCGAGTTTATGACATTGAGTCTGGTCCGCAAATCGAAGCATTGTTAACGGAACAAGGTTTATCCTTTGCTAACTTTACCAATATCGTTTTAGGTTATGAATGGCAAAGTGATATGGAGAACTTTAAGACGGTAACATTAGTACCTAAATGGATGTTCCATATCAATAATAATTACTATTCAATCGAACAAGTCCGTGATGGGACGGTGGCTGAATTAACGAGTCAAAACGGCAACAGTGAAAGTGGCAATGGTGATGGGACAGATTATACCTTTATGACGTCACAAGCGATTTATAGCGACACTCTGTCAGCGCCTGTTTATGCCGGACTGAATCAGGATGTGATTGCGCCTGGTAAAGGGGAAGCGTTACTTTTGCCTTACAGTCCACGTTCAACTAGATGGAATAATTTGGTTAAAGTGGCACATCATTCGACTGCTTTATTGAAAGAGCCAGGAGGTGGGGCAGATGGATTTTAATCGAATTCAAAAGTTGCTAGTCGTATTTTTCCTAGCTTTTAACGTCTACCTAGTCTTTTTATTGATTGACCGAATCCCCATCCAGTCACAAAAAACAACGGATATGTCTGCCGTTAGTGTGGTGCAAGATATGCGAAACCGCGGGGTAATTATTCGTCCGGATTTAAGTGGCGACACCGAATACTTGCCATTGATTAAAACAGAACCGAATAATTACTTGCGTGAACAACAATCTCAATTGAAAAACCAGCGTTATAGTCTCAACCGTGAAGGTCTTTTAACCAGCACTTTTATCGAACCAGTGACTTTGGATTTTGAAATTACTGAAACAACCAAAGGAATATCCGCTGAAAATGCACAGATATTCCGCGAGAAGTATCTATTAGATGAAACAATGTTTATTAATGGCCAAGCCTACGGCAACTATTGGTATTCCAATCAAGAAGGCATTCTTTTCTGTCGAATGACAGCTGCAGATGGGACACCGATTGTCGACGGCAGTAGTGAGATTCGTGTTATTTTTGATGATAACTTCAATATGATTGGCTATACGCAAACATACCAGAGTGACTATACCGTTCTGGAAGAGCCGAAAGCCTTAATTTCATCACAAGAAGCGATTAATATTCTTGAGCGCCGTATTGAAACCTATTTGCCGAATGATTCCGAAATTGTGTCGGCTAACTTGAGTTACTATCGCTCATTGGAGACGGACAATTTTAATATTTACACACCGGCCTGGGAAATCATTTATTATCGTCACGAAGGGACGATTACGAATTCCGTGATAGTGGATGCCGTCAGAGGCTTTGTTGCTGAGACCAAGTCCAATCAATCACGCTAATGGCGAACGCCAGACAGTGATTCATCATATTGTTAAATAAGTCGCAGGAAACGAACGTTTTCTGTGATTTTTTATCTTTTTTACGGCCGCCTGTCCTATGATTTGGGGCGTAAATCTGATAAGATGAGAGTACTATTTTGTGAGAGGTGGAGTACATGAAACAACTATTACGTTGGCTGATGCTAGTGAGTTTAATAGGCTTTGTTTGCTTGGGGACAGGCGTTTCCTTGAGTGTTCAAGCAGAGGATGCGAGTTTTGCGATTACTGAGCAAGATGTCGTAGCGCAAGTTGAAGCCAGCGGGGCGGTTAGTTTTGTGAACACGTTTATTTATGACGTTAAGCGGTTAGATGAGGTGCAGTTTGATCTCAGTCATGAGGGGTATGCGATTCGCAATTATCGAGTCGGCGTGCAGACTGAAAAAGACGGCGAGATTACCTATTTAAACGAGAATTACAGCGCGTCGCCGAATACTTTTTCGGCTGAACAGACAAGCTTCGGAACAACTTTTCGTGCGCATTATCCACTCGAAGGTGTGCAGATGCGTTTTATTTTCGAATATACGTTGGATTTTCTGGTGACTAATTATGCGGATACGGCGAATCTTAGCTATGAATTGGTCAATGATAAAATTGCTTACTCGCATGATGTCACTGCCAGAATATTCCTGCCAGGTGTCGTGAACAATCAAGAGAATTTCAAAGCGTGGTTACATAGCGCGACGAATAGTGAGGTCTTTTTGACGGTCGAAAATAATCGTAGTGTGATTCATTTGACGATCGATGACAATCCGGCTAATCAAGCGGTTGAAGTGAATGCGATTTTCCCAGTCAGTTTAACGCCACATAATGTGAATGTGATTGAAAAAAGTATGCGTTCTGAAATCATTGCTGACGAAACGTCTTTGGCGGATGCGGAATTGGCGGCATTTGAACAAAAACGTAATCGTCATTTGATGTTGTTGATGGGCAGTATTGTGTTCGGTCCATTGAGTGTCTTGGCAGCTTACGGTTATTATTTCCGAGCACGCGAAAAGATGAACCCTAACCGTCAAGTATTACCGGAGCATTTATATGTTCTACCTGAAGCGGGAATTACGCCGGCGATTATGGCTACTTCAGTCTTTCGTGGCAAGCCGAATGCGGACGACTTTACTGCGACTTTACTGGATTTAGCTCGTAAAGGCTTTGTGGAGTTAACGGAAGTTCGCAAAGAGCGACGTGGCGTTTTCGGTGATGGTGAGAGTTCGACCATAAAGATTTCAATGGGGCGCGACTATGCGAAAGATTCGCCAACCGCTTTAGGTGTGACTGTTGGTGGGATGGCGCCACTTTTATTACATGAACGCCAAGTATTAAATTATATAATGACGGGCATCCAAGCGGAAGCCTTAGCGGCTAAGCATGATATCGCTCGTCAGTTATTGGCAGATGACTCACATGGCGATAAGACTGTGGATTGGGTGACTCTAGAACAAATGGAGGAACGCTCGAAGAAGGATAAAGATTTCCGTAAGACTCAACAAGTTAATTGGAAGAAGTTTTCTGACTATGCGGAGTTGAATGGGACGAAACGCCGTGGTCGCAAGTTACCAGAAGCGAGTGCAGCTCAAATCTGGAGTATCGCGTCTTTGTTGATCTCTTTTGGGATGGGCTTGTTAGGTGTCTTTGTAGCAGTGGAAGTGAAAGCGAATGGTTTGATTACCCTATCGGTTATCGTCTTTCTACTATCTCTGGCAGCCAGCATTTGGTTGAATATCTTAAGGGGACGACGTCCGATTGTGACTGCCGAGCAAGATCGCACGCGTCAAGAATGGCAGGCTTTCTCTAAAATGTTGACGGATATTCAAGACATCGATGTTCGAAAAGTCGCTCGTTTAGCTTCTTGGGAAGAGTCCCTTGCCTATGCAGTGTCTCTTGGAGTGATTGATGATTTACTCGAAGTTTTAAATCAACAATATAGTCAAGAGGAATTACAGAGTTTGAATTTGGATAGCCATCTGATTACCCAACCACATCTGATTAGTAGTGTGATGAGAACGTCGATTGCGAATACTTTATCTGCAATCGATCCAGGTAGTAATGCCAATGGTTACAGTGGAGGTTCATAAAGAATTTCTGGCATGCGCAGATGATGCTGGCTTAGTGGTCAGTGGCGTGGTGAAGGGTAAGTGAATCGATACTAGATGTGCTTTTAGATTTTAGTGGATTTAGTCAATAGGGGCGAGTGGATGATGAATCTGCTCGTTTTTTTTGTTGGCTTGCGTTGTTGGGTTACGTTAGAGCGTTCTGGCTTGGGATGAGCTGGATGGGGGGATAAGCGGTTTTGAGGATTGATGGACGTTGTTTATAGGTCATGGTTCATAGTGCAACAATTTTAGAAAGAAGTCTAAGGCATACTGACAACACACGACAAGTATCGGTGAAAATAAACAAGCAATATAAAGACTTTACTACGCTTCCTAAACTAAGGCAGTCTGCCACAAAGAACGAACATCAAGAGGAGTGCTTACGCCAACTCTCGACGTTTGAAAAAAAGAAAGCTTTCATAAAAACCATCGGAAATAGCAGTGGCTGACAGCTGATTCTTTCCCAATTAACTGGGCGTTATGCTTAGAAAACGAGTAACGCCTTAAGTGCCCAACCTCACTCATACGAGTCAATAATGACACACGACAAGGCACTCACTAAAAGTCAAGTCGTCTCTTAGTGGTCTTTAGTGTTAATAATTGATTAAAATTGGTAAAATATAGATAAAGCATGTGCTCAAGACGCATCAGGACAAGAATTAGACAGAATTATACACTTTACAACAGACTATTGAGGAGGTGATGGAGACTGATGGAACAAAGAGAAGCAATTGTTTCGAACATTGTCAGGAGTGTCATGTTCTTTACGACGGCACGTCATGCGCGTGCATTGGATATTGCCTACATAACAAATGAGCAGAAATTGACGATTGATTTGCAAGAGGATGGCAGTGCAAAAGTATCGGATAGGTTAACTTATACATCCTACCATGCAAAGACATTTCACCACACGCTCCATCTACTAGATTATGATGTAAGGAAGCTTTCTGTCAGCCTTATCGACCCAACAACGCAAACGAAGCAAGCGTTACGATTAACCGATAAGTACGAGCCTTTAAGTTACCAGATCACGAAAGTTACGGATGACCAACAAAGACTGCAATTAAATTACGAGTCACAACATGAAAAAGTCACCTTTGTTTTCGAGTATGTGATCGATAATTTTGTGACCACTTATCAAGATGTGGCTGTATTGACGACCTTACAAACAGACGCAAGTATCATCCAAGAAGAGGCGGATTTCACTGGCACACTCTTGTTACCCACCTTGCCACAACAAGATGCTCAAACGCAAGAAGTAGCCATCTCAGCTCAACTAACCAACACAAGCGAAGAAGGACAAGTCACCATTGAAAGACAGGGGAATCGTCACATGATTCGTGTAGGCATCCCTTCTGAAGCGATGACAAGCGAGACGGCCCTGACAATCCAAGTGGCAGCCAGCTTTTTTCCGAAGAATCCTAATGACTTTTCTGAACGCAGACTGAATAAGAAGTAGCATCCGAACTAAACAAGAATAGCTATGCCGCAGCCTATTATCACACCAAGCATGCGACTGTCATCTAGGAAAGTGGGAGAAAATGATATGAAGCCCCAAATACTCATCTTGTTGATGGTGATTGTTGCATTCTTACCTTTGAAAACGACTGAAGCCTTGAGTTTTGCTAACCTAGTAACCGAACAACATTTAACGATTCAAATGGCACCAGATGACTCAGCTAAAATTGAGGACCGACTTCATTATGTGGCCCAAAGAACTTTGAATTGACCGATATGATTTATCAAACGAGCAGTATGCTAAAGGACATATTATCAAGCACAAGCAAGGCGTTTAACATAGACGACTTAAATTTAGAGATAGAAATCATCAATCTAGAAACAGGTGAAAGGTAGCCGGTCGAATCGGGTGATCAAAGAGCGGTGAATCATTATCACGCTTATTCTGAAGAAGGGCCCCTAATGATTGACCTTCAAATAATCGGTTATGGCACGGAGTATGGCTTAATCCTTCATTATGATTTTGAAAACTTTGTCCCTAATTATGAAGACGTGTCAGTGATCGAAACACTGAAAGCAAACGGCGATCCCTTGCAAGATGATACCAGTTAACCGTACGCCTGATGTTACCAGACGGCTTAGATTGTTCAGTCGAGGAAACAGAAGACTCAACTAAACAAGAAGCTGAAGAGGTAGCATCATCTGAAACTTCAAAAGTAAGCGAGTCATCTGGTGTCGACTCAACAAACACCACAGAAGAAGCCGCCACAAGCAAACGCGATCAACCACTTCCCGGATAACCCTCACCAAGTTGCAGAAACAAATTTGGACGAACGAATGAAAACAGCAGAACCCTACGAAGACCTCTGGTAAAAAAATAAAAAGCCCAAATCAAAAGAAAGCAGGTGGCTCCATTGAAACAAACACAGACACACTTTACAAGAATACTGACACTTATTGTCGCACTATTGGCCCTGTGGCTAATTCCCGCCAATCAAGCAAACGCACAGGACGTGTCTTTTACAATTCCTAAACAAGACATCGTGGCGGAAATCCTCCCCAACGGGAACGTTAAATTTACGGATATTCAAACCTATGACGTCGATTATATGAACGGTGCACTCTTCACATTGGACTACGACGGCTATGAACTCGAAAACTATCGAATTGGTGTACGCGAGGCCAACGGCGACATTACTTATTTTGAAGAAGGTGACTCGGCAGGCCAAGGCACTTATAACGTCAGCGACCGCGAATATGCCGGTTTAATCGATTTTAGAGTGTATAACCGAGCCCGCAACGAAAGCGTAGACTTCGTTTACGAATATGAAATTGCGGCCCTCGTTACCAACTACGCCGACACAGCCGACTTAAACCGCCGCTTCGGAACCAACGACTACACTACTGACGTCACTGTCAAAATAGTGCTCCCAGAACTCGTGGAGAACCCAGATGATTTCAGAGCTTGGGGTTACGGTGCGGCACAAGGAGATATACAGCTTTCCGAAGAAGATGGAAAAAGCGTTGTCACTGCTACCATTCCTGATCGTACATCGTCACAATTTGTAGAAGTTCAAACCATTTTTCCACTAGCAATGACACCAAACAACCCGAATGTTGTGGATGAACCTATGAAAGAAGAAATCATCTCCACAAGTGAGGCACAAGTACAAAAAGACTTAAAACAGTTCCAAAAAGATAAGCGTAAAAACCAACTCTTTCTGATTGGTGGTATGCTGTTACCAATCTTAATCAGTGTGTACGGGACTTGGTATTATTTCACTAAACGTAAACAGTTGAACCCTAACCCCGTTAAGTTACCCAAACATATCTATGAACTGCCGGAAGATATTACACCGGCTTTGATGGCGACAGCCTATTATCGTTCGAATCCAACAACCGATGATTTCTCAGCTACTGTCATGGACTTGGCGCGTAAAGGGTATTTATCACTAGAAGAAATACCAAAAGAAAAACGAGGCTTATTAGGCTTTGGTGGCGAGAAGTCAACGGTTCTAGTCAAACGTAAAGATAATCCAGTCAGCGTTGATAAATTGCTTTATCATGAAAAACGCGCTTTAGATTATATTCTGCCAGACGGTTTAGAGCAAATATCCTTAGAAGAACTGGAAGATAAAACGAAAAAATCAACGTCCTTCCAGAAGAAACAATATTCTAAATGGACACAATTCGCACAAGATGCTCATATTCAAGGACCTTTAATTTCAGAACAACCTTCATCGACACGCTTGAACAGTGTGGTATTAGCAGTCCTTAGTCTGTTTGCACCAATTATTACGACATTAGTATTAGTTTACCTAATCTTTGCGGTAGAGGTACTTCAATGGCCAGTCTTATCCCAAATGGGCACGCTGTTGATGGCTTACTTAGGAATGGCAGTAATCAGTTTGGTCTGGGGGATTGTCTTAGTAATCCTTAATGTTGTTAGACCGATTCGTTCTGCAAAAGAAGATGAACAGCGTCAAATGTGGGATGGCTTTAAGAACATGTTGAACGATATCGGAAACTTCAATATGCGTGAAATTGCATCACTTCCATTATGGGAAGCTTACCTTGTCTATGCGATTTCTTTAGGTGTGGCAGATAAAGTAACCGAAGCAATGGCCATCGAGTTCTCGCAAGCGGAATTAGAAACAGGTCATTTAGGTCGAGGTTTTTACAGCAACCCTTATATTATGACTTCAATGATGCGTAACTCAGTCAGCAGCTCAGTAGCTTCAGCTGCACCTAAAAGTTCAGGCAGCAGTGGCTCGAACACAGGAGGTTTCGGTGGTGGCTTCTCTGGTGGTTCATCAGGTGGATCTGGTGGCGGAACCAGTTCAGGCGGTTTCTAAGTAAATAAAGACTCATTGTAAGCCCGGCACCTTCCTATGGTGGTCGGGCTTTTTTCTGTGTTTTAGTAAAACGCTCTTAACGTGTCAACTCATACGTCGAGTCGACAGTTTCCCCCATCTATTCTATCGACTCATTACTCGAGTCGACACATTGAAACTGGATTTACCAGCAAGATTAAAAGCTCGAGTGAAAACAAGTCCCCCTAACTAAGTTTCACCATTCAATTCCCATACAAGTCAAAACCCTGATTTTAATGTGCCGACTGACGCGTCGAGTCGACAGTCTCCCCCCTCTATTGTGCCGACTGGCGCGTCGAGTCGACACATTAAAGCTGGATTTACCAGTAAGATTAAAAACTCGAGTGAAAACAAGTCACCCTAACTAATTTTCACCATTCAATTCTCATACAAGTCAAAATTCTGATTTTTATGTGCCGACTGACGCGTTGAGTCGACAGTCTCCCCCATCTATTATGCCGACTGACGCGTCGAGTCGACACATTAAAGCTGGATTTACCAGTAAGATTAAAAACTCGAGTGAAAACAAGTCACCCTAACTAATTTTCACCATTCAATTCTCATACAAGTCAAAATT